>NZ_JAWIRS010000012.1:115690-137444 GCF_036320005.1 Stenotrophomonas sp. SMYL11
TAGTGCCGGCCGCTGGCCGGCACGCTGTCGATGTTCCCGGAGTCCAGGTGGTTGCCGGCCAGCGGCCGGCACTACCGGGACTCCTGGCGATCAGGGTGGCCAGGGAAGGGCCAGACAACGCCGGCCGGTCGGGGGACCTGCCGGCGTTGTTGTATCGATGGAACCGCTGCGAATGCAGCCAGCGTCAATCAGGCGCACCCCGCGTGCCGGCAACTTGGCCGAAAGCCTGTGAAACCCGGCATCGGATTGATCCAGCAGGGGTTTTGCCCGGACACCCGTGACCAGAACGGGCCACCACCGATCTTCACATCAATCAAGATCGGCAGACGGGTCAAAATGAGATAGGGCGCACACTTTAAAGCGGTGCTATGCTCCGCGGCTCACCAGGGGACGCTGGCGGCGGGTGCAGGGAATGACCGGCAGGGGTGCGGCCGAGAACAGTGATGTGACGTCAGGTATCGCCCGGGTGGCGATGGCCGAGATCGTGCACGCGCTGCTTTCCGCTGCCGAGGTTGCATTGTTCGCCAGATTGGCCCGTCCATGCAAGCTTCGTGCCGGACAATGGTTGTTCCAGCGTGGCCATCGCGGCGAACGGATGTATGTGATCCTCCAAGGCCAGATCGAACTGGACTTCGGCGAGGACCTGGTGATCAAGACGCTCGGCCAGCATGAGTTCTTCGGTGAGCTTGGCCTGCTGGTCGGCGATCACCTGCGCAGCGCCAGTGCACGCGCGCTGGCCGACTGTGAAGTACTGGAGCTGGGCCCGGCCGACTTCCATCGCCTGGTGGAATCCGATCCCGGCCTGGTCGCCTACTTCCTGCGCCGTACGATCATGCGTGTGCTGACCAACGAGCAGGCGCTGATCAGCCAGCTGCGCCGGCGCAACCACGATCTGGAAACCGCGCTGGACAACCTGTACATCACCACCCACCAGTTGACCCACACCCGTGAACTGGTGCGTACCGATGAACTGACCGGGCTGCACAACCGTCGTGGCCTCACCCTGTACCTGCAGGAATGCCGCGCCGATCGTGAAGGGTTGCCGCAGGCACTGCTGCTGATCGACTGCGACCGCTTCAAGCAGATCAATGATCGCCACGGCCACCAGGCCGGCGACCGTGTACTGCAGAGCATGGGCAACATCCTGCGCTCGATGGCTGGTGAGCAGGACCTGGCCTGCCGCCTCGGCGGCGATGAGTTCTGCCTGATCCTGCGCCGTGGCAACCATGAGATCGTACAGCACGCGGCCGAGTTCATCCTCAGCGCGGTGCATGGCCTGCTCGAACGCAGTCATGGCACGCCGCACGTCAGCCTGGTCAGCATCGGTGCCAGCCTGCTGGCGCCGGAGGCAGGCTGGAGCGAGTGGTACGCCAACGCCGACCGCGCGCTGTACCAGGCCAAGCGCGATGGCGGCAACTGCCTGCGCTGGGCGGATGCAGCGGACATACCTTGATCGGGAGAGACCGGCGATGAATGGCGACAACGGAACGTCGACGCCGCACAACCAGCAACTGCGTGCGCTGCTGTTCACCGATCTGTGTGATTCGCTGCTGCTGGTCGAACGCATCGGCGATGTTGCTGCCGCCGAGCTGTTCCAGGAACACGACCGCTTGGTGCTGGCGCTGCAGCAGCGCTGGCACGGCCAGCTGATCGACCGCTCCGACGGATTGTTCATGCTGTTCGAGCGCCCGATTGATGCGCTCGGATTCGCCCTGGACTACCAGTGCGAACTGCAGACGCTGGGCCAGCAGCGTTCGATTGAACTGCGCGCGCGTGCCGGCCTGCATGTGGGTGACGTACTGACTTGGGACAACAGTCCCGAAGCGGTGCGCGCCGGCGCCAAGTCGATGGAAGTGGAAGGGCTGGCCAAGCCGATGGCGGCGCGCCTGATGATGCTGGCACGGCCTGGCCAGATCCTGTTGTCGGCCGTCGCCGAATCACTGACCCGCCGCGCCACCGATGCATTGGGCGAGCGCGGTACGCGCCTGCTGTGGAAGTCGCACGGACGCTGGCGCTTCAAAGGCGTGCCGGTGGTGCAGGAAGTGATCGAAGTAGGCGAGATCGGCTCCGCGCCGCTGCGCATGCCACGCGCCAATGCCAAGGCGCGCCGCGACCTGCCGCTGTGGCGGCAGCCGCTGGTGCTGGCTGCCGAAGGCCTGGTGCTGGCGGTGGCCGTGCTGGGCGGCTGGCTGCTGCTGCGGCCGGAACCGGCGATTGCGTTCGCCGAACGTGACTGGGTGGTGCTCGGCGATGTCGACAACCTCACCGGCGATCCGATCTTCGATGACTCGATGCGGCACGCGATCCGGATCGCCCTGGAGCAGTCGCGCTACGTGAACGTGCTGTCGGAGGGCAAGATCCGCGAAAGCCTGGAAATGGCGCGGCTCTCGGGCGATACCCGGTTGAGCCGCGATACCGCCGTCGACGTGGCGGTAAGGGAAGGCGCCCGCGCCGTGCTGTTGCCGACCGTGCGGCAGAAGATCGGCGGCTACGAGCTGGCCATCGATGTCGCTGCGCCGGGCAGCGGCCAGGTGATCCAGACGTTCACCGCCACCGCGGATCGATCCGACCAGATGGTGTTCGCGGTGGACGACGTGGTCGGGCGCCTGCGGCGCGGGCTGGGCGAGTCGGTGGCAAGCCTGGAACAGTCGCTGCCATTGCCGCGGGCATCGACCCAGGACTTGCGTGCACTGCGAGCATTCGCGTTGGCCGAGAGTGCACTGGGCCAGCGTCGCTTCGAGGAAGCACGCAACCTCTACCAGGCTGCGATCGATATCGATCCTGGTTTTGCCTTGGCCTACATGGGCGTGGCCAAACTGCATGCGCGGGTCGAGGAAGGGCGGCGTGCACGCGAAGCCATGCAGCATGCGCTGGACCTGCAGGATCGCCTGCCACCACGCGAGCGCCTGTACCTGAAGGCCTGGATGGCCGAGCTGGAACCAGGCGGCTGGGCGCTGGAGCAATGGCGCACGCTGGCCAAGGTCTATCCGGATTCGTTCGCGGGGCTGTCCAACACGTCCTGGTACCTGCTGCAGGCCAACCAGTTCAGCGAGGCCGAGCCCTATGCGCGAGCGGCCGCAGTTCCACAGGACCCCTTGCGGCTGTATCCGCTGGTCCATCTGGTGCGGATACAGATCGCTGCCAACCAGCCGCAGCTTGCCGCGGAAACACTTGCGCAGGCACAGGTCCTGCGCGGCCGGGATGACGCCGATGAGACCGGCGTGGATGTGCTGGTGGCGCAGGGACAGTACGCCAAGGCAGCGGAGCTGTTGCCGCAGATCCATGCCAGCGACGCCCTGCAGCAGCGGATGAAGCTGCGTGCACAGCTGCTGCTGGCGGCCGCGCAGCGCGATTGCCCGGCGATGCAGCAGGCGATACGCGAAGATGCACCGGCGCCGGCGCTGGTCGACCTTCAGGTGCAGCAACGCCTGCAGCATGCCAGCGTGGCGGCATTGTGCTCGAGCGCTGGCCGCGCCGAACTGCAGGCCATCGCAGCGCTGCTGCAGCCGATGCTGCAGCAGCGCGATGATCCCATGCTGAATGCCAGGGGCTTGCAGTGGCTGGCGCTGGTCCACCTGGCACAGCGCCAGGGCCAGTTCGAGCTGGCCAAGCGCTGGCTGGACGATCAGCGCCCCCTGCTGCGCAGCCTGCGCAGCCCGGTCGCAGACCGCTGGCTGCGCATCGTCAGCGCCATGGATGAGCTGCAGATGCAGCGACCCGATGCTGCACGCTCCCTGATCGAGCCGATGCTGGATGGGAGCGAGCCCGTGCAGGCACACGTGGTGCTGCTGCTCGCGCTGCGCGCACAGGGCGATGAAGCCGCCGCGCGCCGCCAGCAGGCGTGGCTGGCCCAGCATCGCGGCCAGGCCATTGCCGAGGTCACGGCCCTGCAGGTGTGGCAACCGCTGAACGTGTATGACGTCTCCACGTGGGCAACGCCAGCTACGGCCGGCGCACCCTGATGGCGGATCAGCCGTCGATCCGCTCGCCGACCTTGCCGGCTTCGAAGCAGAACACCACGGTCATGGCCGCCACCGACCCGGACAGGTGGTCCTGCAGCGCGTCACGCACCTGGCCAAGCTCCTCGACCGAGGCCAGGGTGTCGATCTTCATGCAGTCGTTTTCGCCGACGGCAGCGTCCAGGCCGATCGAGGCCAGCGCCTGGGCCGGCGACGCGGTGAAGTGGCTGCGGAATTCGTCGTTGCCGATCAGGTGGTCCAGCAGGGTGCTGGCGTCTGCGGCGGAAAGGCGGGGATGGGTGCTCATGGGGATCGTCCGTAGGTGGAGTTTCTCGTATCGGCCGCGACAGCCTGCCATTGAGGGCCGCGCGCTGCACGTCGCTAAAGTTGGCCGCGCTGCGGTCGTTGCTGCTATGCCGGTTGTGCGGCAGAAGGAAGGAAACCCATGCGACTGCGCCGCTGCGCCAGCCTGATGTTCGAGCCCCGCGAGGCGGTCACCCTGGACCTGCGCGCGATGCTGGCCGGCCATGCCGAGATGGACAGCCAGATCAGCTGGGTGGCGCTGGCCGCCCATCTGGACCAGCCGCTGCCTGTGGACGCCGAGGAGCGCCAGCTGCTGGGCGAGCTCAGCGCGCACCGCTGGAGCGAACCGCCCGCCGATGCCTCCCCGGCCATGCTGGCCCGCCTGGTCGAGCAGGGCCTGCTGCTGACCGACCCGCCGAGCGAGGTGGGGCACCAGTTGCGCGACGAGGCGCTACGGCGCAGCCAGTGGTGGCCGTTGGCCGCGCTCGCCCATCGCCACGCGCGATGGCAGGCCGTGGACAGCGTGGAGGACATGCGTCGGCAGGGATTGGACACCGCTGCCGGGCTGCGCCAGCGCCTGGGGCCGCCACCGCCGGTGGTGCAGCCCATGCAGGGCGACTACCAGCCGCTGCCGCGCAGCGAAGAGGCCGCGTTCGATGCACTGCTGGCGCGCCGCACCACCTGCCGCAATTTCGATCCGCAGCGCGCGCTGCCGCTGCCGTTGCTGGCCCAGGTGCTGCAGCGCACGCTGATGGCCCACGCCGTGCAGAAGGTCGAGCGCGATACCGAGTTCCTGAAGAAGAACGTGCCTTCCGGTGGCGGCCTGCATCCCACCGAGGGCTTCCTGCTGGTGCAGAACGTAGACGGGCTGGTACCGGGCCTGTACCACTACCACCCGGTACAGCATGCCGTTCTGCCGTTGCCTTCGCCACCGCCGCAGGCACTGGCTGCGCTGGCGCGGCGGATGCTGTCCGGGCAGGAGTGGTTCGCCGATGCGCCGGCGTTGCTGGTGCTGGCGCCGCGCTATGACCGCTGTTTCTGGAAGTACCGCAACCACGCCAAGGCGCACCGTGCGGTGACACTGGATGTCGGCCACATCTCGCAGCTGCTGTACCTGTGCGCCACCGAGCGCGGCCTGGCGGCGTTCGTCACCGCAGCCATCAACGATGCCGATGTCGATCGTGCCTTCGGGTTCGACGGCATCGGCCAGAGCGCGATGGCCATCTGCGGCCTGGGCTGGCGCAGTGCCACGCTGGACACCGCCGAATTCGATCCCGCTGGTCGGGTGACGGCGGGCGACGGCCGTTGAGCGGCCGTCGCCCCGGCGTTCACGCCGCTTCGAAGTCCACCAGCACCGCACCATCACCCACCTGGTCGCCGGCCTTGGCGCGGTAACCCTTCACCTTGCCGTCTGCCGGTGCCTGCAGGGTGTGCTCCATCTTCATCGCTTCCAGCACCACCAGCGGCGTGCCGCGCTTGACCTCGGTGCCGGCCGCGACCAGTGTCGCGACGATCTTGCCCGGCATCGGCGCCAGCAGGCTGCCGGCATCGGCCACGGCGTGGTCCGATTCGCCCACCGGATCGTGCAGGGTGAAGCGGTGCTGGCCATCGGCGCCGAACAGATACAGCTGGTCGCCTTCGCGCAGCAGCTGCGGTGACCAGCGGCGCTCGCCCAGCTGCACGGTCAGATGCTGCGCATCGGCCGTGCCAAGCACCTGCACCGGCGCGGCGTCATCGCACTGCACGCGCCAGCCATCGGCCTGCATCCACACCTTCAGCGTGTGCTTGCGTTCGCCCTGCTGCAGCGGCAGCACGCGCGGTGCCGATGCGCCAAGGCGCCAGCCGTCCTGGGCCTGCCACGGCGAATGCGGATCTCGCGCGTCGGTGCTGGCGCCGCCCGTGCTTGCAACCGCAGCCACCGCAGCCAGCTGCCACAGGGCATCATCTGTGTCGCCCACTGCACTCAATGCCGCCTGTTCGCGTTCGATCAGCGCGGTGTCCAGCTTGGCGTGCGCGAACGAATCGGTGTTCACCAGCCGGCGCAGGAAGCCGGCATTGGTGGTCACGCCCACCACCTGGCAGTCCGCCAGCGCCTGGCTCATGCGGCGCAGGGCGGCATCGCGGTCCACGTCCCAGACGATCAGCTTGGCAATCATCGGATCGTAGTACGGGGTGATGCTGTCGCCTTCCTCCACGCCGGTATCCACGCGCACATGGGCCGACGGCGCCGGCAGGCGCAGGCGGCGCAGGGTGCCGGTGGAGGGCAGGAAGCCCCGGTCGGCATCTTCGGCATACAGGCGCGCTTCGATGGCGTGGCCGTGGATCGCCAGCTGTTCCTGGCGCAGCGGCAGCGGCTCGCCCGAGGCCACGCGCAGCTGCCACTCCACCAGGTCGGTGCCGGTGATGTACTCGGTCACCGGGTGCTCGACCTGCAGCCGGGTGTTCATTTCCATGAAGTAGAAATCGCCGTCCGGGCCGGCAATGAATTCCACCGTGCCGGCACCGACGTAGCCCACCGCGCGCGCGGCATCGACCGCGGCCTTGCCCATCGCCGCACGACGCTCGGCACTCATGCCCGGCGCAGGTGCTTCTTCCAGCACCTTCTGGTGGCGGCGCTGCACCGAGCAGTCGCGCTCGAACAGGTGCACCGCCTCACCGTGGCTGTCGCCGAAGACCTGGATCTCGATGTGGCGCGGGCGCTCGACGTATTTCTCGACCAGCACGTGGTCGTTGCCGAACGCAGATGCCGCCTCGCGCTGGCAGCTGGCCAGCGCATCGACGAAGTCCTCGCTGCGCTCGACCTTGCGCATGCCCTTGCCCCCGCCGCCGGCGCTGGCCTTGATCAGCACCGGGTAGCCGATGCCGTCGGCCTGTGCGCGCAGGAAGTCCGGCGCCTGCTGGTCACCGTGGTAGCCAGGCGTCAGCGGTACACCGGCCTTGGCCATCAGCGCCTTGGCCGCGCTCTTGTCACCCATCGCGCGGATGGCGCTGGCCGGCGGGCCGATGAAGGTGATGCCGGCCGCCGCGCAGGCATCGGCGAAGTCGGCATTCTCGGACAGGAAGCCGTAACCGGGGTGGATCGCCTGCGCGCCGGTCAGGCGTGCGGCGTCGAGCAGGGCGTCGCCGCGCAGGTAACTCTCACGCGCGGCGGCCGGGCCGATGTGGATGGCTTCGTCGGCCAGGCGCACGTGGCGCGCGTTGCGGTCGGCATCGGAATACACCGCCACGGTGGCGATGCCGAGGCGGCGGCAGGTGGCGATGACGCGACAGGCGATTTCGCCACGGTTGGCGATCAGGACTTTGGTGAACATGGCAACAGACTCGGTCATGACACGGGTTACATGCGGAACACGCCGAAGCGCGTCTGCTGCGGGGCGGCGTTGAGGCTGGCCGACAGCGCCAGGGCCAGCACCCGGCGGGTGTCGGCCGGATCGATCACACCGTCGTCCCACAGGCGCGCGCTGGCGTAGTACGGATGGCCCTGCTGCTCGAACTGCTCGCGGATCGGCGCCTTGAACGCATCTTCTTCCGCTGCCGGCCACTGGCCACCCTTGGCTTCGATACCATCGCGCTTGACTGTGGCCAGCACGCTGGCGGCCTGTTCGCCGCCCATCACGCCGATGCGCGCGTTCGGCCACATCCACAGGAAGTTCGGCGAGTACGCGCGGCCGCACATGCCGTAGTTGCCAGCACCGAACGAGCCACCGATGACCACGGTGAACTTGGGCACCTTGGCGCAGGCCACCGCCATCACCAGCTTGGCCCCGTCCTTGGCGATGCCGCCCTGTTCGTACTTGCGGCCCACCATGAAGCCGGTGATGTTCTGCAGGAACACCAGCGGGATGTTGCGCTGGGTGCACAGCTCGATGAAGTGCGCGCCCTTCAGTGCCGACTCGGAGAACAGGATGCCGTTGTTGGCGATGATGCCGATCGGATAGCCGTTCAGATGCGCGAAGCCGGTCACCAGGGTGGCGCCGTAGCGTGGCTTGAACTCATCGAAGCGCGAGCCATCCACCAGCCGCGCGATCACTTCGCGCACGTCGTAGGGCTTGCGCGTGTCGGCGGGAATCACGCCATACAGCTCATGCGCCGGTAGCAGCGGTTCCTCTGGCGCCTGCACCGCCATCGCCGGTTCCGGCTTGCGCCAGTTGAGCTGGGCGATGATCGCGCGCACCCGTGCCAGTGCCTGCAGGTCATTGTCGGCCATGTGGTCGGCCACGCCGGAAATGCGCGTGTGCACGTCGGCGCCGCCCAGTTCCTCGGCGGTCACTACTTCACCGGTGGCTGCCTTCACCAGCGGCGGGCCGCCCAGGAAGATCGTGCCCTGTTCGCGCACGATCACGGTCTCGTCGCTCATCGCCGGCACATAGGCGCCACCGGCGGTACAGCTGCCCATCACGCAGGCGATCTGCGGAATGCCCTGCGCCGACAGGTTGGCCTGGTTGTAGAAGATGCGGCCGAAATGATCGCGGTCCGGGAAGACTTCGTCCTGCAGCGGCAGGAACGCGCCACCAGAATCGACCAGGTAGATGCACGGCAGATGGTTCTGCTCGGCGATCTCCTGCGCGCGCAGGTGCTTCTTCACTGTCATCGGGTAGTAGGTGCCGCCCTTGACCGTGGCGTCGTTGGCCACGATCACGCATTCCACGCCACTGACCCGGCCGATGCCGGCCACCACGCCGGCGGCGGGCACGGCGTCTTCATACATGCCATGCGCGGCCAGCGGCGCGATTTCCAGGAAGGCGCTGCCGGGGTCGAGCAGGGCGTCGATGCGGTCGCGCACCAGCAGCTTGCCGCGTGCGGTGTGCTTGGCACGTGCGGCCTCGCTGCCGCCCAGCGCGGTGCGGGCGAGGGTGGCATGCAGGTCATCGACCACGGCCTGCATGGCCGCGCGGTTGCTTTCAAACGTTTCGCTGCCCGGTTGCAGCTGGCTGTTCAGGACGGTCATCGCGGTGGCCTTACAGGGTGCGCTGGAACAGTTCGCGGCCGATCAGCATGCGGCGGATCTCCGAGGTGCCGGCGCCGATTTCATACAGCTTGGCGTCGCGCCACAAGCGGCCGGTCGGGTACTCGTTGATGTAGCCGTTGCCACCGAGGATCTGGATCGCCTGGCCAGTCAGCCAGGTCGCCTTCTCGGCGGCATACAGGATCGCACCGGCGGCATCCTGGCGGGTGGTGCGGCCCTGGTCGCAGGCGCGTGCCACGGCATACACATACGCGCGGCAGGCGCCGAGGCCGACATACATGTCGGCGATCTTGGCCTGGATCAGCTGGAAGCTGCCGATCGGTTCGCCGAACTGGTGGCGCTCGTGCACATACGGCATCACCACGTCCATCGCCGCCGCCATCAGCCCCAGCGGGCCACCAGAAAGGACCACGCGCTCGTAATCCAGGCCGGACATCAACACGCGCACGCCACCGCCGACCTGGCCCAGCACGTTCTCTTCGGGAATCTCGCAGTCCTGGAACACCAGCTCGCAGGTGGGCGAGGAGCGCATGCCCAGCTTGTCCAGCTTCTGTGCGGTGGAGAAGCCCTTCATGCCCTTCTCGACCAGGAACGCGGTGATGCCCTTGGCGCCGGCCTCCATGTCGGTCTTGGCGTAGACCACCAGCACGTCGGCGTCCGGGCCGTTGGTGATCCACATCTTGTTGCCGTTGAGCACGTAGCGGTCGCCGCGCTTGTCGGCGCGCAGCTTCATCGACACCACATCCGAACCGGCACCCGGTTCGCTCATCGCCAGCGCGCCGACCAGGCTGCCGTTGCACAGGCCGGGCAGGAAGCGCTGCTTCTGTTCTTCGTTGCCGTTCTTGCGCAGCTGGTTCACGCACAGGTTGGAGTGCGCGCCATAGGACAGGCCGATGCCGCCGGAGGCACGCGAGATTTCTTCCATCGCCACCACGTGGGCCAGGTAACCCATGCCGGTGCCGCCGTATTCTTCTTCCACGGTGAGGCCGAGCAGGCCCTGTTCGCCCAGCTTCGGCCAAAGGGCCAGCGGGAACTGGTTGCTGGCATCGGCCTCGGCGGCCAGCGGTGCGACCTCGGCGGCGGCAAAATGGGCCACGCTCTGGCGCAGCAGGTCGATGTCTTCGCCAAGGTCGAAGTTCAGGGATGGCACGTGCATTGTGGTGGCTCCACGGCGGGATGGCAGGAAATGGACGCACCCGGCGGGGGAGCGGGCGGCGGTCTGCAGGACCGCTGCCCGCACGGGCGATTGGACCCCAGCGTAACGGGGTTCGGGTAAGAAGTGAATACAAATTCAAAAATTGAAACTAGAATCAAAACATGGCCTACAAACGCTCTGCACTGATGGAAGAACGCTTGGCCGGGGCCCGTGAACGGATCCTGCTGGCTACCCGCGAGCTGGTCGCCACCGGCGGCTGGCGCAACGCACCGGTGACCGCGGTGGCGACCCAGGCTGGGGTGTCCACCGGCCTGATCTATCGCCACTTCCCGTCCAAGGCCGAGCTGTTCGTGGAGGTGCTCAATGCCGCTGTGGCCCATGAAGTGGCGATCATGGAGCGCATCGCCAGCGGCCCGGAGGTGGCCAGCGAGCGCCTGCGGCTGGCGATCACCGCCTTCGTCCGCCGCGCCCTGGCCGGGCCGGGGCTGGCGCATGCCTTCATCGTCGAACCGGTCGACCCGGACGTGGAAGCCGAGCGCATGCGTGGTCGTCGTGCCTTCGGCGACGTGTTCCTGCGGCTGGTGGAGGAGGGCGTGGCCGCTGGTGAGCTGCCGGCGCAGGACGCGCATGTGGCCGCCGCCTGCCTGGTCGGCGCCTTCACCGAGGCGATGGTCGGCCCGACCGCGCCCAGCCGCGAAGCACACCGCGACGAAGACGCACTGGTGGATGCAATCTGCAGCTTCTGCCTGCGCGCGATCGGCGCACCGGTAATTCGGTAGAGCCGGCCGCTGGCCGGCTACTGCACGATCCATCCGGCGGGACGGCGATGCCGGGCAGCGGCCGGCACTACCGGGTGGGCATGTTGCGCCGCACCAGCAGTGACGCCTGTTGTCGCACGCAAAGCGCGTTCTATACTCGGTCCATCACGCAGTCGCTCAGCCGTGGTCCAACGACTATCAGCCAGGGGTAACGAAGAGTGCGGAATTACGATCTGGAGTTCCTGAAACGCTTCTCCATGGTGATCGCGCTGCTGGCGACCATCACCCTCGGCCTCATCCTCCTTGCCGCTTACATCCACACCCGGATTCCACCCGAGGTGTCGCCGACCGCGGCCAAGCGCACCGAGCAGCGTATTTCGCCCACCGGCGCGGTCTATGCCGGCAGCACCGGTGCCGCCGCGCAGGCCGCGGCCAAGGCCGCCGCGCTGGCCAAGGCCGCCTCGCAGGTGGCCTACGGCGGCACCAAGGACGGCAAGGTCATCTTCGACAACCTGTGCACCGCCTGCCACACCACCGGCGTGGGCATGGCGCCGACGCTGGACCATTCGCACTGGGACAAGCGCATCGCACAGGGCAAGGACACCCTCTACAAGCACGCCATCGAGGGCTATACCGGCCCGGATGGCGGCATCATGCCGCCCAAGGGCGGCAACCCGGCGCTGACCGAAGAACAGATCCACGCCACCGTGGACTGGATGCTGGGCAACCTGAAGTAGCCGGCGATCGGGCGAACCGTCGAACGGCCTGATGGGGGTAGAGTCGACTGTTAGTCGACTATCGCGCGCAGCGCGGGCTTTTCGGCGGTGTCGGGAAGAGCAGTCGACTAACAGTCGACTCTACCCGCCGGTCGCCCCAATCGCCCCGGTCGCTCTCCGTCCACCGCCGGCGGCTTTGCCGGCCAAGGCCAAAACCGCGCGCGTCGCTGGGGTTTCGCATTTCAGGGTTAGTCTGTGCGCCCTCTTCCAAGGAATCGCCCGTCGATGCGCCGCCGCTCCCTCGCCCTTGCCCTGTCCCTGCTGCTGCCGGCCGGCGCCTTCGCCCAGGCCCAGCCGCAGGCCGCACCGGTCGCGTCGCCTTCCGCCGCACGCAGCAGCGCCACCGTGGTGCTGACCGCCGCGCCGGCTGACTGGCGCGCGCTGGATGGCCAGCGCGTGCGCATCGCCGCGCCGCTCACCCTGGCCGGTACCGATGGCCTGGAGCGCTTCGGCCAGCTCACCGTGGCCTTCGATGGCCGCCTCTGGCAGCCGACCGAAGTGGCCGCGCCAGGTACTGCCGGCTATGAGCAGGTGATGGCCGACAACCAGCGCCGCCGCCTGCTGCTGGACGACGGCAGCGATGCCCGCGACCCGGCCAGCGTGGCCTACCTGCCGGCCAACCCGGTGCTGCGCACCGGCATGCAGCTGCGCAATGTGGAAGGTGTCGTGCACGTGGATGCACAGGGCCGTCCGCGCCTGCAGGTCGAGGGCGCACTCAAGTTGCCCGATCTGAAGCGTCCGGCAGTGCCGACGGTGCCGGGCAGCCTGCATATCGCTGCGTTCAACCTGGAGAACTTCTTCAATGGCGATGGCCAGGGCGGTGGCTTCCCGACCCTGCGCGGCGCGCGAACGCCGGAAGAGCACAAGGCGCAGGTCGGCAAGCTGGTGGCCACCGTCAACGCGCTCGGTGCCGACATCGCCGCGTTGATGGAACTGGAAAACGATGGCTATGGCCCGCAGTCGGCCATCGCCGAACTGGTCAGTGCCCTCAACGCCGGTCTTGCTGCCGACAAGCAGTGGGCCTTCGTCGATGCCGGCGAGGGGCCGGGCAGCAACCCGATCCGGGTTGGCATCATCTATCGCAGGAGCGCGTTCAAGCCACTGGGCAAGCCGTTGACCAGAACCGACGGTCCGTTCGCCGAACACAGCCGCGCACCGCTGGCGCAGGCCTTCCAGGGCAAGGGCGCACCGTTCATGGTGGTCGCCAACCATTTCAAGTCCAAGGGCTGCCGTGATGCCAGCGGTGCCGATACCGACCAGAACGACGGCCAGGGCTGCTGGAATGCCACCCGGGTGGAATCGGCAAAGCAGTTGAACCAGTGGGTGCAGGCCGAAGCTGGCCGCTTGAAGGTGAAGGACGTGGTGCTGCTGGGCGATTTCAACGCCTACGCGATGGAAGAGCCGATCCGCACGCTGCATGACCTGGGCTGGCAGGACGCATTCAAGGTCGCCCAGGTCGAGCATCCCTACAGCTACGTCTACAACGGCTATACCGGCCGCCTCGACCATGCGCTGCTGAGCCCGGGCATGGCCAAGCGCCTGGCCGGCGCCGCCGAATGGCACAGCAACGCCGACGAACAGGACGCCAGCGGCTACCAGGGCCGCAACGTGCAGGGCCCGTGGCGCAGCTCCGACCACGACCCGCTGCTGCTGGGCTTCGATAAATAACCCGGCGGTTGGGCATCCGCTTGGGTGTGGGCGCGTACATGGGGCGGCACTGACCCTGCTGTTGCTTTTGACCTTTCAGTCCGCCTTCAAGCGAGCCGAGCATCGCAGGTGAATCAGGGGCGAAGAGGCGCCGATGTCCTGTAGAGCCGACTGTTAGTCGGCTGACTTCTGCGCGCCTTCCCCCGGTTCACCGAGAAGCGCAGGGTACCGGTGCACAGCACCGGCTCGCGGCTGGCGGCGCGTTTCTTTTGGTTACTTTTCTTTTCGCGCGAAAAGAAAAGTGACATCCCACCGCGGGCGCGGAAATGGCCCGCCGCAACCAACGCTCACCCCCAGGCGATCAACCCGATCGCCAGCACCGCCAGCGCCAGCCCGGCGCGGTTCCACCGGGTGGTGGCCTCGCCGAACGCGAACACGCCCACCAGCGCGCCCAGCACCACCACGCCGATGTTCATGCCGGCGAACACGGTGGCCGGGCTGTCCGGCATCGCTTGGTGCGCATGTACATAGAAGAGAATGTTGCCGCCGTTGAGCAGGCCCAGCAGCGCACCCGCACCGAGGTTGCGCCAAGCCAACCGGCTGCGGCCACTGGCGTGCCGCCACAGCTGCAGTGCCAGCATCAGTATGAAGGCCACGCTGAAGCTGGCCAGCACCGCTGCCATCGAGGGCGTACCGGACAGCGCCACCTGCTTGAGCAGCACATCCACCACCGCGAATCCGGCCCATACGCCCAGCAGCCAGCCCCAGCCGCCGGGTGAGGACGCCACCGCCGGCCCGCGCGGGCGCAGGCTGATCGCCACCATCGCCAGCAGGCCCAGGCCCAGACCGGCCAGCTTCCACGGCGTGGCGGTCTGGCCGAAGAACAGGAACGCGGCGGCCAATGACAGCAGCAGCGACAGCCGCTGCGCCACGTCGCTGCGGACGATGCCGGCCACCGCCACCGCGCGGCCCAGCACCAGGAAGATCGACGGCAGCACCACCGCCAGCGCCAGCAGTGACAGCCATGGCGCGTGTGGTGCGCGCAGCGCATCCAGCGGCGGCTGCAGCACCACGGCGGTGAGCATTGCCGCCACCAGATAGTTCCAGGTGACCATCTGCGCAACATCCAGCTGGCGGCGCGCGGCCACCTTCAACAACACCGAGACCAGCACGCTGCAGATCACGGCCAGGGACAGGTAAAGCATGGGGCGGGCACAGGGCAGGGGCGGGGGACGGTATCATGGTGCCATGCACAAGCCCTCGTTCCCCGTCGCCCCCGGCGAAACTGCCTGCCTTGAACTGGACGGCCCGGCCGGTCCGCTGGAAGTGGTTGTCGACCTGCCCAAGGCCGATGTGCCGGCGCAACCGGTCGTGGCCATCGTCTGCCATCCGCTGTCCACCGAGGGCGGCACCCTGCACAACAAGGTGGTCACCATGACCGCTACCACCCTGCGCGAGCTGGGCGTCACCACGGTGCGCTTCAACTTCCGCAGCGTCGGCGGTTCGGCCGGCACCTTCGATGGCGGCGTGGGCGAGCAGGACGACCTGAAGGCCGTCGCCGCCTGGGTGCGCAGCCAGCGTCCGGACGACCGCCTGTGGCTGGCCGGTTTCAGCTTCGGCGCGTTCGTGTCGCTGAAGGCTGCTGCCGCGCTGCAGCCGGAAGCGCTGATCTCGATCGCGCCGCCGGCCGGTCGCTGGGACTTCGATGGCATCGCGCCGCCGGCCCGCTGGCTGGTGATCCAGGGCGAGCAGGACGAGATCGTCGACCCGCAGGCCGTCTACCAGTGGCTGGACACGCTGGACGTCCCGCATGAGCTGGTGCGCATGCCAGAGACCAGCCACTTCTTCCACCGCAAGCTGATCGATCTGCGCGGGGCGCTGACCCACGGCGTCAAGCACTGGCTGGGCGCGGCGGCATGAGTGCAACCGAGTTGACCCCGTCGCAGCGGTACGCGGAAGGGGTTGCCCGTGGCGACTGGCAGAACGACCCGGCCCAGCACGCGGCGCTGGCCGAACTGGACCGCATCCACCTGGGCCTGCTGGACAGTGCCGAGGACGGTTGGCTGGACCGCCTGTCCTCGTTCTGGAAGAAGCCCGAGCCGGTGAAGGGCCTGTATTTCTGGGGCGGTGTCGGCCGCGGCAAGACCTTCCTGGTCGACCTGTTCTACGACGGGCTGCCGATAAAGCAGAAGTACCGCACCCACTTCCACCGCTTCATGCGCAGCGTGCACGAGCGCCTGCGCGAGCACCAGGGGCAGAGCGATCCGCTGGCGAAGATTGCCCAGGAATGGCGCAGCAACCTGCGGGTGCTGGTGCTGGACGAGTTCTTCGTCACCGACATCGGCGATGCGATGCTGCTGGCGCGGCTGCTGGAGCGCCTGTTCGCCGAAGGCGTGACCCTGGTCACCACATCCAACACCGCGGTGGAGAACCTGTACCTCAACGGCCTGCAGCGCGAGAGCTTCCTGCCGGCCATCGGCCTGCTGCAGCGCTTCTGCGTGGAGCTGTACGCCGAAGGTACCGAGGACTACCGCATGCGGGCGCTGACCCGCTCGCCGGTGTACCGCGCACCGTTGGCCGCGGACAGTGATGAGTGGCTGGCCACGCGCTGGAACGAACTGAGTGGCGGCCAGCCGGCCAAGCCCGGCAACATCGAGATAGAGGGCCGCAAGATCCCGGTCCGCGGCCGTGGCAAGAGCATCGCCTGGTTCGATTTCGCCGCGTTGTGCGAAGGCCCGCGCGGGCCGTCGGACTACATCGAGATCGCACACGAGTTCAACACGGTGCTGCTGGGCGGAATCCCCGCCTTTGACCGTTTGAACGAAGATGCCGCGCGCCGCTTCGTCAACCTGATCGATGAACTGTACGACCGCCACGTCAACCTGGTCTGCACCGCCAGCACTTCGCCGATCGAGCTGTATACCGGCCAGCGCCTGCAGGGCGCGTTCGAGCGCACCGCCTCGCGCCTGATCGAGATGCAGAGCGCCGAATACCTGGGCACCCCGCACCGGGCGTAAGCGCGGTGCGTCGCGGATGGATGCGTTGCCGGCCAGCGATGATCCGGTAGTGCCGGCCGCTGGCCGGCATCGGACCCCCGGCTATCGGCTCGGCGCCACCGCATCGCCCTGCGGCTGCTCGCGCACGCTGGCCGCCGCCTGCAGAGTGTCGCCACGTTCGATCAATCGCAGCGGTTGCCCCTGGTACCGAACTTCCAGCGCATCGTGGGCCTCGGCCACGGCGGCCACCAGCGGGCACAGCGCCTGCGCGCGGGCCTCGATGCGCTCGACGCGGCCTTCCAGCTGCTTTTCCATCTGCGCGTCCAGGCGGTCGGCGCGTTCCTCCATCGCATCGCTGCGGCCGGTGACCATCTGCCACAACATGCTGCGGGCGATGGACGCGGACAGCGACTCGGCCATGTCCTGCACCTTGGCCTCGAAGCCCGGCCCGAACACCGCCTGTTCCCAGTAACCCTTGCCCAGCGTGCCGCCGATCCAGTCATCGGCCTGCCGGCGCAGGCGCCGGACCTTGCGGCTGTTGGCGGTGCCGGTGAGGCTCTCATAGACCCCGTCGAGCACGTCGAAGCTCAGTCCGCTCACTTCATGGGCCAGCGCCGTGGCCGCCCGCATCAGCTGCCGCGCCCCGGCCTCCATCTGCCGCAGGCGGGCGGCGTCGGCCTCGCTGACCGGCACGACCGTGTCGTCCAGGCTCAGCACGCCATCGTGGAACACCACCTCGTGCGGCGCCTGCGGGCCATGCCGCAGCCAGATGCCGCCGCTGTCCACCAGCACGTCGTAGTCGGTGCGCATGCCGCACTGGTCCGAGCGCAGCTTCGGGGCGTCGCCGGCCAGCACCGGGGCGGTGGCCAGGCAGGCCAGCAAGGCCAGGGCGGGCAGGGGCAGGCGCATGGTAGGAATCCTTTCCGTCAGTGCAGGGCCCCAGCATCCCGCGCCCGCAAAGTGCCGTCACCCGCCGAAAGTCACTGCCCGGTGGCGATTCATCCGGCCATACCGGCTTTCCCACCGGCTGCCCACCACCTATCCACAGGGTTGTCCCTAGCCAGTTTCATCACTGTCATGTGAAGCTGTCATTGTTCCGTTTTCGCGGTGCGTTGTACCACCGCGATGACGCCTTTCGGGCTTGACTGCGCAGCCCGTTCCGGCAGGTCTGAAACGTCTGATCCGGGCGCCGATGGCACGATCCTTGCGGCGCAAGGGATTGCCGAATTTCACTACATTTGGCGTTGACGGACCCCATTACCCCCACTATCTTGTGGCCGTCGGTCGCAGCAACCCCAATTCCAGGGGGTGCCCGGGGTACCCATCCGCGATCGTCAACGGCAGTGGCAGGCGCAGGGTCTCATCCCCTGCGACGCCGTCCTGCCATCCTGGGCTGTCATGTCCCGGGCTGCGTCACCCGATGCATCGAGCACCCACCAATCACGCCAAGAGGACACACGCCGTGACCACCGAATCCAGCGCCACCATCGAGAAGGAAAGCGAATTCCTGTTGACGTCGCCGCCGACGGCCAACGCGATGAGTGTGACCAAGCGCAATGGCACGACCGAACTGGTGGACCTGAACAAGATCGTGCGCGCGGTGCAGCGTTCCTCCGAAGGCCTGCACGCCGTCGATCCGATGCGCGTGGCCACCCGCACCATTTCCGGCCTGTACAACGGCGCCACCACCCGCGAGCTGGACGAACTGTCCATCCGCACCGCCGCCCTGCTGATCGGTGAAGAGCCCGAGTACGGCCGCCTGGCTGCGCGCCTGCTGGCCAACTACATCGCCAAGGAAGTCTCGGGCCAGGAAATCTACGCCTTCTCGCAGTCGGTCAGCCGTGGCCATGAAGTCGGCCTGATCAACGACCGCCTGCTGAACTTCGTGCAGACCAACGCGCGCAAGCTCAACGATGCCATCGACATCTCGCTGGACCTGAACTTCGATTACTTCGGCCTGCGTACCCTGTACGACCGTTATCTGCTGCGCCATCCGCACACCCGCAAGGTGATCGAGACCCCGCAGCAGTTCTTCCTGCGCATTGCCAGCGCGCTGAGCGAGGATGTGTCCGAGACCCTGGCGCTGTACAAGCGCATGGGCAACCTGGACTACCTGCCGTCCAGCCCGACCCTGTTCAATTCCGGCACCACCCACGAGCAGCTGTCCTCGTGCTTCCTGCTGGATTCGCCGCAGGATTCGCTGGAGTCGATCTATTCCAAGTACGGCGATATCGCCCAGCTGTCGAAGTTCTCCGGCGGCATCGGCGTCAGCTACACCCGCGTGCGTTCGCGTGGTTCGCTGATCAAGTCGACCAACGGCCACTCCAACGGCATCGTGCCGTGGCTGAAGACCATGGATTCGTCCGTGGCCGCGGTGAACCAGGGCGGCAAGCGCAAGGGCGCGGCCTGCGTCTACCTGGAAACCTGGCACGCCGACGTCGAGGACTTCCTCGAGCTGCGTGACAACACCGGTGACGAAGCCCGCCGTGCGCACAACCTGAACCTGGCCAACTGGGTGCCGGACCTGTTCATGAAGCGCGTCGAGGCCGACCAGGAATGGTCGCTGTTCGATCCGCGCGTCGTGCCGGAGTTCACCGACCTGTTCGGCGAAGCCTTCGAGCAGGCCTACCTGCAGGCCGAAGCCCAGGGCAAGGCCAACCGCACCATCTCCGCGCGCAAGCTGTACGCCCGCATGATGCGCACGCTGGCCGAGACCGGCAACGGCTGGATGACCTTCAAGGACAAGTGCAACCGCGCCAGCAACCAGACCCTGCGTCCGGGCAACGTGATCCACCTGTCCAACCTGTGCACGGAAATCCTGGAAGTCACCTCCAACGATGAAACCGCGGTGTGCAACCTGGGTTCGATCAACCTGGGCAACCACTTCGACGAGCACAACGAGTTCGACTTCGAGAAGCTGGCCGAGACCGTGCGCCTGGCCGTGCGCCAGCTCGACCGCGTCATCGACCTGAACTTCTACCCGATCGAAACCGCCCGCCGCGCCAACCTGCGCTGGCGTCCGGTCGGCCTGGGCTGCATGGGCCTGCAGGACGTGTTCTTCCGCAAGCGCCTGCCGTTCGACAGCGCCGAAGCCCGCGCCCTGTCGAAGAAGATTGCCGAAGCGATCTACTTCCACGCGCTGGAAACCTCCTGCGAGCTGGCCCAGGAACGCGGCAAGCACCCGTCGTTCAACGACACCCGTGCCGCCGGTGGTGAACTGCAGTTCGACGCCTGGAACGTGGTGCCGGAAGACACTGCACGCTGGGATGCCCTACGCGCACGCATCAAGGAACACGGCCTGCGCAACTCGCTGATGATCGCGATCGCGCCGACCGCGACCATCGCCTCGATCGCCGGTTGCTACGAGTGCGTCGAGCCGCAGGTGTCCAACCTGTTCAAGCGCGAGACCCTGTCCGGTGACTTCCTGCAGGTCAACCGCTACCTGGTGAACGAGCTGAAGAAGCTGGGCCTGTGGACCGCCGACATGCGCGATGCCATCAAGCTGGCCGAAGGTTCCATCGCCGGCGTTGCACAGATTCCGGAAACGCTGCGCGAGGTCTACCGCACCGCGTGGGAACTGCCGATGCGTTCGCTGATCGACATGGCCGCCGAGCGTGGTGCCTTCATCGACCAGTCGGCCTCGCTCAACCTGTTCATGGAAAGCCCGAACATCGGCGCGATGTCCTCCATGTACATGTACGCCTGGAAGCAGGGCATCAAGACCACCTACTACCTGCGTTCGCGCCCAGCCACCAAGATCGCCAAGACCACGGTGAGCAGCGCAGCCCCGGCCAAGGTGTTCAGCCCGGACGAAGCCATCGCCTGCTCGCTGGAAAACCCGGAAGCCTGCGAGGCCTGCCAATAAGAGCGGCACCGCCGCGCGGTAGTGCCGGCCGCTGGCCGGCAACCCCGGCCAACGATCATCACCCACGGTAGCGCCGGGCCATGCCCGGCGGCTCACCCAGGAATTCAAGGAAACACCCATGGCCGACAAGCCCAAGCAGATGCTGCTCGATCCCGGTTTTGAACTGACCCTGCGCCCGATGCGCTACCCGCAGTTCTATGACATGTACCGGAATGCGATCAAGAACACCTGGACGGTGGAAGAGATCAACTTCCAGATCGACATCACCGACCTGCACAGCAAGATGTCGCCGGGTGAGCGCCACCTGATCCACCGCCTGGTCGCGTTCTTCGCCACCGGCGACTCGATCGTGTCCAACAACCTGGTGCTGAACCTGTACCAGCACCTCAATGCGCCCGAAGCGCGCATGTACCTGTCGCGCCAGCTGTATGAAGAAGCGCTGCACGTGCAGTTCTACCTGACCCTGCTGGACAACTACCTGCCGGATCCGGAAGAGCGCGTCAAAGCCTTCGCCGCGGTGGAGAACATCGACTCGATCAAGAAGAAGGCCGACTTCTGCTTCAAGTGGATCGACTCGATCCAGGACCTGACCCGCATCGAGACCCGCGAACAGCGCCGCCAGTTCCTGCTCAACCAGATCTGCTTCGCTGCGTGCATCGAAGGCCTGTTCTTCTTTGCTGCGTTCGCCTACGTGTACTACTTCCGTTCGCGCGGCCTGCTGCCGGGCCTGGCTTCGGGCACCAACTGGGTGTTCCGCGACGAGAGCGCGCACATGGAGTTCGCGTTCGAGTCGGTGCGTGTTGTCCGCGAGGAAGAACCGGACCTGTTCGACGACGAGATGAAGCAGCAGGTCTACGACATGCTGGCCGAAGCCATCGAATGCGAAGTGCAGTTCGCCGAGGACGTGCTGTCCGGCGGCGTGGCCGGTATCTCCACCCGCGACATGCGCCAGTACCTGCAGCACTGCGCCGACCAGCACTTCGCCAAGCTGGGCATGGAAAAGAAGTACAACGTGCGCAACCCGCTGCCGTTCATGGAACTGCAGGACGTGCAGGAACTGACCAACTTCTTCGAACGCCGCGTCTCGGCCTACCAGGTCGGCGTGCAGGGCGAAGTCGCCTTCGACATGAACTTCTGATCGAACCAGTCAGCTCTGTCGCAACAAAAACCCCGGCCAACGCCGGGGTTTTTTGTTGGTAGCGCCGGGCCATGCCCGGCGGAGCCTGCCTAGTGCTACTGGCCGTCATGCTGCACGCTGGCCTTTGTAGAGTCGAGCTTGCTCGACTGCCGTTCGCGCAAAGCAGTCGAGCAAGCTCGACTCTACAATC
>NZ_JAWIRS010000012.1:137454-147505 GCF_036320005.1 Stenotrophomonas sp. SMYL11
CCCCCCCGGCGGCGCCCCGGCCCTGCTCGCGTGCCGCCCCGCGCCCCCGCCCCCCCCCCCCCCCCCCCCCCCCCCCCCCCCCGACTCTACAATCAGCGTCGCCCTTCCACCGCCATGCGCACCGCCAGCCCGGCCAGCACCGTGCCCATCAGCCAGCGCTGCACCACCTGCCAGGTCGGGCGCGCGGCCAGGAAACCGGCGATGCTGCCAGCGGTCAGCGCGATGATGCCGTTCACGGTCACACTCACCGCGATCTGGGTGGAGCCCAGCACGATCGACTGCATCAGCACACTGCCTTCGCTGTCCGGGTGCAGGAACTGCGGCAGCAGCGACAGGTACATCACCGCCACTTTCGGGTTCAACAGATTGGTCAAGAAGCCCATCGTGAACAGCTTGCGCGGGCTGTCCTGCGGCAGGTCACGCACCGCGAACGGCGAACGGCCGCCCGGCTTCACCGCCTGCCAGGCCAGGTACAACAGGTACAACGCGCCGCCGATGCGTAGCGCGTCGTAGGCGAACGGTACCGTCATCAGCAGGGCGGTGATGCCCAGCGCCGCGCACAGCATGTAGAACACGAAGCCCAGCGCCACCCCGCCCAGCGAGATCAGTCCCGCCATCGGCCCCTGGCAGATCGAGCGCGAGATGACGTAGATCATGTTCGGCCCGGGCGTGATCACCATGGCCAGCGAGACCAGTGCAAAGGCCAGAAGGTCGGACGTGGCGGGCATGGGTGGTCCTGGCGGTGGGCGTGGCGCAGTGTAGCGCCTGCCACGGGTGCGGCCTGCGCGGGCACCGCTGCCAGGTGGCCATTGCATATGCGTTTCGATGGCCGTCACGCCGGTCGCATAAAATTGCCGGACCCCACACACCGAAGCCCTCCATGACTCCGATCCCCGAGACCGTGCCGCCCACCGAAGTGCGCATGGCCGAAATCGTCTTCCCCAACCACACCAACCATCTGGGCACCCTGTTCGGTGGCCAGGCATTGGCATGGATGGACAAGGCCGCGTTCCTGGCCGCCGCCCGTTACTCGCGCCGCACCGTGGTGACCGCGCGCAGCGACCAGGTCGACTTCAAGCTGCCGATCCGCATCGGCCAGATGGTGGAAACCATCGGCCGCATCGTCGAAGTCGGCCGCAGCTCGATGAAGGTGGAGGTGGAACTGGTCGCCGAAGACCTGCACAGCGGCGAGCGCAAGCTGTGCACCCGCGGCCACTTCGTGATGATCGCGCTGGACGAGGAAGGCCACCCGATCGCGGTGCCGCCGCTGCCGGCGGCCTGACCCGGCCAACGGACCGGCGCTTGCGGGGGCGCCACCGCGCCCCCATCTGGCAGCCATGACCCTGCCACTGACCGACTTCATCGACCGTGCCCAGCGCCTGTTCGTGCTGACCGGCGCCGGCTGCAGCACCGCCTCGGGCATTCCCGACTACCGGGATGCCGACGGCCAGTGGAAACGCACGCCGCCGGTGACCTACCAGGCCTTCATGGGCGAGATGGCTACCCGCCAGCGCTACTGGGCGCGCAGCCTGCTCGGCTGGCCGCGGTTCGGCCTGGCCCGGCCCAACGGCACCCACCAGGCCCTGGCCGCGCTGGAACGCCGCGGCACGCTGCAGGTGCTGCTGACCCAGAACGTGGACGGCCTGCACCAGCGCGCCGGCAGCCACAACGTGATCGACCTGCATGGCCGTCTGGACCTTGTGCGCTGCATGGGCTGCGAGCGCCGCAGTGGCCGTGAGGAATTCCAGCAGCGCCTGCTGGACGCCAACCCCGGCTGGGACGCGCTGGAGGCCGGCATCGCGCCCGATGGTGATGCCGATCTGGAGACCGATTTCTCCGCGTTCGTGGTGCCCGAGTGCCCGCACTGCGGAAGCGTGTTGAAGCCGGATGTGGTGTTCTTCGGCGAGAACGTGCCGCGGGAGCGCGTGCAGGCGGTGCAGGAGCACCTGCAGCAGGCCGACGCCGTGCTGGTGGTGGGTTCATCGCTGATGGTCTATTCCGGCTTCCGCTTCGTGCAGGCGGCGGCCAGGGCAGGGCTGCCGGTGGCGGCGTTGAACCGTGGCCGCACCCGCGCTGACGACCTGCTGCAGTTCAAGGATGAACGGGACTGCGCCGAGGCGCTGGCGTCGGTTGTCGAACCGTCGGCCGGGTAGAGTCGACTGTCAGTCGACTATCGCGCGCAGCGCGGGCCTTTCGACGGCCGTTGGAAAAGCAGTCGACTGACAGTCGACTCTACCGACCACCCGCCCACCGCGAAACAGCGATCCATCCAGACGGTTGATTCGCAGGCCGTGCGGCGGTGCAATACGCACCCCCTACGTCGTTCATCACCGTCTTGAGCCAGCTGTTTTCGCCGATCTCGTTCGGCCCCCTGACCCTGTCCAACCGCATCGTCATCGCGCCGATGTGCCAGTACTCCGCCGAAGACGGCCGCGCCAGCGACTGGCATGCCATGCATCTTGGCAACCTGGCGCAGTCCGGTGCCGGCCTGATGATCCTGGAAGCCACTGCCGTCGAACCGCGCGGCCGCATCAGCTGGGCCGACCTGGGCCTGTGGGACGACGGCACCGAGGCCGCGCTGGCGCAGGTGCTGGCCAGCGTCCGCCGCTGGTCGCCGATGCCGCTGGGCATCCAGCTGGGCCATGCCGGCCGCAAGGCCTCGGTGAAGCGTCCGTGGGACGGTGGTGGCCAGCTGCCGGCCGATGATGCGCGTGGCTGGTCCACCGTGGCGCCGTCGCCGCTGCCGTTCCATGCCGCCGATCCGGCACCGCAGGAACTGGACGAGGCCGGCATCGCCGAGGTCATCGCCGCCTTCGCCGCCAGTGCGGTGCGCGCCGAGCGCCTGGGCTTCGAGCTGATCGAGCTGCATGCCGCGCACGGTTATCTGCTGCACCAGTTCCTGTCGCCGCTGAGCAACCGCCGCACCGATGGCTACGGTGGCTCGCTGCCGAACCGCCTGCGCCTGCTGGTGGAGGTGTTCGATGCGGTGCGTGCGGCAGTGTCAGACAAGGTCGCGGTGGGCGTGCGTATTTCCGCCAGCGACTGGGTCGATGGCGGCTGGGATCTGGTGCAGAGCGAAGCGCTGGCGCAGGTGATGGACGCGCGCGGCTGCAACTTCCTGCATGTCTCCAGCGGTGGCCTGGACGAGCGCCAGAAGATCACCGTCGGCCCGGGCTATCAGGTGCCGTTCGCAGCGGCGATCAAGGCCAAGGTGCGCGTGCCGGTCATCGCCGTGGGCATGATCACCGAGCCGGAGCAGGCCGAATCGATCCTGCGCCATCGCCACGCCGATGCGGTAGCCCTGGCGCGCGGCATCCTCTACGACCCGCGCTGGCCGTGGCATGCCGCCGCCGCATTGCGCGACAGCGTGGAACCGGCGCCGCAATACCTGCGCTGCGAGCCGCGCGATGCGCGCGGCGTGTTCAAGACGCGCTGAGGCTCACACCCGCCAGGCCGGCGCCATGCCGGCCTGCAGGTGCTCGAACAGCGCGCGGATCTTGGCAGTGAAATCGCGGCGGTCGCTGACGCAGAAGTAGACCTCCATCGGTTCGGGGCGCCATGCAGTGTCGGCGCCGAACACCGCCTGCAGGCGGCCATCGCGCAGGTACGGCTCGGCCACGAATGCGGCCAGCCGGGTGATGCCGGCACCGGCTGCGGCCAGCGTCGCCAGCGCATCGATGTCATCGCAGACCATGCTCGGCGGCAGTGCGGCGTCCACGCGCTGGCCATCCTTCAACAGGCCCCAGCGCAGCGGCCGGCCATCGGTGGGGAAGCGGTGCAGCAGCCCGCGATGGCCGCTCAGCTCGGAGGGTTGTTGCGGGGTGCCGTGTGCCTTCAGGTAGGCCGGCGAGGCGCAGAACACGAACGGCACGCGCGCCAGCTGCCGTGCGACTACGCCGTCCTCCAACTGTGCACCGATGCGGATGCTGGCATCCACCGCTTCCGGGCCGTGTTGCACGGCGCGATCGGTTAGGCGCAGCTCCAGCTGCAGTTGCGGGTAGCGCTGCTGCAGCGAAGGCAGCAAGGGGGCAAGCACGTGGCGACCAAAGGCGCTGCTGCTGGCGATGCGCAGTGGCCCGGCCGGTTCGATGTCACCAGAGGTGACCATCGCCTGCGCGCGCGCCAGATCGGCTTCGATGTGGCGCACCTGCGCCAGGTACAGCGCGCCGGCCTCGCTGAGGGCCAGCTGGCGCGTACTTCGGTTCAGCAACCGTACGCCCAGATGTGCCTCCAGCCGGTTGATGTTCTGGCCGACTGCGGTGGCGCTGATGCCAAGGATGCGGGCCGCGGCGGCAATGCTGCCGGTCTCTGCGGTGCGGGTGAAGCTGCGGATCAGTTGCAACAGGTTCATGACCGACCAGCTTGCCATGGAGAAACCCAAGTATCGCTTGGGACTGAACCAAGCAGGTCGGTTGCATCGGTGACCATCGATCCCGGGGGCAGGTCGCTGCCCTACACTCAGGCGATGCGCCCCGATTCCATTCTTACCCTGTCCTGCCCCGACCGTACCGGCATCGTCTATCGCGTGTCCGGCCTGCTGTTCGATCACGGCTGCAACATCCTCGACGCTCAGCAGTTCGGTGATGAGGAAAGTGGCCGCTTCTTCCTGCGCGTGCATTTCGACCGCGATGCTGGCCTGCCGCTGGAGACCGTGCACACCGCCATGGCCACGCTCGCCGCCGGCTTCAGCATGGACTGGCAGCTGCATGATGGCCGCCGCCGCGCCCGCCTGCTGGTGCTGGTCAGCAAGCAGGGGCACTGCCTCAACGACCTGCTGTTCCGCGCCCACAGCGGCCAGCTGAAGGTCGACATCGCCGCAGTGGCGTCCAACCACGCCGACTTCGCGCCGCTGGCGGCGTCCTACCAGGTGCCGTTCCACCACCTGCCGGTGACCGCTGATACGCGCGCGGTGCAGGAGCAGCAGATCATCGACCTGGTCGAGCGCGAACGCATCGACCTGGTAGTGCTGGCGCGCTACATGCAGATCCTGTCACCCACGTTGTGCCGCGCGCTGGCCGGCCGTGCGATCAACATCCACCACAGCTTCCTGCCCAGCTTCAAGGGCGCGCAGCCGTACCACCAGGCACACGCGCGCGGGGTCAAGATCATCGGCGCCACCGCGCACTACGTCACCGAGGATCTGGACGAAGGACCGATCATCGAACAGGACGTGGCCCGCGTGGACCACGCGATGGCACCGCGCGAGCTGGTGCGGCTGGGCAGTGATACCGAGTCGCTGGTGCTGGCGCGCGCCGTTCGGCGCCATGTGGAGCACCGCATCCTGCTCAATGGGCATCGTACAGTCGTGTTCCGGTAGTGCCGGCCGCTGGCCGGCAACAGCAGAGATCCCGGGGTTGCCGGCCAGCGGGGGCCCCCCCCCCCCCCCCCCCCCCCGCGGGGGGGGGGGGGGGCCCCCCCCCCCCCCGCCACTACCGTTTCGGGGTCGGATTACCGGTAGCGCCGGGCCGTGCCCGGCGGTGGTGAGTCAGGCGATCGCGATCCCCGCATTGCCCAGCGCCTCGCGCACCATCGCGTCGTTGGCGTCGGTCACCGGCTTGGTCAGCTCCCACAGGAATTTCACCTGGAAGCCGGACTTCACCGCGTCCTGCGCGCTCCACAGCACGCAGTAGTCGCGGGCCAGGCCGCACACGTGCACTTCGCGGATGCGGCGTTCGTGCAGCCAGCCGGCCAGGCCGGTGGCCGGGCGCTCGCCATCGGGGCCGTGGTTCTCGCGGAAGGCGCTGTACGAATCCACCTGCTGGCGCGTGCCCTTGCGCAGGATCAGGTCGGCCACGGTCCAGTCCACGCCCGGGTGCAGGGCGGCACCGGCGCTGCCCTGCACGCAGTGGTTGGGCCACAGGGTCTGCGGCTGCGCGTGCAGCAGGATGGTCTCGAAGGGCCGTCGGCCGGGGTGCTGGCTGGCGAACGAGGCGTGGTCGGCCGGGTGCCAGTCCTGTGTCGCCACCACGGTGCGGTAGCGGCGCTGCGCCAGCAGATCGGCAATCGGTGCCACCAGCGCATCGCCCTGGTCGCAGGCCAAGGCGCCACCGGGCATGAAGTCCGGCTGCAGGTCGATCACCAGCAGGGCGACATCGGCGGGCAGGGCGGTCATGGCAGTTCCGGTACAACAGAAGGGGCGACCAGCGTGGCCGCCCCATGCCTGCACGTCAATCGCCCTGCGGCGTCTCAGCGTCCTGCCCGTAGTACAGCAGGCCGATCCTGATCCGCTCGCGGCCATTCTCGCGGCGGTGGCGGTTGGCATCGCGCAGCGAGTACACGCAGCCGCAGTATTCCTGCTGGTAGAACTGCTCGCGCTTGCTGATCTCGATCATGCGGCTGGCACCGCCGCCCTTGCGCCAGTTGTAGTCCCAGTACTGCAGGCCTTCATAGCGCGATGCGGCGCGGATGCCGCAGTCGTTGATCTGCGCCATGTTCTTCCAGCGCGAGATGCCCAGCGAAGAACTGATGGTGTCGTAGCCGTGCTCGTGCGCGTACAGCGCGGTGCGCTCGAAGCGCATGTCGAAGCACATCGTGCAGCGGATGCCGCGTTCGGGCTCGTTCTCCATGCCGCGCGCACGGCTGAACCAGTTGTCGGTGTCGTAGTCGCAGTCGATGAACGGGATGTCGTGCTGTTCGGCGAAGCGGATGTTCTCCTGCTTGCGCAGCTCGTACTCCTTCACCGGATGGATGTTGGGGTTGTAGAAGAAGATCGCGTAGTCGATCCCGGAGGCGGTGATCGCCTCCATCACTTCGCCGGAACAAGGCGCGCAGCATGAATGCAGCAGCAGGCGCTTGCCGTCGGCGGGCAGGGTCAGGGTGGGGCGTTGGAGCTCGGTCATCGTCAGGTACCGCATGGACCGCCGGCAACGGCGGTGGCCCATGCATCAGCGCGTGGGTGAACGGGTCTGGCTGGATACCGTGAAAAGGACGCACGCGGCCACACCGCCTGCACGCGCAGGACGACGACGGCCCCGGCAACCTCCCCGCGGAGATTCCAGGTCGAGTCAGGGGACGGTCGTGTCCCCCGGCCGGGGCCGGTATTCGGGCTGATGGACACGGGCCGCAGCCCACCTACTACCTGCCGCTTCCCAGGCGTGAGCCCAGTGCTGTTGGCAGGATTCGTTTCCATTCACCGCTGCGGGGCAGCTCCGGAATGGGCGCGCAAGGCGCCTTCACCGGATTCCCGTTTAAATCCCTGCCGCCATCAATGCCACGGCAGGGATACCTTCGGCGTGCCCACGGTGGACGCGTCGAGGGCAATGGTCAAGGGCCAATGAAAGCGCAGGGCTGTGGCTCGCTTCTCAGGCTGTGAGAGCGCCTCTTGCCATACTGGGCACCGACAGACGGGAGGTGGCTCGTGGCGGCGAAGTACTGCGATCTGGTCATGAAAGGTGGCATCACCAGCGGCATCGTGTACCCCAATGCGGTACTGGCGCTGGCGCGCGAGTATCGATTCAAGAGCATCGGCGGCACCTCGGCCGGCGCCATCGCCGCAGCCGTAGCGGCCGCGGCGGCATGCGGTGATCGCCGCCAGCAGGCCGGCGAGCACCTGCCCGGCGATGCCGGCTACGGCGGGCTGTCGGCGGTGTCGGCGCTGCTGTCGCGGCGCGGCTTCATCTACAGCCTGTTCCAGCCGGCACGGGGCGCGCGCGCCGCCTATCGGTTGCTGGTGGTGCTGACCGGCAATGCCCGCCTGCCACACAAGCTGCTGTGCCTGGCCATCGCGGTGTTCGAGATCGCGCCACTGGAGGTGCTGGTGTCGCTGGCGCTGCTGCTCGGCCTGGGCTGGTGGGGCGGCGGTTGGAGCGGCGTGGCCGCCACGCTGCTGCCGTCGCTGCTGTGCGCGTACGGTGCGGGTGTGGCCGGCGCCGCGCTTCGTGTGGCGCGGGTGGCGCGCCGTAACCTGCTGGGCCTGTGCAGCGGCCTCGGCCGCGATGCACGCACGCCGGCATTGACTGAGTGGCTGCACGAGTGCCTGCAGCAGCTGTCCGGCAAGCCGCTGGATGCACCGCTCACGTTCGCCGACCTGCACGATGCGCCGCGCTATGCCGGCGAGCCGGACAGCCCGCATGCGATCAGCCTGCAGATGATCACCACCTGTGTGTCGCACAACGAGCCACGCACGCTGCCGCTGGGCGGCGCGCAGTTCTGGTTCCTGCGCGAGGAGTTCGAGCAGCTGTTCCCGGCCAGCGTGGTGCAGTGGCTGGTGAAGCAGGCCGGCCCGCCGCTGGAGGTGGAAGGACGGCAGTACTACCACCTGCCGCAGGGCCCGAAGCTGCCGGTGCTGGTGGCCACGCGCATGAGCCTGAGCTTCCCGCTGCTGATCAGCGCGGTGCCGCTGCACGAGCCCTCGCGCCGCGAGCGTCGCTGTGAACCGACCGCACCTGCCGCCGACCAGGAGCACAACGTGGCCGACAGCATGGAAGGGCTGACCAGTGCCGGGCAGACCTGTGGCCCGGTCATCACCGCGTTCCGCATCTGCTGGTTCTCCGATGGTGGCATCAGCAGCAACTTCCCGATCCACCTGTTCGATGCCGCATTGCCGCGCTGGCCAACCTTCGCCATCAATCTGGTCTACCCGCAGCATGCCGAAGATGTGAGCCACGGCAGCAGTGGCCGCCAGGCGCTGGAACATGCCGTGTTCCTGCCCACCGAGAACCGCCACGGCTGGCAGCGCACCTACCAGTCGATCGCCACGCCGCTGGCCGCTGCGGAGCTGGGTCGTTTCCTGTTCGCGGTGGTGGCGACCATGCAGAACTGGCGCGACCTGCTGCAGGCGCGCGCACCGGGCTACCGCGACCGCATTGTGCACGTCAGCCTGCAGGGCGACGAAGGCGGCATGAACCTGGACATGCCGCAGGACGTGCTGACCCGCATCGCCGACAAGGGCAGCCTGGCCGGTGCGCGCTTCTGTTCGTTCTCGTTCGAGAACCACTACTGGATCCGCTGGCGCAACCTGGCCTCGGCCTACCAGCGTTACACGCTGGAAGTGGCGCGCACCGATGACCCGGCGCAACAGGTGCTGGCCTACCGCGCAGCGTACTCGATGGTTGCCAGTGGCCAGCCGACGCCACCGTCGTACAAGCTGGGCTCGGAAGACAAGCGGCTGGCATCGCAGCAGTTGTGGGGGCTGATGGTCGAGCAGGGACGCACCTGGGAGGACCTGGGCCCGGACCTTACTGACGGCGCACCGCGCCCGCTTCCGCAGATGAAGGTCACGCCGATCTACTGAGCGCGACCGATACAATCGCACCCCCCATCGCAAGGATCGCCCCATGAGCGCCCGCCAGGAGCTGCTGGATCTGCTTGAACGCCTCGATGCCCGCGATCCGGACCACCTGCCGGTGGTGCCGCTGGCCGCGTACTTCGAAGGCAACGATTTCGAAGAGTGCATCGCACCGAACCAGTGGGGCTACGGCCGCCCGCCGATTGCCGAGCTGTACGCACGCCTGGCCGCGATAGCCGCAAAGCCGGAAGTGGAAGGTGTCTACGTGGGCCTGCACCAGGACTGGGGCAGCGCACTGGAAGACGACAGCGAATGGCCTGCCGCCGAGAACGTGCACGTACTGACCCGCGCCGACGCCGCAACCGTGGAAGGCTGGCTGCAGGGACTGGAGTGCGACGGCGTTGGCGAAGGCTGGCCGTATGGGCAGCATATCGATGCCCCCGTACCTTCCGCAGGCCATCGCGTACTGACCGTGTTCTGGGACTAAAACCTGCCAACCAAGGTTGGCACCTACCAGAGCGAATTTCCGGATGGGGTCAGAGCCCGTCGCGTCGCAACGGGATCCGACCCCGTGCCGACCAACGGTCGGCACCCACCAACAGCAGCGGGCACCAACAGCCGCGTAAACCTGTCGAAGGCGGGGTGGGTCCGGTTGAGGGGGTGTGAGCGGCATGGATGCCGCGACCAAGCCCCCATGGTGAAGTGACCCCCGAGACTTGGACGGGGTCACGCGGCCGATTGGGCCTGCTCCCGGTACTTTACCGGGCTCAGACCTTTCAGTTTCAGTTTGATGCGTTCTTCGTTGTAGTACTGGATGTATTCCAC
>NZ_JAWIRS010000013.1:0-128356 GCF_036320005.1 Stenotrophomonas sp. SMYL11
CCCGCGATCCGAAGGGCGACACCACCGCGATGGTGGTCGGCAAGGACAACAAGGTTGAGGTGCGCCCGGTCAAGGTCAGCCGCACGGTCGGTGACAAGTGGCTGGTCGAGGACGGTCTGAAGGCCGGCGACAAGGTCATTGTCGAAGGCCTGCAGAAGATCGGCCCCGGCATGCCGGTCAAGGCCACCGAGAAGGGCGCTGCTCCGGCCAAGCCGGCAGCGGCCGCCCAGCCTGCCGCTCCGGCCGGCGACGCGAAGTAAGCGGAGAACCCCATGGCACGCTTTTTCATCGATCGACCCATCTTTGCATGGGTGATCGCCATCATCATCATGCTCGCCGGCGGCTTGGCCCTGTTCAAGCTGCCGGTGGAGATGTACCCCGACGTTGCGCCTCCCACGATTACGCTGACCGCCATCCATCCCGGGGCTTCCGCGCGCACCATCGAGGAAACGGTGACCCAGATCATCGAGACGCAGCTGGTTGGCATTGATGGCCTGCAGTACTTCACCTCGCAGAGCTACTCCTATGCGGGCTACTCCAACGTCACTCTCGTGTTCCACACAGGCACGGACTTGGATGCGGCCCTGGTGCAGGTCCAGAACCGCGTACAGCAGGCCATGCCGGCATTGCCCGAACAGGTCCGCATGCGCGGGGTGAGCGCCGCCAAGGCCAGCAGTGGCTTCCTGCAGATCGTGGCATTCGTATCAACCGATGGTGCCCTGGATGCCGCCGATGTCGCCGATTTCGTCGGATCATCGGTGGTGGACACGCTGAGCCGCGTACCTGGGGTGGGACATGTGCGCGAATTCGCCGGCAAGTACGCTCTGCGCATCTGGTTGGATCCAGCGAAACTGCAGGCGTATGCCGTCAGTGCCGAAGATATCGCCCAGGCCGTGCGTGGCCGGACCCTCCAGCCTGCGTTTGGCGAGCTTGGAGGGGGGCCGGCTGTGAATGGACAACCGATCTCGGCCTATATCGAAGGTGAGCCTTCGGCACGCACGGCAGAGGACGTGGGCGGCATTGTCATCCGTGCGAGCACCGATGGCAGCGAACTGCGTCTGCGCGATGTGGCACGGGTGGAACTGGGAGCTGAAAGCTATGAGTTCAGCAATCGCCTGAATGGTCGGCCTGCCGCTGGCGTCGGCATCACGCTCGCGCCGGGCGCCAATGCGCTGCAGACCCGTGCAGCGGTGGATCAAGTGCTGGAAGGCCTGTCTGCGTCCTTGCCTGCAGGCGTGGAGGTGGTAGTACCGTATGACGCCACACCGTTCGTACGCATGTCGATCAAGGGCGTGGTGCAGACCCTGATCGAAGCGATCGTGCTGGTGTTCGTGGTGATGTACCTGTTCCTGCAGAACTTCCGCGCCACCCTGATCCCGACCATCGCCGTGCCGGTGGTGCTGCTGGGTACCTTCGGCGTGCTGGCCATGCTGGGCTTCTCGGTGAACATGCTGACCATGTTCGCGACGGTGCTGGCGATCGGCCTGCTGGTGGACGATGCCATCGTGGTGGTGGAGAACGTCGAACGCATCATGTCAGAAGAGGGCCTGTCGCCGCTGGAAGCCACCCGCAAGTCGATGGGCCAGATCACCGGTGCTCTGGTGGGTATCGGCCTGGTGCTGTCGGCGGTGTTCGTGCCGATGGCCTTCATGAGCGGCTCAACTGGCGTGATCTACCGCCAGTTCTCGGCCACGATCGTCTCGGCGATGGCTTTGTCGGTGCTGGTCGCGATCGTGCTGACCCCGGCGCTGTGCGCGACCATGCTCAAGCCGCTGAAGAAGGGCGAGCACCATGTTGCCCATCGCGGCCTGGCCGGTCGCTTCTTCAACGGCTTCAACCGAGGTTTCGACCGCACCAGCGAAAGCTACCAGCGTGGCGTGCGCGGCATCATCCACCGTCCGTGGCGCTTCATGGGCATGGTTGCGGCGCTGTTCGTGCTGATGGGCGTGCTGTTCGTGCGCCTGCCCAGTGCATTCCTGCCCAATGAAGATCAAGGAACGCTGGTAGTGCTGGTGAACGGAGTGGCGGGATCGACACTGCAACAGACCACGCATGCATTGCAGGCGGTCGAGCACTACTTCCTGGAGAGCGATCCCATGGCCGAGGCGATGTTCACGGTCGCCGGCTACAGCTACTCGGGGATGGGCCAGAATGCGGGCCTTGCCTTCATCCGGCTGAAGGACTGGGCGCGACGCGGCTCAGCCGACAATGCTGAAGCCATCGCACTGCGCGCAACCCGGGCCCTGGCAACGCAGGGAATGGCCGATTTCCACGTGCTGGCGCCGCCCCCGATTCCCGCGCTGGGCAATGCATCCGGGTTCGGCTTCTTCCTCAAGGATGATGCCGGGCAGGGACATTCGCACCTGGCCCAGGCGCGCGATACGCTTCTTGCCGCTGCGTCACAGAGCCCATTGCTTCAGCAGATGCGCGCCAACGGCATGGAGGATGTGGCTGCTCTGCAGGTGCGCATCGATGATGCGAAGGCCAGGGCGCATGGACTCACCGCCGAGCGGATCGGGAACGAACTGGGGGCTGGTTGGGGCGGCCGCTATGTCGCCGACTTCCTGGACAGGGGGCGGGTCAAGCGGATCATCATGCAGGCCGATGCGTCCAGCCGCGGGCTTCCGCAGGATTTCAGCCAGTGGGCGGTCCGCAATGACCAGGCCCGCATGGTGCCCTTCGATACGCTGGGCAGTACCCACTGGATCCAGTCGTCACCGCGCTTGGAGCGCTTCAACGGCACGGCGGCCATGGAAATCCATGGCCAGCCTGCGCCCGGTACGTCGTCAGGCGAAGCGATGAGGGAAATCGAGCGTCTCGTCGCACTGCTTCCCCCGGGTTTCAGCATTGAATGGACGGGTGCGGCCAGCCAAGAGCGGGATTCCCGCTCCCAGTTGCCGCTGCTCTACGTTCTTTCATTGTTGATGGTGTTTCTCTGCCTGGCGGCCATGTATGAGAGCTGGATCGTACCGGTTGCAGTGCTGCTGGCGGCTCCGTTGGGCATCCTTGGTGCGGTGCTGGCCAATACCATCAATGGCCTGGAACGCGACATCTACTTCCAGGTGGCGATGCTGACCACGGTGGGCCTGACCAGCAAGAACGCGATCCTGATCATCGAGTTTGCCAAGGAGCACATGGAGCACGGGGCAGGCCTGATCAACGCGATCATGCACGCCGTGCGCGACCGCTTGCGCCCGATCGTCATGACCTCGCTGGCTTTTGGCATGGGAGTGATTCCGCTGGCCGTGTCCTCGGGGGCGGGTTCAGGCGCCAAGCAGGCCATTGGTATCGGGGTGCTCGGCGGAATGGTCGCGGGCACCAGCCTGGGCCTGCTCTTCGTACCGCTGTTCTTCGTGGTAGTGCAGCGCGCGTTCAAGCGTGGATAGATGGCCTGATCGGGAATTACCATGCCATGCAGCGTCGCGCTACACCGCTTCATCATCGCGCGGAGCCGCGCGGCAGGCACGCACGCGCAGCAGCGCGTCACCGGCCTCGCGGGCCATGCGCTCGTATTCGGCGCGGATCTCCTCCAGCCGCTCCTCGTCCAGTTCTTCCAGATCCAACAGTTCGTTGTTGGCTTCGGCCGTCGCCCGGATCAGCTCGTCCAGCTTGATCTGCATCGCGGCCGTGTCTGCGTTCTGCGTGTGCTGGATCAGGAACACCATCAGGAAGGTGATGATGGTGGTACCGGTGTTGATCACCAGCTGCCAGGTGTCGTTGAAACCGAATACCGGGCCACTGATGCCCCAGAGCACCACGATCGCTACCGCGGCCAGGAAGGTCCACGGCGAGCCGGTGGCGGCCGCGGCCTTCTTGGCGATCGTATTGAACAGGTTGCGTGCTTTCATCGTCGTCGTCCCACTCAGGTGACGAGGATGATCGGCAGCGGCTCGTGCAGGGGCTGTGCAGCTCAGGCGCGCAGGCGCGGGGCGTCCTGCAGGCGCACCGGGCTGGTCTGGTAGACGTGCTGCCAGCAACGGTCGACGAATTCGCGGGCCTGGGCTTCGCTCAGGCGCGGCATGATCTGCAGGGCGTACTGGGTCTGGAACATCTCGTCGCGCTGTGCATTGCTGGCGCGCGGCTGGGTGATCAGCGAATCACAGGCGAACTTGATCCAGGGCACGTACGAGCCGAACGAGTTATGCGGCAGTGCGCCGTCGGCATGCTGGCGGCGCCAGTGGTCAAGTTCGGCGTCAACGTTGATGACCGGGGGAATGGTGGGGACTTCGGCGTGCATGACAATCCAGTTCGGTTGAGTGGAAAGGGAGTGGGGGTTCATCCGAGTGTGGCCGATGAGGCAGTGGATGCCGCGTCAGCGCGATGTGGAGCCGGCGTTGCGATTGCCTATCAATTGCGCATGCTCGACCGCGCCGAGGTCCTCGGCGATGTCGGCCATTGCATTGCACAGGCGCTCATGGTCGAGCGGACGGCCACGCACCAGTTCCAGCTGCAGGCCCTGGTAGGCAGTCCAGAACAGGGCGCCACGCTGGTGCAGCGTGTATTGCTGCTGCAGGCGGTCGCGGATGGCGTCAAGGATCGGGTCGGGCGTGGGGCGTACGGCGTGCGCGCACATGGCTGGCTCCGCCGGGGAAGGAAGTCCCGGTAACCCCACCCTAGGCGCGGCAGCCGGGTGGGGTGTTACCGCAGCGTGTGCACGCAGCGCAGCTGACTGTGCACAGGTTCACGGCATTGGCCGCAAACGCTGCCGGCACTAGGGCGTGCCGGCACTGAAGCGTTCATTAAGCGGGTTCAACAGCACACTGCGTGGTGATCATTCACCGATGTCTTCGTTCCAGATCTCCGGGTACTGCGCAATGAAGCCGCCCAGCAGGTCCACGCATTCCTGGCTGTCCAGGTCGATCACGTTGACGCCGTTTTCCCGCAGCCAGTCGATGCCGCCCTGGAAGGTGCGCGATTCGCCCACCACTACGGTGCCGATGTTGAACTGGCGCACCAGGCCCGAGCAGTACCAGCACGGCGCCAGGGTGGTGACCATGATGGTGTCCTGGTAGCGGCGCTGGCGGCCGGCCTTGCGGAACGCATCGGTCTCGCCGTGCACCGACGGGTCGCCTTCCTGCACGCGGCGGTTGTGGCCGCAGCCGAGCAGGCGGCCGTCGTTGTGGTACAGCGCCGCGCCGATCGGCACGCCGCCCTCGGCCAGGCCCTGGCGGGCTTCGGCAATGGCGGTCTGCAGCAGGGCCTGGTAGTCGGGCGTGGTGATCATGCGGGGCTCCGGTAAGTCGTGGCCCGCCATGATACGGGAGGGGGTGCCGCTGGCCCCCGGCGGTGCGATAATCGGGGCCATGAGCGAATCCCCCTACAAAGCCGGTACCACCCATTTCGGGTTCCGCGACGTCGCCGCCAAGGACAAGCAGAAGCTGGTCGGCCAGGTGTTCACCTCGGTCGCGCGCAACTACGACCTGATGAACGACCTGATGAGCCTGGGCGTGCACCGGGCGTGGAAGCGCTACTACGTGGCGACCGCGCAGGTGAAGCCGGGCGACCGTGTGCTCGACCTGGCCGGCGGCACCGGCGATATCGCCGCCCTGCTGAAGGAACGCGTTGGCGCCGAGGGCTCGGTGGTGCTGGGCGACATCAACGCCGGCATGCTGTCCGTCGGCCGTGACCGCCTGACCAACCGCGGCCTGGTGCTCGGCCTGGACTACGTGCAGTGCAACGCCGAGGCCCTGCCGTTCCCGGACAACAGCTTCGACCTGGTGACCATCGCCTTCGGCCTGCGCAACGTGACCGACAAGGACGCTGGCCTGCGCGAGATGTACCGCGTGCTGAAGGTGGGCGGCCAGGCCCGCGTGCTGGAATTCTCCGAAGTCACCGCCGACTGGTTCAAGCCGATCTACGACTTCCACTCGTTCAAGATCCTGCCGAAGCTGGGCAAGCTGTTCGCCAACGATTCGGACAGCTACCAGTACCTGGCCGAAAGCATCCGCAAGCACCCGCCGCAGGATGAGCTGAAGGCGATGATGGGGCAGGCCGGCTTCGAGCGCTGCCACTACAAGAACCTGACCGGCGGCATCGTCTCGATCCACTCCGGCTACAAGCTGTAGTTCCTGCTCTGGTAGGTGCCAACCTTGGTTGGCACACGCTTGCACCGGGCGCTGACACATCCGTGCCAACCAAGGTTGGCACCTACCTGTAGAAGCCAACCTTGGTTGGCATGCGCCCGAGGCGCGGCGCAGCCCCGGCCGCCCGTACCGCATCCGCCGCCATTCCGGTAGAGGCCAACCTTGGTTGGCCTGCGCCCGAGGCGCAGCGCCGGCCCCGGCCGCCCGTACCGCGCTCCCGCCGCCATTACCCCGCACCGCGCAACGCCTGCGGGGCCGGAGGGAGGTACCATTGGCGGTCTGATCCCCGTAACGGTCCCGATTCATGCGTAATCCGCTGATGCTCCTTCCGCTGGCCGTGGCCCTGGCCGCCGGCTGCTCCCAGGAGGCGGCCGCGCCCGCCGCCGCCCCGACTGCCGCCAAAACCCCCGCCGCCCCCGTGAACGCCGAGAACCGCAGCCACGACGAAAGCTCGTACGCCGAGCCGGACAAGGTCGTCATCAAGGACATCGCGCTGGACCTGAAGCTGGACTTCGACCAGAAGCAGATCGGCGGCACCGCCACCTACACCCTGGAATGGAAGCAGAAGGATGCCAGGCAGCTGGTGCTCGACACCCGCGAGCTGACCGTGTCCAAGGTCGAGGCCGTCGCTGCCGATGGCGCGCGCAGCCCATTGAAGTTCGAGCTGGCCGCCGCTGACAAGGTGTTCGGCAGCAAGCTGACCATCGAAGCCCCGGAACAGCCGGCCAAGGTGGAAGTGACCTACCACACCGCGCCGACCGCCTCGGGCCTGCAGTGGCTGGCACCGTCGATGACCGAGGGCAAGAAGCTGCCCTTCATGTTCAGCCAGTCGCAGGCCATCCACGCCCGTTCCTGGGTGCCGCTGCAGGACACCCCGAGCGTGCGCTTCACCTACAGCGCGCACGTGGTCTCGCGCCCGGACGTGATGGTGCTGATGAGCGCCGACAACGACCCGAAGGCCGCGCGTGACGGTGACTACACCTTCAAGATGCCGCAGCCGATTCCGTCGTACCTGCTGGCCATCGCCGCCGGTGACCTGGTGTTCGAGCCGATCTCCGGCCGCTCCGGCGTCTGGGCCGAACCGACCATGGTCAACAAGGCCGCCAAGGAATTCGAAGACACCGAGAAGATGATCGGTGCCGCCGAGAAGCTGTACGGCGAATACCGCTGGGGCCGCTACGACATGCTGGTGCTGCCGCCGTCGTTCCCGTTCGGCGGCATGGAGAACCCGCGCCTGACCTTCGCCACCCCGACCGTGATCGTCGGTGACAAGTCGCTGGTCTCGCTGGTCGCCCACGAACTGGCGCACAGCTGGTCGGGCAACCTGGTGACCAACGCCAGCTGGAAGGACATCTGGCTCAATGAAGGCTTCACCACCTACGTCCAGGGCCGCATCACCGAAGCTCTGTACGGCAAGGAAATGGCCGAGATGGAGAAGCAGATCGACCAGACCGACCTGCTGGCCGAAGTGAAGGACATGAGCCCGGCCGACCAGGCGCTGGCGCTGCCGCCGCTGAACGAGCGTGACCCCGACGAAGCCCTGAGCCAGGTCGCCTACGTCAAGGGTTCGTGGTTCCTGGAATTCCTGGAGCAGCGCTTCGGTCGCGAAACCTTCGATCCGTTCCTGCGAGGCTGGTTCGATGACCACGCCTTCCAGAGCGCGAACACCGACCAGTTCGTCGAGTACCTGAAGAAGAACCTGCTGCCGAAGAATCCCTCGGCAGTGACCGAGGCCGAGCTGAAGGCATGGCTGGATGAGCCGGGCATCCCGGCGTTCGCGGCCAAGGCGCAGTCGCGCAACTTCAGCAGCGTCGATACCGCGCGCATCGCGTTTGCCAGCGCCGGCACCGTGCCGAGCAGCCAGGTCATCGCCGACTGGAGCACGCAGGAATGGGTGCGCTTCATCGACGGCCTGGGCGCGACCCAGCCGCTGGACAAGCTGGCCACGCTGGACAAGGCCTTCCACTTCACCGGCACCCCGAATGGCGAGATCGCCATGCGCTGGTACCCGCTGGCGATCCGCAGCGGCTACGAGCAGGCCAATGAAGGCGCTGCCGCGTTCATCGAGCGCGTCGGCCGTCGCAAGCTGATCATGCCGATCTACGCCGAACTGGTGAAGACCCCGAAGGGTCTGGAGCTGGCCAAGCAGGCCTTCGAAAAGGCCAAGCCGGGCTACCACCCGATCACCACCGCCTCGGTCCAGGACATGCTGGCCAAGGCTGAAGCCAAGTAAGAAAACGCGCCGGGCACCCCCCGGCGCTTTTTTGTAGAGTCGAGCTTGCTCGACTGCTGCTGAAGAGCGAGTCGAGCATGGCTCGACTCTACAGAAATGCGAAAACACGAAGGACCTCCGCCATGAAACGACTGATCCTGCTCACCGCCTGCACCCTGGCCCTGGCTGCCTGCAGCAACCCCGAGGAAGAGCGCAAGGCGCAGGAAGCCGCCGCGGCCGCCGTGCAGGCACAGAGGGAAGCCAAGGCCGAAGACGTGGCCAAGCAGTACGACATGGCCGTGGCCGCACAGGACTGGGAGCGTGCGCGCCTGCATGGCGCCTCGCTGCTGGACCAGTACAAGGACACCGCCGCCGCCGAGCGCATCGCCGCCGGCTTCGACGAGGTCAAGGCCAAGGGCGATGCTGCGCGCGACCTGCGCCGCATGCAGGCACTGTGGCAGTACAACCAGATCCCGGTGGGCAACAAGGGCAACCAGGTTTCGGCGCAGATCTACAGCAAGGAACGGGTGGACGTGGATGGCAGCGGCGCCAAGCCGGTGCAGCTGGTGTTCCGCGATCATCCGGAGTGGAAGCGGCATGCCTACCTGGTGCTGCAGGCCGGCGATTTCCGTTGCCCGCAGTGCACGGTGAAAGTAACCGTGGACGACGGCAAGCCGATTTCCATGGCGGCCTGGCGTCCGAAGACCGATGAAGCCATCGCCCTGTTCATCACCGACCAGAAGGCGCTGTGGAAGCTGGCGCGCAAGGGCAAGTCGATCAGCATCGAGTTCCCGGTCAAGGCCGGTGGCACACGTACCGCGGTGTTCGAGACCGGTGGCGTCGACGCCAGCAGCATGCCGCAGTGGTGGCAGTGATGATCGCGACGGGCAGCGCAGTGCACGCGCTGTCCGCGATCCGGCACTGGGTGTTCGACATGGACGGCACGCTGACGGTGGCCGTGCATGATTTCGCCGCGATCCGCCGCGCGCTGGAGATCGCCGCGGAGGAGGACATCCTCGACCATATCTCGGCGCTGCCGGATGCACCGGCGCAGGCCAAGCGTGAGTGGTTGCTGGATCACGAACGTGCGCTGGCCGAGGACGCGCTCCCGGCGCCGGGCGCGGTGACGCTGCTGCGCGCGCTGGCGGAGGCTGGTTGCCGGCTCGGCATCCTGACCCGCAACGATCATGCATTGGCGAAGCTGACGCTGGACGCGATCGGGGTCGGGGAGTTGTTCGACGATGCCGACATCATCGGCCGCGACGAAGCGGTGCCCAAGCCGTCGCCGGATGGCCTACAGCAGCACCTGCGGCGTTGGGGCATCGCGGCGGCAGAGGCGGTGATGGTGGGAGACCACGCTTACGACCTGGAGTGTGGCCGCGCCGCGGGCACCCACACCGTGCTGGTCAACCTGCCGGAGAACCCGTGGCCGGGCAGTGCCGACTGGCATTTCGCCGATTGCCGTGCACTGTTGGCGGCCTGGCAGCAGAAGGGGTAGTGCCGGCCGCTGGCCGGCAGTGTCGACCAAGGTCGACACCTACCAGAGCACAGCGTGTCGACCAAGGTCGACACCCACCGAACAGATGCGCGGGCAGTTCGGTTTACGCGCCCAGCGCGTAACCGAACTGCTGCTTGAACTGCTCGTTGAACTCGTCAAAGGTGAAGCGCTGGTTCTGCGTGCCCGGGTGCTCGACCTTCAGCGCGCCCATCAGGTTGCCCATGCGGCCGATGGTCAGCCAGTCGTAGCCCTTCTGGATGCCGTAGATCAGGCCGGCGCGGAAGGCGTCGCCACAGCCGGTCGGGTCGACCACGCGGCGCTCGTGCGCCGGCGGGATGTCGTAGCTCTTTTCCGGAGTGTGGATGACCGCGCCCTTCGGGCCACGGGTGGTGATGTAGGCCTTGACCCGGCTGACGATCTCTTTCTCGTCCCAGCCGGTGCGTTCCTGCAGCAGGTTCGACTCGTAGTCGTTGACCACCACGTAGTCGGCCTGCTCGATGAACGCGCGCAGTTCCGGGCCGTTGAACAGCGGCATGGCCTGGCCGGGGTCGAAGATGAACGGGATGCCGTCTTCGTGGAATTCCTGTGCGTTCTGGATCATGCCTTCGCGGCCGTCCGGGCCGACCAGGCCCAGGGTCACGCCCGGCACGCCGCGCACGTGGTTTTCGTACGAACGCATCATCGCGCCCGGGTGGAAGGCGGTGATCTGGTTGTTGTCGTGGTCGGTGGTGATGAACGCCTGCGGGGTGAACAGCTCATCGATCACGCGCACGCGCGACAGGTCGATGCCCAGGCCTTCGAAGTATTCGCGGTAGGGGCCGAAATCCGAACCCACGGTGCCCATCGGGATCGGCTCGCCGCCCAGCAGGTGCAGGTTGTAGGCGATGTTGCCGGCGCAGCCACCGAACTCGCGGCGCATGCGCGGCACCAGGAAGGACACGTTCAGGATGTGCACCTTGTCCGGCAGGATGTGATTCTTGAACTGGTCCGGGAACACCATGATGGTGTCGAAGGCAAGAGAACCACAGATCAGAGCGGACATCGATGTAAGCCTATGCGGTGAATTTTGGGGTGGGCCGGCCCGGTTCGGCGGGCAAGCAAACGGCGCCCTTGGGCGCCCGACGGCGCAAAGGTTACCCGCTGGTGCCGCTCAGGGCCAGAACCGGCTCAGACCCGATCAGGCCGAAAGCCTGTGAAGACGCGGGTTCAGCTAGTTTTTTCCTTGCTCGGCGGCAGGCGGGTTGCTAGGCTTGTCGGCCTCGATTTCTGCCCATTTTTTCGCCATCCCGCGGCGGGCACGACACCCCTCAGGACTCCTTCCTCAGATGTTCAAGAAACTCCGTGGCATGTTCTCCAACGACCTGTCCATCGACCTGGGCACGGCCAATACCCTCATCTACGTGCGCGGGCAGGGGATCGTGCTGAACGAGCCATCGGTCGTGGCCGTGCGTCAGGACCGTGCCATTGGTGGCACCCGCTCGGTGGCAGCCGTAGGCGCCGAGGCCAAGCAGATGCTGGGCCGTACCCCGGGCCATATCACCACCATCCGCCCGATGAAGGACGGCGTCATCGCCGACTTCACCTATACCGAGGCGATGCTCAAGCACTTCATCAAGAAGGTGCACAAGTCGCGCGTGCTGCGCCCGAGCCCGCGCGTGCTGGTCTGCGTGCCGGCCGGCTCGACCCAGGTCGAGCGCCGCGCGATCAAGGAATCGGCCGAGGAAGCCGGTGCCCGTGACGTGTTCCTGATCGAAGAGCCGATGGCTGCCGCGATCGGCGCCGGCATGCCGGTTACCGAAGCCCGTGGCTCGATGGTCATCGATATCGGCGGCGGCACCACCGAGGTGGCGGTGATCTCGCTCAACGGCATCGTCTATTCGGCCTCGGTCCGCATCGGCGGCGACCGCTTCGACGAGTCCATCACCAATTACGTGCGCCGCAACCACGGCATGCTGATCGGTGAAGCCACTGCCGAGCGCATCAAGGTCGAGCTGGGCTGCGCCTACCCGCAGGCGGAAGTGATCGAGATGGAAATCTCCGGCCGCAACCTCGCCGAGGGCGTCCCGAAGATGATCAAGATCAGCTCCAACGAAGTGCTTGAAGCCCTGCACGAGCCGCTGTCGGGCATCGTCAGCGCGGTCAAGCTGGCGCTGGAGCAGACCCCGCCGGAACTGTGCGCCGACGTCGCCGAGCGCGGCATCGTGCTGACCGGTGGTGGCGCCCTGCTGCGTGACCTGGACCGCCTGATTTCCGAGGAAACCGGCCTGCACGTGCAGGTGGCGGACGATCCGCTGACCTGCGTGGCCCGCGGCGGTGGCCGTGCGCTGGAGCTGGTCGACATGCACGGCAACGAGTTCTTTGCGCCGGAATAAGCCGTCCCGGCTGCCCGCGCCCGCAGCGCCCCTCCGGGGTGCGGCCCACCATGAGGGTAGGCCGGCACCGGCGGGGCGCCCGCGTGTTTCCCTTCCGCCTTCTGCCAGTTGAATCGTTGCCGTGCCGCCCTACGCCGGACCTCCCGTTGCTTCCCGATCCGGTGATGCCGCCAGCCCGCTGCGTCTGCTGGCTTATCTCGCACTGGCCATCACCCTGATCGTGCTTGACGACCAGGCCGGCTGGCTTGCGCAGCTGCGCGGGCAGGCCAACAGCCTGGTGCAGCCGGTATGGGCACTGGCGGGACTGCCCGGCAAGCTCGGCAACCAGGTCAAGGACTCGGCGGCCAGTCACGGCCAGCTGGTCAACGAGAACCGTGAACTGCGCAACCAGCTGCTGCTGGCCAACGCCCGCCTGACCCGCCTGCAGACCGCCGCGTTGGACAACGCCCAGCTGCGCGAACTGCTGAACGTGGCCGAGCGCAGTGGCCTGGACGTGCAGCTGGCGCCGATCCTGGACATCGACCTGGATCCGGTGAAGCAGCGCCTGGTGCTCGACGCCGGCAGCCGCGAAGGCGTGCACGTCGGCCAGGCGGTGATCGATGCCGGCGGTCTGATGGGCCAGGTGATCAGCGTCACTGGCGGTACCTCCACCGTGCTGCTGCTGACCGACCCCGACCATGCCGTGCCGGTGACGGTGGCCCGCAACGGCGTTCGCCTGATCGTCTACGGCCGCGGCGACAAGCTGGAACTGCGCGACATCCCGCTCAGCGCCGGCGTGGAAGTGGGCGATGAGATCGTCACCTCCGGCCTCGGTGGCCGCTTCCCGGCCGGGTTCCCGGTCGGCACCATCACCGGCCTGCGCCCGGACGACACGCACGCCTTCCTGGTCGGCGAACTGAAGCCGGCGGCGCAGCTGGACCGCGGCCGCGACGTGCTGCTGCTGCGCCCGGGGGCGGCAATTCGCTTGCCTGCGGCCAGCGAATTGCCTCAGCCAAGTTTGCCTTCGGCAAACCAGGCTGCCGGGGGGGCATCCCACCTTACCCCCGCGCCGTCGGCGCGCCCCCCTCAACAAGAGGGGGGCTCTCCCCCAGCCGGGTCCACGGTAGTGCCGGCCGCTGGCCGGCAACCGGCTCTGTCTTCGACGAAGCCGGTTGCCCCCGCATCCTCCCTTAGCCCCGCGCCTTCGGCGCGTCCCCCTCAACAAGAGGGGGGCTCTCCCCCAGCCGACGCTCCGGTAGTGCCGGCCGCTGGCCGGCAACCGACCACGCCGGAGGCCCAGCGATGAGCCGCCTGCGCGACAACCCGTGGGTGCTGCCGGCCAGCCTGGTGGTGGCGCTGCTGCTGGGCCTGCTGCCGTTGCCGGCGCTGCTGCAGCCGTTGCGCCCGTACTGGCTGGCGCTGGTGCTGGCGTACTGGGTGATCGAAGCCCCCGAGCGCGTCGGCCTGGGCATCGCCTTCGCCAGCGGCGTGGTTGCCGACCTGCTGTACGGCGGCGTGCTCGGCGAACAGGCGCTGCGGCTGGTGATGCTGGCCTTCATCCTGCAGCGCTTCCGCGCCCGCATCCGCTTCTTCCCGATGTCCCAGCAGATGCTGGCCATCGGCGGCCTGCTGTTCAACGACCGCATCGTCAGCGCGCTGGTCCACATCGTGGTGGATGAGCCGACCCTGCCGTGGTCGTACTGGTGGGCACCGCTGCTGGGCATGGGCCTGTGGCCGCTGGTATTCGTGCTGCTTGACGCGGTGCGTTTCGGCAAGCGCGGGCGCTGAGCCATGATCCCGCGCCGCCAGGTCAAGAATCCGCACGCCGAAGCCGAACAGTTCCGCCGACGCGCGGCGCTGGGCTTCCTGGGCGTGCTGGTCTGCCTGCTGGGCCTGGGCGGCTGGTACTTCAAGCTGCAGGTGCTGGACCACGACGTCTACGCCACGCGCTCGGAAGCCAACCGCATCAAGCCGCGGCCGGTGGTGCCGGGGCGCGGCATGATCTACGACCGCAATGGCCGCCTGCTGGCCGAGAACGTGCCGGCCTTCCGCCTGGACGTGACCCCGGACAAGGTCAAGGACATGGACGCCACCCTGGAAGGGCTGGCCAAGATCATCAGCATCAGCCCGGAGGAGCTGGAAGCGTTCAACAAGTCGCGCAAGGCGCGCCGCAAATTCCTGCCGGTCACGCTGAAGCTGCGCATGAGCGACGAGGAGATGGCGCGCTTCGCCGTCGACCGCTGGCGTTTCCCCGGCGTCGAGCTGGAACCCTACCTGACCCGTCGCTACCCCTATGGCGATCTGTTCGCGCACATCATCGGCTACGTCGGCCGCGTCGATGACAAGGACCTGGAAATCCTCGGCGAGGGCAATGCCGCGCTGACCCACATCGGCAAGTCCGGCCTGGAGCGTTATTACGAGCAGCAGCTGCGTGGCAAGGTCGGCTACGAGCAGGTCGAGACCAACGTGCAGGGCCGTGCGATCCGTACCATCGGCCGCGTTGCCGCGCAGTCCGGCGCCGATCTGCGGCTGTCGATCGACGCCGACCTGCAGCGCGCCATGGTGGCCGCCTTCGGCGACCAGGAAGGCTCGGCGGTGGCGATGGACCCGCGTACCGGCGAGGTGCTGGCGATGGTCAGCCTGCCCTCCTACGACCCCAACCTGTTCGTCAACGGCATTTCCCATGCCGACTTCAAGGCGCTGAACGACAACCCGTCGCGGCCGCAGTTCAACCGCCTGGTGCTGGGTGGCGTCGCGCCCGGTTCCACGCTGAAGCCGCTGATCGGCCTGGCCGGCCTTGATTCCGGCGTGCGCCGCCCGGAAGACAAGGTGCTGTCCACCGGCATGTTCTACCTGCCCGGCACCTCGCGTGGCTGGGGTGACTCGCACCGCGGCGGCCACGGCTGGACCGACCTGCGCAAGTCCATCGCGCAATCGGTCAACACGTATTACTACAAGCTGGCGCTGGACCTGGGCATCGAGCGCTTCGACCATTACATGGAGTACTACGGCTTCGGCCAGCCGACCGGCATCGACCTGACCGGCGAGATCGGGGGCATCCTGCCGTCGCCGGCCTACAAGCGGAAGAGCCGCAAGGAAGCCTGGTATCCGGGCGATACAGTCAACATCAGCATCGGCCAGGGTGACTGGAAGGTCACCCCGCTGCAGCTGGCGCGGGGTGTCAGTGGGCTGGCCAACGGGCAGCTGCGAACGCCCCATCTGGTGATCCAGCAGCGTGCGGGGTTCGACCATGACTGGATGGCGACCGACCCGGGCGAGAGCAAGCAGATCAGCCCGAACCCGAACAACCTGCAGGCGGTGCGCGAAGGCATGATGGCCACCATGCTGCCTGGCGGCAGTGCGGCACGCATGGCGGCCGGCGCGCCGTACACGATGGCCGGCAAGACCGGTACCGCGCAGGTCATCAGCCGCAAGGGTACCGCCGCGGTGAATCCGAAGAGCCTGCCGATGCACCTGCGCCACCGCGCGTTGTTCGTCGGCTTTGCGCCGGTCGAACAGCCGGTGATCGCGCTGGCGATCGCAGTGGAGGGCGGTGGTTACGGCGGCGCGGCGGCCGCGCCGATCGCACGCAAGGTGTTCGACGCCTACCTGCTGGGCAAGATGCCCGAAGGCATGCAGCCGCTGGACAGCGAGCGCGGCACCACCGCCATCGGTGCAACCGCATTCGACAACGAAGATGTGGGCGCGCGCCAGGCCGGTGACCTTGCTGCGGCACAACTGGGGGAACACCCCGTGCTGGTTGGCGTGCCTGCGCCGGAACCGGCACCCGCACCGCAGCCGGGGGCGCCGGCCGCCGCCCCGCTGCCGGCCACGCCACGCCCGACCACCGCGGAGCCCGCACGATGAGAGTGTTCCTGCGTTGGGCCGGCGACATGCTGCGCCGCTTCTTCAGCACGCTGGACTGGGTACTGTGCCTGGCCCTGGGCGCGCTGATGGTGATCGGTCTGGCGACGCTCAAAAGCGCGGGCGGCGACAGCCTGGTGATGGCCCAGGGCGTGCGTTTCGCAGTGGGCATGGCCGCGCTGTGGGGCATCTCACGGGTACCGATCCTGCGCATCCGATCGGCTACGCCGATGATCTATGCGATCTCGATGATCCCGTTGCTGGCGGTGTTCGTGCTGGGCACCGGCAAATACGGCCGGCAGTGGCTGGACCTGAAATTCTTCTACCTGCAGCCGGCCGAGCTGCTCAAGGTCAGCCTGCCGATGATGGTGGCCTGGTACCTGCACAAGATGCCGTTGCCACCGCGCTTCAATACCGTGCTCGTGTCCCTGGTCATCATCGGCGTACCGACCGGCCTGGTGATGCTGCAACCGGACTTCGGTACCGGCGTGCTGATCGCCGCCAGCGGCGTGTTCGTGCTGCTGCTGGCCGGCTTGCCGTGGTGGTGGGTCGGGCTGGGCGTAGGTGGCGTGGCTGCGGTCGCGCCGGTGGCCTGGTTCTGGCTGCTGCGGCCGTACCAGAAGGACCGCATCATGATGTTCCTGGACCCGGAGATGGATGCGCTGGGTGCTGGCTGGAACATCATCCAGTCGAAGATCGCGATCGGTTCCGGCGGCTTCGATGGCAAGGGCTGGGGCGAGGGCTCGCAGTCACATCTGAACTTCATTCCCGAGCAGACCACCGACTTCGCGTTCTCGGTGCTGAGCGAGGAGTTCGGCTGGATCGGCGTGGCCACCGTGCTGGCGCTGTACCTGGTGGTGATCGGGCGTTGCCTGTGGATCGCCAGCCAGTCGCGCGATTCCTATTCGCGCCTGCTGGCCGGCGCCACCGGCCTGGCGTTCTTCGTCTACGTGCTGGTGAACGGCGGGATGATCTCCGGCCTGCTGCCGGTGGTGGGCGTGCCGATGCCGCTGATCAGCTACGGCGGTACGTCGGCGGTATCGCTGCTGGCCGGCTTCGGGTTGGTGATGGCGGTGCGCAGCCACAACCCGGTGCACGGCGGCTACGGCTGACCACGGCTCCGCCGCCTTCGTAGAGTCGAGGGGGGGGGGGGGGGGGGGGGCGGCAGCGCGCCCCCCCCCCGGCCCGCGACAGAAAACGCCCGGCCCCCCCCCCCTCGTTCTCAGTCCCGTTCGCCGCGCCCCCCCCCCCCCCACCCCCCCCCCCCCCCCCTCGACTCTACAGAAAGCGCCGCGCCATCCCCTGCGGCATCGGAAAGCTTCACGCAAGCGCCGCTCGCTACTCTGCCTGGGTGGAATGGAAACGTGTATTCGGCATCTGCCGCGAGGCGGTACGTACGATCGATCTGCCGCTGCTGCTTGCGTTGCTGCTGCTGATGGCAGCCGGCCTGGCGGTGCTGCACAGCGTGTCCGGCCCGGTGGCCGGGCAGGCGGCGCGCTTCGCCGGTGGCCTGCTGGCGATGTGGCTGCTGTCACGTGTTTCGCTGCTGCGCCTGCGCGCGTGGACACCGGCGCTGTATGCGCTGTCACTGCTGCCGCTGATGGCGGTGTATGTGATCGGCACCGGCAAGTACGGGCAGCGCTGGCTCAACCTCGGCGTCTTCTACCTGCAGCCCTCCGAGCTGCTCAAGCTCAGCCTGCCGTTGATGATGGCCTGGTACCTGCATCGGCAGCCGTTGCCGCCCTCGCCACGCACGGTGCTGACGGCCGCAGTGCTGATCGGCGTTCCCGCCGTGCTGATTCTGATGCAGCCCAACCTAGGCACTGCCACCTTGGTCACTGCCAGTGGCGTGTTCGCGTTGTTGCTGGCAGGCCTGCACTGGGGCTGGGTGGCCACCGGCGCAACAGGATTGGCAGTGGCTGCGCCACTGGCGTGGTTCGGCCTGTTGCGGCAGTACCAGAAGGATCGTGTGCTGACCTTTCTCGACCCGGCGGCAGACCCGCTCGGCACAGGCTGGAACATCCTGCAGTCGCGCATCGCGATCGGTTCCGGTGGCTGGCAGGGACGTGGCTGGGGGCAGGGCACCCAGGCCACGCTGGATTTCCTGCCCGAGTACACCACCGACTTCGCGTTTTCGGTGCTGGCCGAGGAGTTCGGCTGGATCGGTGTGGCGACGCTGTTCGCGCTGTACCTGTTCGTGGTCGGGCGTTGCCTGTGGATCGCAGTGCACGCGCGCGACACGCATGCGCGCCTGCTGGCCGGCAGCCTGGGGCTGGCGTTCTTCGTCTACGTGCTGGTGAACGGCGGAATGATTTCCGGCCTGCTGCCGGTGGTGGGCATTCCGATGCCATTGATCAGTTATGGCGGGACATCAGCGGTCTCGCTGCTGGCCGGCATCGGACTGGTGATGGCCGTACGTGGGCACCGGCCCGTACACGGGGGATAGGGTTTCCTGCGAACGGCGCAGCCCCTCGTGGGTGCTGTCTGGGTGGTCGCGGAAAGCAGAAGCCGCGGGTTGGCCGGTCGGGTTGGGTACGCGGGGGACGCCGTGAATCCGTCCCTGGAGGCTTGGCAGCCGCTTGCTCTTGCGCGCAGTCCTGCACGCGCGGCAAGGCCAGGGTTGGGCGTCCTGCCCAACCCGCCCGAGGTATGCCTCGGGCCCATGCGGCTGACACCCCCGCGTACCCAACCCGACCGGCCTCTGACAGATTTTGGCGGTCTGCCACCCACGGAGAAGAAAGAGAAGATCAAAAGCGGGTCGCGGCGCTGCGCTTGCTCGTGAACCGAGCATGGCTATGCCGGTCGTCCTGACCTGCACCCTTCGGCTCTACACAAGGCAATGAAGCGACCCGCCAGGCCGCTTTTGCTTTTGATCTTCTTTTTCTTCTCCGTGGGGGGACGCGCACGGAAACTGTCAGGGGGCGGGCGCGGTGGGTTCGCGGGACCGTTGGCGCCATGGATGGCGCCATCGAGCCCCCAGGGACGGGTTTACGGCGTGTCCCGCGAACCCACCGCGCCCGCCCCAATTACATGAGCCGCTTTTCGCGACCAACCACGAGGGGCTGCGCCGTTGGCTGGAAACTTCCTGACTCTGCGCAACGCCCGTTGTGGAAGCGTTCTCACAACGATGCACGGCAGCACACGCACTGACCAAAGTCCGGAAAAAACGTTAGCTGGTTCACACTTTTACAGCGCGTTGATCTTGATCAATGGACTTGTCGTAATCGGCCTGCACAATGGCGGCCCGTTCGGCACGGCGCGCCGTCAATCGTTGCAGCGCGAGGGGGGCGTCGGGCGGGAAGCAGTACTGATCCAACGGGTACAGGGAGCGCGGAGCACTGCCACTGGGGAGCGGCAGCCGCGCGGGTACCGACCGGATCCGGTCGCCGGTTGCGTCTGCGGGGATGGGGACGCAACCGGCAACCTCTATCTGAATGGGGAAGTGTGATCACGACGTCTTCACATTTCCCGCTGCTCGCAGGCAAATCGTTGTGATTCATGGTGTTAGGGGTTTTAATTCATCCATGACCTGCTAACCTGCGACGATGATTCGACGCACTCTGGCCTGCATGCTCACCCTCGGCCTGGTCGCCTGCGCGACCCAGCCGAAGTCCCCACCGTCTTCGCCCCAGGCCAGCAGTACGCCGCGCCAACCCGCCGCCAAGGCCCATGGCCCGGCCGAGGCTGCGCCCGAAGCCGCTGCTGCCACCGCGCCGCCGGTCGATCTCACCCCGGTGCCGTTCGAGGTCGCACGGGCCCGCTTCATTGCCGATACCGCCAAGCGCTATGGCCTGAAGCCGGAGCAGATCAGCAGCGTGCTCGACCAGGCGCAGGTGCGCCAGCCGATCATCGCCGCGATGTCGCGCCCGGCCGAACGGGTCAAGCCGTGGAACGAGTACCGGCCGATGTTCATCAGCAAGGCACGCATCGATGGCGGCCGCGCGTTCCTGGCCCAGCATCGCGCCGAACTGGATCGCGTCCAGCAGCGCACCGGTGTGCCGGCCGAAGTGATCGTGGCGATCATCGGCGTGGAAACCAGCTACGGGAAGAATGCCGGCAGCCATCGCGTGCTCGATGCGCTGTACACGCTGGCGTTCTACTACCCGCGCAGCGGCGACCCGGCCAAGCTGGAACGCGAAGTGCGCCGCGAGCTGTTCTTCCGCGATGAACTGGCCAAGCTGTTCGACCTGGGCCGCGAAGAGAACCTCGACATCACCACGCTCAAGGGCAGCTATGCCGGCGCGATGGGCATGGGCCAGTTCATGCCGTCCAGCTACCTCGATTACGCGGTGGACGGTAATGGCGACGGCCGTCGCGACCTGTTCACCAGCTACGACGACGTGTTCTCGTCCATCGCCAACTACTTCGTGAAGAAGGGTGGCTGGGTGCGTGGCGGGCAGGTTGCCGTGCCGGCCACGTTGGCGCCGGGCCGCGAGGAATTCAATCCGACCGAATGGATGCCGACCTGGTCGCTGGCCGACCTGGCGAAGCGTGGCTACCAGCCCAGCGCAGCGGTGCAGCCGGGCGCCACCGCCACGCCGATCACGCTTGAAGGCAGCACCGGCAAGCAGTACTGGCTGGGCTTCCAGAACTACTACGCGATCACCCGCTACAACCTCTCGAAGATGTACGCGATGGCCGTGTTCCAGTTGTCCCAGGCCATCGCCGGACAGGAGCTGCCCCCGGCATGAGCATCAGATGGCTGGTCCCAGGCTTGATTGTCCTCGCGCTGGCTGCCTGCAGCAGCGCGCCGAAGAAGCCGGCCACGGCCGGCCATGGTGGCAAGTCCAGTGGCACGCTGGTGCAGGGCCGTGGTTCGCGCCCGGCACACTGCCCGGAAGGTTCGCCGTATGCGGCGGCCAAGGAAGACCTGAGCACCCGCGGCAACTACACCGCCGGTGGCCTGTACAAGCCGGGCGTGCGTGACAGCACGCCGGACTACATTCCCAACGTGGCCTGCATCCCCGAGCCGGAAGTGACCGCGGAAGAACGCTCGGCGATCGGCAATAAGACGCCGTACGTGGTGCTGGGCAAGTCGTACAAAGTGCTCGACGACACCCGCAACTATGTCGAGCGTGGCACTGCGTCGTACTACGGTGCCAAGTTCCATGGCCGCCTGACCTCCAACCGCGAGGTCTACGACATGTACCAGTTCACCGCTGCGCACAAGACGCTACCGCTGCCCAGTTTCGCCCGCGTGACCAACCTCGACAACGGTGAGTCGGTGATCGTGCGCGTCAACGACCGCGGCCCGTTCCACGATGGTCGTGTGGTCGATCTCAGTTATGCCGCCGCCGTGCGCCTGGGCATCACCCAGCGCGGCACCGGCAATGTCGAAGTGCGCGCGCTGCAGCCGGGTGAGGGCAACCTGCTGGCGCAGAAGCCGTCGCGCCGTGAACGTCGTGCTGCGGAAGCGGCCGCCGCCAGCGCTGTAGCCAGTGCGCGCCCGGCACCGACCGAGCGTGCTGCCGCCGACAGCGACATCGATCGCCTGGTCAAGGGGCTGCCGGCCGATGGCATGCCGGCGCGTGGCCAGCCGGCCACCACCCAGGGCGTGGCCAGCACCGTGCCGGATGTGGCGGTCAGCAGCCTGCCGCCGAGTGCTCCGCCGGTGCGCAGCACCGCACACGCGCCGGCTCCGGCGGTCGTTGCCAGCACCACGCCGCGCGCCGCTGCGCATGCACCGGTCCGCACCGCAGCCGCTACCCCCAGCCTGTCGCAGCAGGTGGTGGGCGCAGTCATGGTGCAGGTCGCCAGCTTCTCCAACCGTGACAACGCCAACCGCGCGATGGGCCAGCTCAACGCCGCCGGCATCGTCGGTGCCACCATCAGTGACATCGCCGCCGGTGGCCGTACGCTGTTCCGCCTGCGCGTTCCCGCCAGCGACCATGCCAGTGCCGCGGAACTTGTCGGCCGCATCGCCGGTCTGGGGCTGGGTTCGCCGCAGATCGTCAAGGATTGATCCACCCGGGCCGGTGCTGCCGGCCCACGCTGCCCCGGCCTTACAATGGCCGCTACGTTCCACCCTCCATTCCCGGCCGTCCCCTGGAGCCTGCTGTCCAATGAATTTCCGTTCCGCCGCCACCGCCCTGGCCGCCACCCTGGTGGTGGGCCTGGCTTCCGCCCAGACGCCGCTGCCGACTCCGGCCACGCCGGCGCCTGCCGCCGCCGCTGCCGCCCCGGCCACCGTCGCCACTCCGCCGGCGCCGGCACCGAGCGTGTCCAAGGCCTGGGTGCTGATGGATTACGCCACCGGCCAGGTGCTGGCCGGTGAGAACATCAACGAACAGCTGGCTCCGGCCAGCATCACCAAGGTGATGACGTCCTACGTGATCGCCGCCGAGGTCAAGAACGGCAAGGTCCGCGCGGATGACCAGGTGATGATGAGCGAACGCGCCTGGCGCGAAGGTGGCGCCGGTACCGATGGCAGCTACAGCGGCTTCCCGGTCAACCAGACCGCGCGCCTGGAAGACATGGAAAAGGGCATGGCGATCCAGTCCGGCAACGACGCCGCGATCGCCCTGGCCGAACATGTGGCTGGCAGTGAAGAAGCCTTTGCGTCGCTGATGAACAGCTACGCCGCCAAGATCGGCATGAAGAATTCGCACTTCGTGAATGCCCATGGCCTGACCGCGCAGGGCCATCACAGTACCGCCTACGACCTGGCGCTGCTGGGCCGCGCGATGGTGCGCGATTACCCGGAAACCTACGCGTACAACAAGATCAAGGAATTCCAGGTCGGCAACATCAAGCAGCCCAACCGCAACCTGCTGCTGTGGCGCGATGGCAGCGTGGACGGCATCAAGACCGGCCACACTTCCGAGGCCGGTTACTGCCTGATGAGCTCGGCCCAGCGCGGCGACCAGCGCCTGATCGCCGTGGTGCTGGGCGGTGCGTCGGAGAAGCAGCGTGCCGATGACAGCCTGGCCCTGCTGAACTGGGGCTTCCGCTTCTTCGAGACCCACCGCCTGTACGAACCGGGCAAGGCCGTGGCCGAGCACAAGGTCTGGAAGGGCACCACCGACAAGGTGCAGCTGGGCGTGGCCCAGCCGATGCTGGTGAGCGTGCCGCGCGGCCGCTACAACGACCTGAAGCCGAGCATCGACGTGCCCAAGACCCTGGAAGCACCGTTCACCGCCGGCCAGCAGATCGGCACCGTGAAGGTGATGCTGGATGGCAAGCTGGTGGCCGAAGCGCCGCTGGTGGCGGTGGCTGCCGTCGAACAGGCCGGCTTCTTCAAGCGCCTGTGGGACAGCTTCTGGATGTGGTGGGAATCGGAATGATCCACGCCTCGGCGTGGTGAAGGAAAAGGCCGGCGAATGCCGGCCTTTTCCGTTTCGGGATGCCGCTTGCGCATGAATCCTGCCGGATGTGGGTAGTGCCGGCCGCTGGCCGGCTCCTCATGAACCCATCCGGATATGCCGGCAGACGGCCAGCGGCCGGCACTACCAGCAGCGCCTCGCTTACAGCGAGCGGCTGATGGTGAAGCTGCCGAATACCGGCGCTTCGCGCTGGCCGTTGAACTCGCGCGTGCTGTGGTAACGCGCCGCGGCGAACTTCCAGCGTCCGTACATCACCGCCACGCCATAGCCGCCGTAGGCCACCACATGGCGCTTGTCCACGCTGTGACTGTTGCGGAACGTGTTGCCATCCAGCGTGATGTCACGGATCACCCAGGCGGCGTCCGAGGTCGCGAACAGGTGCCAGGACCAGCCATTGGGACGGCCGCCGCGGGTCGGCGCAGTGTTCTCACCGGCCGGGCGCAACGGCGTGCTGCCGAAGTCGTCCGGCAGCTTCCAGCCGAAGCGCACTTCACCGCCGAGATTGGCCTTGGTTTCCAGGTTGCCGATCGATCCGCCGTAGTGGCTGATCGCGTCCCAACCCCAGCCGTCGGCATTGACGCTGGCATCGCCCGGCCAGCGGCGCATGCGCTCATGGGTCAGCATGAACAGGGGCTCGTTGTGCAGCTGGTTGTCCCAGCCCTTGAATTTCTCGTCGCCCAGCACTTCGTGCACGGCATTCTGCACCTGCTTGCCCTGTGCCCACGGGCCAACCACGCCCAGCGTCAGCTGGGTGGTCTGCAGGCGGTCGCCGCTGCGCGCATTGAAACCGAAGTTTGCGATCAGTACGCCGGCGTAAGGGCGGTCGTCCTCGATCAGGTCCCTGCGGCTGAAATCGGTCGGGGTGAAGATGCCCTGGCCGATGCTGAAGATCATGTTCTGCTGTTCGAACTTGCCCGGATGCAGCCCTTCCAGGTACTGGTTCACCCAGCGGGCCATGCGTGGCAGGCAGGGGTCGTCGGTGTAATCGACCAGATTGGGCGAGACCAGGGTCAACAATGCACCGTTGGTATAGCCCTGGTCCTGGTGGCGGCCGCCGAACAGGTCGTTGTCAACGCGGAAATTGACCTGCGGCGGGTGGTCGCGCATCGCGTCCGGGCCACATTGTTCGGCCGCCTGGGCGGCGAGGGGGAGGGCAGCAGCCAGCAGGCCGGACAGCCCGAGGGCTGCAAGGCGACGTTGGGAAGGGGGGCTCATGGGGAGGTTTTTTCTGTCTGTCGTTATATGCCGCGACACGGTACTCGTGCGGGCGTGATGGAACGAGCGCGTTCGAATCACTTGTCTGTTCCGAAAACGACATTGTCTCGTGAAGACAATCCTGCACTGTCCTGCGGCGCCCCGAGGAGCAACGGCCAATGCTGAACGGCCGTTCAGCTGCAACGCAGCGACTCACCGGTGCACTGTTTGACGTTGATGAATACTCTTGGGTTTGTTGGCCTGCGGCCCGATAATGGGGGCATGGAAATCAAGTCCGACAACCCCGACCACGGCTTCCAGTTCCCCGGCCAGTTCGAGCTCAGCGCCATGGGCCCGGCCAACCGCGGCCTGGAGCATGAGCTTCCCCGCCTGCTGCTGGCTGCCGGCATTGATGTCGTCAATGAACGCATCAGCTGGAAGCACTCGTCCAACGGCAAGTACGTGTCCGTCCGCATCGTGTTCAAGGCCGAGAGCCGCGAACAGTACGACCTGGCGCACCAGGCGCTGCGTGACCACCCGGAAGTGAAGTGGACGCTGTAGCCGACAGCTGCCCGGCCGAAGCCGCCCCGGAAGACCGCGTGCCGCGTCCGGCGCTGGTCCGTGACCTTGGCCGTCAGGCTTACGAGCCGGTGTGGCGCGCCATGCAGCGCTTCACCGACCAGCGCAGCGACGCCGATGCCGACGAGCTGTGGGTGGTGGAGCACGATCCGGTGTTCACCCTGGGCCAGGCCGGCAAGGACGAGCACGTGCTGGCGCCGGGCGAGATCCCGGTGCTGCACGTGGACCGCGGCGGCCAGGTGACCTATCACGGCCCCGGCCAGATCGTGGTCTATCCATTGCTGCGCCTGCCGCGGCTGGGCATCGGTGTGCGCGACTACGTGTGCCGCATCGAGCAGGCCATCATCGATACCCTGGCCGAGTGGAACATCGGCGCCGAACGCCGCGAGGGCGCCCCGGGCGTCTACGTCGGTGGCGCCAAGATCGCCGCGCTCGGCATCCGCGTGCGCCGCGGCTGTACCTTCCATGGCCTGGCCTTCAACGTGGCCATGGACCTGGAACCTTTCCACCGCATCAACCCCTGTGGCTATCAGGGGTTGCAGGTGACCTCGGTAGTAGACTTGGGCGGGCCCTCCGGGATGGAGGCCGTCAAGCCGGTGCTGCTGGACCACCTGGCCCGCCAGTTCGGCCTGCTGCTGCAGCCCACGCCAGAACTGCCTGATCTTTCTGCGGCCGCCTGACGGCCCCCCGGAACTGCCATGACTGAAACCACCGCCCGTTCCATTCCCCTGCAGATCGTGCAGGGCGACTCTCCGTCCGCCGCGCCGTTGCAGGCCGGGGTCAAGCAGCTGGGCGGTGACAAGATCAACCGCTCGCCGGTGCAGTTCGCCGATGCGCCGGTGCTGCGCAAGCCGTCCTGGATCCGCGTGCGCATCCCTTCGGGCAATGCCGTGCAGAACCTGAAGGCCAAGCTGCGCGAGAACCGCCTGGTGACGGTGTGCGAGGAAGCCAGCTGCCCGAACATCCACGAGTGCTTCGGCCACGGCACGGCAACGTTCATGATCCTCGGCGAGGTCTGCACCCGCCGCTGCTCGTTCTGCGACGTCGCCCACGGCCGCCCGAAGCCGCCGGATGCCAACGAACCGGCCAGCCTCGGCCAGACCGTGGCCGACATGGGCCTGAAATACGTGGTGGTGACCAGTGTCGACCGCGATGATCTGCGCGACGGCGGTGCCCAGCACTTCGTCGACTGCATCAGCGCCATCCGCGCGAAGTCGCCGGGTACCCGCATCGAAGTGCTGACCCCGGACTTCCGCGGCAAGGGCCGCATGGAGCGCGCGCTGGAGATCCTGGCGCAGAACCCGCCGGACGTGTTCAACCACAACATCGAAACCGTGCCGGACCTGTACCGCAACGTGCGCCCGGGTGCGGACTACCAGTGGTCGCTGAACCTGCTGAAGAATTTCAAGGCGCAGCATCCGCAGGTGCCGACCAAGAGCGGCATCATGCTGGGCCTGGGCGAAGAGTTCGAACAGATCAAGGCCACCATGCGTGACCTGCGCGCGCACGACGTGGACATGATCACCATCGGCCAGTACCTGCAGCCGACCGCGCATCACCACCCGGTGCTGAAGTACTGGACCCCCGAGGACTACAAGGCGCTGGAAGACTACGGCTACGAGCTGGGCTTCAGCCACGTGGCCTCCGGCCCGATGGTGCGCTCGTCGTACCACGCCGACGTGCAGGCCAAGGGCGCAGGGGTCTCCTGACGCCCCGGGCGGGCGCGGCCCGCCACCTTCGGTGGGTGCGAACCTTGGTTCGCACGCCTTTGCCTGCTGTAGAGCCGGACCCATGCCCGGCTGCTTGCTGGCGGCCTGCCGAGCAAGGGCTCGGCCGTGCCTTCGCCTGCATTCACAATTTGCTACACCGGCCCGGCTAGGCTGGTTTTCCACCGAGCGCGGCCGGGTGACAAACCCGGCAACTTTCGGCACTGTCGTGGTGTCTGAACACCCCGCAGTCTCCCCCTTGGCAAGGCGCCTTCGAGCACGTCAATGAAATTCAAAGCCCCCGCATTCCTGATGGCCCTGGCGCTGGTCGCGCCGCTGGCGCTGGCGGCCAAGGCCGATTCGCCGGCATTGCCCGCTGCGGCAACCGCCGATCAGGTGACCACCTCCAAGCTGGTGTATGGCCTGCTGTCCGACAGCCGTTACGCCTATCGCCCGCGTGCGCTGGACGAGGCTACCTCCAAGGACGTGTTCAAGCGCTACCTGGAGACGCTGGACGGCGGCAAGCAGTACTTCACCCAGGCCGACGTGGCGCGCTTCGCGCCGTTCGAAGCCAACATTTCCTCGGCCATCCGTGGCGGCGAGCTGGAGCCGGCGTTCCAGGTGTTCGCGGTCTACAAGCAGCGCGTCGGCGAACGTGTGGCCTACGCGCGCAAGCTGCTCAAGCAGGAGCCTGACTTCACCACCGACGAGCGTTTCGAGTACGACCGCAAGAAGGTGCCGTGGGCGGCCAGCAGCGCTGAACTGGATGAGCTGTGGCGCAAGTCGGTCAAGAACGACTGGCTGCGCCTGAAGCTGGCCGGCAAGAAGCCGGACGACATCCGCAAGACGCTGGACAAGCGCTACGCGACGCTGGAGAAGTCGGTCAATGAACTGAAGGGCGAAGACGTCTTCCAGTTCTTCATGAACTCGTACACCAGCGCCGTTGACCCGCACACCGATTACTTCACCCCGCGCACCGCCGAGAACTTCAACCAGGCGATGTCGCTGTCGCTGGAAGGCATCGGCGCGCAGCTGCAGCGCCAGGACGACGTGGTGGTGATCCGCGAGATCATCGCCGGTGGCCCGGCCGCAGTGGATGGCACGCTGAAGCCGGGTGACCGTATCGTCGGCGTCGGCCAGGGCAAGTCCGGCCTGGTCGAGGACGTGATCGGCTGGCGCATCGACGATGTCGTGGCCAAGATCCGCGGCGCCAAGGACACCCAGGTCAAGCTGGAGTTCATCCCGGCTGCTGAGGGCGCCGACGGCAAGCACCACACTCTGGTGCTGACCCGCCAGAAGGTGCGCCTGGCCGAACAGGCCGCCAAGGGCGAGACCATGACCATTCCGGCCGCCAACGGTGAGCCGGCGCGCAAGATCGGCGTGATCAAGCTGCCGACCTTCTACCAGGACTTCGAAGGCCGTCGCCGCAATGCGGCCGACTACGCCTCGGCCACCCGCGACGTCGCCAAGCTGCTGGCCGGTTTCAAGAACGACAAGCTGGATGGCGTGGTGCTGGACCTGCGCAACAACGGCGGTGGTTCGCTGGATGAAGCCATCGAACTGACCGGCCTGTTCATCGAGCAGGGTCCGGTGGTCCAGGTGCGTGAGTCTGGTGGCCGCGTCACCGTCAACAGCGACCGCAACCAGGGCGTGGCGTGGGATGGTCCGCTGGCAGTGCTGATCAACCGCGGTTCGGCCTCGGCCTCGGAGATCTTCGCCGGTGCCATCCAGGACTATGGTCGTGGCCTGGTGATCGGTGAGACCAGCTTCGGCAAGGGCACCGTGCAGAACATCGTCGACCTCGACCGTTGGCCGAGTGGCGAGACCCAGCGCTTCGGCCAGGTCAAGCTGACCATTGCCCAGTTCTTCCGCATCAGCGGCAGCAGCACCCAGCACAAGGGTGTGGTGCCGGACCTGGCCTTCCCGGCCAGCGTCGATGCCACCGAATTCGGCGAGAGCACCTACGACAACGCGCTGCCGTGGACCCGCATCGCTGCCGTGCCTCACACCCAGTACGGCAACTTCGCGCCGCTGCTGCCGAAGCTGGAAACCCGCCACGACACCCGTATCGCCACCGACAAGGAGTTCCAGTGGTGGAACGAGGACGTGCAGCAGTTCCGCACCGAGGCCGCGAAGAAGTACATCTCTCTCAACGAGGCCACCCGGCGCGCTGAGCGTGAGCGCCAGGACACCCAGCGCAAGGATCGCCAGGTGCAGCGCAAGGAACTGGGCCTGGCCCTGGACCCGCTGGCCGATGACAGCAGCGATGACGGCCTGACCGGCAACGAGCGTGACATCGTCAAGGATGCCGCGCGCGAGAAGGCTGCCGAGAAGCGTCCGGACCCGCTGCTGCGCGAGTCGGCCTCGATCCTGGCCGATGCGGTGAACCTGCTGGCCAATGACCGCCCGCTGTCGGCGCAGGTGCTGCCGCAGTCGACCGGCGCCGGTCGCTGGGCGGACTGAGCCGGCGACGGCATGTGATACCCGAGGGGCCGGCATTGCCGGCCCCTCTGCATAAAAGGGGACGGAGGGGATTAAGTCGTTTGTGGCACAAATGACTTAATCCCCTCGGTCCCCTTTTCTGTGCATGAACCGGCAGCAACGGGGTGGCTCGGTCACGCCGGTTTCGACCTGCCGCACACGGCCGCAGGGCTACCCTTGGCGGCACCGTCCTCGCAGGAGTACCCATGCGGGCCTCCCGTCTTTCCAGTGCTGCCGTGGCGCTCGCCAGCGCCCTGATCCTGTCGGCCTGTGGTGGCCGCGCCGCCGACAGCACGTTGCTGCGCGAATCCTTTGATTCCGGCGATACCTTCTCGCGCACCGTCGATGGCCGTCCCGGTGACGCCTGCGAGGCCGCGCGGCGCACGCTGCTCAGCCAGGGCTACGCCATCGCCCGTTCCGACGAAGCGCAGGTGGAAGGCAACAAGAACTTCCAGCCACGCGAGGACGACCACGAGCAGCTGGTGCTGCGCATCTCCTGCGCGCCGCGTGGCAGCCAGACGCTGGTATTCGTCAGCGCGGTGCAGGACCGCTACGCGCTGAAGAAGAGCCCGACGTCGGCCAGCGTGGGCGTGGGTGCATTGGGCTCGGTGTCGCTGCCGTTCGGCAGTAATGACGATTCGCTGGTGAAAGTGGCCAGCAGCACCGTCACCGATGCCGGGTTCTATCAGCGCTTCTTCCAACGCCTGCAACAGTATCTACCGGCGGAGGCTGGCAAACCCGCACCGCCTGCGCTCGCACCGCCCGAGCCTGCATCGTCCGAGCCCGCACCGGCCCGCAGCACGGATCAAGGGTGATCGTGCGCGGCAGGTTGATGGGCGTGGCACTCCTGCTGATGCCCGCGCTGGGCATTGCGTCCGCAACGCCGGACTGCACGCAGGGCCTGCTGCAGCGGCTGGGATGGCGCTTTGACGAGGTCACGGCGGGTGCACCACAGGTGCACGGCGGCCCAGTGTGTACACGTGCCTCGCTGGCTGAAGCACAGGCGGCAGGCGATCTGCGCGTGGGGTGGCCGGCCGGAATGTCCGCTGCAGCACGCAAGGCGTTGCTGCAACAATTGCTGGACGATCCAGCCACGGTCTGCGCCTATGCCTTCGAACTGGGCGCGGCCACGCAACGTGCGGCTTCGGCACTGCAGGACAACCCCGCCTTCCGCTTCTCCGGCCCGCAGCTGGGCTGGATCGGCTTCGGCCTGCAGGGGCCGCGCGCGCAAGGCTGGCAGCGCACGCGCAGTTTCGGTCGTGGCTTCGTGCCCAGCGCGGGGAACAGTCATGCGCTGGAGGCGTTCTACAGCGGTGCCGTGCGTGCCGAATGCGGGGTCGGCCGCCAGGTCGCGCAGTTGGCCACGCAACGAGAGCTGTATGGCGATGTCGCGTTCGATACGGAGTTCGCTGCGGATGAACTGTCGATCGGCACCTTCCTCGCCCTGCACGATACCGACAGCATCCTGCTCGGCGCGCATGCCGGTGATTTCTTCGCCGATGGCAAGGCGGTGCGCACCTCGGCGATGGGACGGCAGGCCTTCGTCGGCGTGCCAGGTTTCATCGAGCATGTGTATGACAAGAGCACGCTGGATGATCTGAGCAACCAGGCCGAGAACTTCGTCGTGGTCGAGGTGGGCGAGGGCGCCGCGCAGGCACTGGCGATGCACGGCGGACTGGCCTGGTACGACCAGCGCAATGTCGAACTCTGGAAACTCGCGCAGGGCATCCCGCGCATCGGCCAGCGCTACTTCGAGCGCCTGTTGTTCGAGCGTGATCCGAACCTTCGTGCACGGCTGGAACCGCGCTACCACGACACGCTGGCACGCATGGACCAGCTGCTGGACGATCCGTTCTACCAGCAGTTCGTGATCTATGTGCATCCACGCGGTATACGTCCCATCGGCTACCACATCGCCCGCCTGCTCGATCGCAACCCGCGAACGCCGTTTTCGATCGACCTGGCGGTGCACAATCTGCATACCACGCTCTACCGGCGTTGGCGCGAGGCGCAGCTGCGCCACTGCGCGGCTACCGGCAGGCCAGGCAGCCTGACCCTAGACCCCAACTGAAGGTGAAACAATGGACATTGCAATGATCGGCCTCGGCCGCATGGGCGCCAACATGGCCCAGCGCCTGCATCGCGGCGGCCACCGCGTGGTCGGCTACGACCCGGGCGAAGGCGCCCGCCAGCGCGCCACCGAGGCCGGCCTGGAGGTGGTCGATTCGCTGGCCGCCGCGGTTGCCGCGCTGCCGGTGCCGCGCGTGGTGTGGCTGATGGTGCCGGCCGGCGAAACCGTCGACCAGACCCTGGGCCAGTTGACCCCGCACCTGGCCGAGGGTGACATCGTCATCGATGGCGGCAACTCCAACTACCAGGACTCGATCCGCCGCGCCAAGACGCTGGCCGAGGACGACCTGGGCTACGTCGACTGCGGCACCAGCGGTGGCGTGTGGGGCCTGCAGGAAGGCTACAGCCTGATGGTCGGTGGCGAAGCGTCGGTGGTGGAGCAGATCGCACCGCTGCTGCGCACGCTGGCACCGGCCGAAGACCGTGGCTGGGGTCGTGTGGGTCCGTCCGGTGCCGGCCACTTCACCAAGATGGTCCACAACGGCATCGAGTACGGAATGATGCAGGCCTACGCCGAAGGCTTCGCGCTGATGGAGCGCAAGCAGGAAATGGAACTGGACCTGGCCCAGGTCGCCGAAGTCTGGCGCCACGGCAGCGTGGTGCGTTCGTGGCTGCTGGACCTGAGCACCGAAGCACTCAAGCGCAATCCCTCGCTGGATGGCATCGCCCCGTACGTGGAGGATTCCGGCGAAGGCCGCTGGACCGTGGCCGAAGCGATCGCGCTCGATGTGCCGGCACCGGTGATCACCCTGTCGCTGCTGGAACGCCTGCGTTCGCGTGAATCGAATTCGTTCACCGATCGCCTGCTGTCGGCGATGCGCAACGAATTCGGTGGGCACGCCATCAAGAAGTCGTAAGCCTTGCTGGGGTCGGATCCCTTTCCGCAGGAAAGAGCTCTGACCCCATGCAGCCAGTCGAGCATGGCTCGACTCTACAGAAGGCCGTCTCCGATCGTTTCCACGTCGATGTGTCGACCAAGGTCGACACCTACCGTCGGGTGCGGATAACTGTCGAAGGCGGGGTGGGTCCGGTTGCGGGGGCGTGAGCGCCATGGATGGCGCGACCGAGGCTACATGGATGTACTTGCGCCGGCCCCCGCAACCGGACCCACCCCGCCATCCACGGAATGCCTGCTTTTGACGTTGCCGTTACCGTTGCTTCGGCAGTTGCAGGGCGCAGCCCTGCCGATCACCCCAACACGATTCGCCGCCCTTCGCGCGCGCTGTCCATGCCGGCCTGCAGCAACCGCATCAGCTGCAGTGCCTGCACCGGGCTGACCGTCGGCTCGCCATCGCCGTGCATCGCCGCCGCGAACTGCGCATACAGCCGCCGGTAGTCGCCCGGCAGGTTGTCCACGGTACTGCGCTGCACATTGTCCTCGGCATCGCAGCGCAACAACTCGCCGTGCCGTGGGTCGATGCCCCAGCCTGGCGCTCCTGGCGCAACACCGCGCCGCAGCTGTGCCTCCTGCACGTCCAGCCCATGCTTGATCCAGCTGCCACGACTGCCATGCACACTGAAGTGCGGCGTGGGGGCCGCCACCAGCGAGCCGGCATGCACGATCGCGCGATGGCGCGGGTAGTGCAGCACTGCGTGGAAGTAATCGACGCCGCTGCCGCCTTCGCGCTGCACGGCCAGATCGGCATCGATCGCCTGCGGCCAGCCGAACAGCACCAGCATCTGGTCCAGCAGGTGAGGGCCAAGGTCGTACCACAAGCCGCTTCCCGGGCCGTCCTGCTCACGCCAGCGCTCACGCACCTGCGGCCGGTAGCGGTCGAAGTGCGCGTGGCACTCGGCCACGTCACCGAGCGTGCCTTCGGCCAGCAGTGCCTGCAGGGTGAGGAAATCCGCGTCGAAGCGCCGGTTCTGGAACACCGTGACGATGCGTCCGGCATCGCGCGCCGCAGCAAGCGCCGTTTCCGCTTCAGCCACATCCAGCGCGAACGGCTTGTCGACCAGCACGTGCTTGCCTGCTGCCAGCGCGGCGATCGCCAGCGGCGCGTGCTGTTCGTTCGGTGTGGCGATCACCACCGCATCCACTGCCGGATCGTCGAACACTTCCTGCGGCGTGGCACGCACGTGCACGTCGCTGAACGCGCGCAGCAGGGTGTCGCGTTGCGAACTGACGATGCTGTGCAGCACCACGCCGGGCGTGTGCTGGATCAGGGGCGCATGGAAGACGCGGCCGGCGAGGCCGTAGCCGATCAAGGCCAGTTGCAGGTCAGGGCGCATGGCAGGGCTCCGGCAATGAGGAAGGGCAGGGTAAACGACGGGTGCTGTCAGTCCAAAACTGAACCGTTGCCGTTGGAAACGTTTCGATTCACGGCGGCATGACCGCAACGCCACGCCTGCTCTACGGCCGCTTGTCCAGACTGGCAGCACATCCCGAAGGAGTACGACACATGAGCAATACCACCCGCACGCTGATTGCTTCCGCCCTGACGCTGGGCCTGGCGCTGTCCTCCTCGGCCGCATTCGCCAAGGACCCGGCCGCGAAGAGCCCGCCGACCAGCACCCATCCGACGACCCATGCCGATCGCCATGACTCCAACGAGCCGGTGACCGACAGCTGGATCACCACCAAGGTGAAGGCCGACCTGCTGGCCAGCAGCAACGTTCCGGGCACTGAAATCAAGGTGGAAACCGTGAACGGCGTGGTCAGCCTGAGTGGCGCCGTGGCCACCCAGGCCGAGAAGGACAAAGCGGTCACCACCGCCAAGGGCATCAAGGGCGTGACCCGCGTCGATGCCGCTGCATTGAAGGTCAGCGCTGCTGCCAAGCGCTGACCCCGAAGGGCGCCCCGCATGGGGCGCCCGCTGCCTGGGTAGAGTCGAGCTTGCTCGACTGCCCTTTGGGTTGCAGCCGAGCATGGCTCGGCTCTGCCTTGGATTTCCGCAACCCGTTCAGCCAACCAGGCGGGAAACTCCAGAGTTGTGACCGCCTGCGCTATATTGCCCGTTCCGCCGCAGCCGGGCCGGTATCGGCCTACGCTCCGCGGCTGTGCTGACGAGGAACTATGGCGCTGGTTTTCAGTGATGACATCTGGGACCGTTGGCGGTTGCCGGCCTTGGCGCTGGCCGCTGCCGCGATCATCGTAGTGCCGTGGTTGACCCTGCGCCAACTGCAGCAGGACAGCGAAGATGCGATGGCCTGGGTCAACCATACCCAGGCCGTGGGTGTGGCCCTGCAGCAGTTGCAGGCCGATGTGCGCGATGTCGAATCGGCTGCGCTGACCCTGTCCAAGGGTGTGGATGCGCCTGGCCTGCGCGAGCGCATGGCCAAAGCCAATGACCTTCCCGGTCGCCTGGCTGAACTGGGCCGGATGACCCGCGACAATCCTGAGCAGCTGATCCGCATCGGCCGCATCGAGTCGATGCTGGAAGGGCGCATGGCGCTTGCCCGCGAACTGGCAAAGTCCGAGCCCAACAGTGACCAGCGCGAGCTGGTGCAGGACCTGAGCACGCGCTATCCGATCCGTGGCCTGGTGGAGGAACTGCAGGCCAGCGAGCAGAAGCTGCTGACACAACGCGCCGAGCAGGCCGCACGCCAGCGCAAGCAGACCGAGCTGGTGTCGTGGAGTTCGCTGGTGATCCAGCTGGCGCTGCTTGGCCTGGTGCTGTGGCTGCTGCAGCGGCAGATCGGTCGCCGCCTGCATGCCGAACGGCAGTCGCTGCGTTCGGCCGCACGTGCAGCCTCGGTGCTGCAGACCGTGCGTGAGCCGATCGTGCTGCTCGACCGCGACCTGCGCGTGCAGCTGCACAACCCTGCCTTCGCCGAGCTGTACGGGCTGCAGGATGAACGCGCCGATGGCCTGTTGCTGGACACTGTCGGCGACGGTGCATGGAAAGACCCCGTGATGCGCCAGCGACTGTCCGATGTGCTGTTGCGCGGCCGCGAACTGTGGGACTTCGAGCATGAACAGCGCGCCGCCGATGGCATGGTGCGCTACATGCTGCTCAACGCGCGGCGCATGCCGCTGCCGGACACCGACGACGAAGTGGTGTTGCTCACGGTCAGCGACGTCACCGTGCAGCGTGCCGTGCAGCTGCGGGTGGAGGAACTGAACCGCCAGCTGGAAGGCAAGGTTGCGCAGGTGTCCGAGGTCAACAGGGAACTGGAAGCCTTCAGCTACTCGGTGTCGCACGACCTGCGCGCACCGCTGCGCCACGTGGCCGGTTTCTCCGACAAGCTGTCGCGCCATCTGGGCGACGCTGCCGATGACAAGAGCCGGCATTACCTGGAGGTGATCTCCAGTTCGGCGCGGCGCATGGCAGCCCTGATCGACGACCTGCTGGTCTACTCGCGGCTGGGGCGCGTGGCGATGCGCCAGCAGGCGGTGGACATGCAGTCGCTGGTGGCCGATACCCGTGCCATGCTCGATTCCAATCTGCAGGCCGAAGCCGAGAACAGCGGCCATGCGCACCAGGTGGAGTGGAGCATCGCGCCGCTGCCGATCGTGGTGGGCGATGAAAACATGATCCGCCAGGTCTGGCTGAACCTGCTCGGCAACGCGGTGAAGTACTCGGGCAACCGCGAACCGGCGAAGATCCGCGTGGATTACCAGCCGCAGCCTGACGGCGGTCATCAGTTCACGGTCAGCGACAATGGTGCAGGCTTCGACATGGCCTACGCCGGCAAGCTGTTTGGTGTCTTCCAGCGCCTGCACAAGGCCAGCGACTACCCGGGTACCGGCATCGGCCTGGCCAGCGTGCGCCGCGTGCTCACCCGTCATGGCGGCCGTATCTGGGCCGAGGCCGAACCGGACGTCGGCGCCACCTTCCACTTCTACCTGCCTCCCGCGATCGATGCGGACAAACAAGGGCCTTCTGCATGACCACTCTGCGCACCATTCTTCTCGCCGAAGACAGCCCGGCTGATGCCGAAATGGCGATCGACGCCCTGGAAGAGGCGCGTCTGGCCAACCCCATCGTGCACGTCGAGGATGGCGTGGAAGTGATGGACTACCTGTTGCGCCGTGGTGCCTTCGCCAACCGCGAGGAAGGCCTGCCGGCGGTGCTGCTGCTGGACATCAAGATGCCGCGCATGGATGGCCTGGAAGTGCTGCGGCAGATCCGCGAGCACGAAGAGCTCAAGCGCCTGCCTGTGGTGATCCTGTCGTCCTCGCGCGAGGAAAGCGACCTGGCCCGCAGCTGGGACATGGGCGTGAACGCCTATGTGGTCAAGCCGGTGGACGTGGACCAGTTCTTCGGCGCGGTGCAGACCCTGGGCAAGTTCTGGGCGTTGATCAACCAGGCACCGGAACTCGAGTGAGCCCATGCCCCTGACCGGTCCCGCCCTGGGGGCGCTGCGCATCCTGCTGGTGGAGGACTCACCGGAAGATGCCGAGCTGATGTCCGAACAGATGCTCGACGCGGGCCTGGAGGCCCGTTTCGAGCGCGTCGAAAGCGAGGCCGAACTGCGCCAGGCACTGGTCGCGTTCCAGCCGGACATCGTGCTGTCCGACCTGAGCATGCCGGGGTTCTCCGGTGATGACGCGCTGCGCATCGTGCGCGAGACTTCACCGGAAGTGCCCTTCATCTTCGTCTCCGGCACCATGGGTGAGGAGAATGCGGTGGCGGCGCTGCAGAAGGGCGCCAACGATTACATCATCAAGCACCTGCCGGCGCGCCTGCCGTCGGCGGTGGCGCGTGCGATCCGCGATGCACGCAGCGCCATAGAGCGCGCACGGGTGGAAACCGAACTGATGCGCGCGCAGCGCCTGGAAAGCCTGTCGCTGCTTGCCGCCGGCCTCAGCCACGACCTGCGCAACATCCTGCAGCCGCTGCTGATCATGCCGGACCTGCTGAAGGCGCGCACCGAGGATCCGCAGCTGCACCATCTGGCCGATGTCATCGCCGAATGCGGCCGCCGTGGCCACGAGATGGCCGAATCGATGCTGTCGTTCGTGCGCGGCTCGCGCAAGCCGAGCGAGCGCATCGAGATCGATGGCCTGTTCGATGCGGTGGCGCTGCTGTTGCGCAGCAACGTGCCCGATGCGGTGCGCCTGGAGTTGCAGGTGCAGGACGAAGGCCTGGTGGTCGACGCCAACTACACCGAACTGCAGCAGGTGATGCTGAACCTGGCGCTCAACGCGATCCAGGCGATGCCCAACGGCGGCCGCCTGAGCCTGACTGCCAGCCATGCCGGCGAGCGCGATGGCGTGGACTGGATGCGGATCTGCGTGGCCGATGAAGGCATCGGCATGGATGCGGACACGCTGTCGCACCTGTTCAATCCGTTCTTCACCACCAAGGCCGATGGCACTGGCCTGGGCCTGATTTCCTGCAAGCGCATCGTCGAAGGTGCCGGCGGCAGCATCCAAGTCAGCAGCCAGCCGGGGCAGGGCACCTGTTTCGAGCTGCGCTTGCCGATGCACGAAGCCAGCGACGGCAGCGAGCCGATCGAGCAGCTGGTGGCGCTGGGCAGCGGCCAGTCGATCCTGGTGGTCGACGGCGAGGCCACGCGCCTGTCGCTGCTGGGCAATGCGCTGTCCAGCCAGGGTTACCAGCTGCAGCTGGCGTCCGACGGCCCGGCCGCGCTGCGCTGGATGCAGCAGGAGGCGTTGCCGGCACTGGTGATCGCCGACGCCGGCTCCAAGCTGCTGCCGGCCAGCCAGCTGCTGGGCGAGATGGCAGCGCTGGGCTATCGCGGCCCGGCGCTGGTACTGGAGGACCCGGCGGTGCCAGTCGCGGCGGACGCGTTCCCGGCCTGTGTGGAGGTGCATGTGCTGCACAAGCCGCTGCAGATGCAGCAGGTGTTCCGCGCGGTGGCTGAAGCGCTGGGCTGACAAAAGGGTAGTGCGTCCACCGCCTGTTCCAGCCGCCGCGACCAGTTCTGGTGAATATCGGCATACAACGCCGAATCCGCGCCCAGCCGCAGCTGCTGGCCGATGCGCAGCTCGCCGTCGCGCAGCAGCGCCAGGTCGATCGGCAGGCCCACCGACAGGTTGGAACGGATGGTGGAGTCCAGCGAGACGATCGCGGTGCGCGCGGCATCCTCCAGGTGTGTGGCCGGGCTGAGGATGCGATCGAGGATAGGTTTGCCGTACTTGGACTCACCGATCTGCAGGTAGGGCGTTTCCGGCGAAGCAGCGATGGCGTTGCCGAGCGGGTAGATCATGTACAGCCCGGGCCGCTCGCCGGCGATCTGGCCGCCGAAGATCAGCGTGGCCTGGGTGTTGACCCCGTCATGGCCGTGCTCGCTGTGCTCGGTCTTGACCTGGCTGTCGACCAGCAACTGGCCAACGTAGGCCGCGGCCTCGAACAGGTGGGCCATGTCACGCAGGTTGGGCGTGCGCCGTTCGCCGGCATCGCGCCCCAGGCGCGACACCAGCAGCTGGGTGGTGGCCAGGTTGCCAGCCGCCATCAGCACGTAGGCTGCCTGGCCGGGGTACTCGAACACGTGCAGCTTGCGGTGCACGCGCACATCGTCCAGCGAGGCATTGGTCCGGGTGTCGGCGGCGAAGACCAGGCCCTCGTCCACCTCGATTCCAACGCAATAGGTCATGTCGGTGCCCTATCATGTGCGTCCCGGATTGTAGGCAGGCCGCCGTGACGACGGCATGTCCACGCCCCCCAAGTGCCGTCACCTGAACCGCATGACCACCGTGCTCCTGAGCCTGGGCAGCAACGTCCAGCCCCGTCGCTACCTCCACGCCGCGGTGGCGGCCCTGCGCGAGCGCTTCGGCGCGCTGCAGGTGTCGCCCGCCTACCGTACCGCCGCGGTCGGCTTCGATGGCCCGGCCTTCCTCAACAATGCGGTGGCGATCGAGACCGACCTGCCGCTGCAGGAACTGGACGACTGGCTGCATGCGCTGGAAGACGCGCACGGCCGCGACCGCAGCGGGCCGCGCTTCTCCGATCGGACCCTGGACATCGACGTGGTGTTCTACGGGGATCTGGTGGTGGAAGGCCCTGGCCACCTGCGCATTCCGCGCCCGGAGCTGAAGCACGCCTTCGTGCTGAAGCCGCTGGCCGACATCGCGCCGGGCTTCATCGACCCGGTCAGCGGGCACGACCTGGCCACGTTGTGGCGTGCGCACAGACAGTTTGGCGAGGCGTTCGAGGTGGTGGACCTCGGATGACGGAGGTTGCCGGCCAGCGGCCGGCAACATTTCAACTGACCGTACGCCCACCATCCACGCGCAGGGTGTGGCCGGTGACGAAGCTGGCTTCGGCCACCAGCCAGTAGACCGCCTCGGCGATCTCTTCGACCGTGCCGATCCGTGCCAGCGGCGTGCGTGCCAGCAGCGCCTCGCGGGCGAAATCGTCCTTGCCCTGTTCCGGCCACAGGATCGCGCCGGGCGCCACTGCATTGACCCGCACCTTCGGCGCCAGCTCCAGCGCCAGCGAGCGGGTGGCCATCTCCAGCGCGGCCTTGGCCATGGTATAGGCGATGTGGTCGCGCATCGGGTCGGTGCCGTGCAGGTCGGTCAGGTTGACGATGCAGCCCTGCTGGCGGCGCAGGTAGGGCGCCGCCGCCTGTGACAGCAGCAGCGGCGCGCGCGCATTGACCGCATACAGCTCGTCCATCGCCTCGGCGGTGACCTGGCCGAGTGGGGTGGGGAAGAAGTTGGAGGCGTTGTTGACCAGTGCATCCAGTCGCCCGAAGTGGGTGACGGCCTGCTCCACCAGGTCGGCCAGGGCGTCGGCGTCACGCAGGTCGGCCTGCAGGGCCAGCACGCTGCCCGGGCGCACGTTGTCGAAATCGAACGCGGCCTGCTGCAGCTCGGCGCTGGAGGTATTGGCGTGCAGCACCACCGACCAGCCGCAGGCATGGAACTGGCGGGCGATGGCCGCACCGATCCGGCGCGCGCTGCCGGTGATCAGGACCACGGGGTGGGTGTCGCTCATCGAGGGTCCTCCAAGGCTCGGCTATCCTGTGCACCATTGTCACCGCATTCGAAGACGCCATGCAGCCCACCTTCCCCCTGCCCGAAGCCGATGCCCTGGCCCACAGCGACCAGCTGTCCGCCGCCCTGCGCGCCGAAATCCTTGCGCAGGGCGGGGCGATGCCGTTCTCGCGCTTCATGGAACTGTGCCTGTACACCCCCGGCTGGGGCTATTACAGCGCCGGCGCCAGCAAGTTCGGTGGCAGCGGTGACTTCACCACCGCGCCCGAGCTTGGCAGCCTGTTCGCCGGCAGCGTGGCCAATGCGCTGGCGCCTGTGTTCGCACAGCTGGGCGCGCAGGCGCGGATGCTGGAGCTCGGCGGTGGTACCGGCGCCTTCGCCGAGGCGGTGCTGCTGCGCCTGGCCGAGCTCGACGCACTGCCGTCGCGCTACGCGATCCTTGAACCCAGCGCCGACCTGCGCGAGCGCCAGCAGCAGCGGCTGCAGCAGAACCTGCCGGCCGAGCTGGCGGCGCGCGTGGACTGGGTCGACCGCCCGTTCGAGGAGGACTGGGAGGGCGTGGTGTTTGCCAACGAGGTGATCGACGCGCTGCCGACCCCGCGCTTCCTGATCCGGGATGGCGAGGTCTACGAGGAAACCGTCGAGCTGGATGCCGAAGGCAACTTCATCCGCGGTGCGCAGCCGGCCGACATCCTGCTCAACGGCGCGGTGCGCCACATCGAGCGTTACCTGGAAAAGCCCTTCGCCGAAGGCTACCGCTCCGAAGTGCTGCCGCAGCTGCCGTACTGGCTGCAGGCGGTGGCCGGTGGCCTGCAGCGTGGTGCGATGCTGTTTGTCGACTACGGCTACAATCGTGGCGAGTTCTACCAGCACGACCGTGACGATGGCACCGTGCGTGCGTTCTACCGCCACCACGTGCACAACGACGTGCACCGCTGGCCGGGCCTGCAGGACATCACCGCGTCGGTGGATTTCACCGCGATGGCCGAGGCCGGCATGCACGGTGGCTTCGAGCTGGCCGGTTACTGCAGCCAGGCCAGTTTCCTGCTTGGCAACGGCCTGGACCAGGTGCTGCTGCTGGCCGAGGAACGCACCGATGAGGTCGGCCGCATCCAGCTGCGCGACCAGGTGAAGAAGTTGACCCTGCCGACGGAGATGGGCGAACGCTTCCAGGCCATCGGCCTGCAGCGTGGCGTCGACTTCGAACCGGCCTTCGAGCTGGGTGACCTGAGCTGGCGCCTGTGAGCCACGCGTTGCCGGTGATCAAGCCGCTGCGGCGGCCCCGGTTGTGGGCCGCGCTGTGGGCGACGGCGGTGCTGCTGGTGATCGTGGTCTGCCTGATCCCACCACCGCCGATTCCGTTGCCGGAAAACAGCGACAAGGGCGAACACTTCCTCGCCTATTTCATCCTGGCCGGCAGCGCGGTGCAGCTGTTCCGTCGGGGCCGCCCGCTGCTGTGGGTGGGCGTGGGCCTGGTGCTGATGGGCATCGGCATCGAGTTCGCGCAGGGCGCGCTGACCAGCAACCGCATGGCCGACCCAATGGATGCGCTGGCCAACACCATTGGCGTGCTGGCCGGCATGGCCACCGCACTGACTCCGATGCGCGACCTGCTGCTGCGCTGGCGCGGGTGACGTTCCTGTAGAGCCGAGCCCATGCTCGGCTCCCCGATTGAACAGCAGCCGAGCATGGGCTCGGCTCTACAGTAGATCCACGCCGTACGTGGATGACGCCCCAAGCGCCAACCAAGGTTGGCCTCTACCGGAGCGTGACCTCATCCAGCACCCACATCGCCGGGCGTGTGTCGCCGGTGAAGTTGATGCACAGGTCACCCGTGCCCTGCGTGTCCTTTGGCAGCGTGGCCTTCAGCGTCACGAAGCCATCGGCATCGGGCTTGGCCGGCAGCGGTACCTCGGCCAGCACCTTCCCGCTGCAGTCGCCGCGACGCACCTGCATCTCGCCGTGCGCGCGCTTGGCCTTCTCGAATCGGCGCTTGGGTTCGTCATGGGCCAGCTGGAAGTAGTACGGAATGCGGCCCGCACGGACTTCCACACTGCCGATGCCGTCCAGCTGTGCCTGTGGCCAGCGCCAGCACGGCTGGAAGATGTCGACGTTGAACACCGCACGCGTTCCCTCGCGCGGGCCATCGTCTTCCAGGCGCAGCACCAGCCCCTTTTTGCCTACGCAGCTGAGCAGTTCATCACTGCGGCGGCTGAGCAGCGATTGCGCGCTGAACTCTGCGACCGTCGGCTTCGCGGCCAGCATCTGGCCCTGGTAGAACGCGGCGGCCTGCACGGCGGCGGGCAGCTGCGCCGTCAGCGGCTGCTGGTACAGCGGCGACTGCGCGGTCACCGGCTGTCCGTCGGTGCTGTAGCGCACCTCATAGCCCAGCGGATTGGCCAGCGACACGGTCACCGTGTTCTTCGCGCGATCATCGGTGTAGTCCACGCCTACTTCGAACGGGGTCTGCGCATAGGCCAGGCCCCAGGCACGGTAGCGCTGCAGCTGTGCCGGCAGGCGTGCGAGGAAATCGCGGAAGTCGCGATGTTCCGGCGTGCTCCAGCCGGTCTCGGCCACCGCGGCCAGGCGCGGGAACAGGTTGTGCTGCAGGCGTGCGTAGCTGCGCGTGTGCTCGGTGAACATATTGGCCTGCAGGCCGAGGATGTGCCCGCGCTTGTCGGCGGCCAGTTCGGCCGGTACCGGCTCGAAGTTGTAGAGCTTGCCGAGATTGACCTGGGTTGGGCGGCCGGGCGGCTCGTTCGGCGAAGCCGTCTGCAGGTAGTCCAGGTACAGGTAGCCGACAGGCGACATGATCACGTCATGCCCGGCACTGGCCGCAGCGAGGCCGCCTTCGGTGCCCTGCCACGACATCACCGTGGCCTGCGGCGGCAGACCGCCTTCTAGGATCTCGTCCCAACCGATCAGGCGCCGGTCGTGCTCCTCCAGGAAGGTCTCCAGGCGCTTGATGATGTGGCTCTGCATGGCCATCTCATCCTTGATGCCCAGTGCACGCATGCGCTGCTGCACCTGCTTCGAGGCTTCCCACTGGTCCTTCACCGCCTCGTCGCCACCCACATGCACGTACTTGGCCGGGAACAGCGCGATCACTTCTTCCAGCACGTTCTCGAGGAAGCTGACGGTGCTGTCTTCCACGTTGAACAGGTTCGGGAACACGCCCCATTCGCTGATCGGCTTGAGCGGGGTGTTGATCGAACCCAGTTCCGGATACGCGGCGATCGCTGCGGTCGCGTGCCCCGGCACATCAATTTCCGGAATCACCTGGATATGCAGCTTCGCGGCATAGGCGATCACTTCGCGGATCTGGTCCTGCGTGTAGAAGCCGCAGTACGGATGCTCCTGGCCGCTGGCCGGATCGATGCCACCGTCGCCGGCCGGCAGGCGGCAGCTGCCCACTTCGGTCAGCTTCGGGTAGCGCTTGATCTCCATGCGCCAGCCCTGGTCATCGGTGAGGTGCCAGTGGAAGGTGTTGAGCTTGTGCGCAGCCATTGCGTCGAGCACGCGCTTGATCTCGTCCAGGCTCTGGAAATGCCGTGCCGAGTCGAGCATGAAACCGCGCCAGCTGAAGCGTGGCGCATCCTGGATCTGCACCGCTGGCAGCACCCCGTTGCTGCCGCCGGTGGCGAGCTGGGCGAGGGTGGTCGCGCCATAGAACAGGCCGGTTTCGTTGCCGGCCTGGACCACCACGCCCCGCGCGGTGCTCTCCAGCGTGTAGCTTTCGCCGCTGTCGCGGAAGGTGGGCACGATCTGGAAGCGGATGCTGCCGGTCTTGGCTGCACCCTTGCCCTTGGCCAGGACCAGGCGTGGGCCACCACTGCGGGCCAGCAGGTCGGCGAACTGGGCGGCGACGCGCTGCGCGACTTCGCCTTCGGCCAGCAGCGTGGTGTCGGCGCGGACGGTGATGCCGCTGCCCTGGCCGGCCTGCACATTGCTGGGGGCGGGAATCAGCATCAGGCTGCCGGCGCGCAGCTGCGGGCCGGGTGCTTCAGCGGCAGGTGTGGTATCGGCGGCGAGCGCCGGCATCGCCGGCAGCAGGGCGAGCAGGCTGCCCAGCAGCACTGCGCTGCGCATCCGGGCGCGGGAAGGCTTGACCATCGGAACGACTCCTTGGAACGGTGCGATGAACGCTATACATGAAAAACGCCGGGCCCGGAATGACCCAGGCCCGGCGTGCGTGCACGACTCGGCGATGTTGCCGCCGCTGGATCAGTACTTGAAGCGGAAGTTGAGGTAGTACTGGCGGCCGTTGCTGTAGAACGAGGTCGGGATGGCCGCGGTCTGGTAGTACTTGTAAGTCGGGTTGTTGAGGTTGAGCGCATCGAAGCTGATGCTCAGCCAGTCGGTGGCCTTGTAGCTCAGCGACGCCGACAGCGTGCCGAAGTCATCCTGGTAGTACGGGTTGGCACCGGACAGGCCGATCAGGAACGACGAACGGCGCGTGTAGCTGACGCGGGCACCGAAGGTGTCGTTCTCGAAGTAGGCACCCACGTTGTAGGTGTTCTTCGAAGTGCCGAGCAGGTTGTCGGTTCCATCGGCCCAGGTGTGCTCGGTGCTGCCATCGGCGTAGGTGTAGTTGGCATTGACACCGAAGTACTCGCCGATCGGCTGCTCGTAGGCTACTTCGATACCGCGCACCTTGCCGTCGGCGTTCTTCGGGCGCGAGATGTCGTACTCCTCGAGCTGGTTGGTCAGCTCGCTGAACAGCATCTGCTTCTCGGTGCTGAAGGCCACGTAGTCCTTCAGGCGCATCGAGTACGCACCAACCGACAGCATGCCGCGCGGCATGAAGTACCACTCCAGGTTGGCGTCGAAGTTGGTCGAGATCACCGGCTTCAGCTTCGGATTGCCGCCGCCGCCCTTCCGGTTCAGATCCGAGCCGTACGAAGACGCACCCAGTGCGGAGTAGTCGGGCAGGGTCTGGGTCTGGGAGGCGGCGAGGCGCAGCACCAGATCGTCGCGCAGGTCGTACTTGAAGTTCGCGCTCGGCAGCACGCGGTTGTGCTTGTTCTCGAAGGCTTCGCGGGTCCACGCACCGAACAGGCTCTTCACGTCCGGCACGGTCGAGCCCATGGCGGTGGCGTAGGTATCGATGTCCTGCTTGATGTTGACGTAGCGCAGGCCGACGTTGCCGCTCCAGCGGTCGCCGCTGAAGTTGCCCTGCACGTAGGCGGCGAAGTTCTTTTCGGTCACCTTCCATTCGGCGCCATAGTTGTGGCGGCCATCCGGACCGTCATTTCCCGACAGCCATTCGGAGTTGTTGGTCACCGCATTACGCAGTGCTGCCGGGGTGTAGTACCAGATGTTGCGCGGGAAGTTGCCGCCGATGTCGCCGGCGAAGCCACCCGGGTAGTTGGCGGTGGGGCTGCCGCGCAGGGCGTCCCAGATGTTGCCTGGGGTGGCGCCTTCCGGCGACTTTGCTTCACGCGTGTGGTCGGCGTAGCGCGCGCCGAAATCGATCGAGCTCAGCACGCCTGCGTTGAAGTACTGGCTGAAATCGACGTTTGCCCACTTTTCCTTGTCGATCGCAGTGACCTGCTGGTTGCCCCAGGTGCCGCCCCAGCTGGCGCCGGCAGGGCTGATATCGCCCCCCACATTCCAGTCCACCGGCGACCCGTTGCCATGGGTGGTCCAGCTGGCGCCGCCACCGTTTGCAGTCAACAGCTCGGCGATGTACTGGCGCGGCGTTTCGCCAGTGCCCTTGGTGGTACCGGCCTGGAACTTCGCAGTCAGGTTTTCGCTGACCTGCCAGTCGGCGTCCAGGGTGATGTAGTTGGTCTTGGCCGTCGACTCGCGGTAGATCATGTCGTACACCGCGTAGTTCGTGCCTGGCTTGCCAACATAGCTGGCCTGCGTCAGCACGCCATCCTTCACCACATAGCCCGGATCAGGCGCCTGCGACTTGCCGAAGCTGTTGCCGAACATCATGAAGTTGCGATTGTAGTTGTTGGCTTCCAGCTTGGAGCTGAAGCCGCTGAGTACGAAGCTCAGATCATCGGTCGGCTTGAACTGCAGCGAGACCAGGCCACCCGTACGCTTGCGGGTCTGCTCGAACAGGGTTGAGCCCAGCAGGCCCGGAACCTGTACGCCGATCAGATCCGGGTTGGTCTTGGCCACCGGATCGTTGGCTTCGATAGTGAAGAAGCCACCCGGAATCTCCTGCGCTTCGCGGCGCAGCTCGCGCTTCTGGCTGAAGGCCTGCAGCATCACGCCGAAGGTGCCTTCATCGTTCTTGTAGTTGAACAGCGCCGACAGCTGCGGGTCGTTCGACTTGGCCTGGTCCGAACGCACCATGCCGATCGAGCCTTCCGCGGTGAACGGCTTGGAGAATTCCAGCGGCTTGCGGGTGATGATGTTGACGGTACCGGTGGTGCCGCCGTCCTGCAGCTTGGCCTGCGAGGACTTGTTCACTTCCACCGAGCTGACCAGTTCCGACGGCAGCAGCGAGTAGCTGACGCTGCGGCCGACGTTGTTGCCCTGGCTGAGCACGAACCAGTCGGCCGAGCCGACGGTATGGCCGTTGATCAGGGTCTGGGTCAGGCTCGGGCTGGTGCCGCGCAGGCTGACACGGTCGGCTTCGTCGAAGCCGCCTTCGTCGGCGCTGGACGAGCTGATGTTCACACCCGGCAGGCGCTGCAGGGTGTCGGCGACGTTGTGCGCGGGCAGCTTGCCCACGTCTTCGGCGGTGACCACTTCCACGCGCGCATTGGCTTCGCGCTTGGTATCCAGCGACTTTTCCATCGAACCACGGATGCCGGTGACCTGCACGGTATCCAGGTCGGTGGCGGTCTGGGTGGCCTGCTGCGCGTGCGCGCTGAAGGCGAGGCAGCTGACGATGGCGGCCGAAAGCAGGGTCTTGCGGGTGTTCATGATGTCTCTCCTCATCACTCGATTGGATGCCGGCGGCGGTGTTCGATTACGGTTGCGATGACATGCGCGGGGCGGCGGCGAAGTCCCGTGCGTTGGCGTGCCACGTACTGCGTGCTGCGATTGCGTTGAAGCCTGTTGCGGTGTCAGGCGGCCGACTGCTGCTGCAGGTACCAGCTGGCAGCGCCGACCACGCCCAGCTGGCCGTGCTCGACGACCTTCACCGGGATGCGTGCCAGCGCTTCGCCCATCGGCCCCTTCTGCAGGTAGCGTTCGACGAAGGTGCTGGCATGCAGGTATTCGCGGATCTGCGGCAGGATGCCGCCGGCCAGGTAGACGCCACCGTGGGCGCCGTAGAACAGCGCCATGTCGCCGATGGTGCTGCCGAGCAGGCCGCAGAACACATCCAGCGCCTGGCGCGCATGTGCATCGCTGTCGGCCATGGCCGCAGCGGTGACCGCGTCGGGGCTGGCCAGGGTCGGTGCCTGGCCCTGCAGTGCGCACACCGCGCGGTACAGGTTCATCAGGCCCGGGCCGGAGATCGCGTGTTCGATCGACACGTGCGCGCGGTCGCGCTGCATGTGGCGGACGATGGCCATTTCCAGTTCGGTGCTGGCGGCCAGGGTCGGCTGGCCGGCTTCGGTCGGGAGCACCACCGGGCCGTGCGCGGTGGGGATCCACAGCGCGGCGCCGAGGCCGGTACCGGGGCCGACCACCAGGGTCGGGCCGCGGGCGGCGGTTTCCGGTCCGCACAGGTGCAGCACGCCACTCGCGTCAACCTGCGCGGCGGCATAGGCCACGGCTTCGAAGTCGTTGACGATGTAGACCCGCTGCAGTCCGACGTCGGCTTCCACCTGGCGCGCCGACAGCGGCCACGGCAGGTTGGCGGTGATCACCGTGCCGTCCTCGCGAGCGTAGCCGGCACTGGCGACCACGCAATGCGTGGGCCGCGGGCCTTCGCCGAGGAAGTCGGACAGGATCGCGCTGAGGCCGGCATGGTCGGCGTTGCGGTATTTGCGGTACTCCAGCACCTGCACCGGATGGGCGGCATCACCGCTGGCCTGGACCCGGGCCACGCGCACATGGGTGCCACCGACGTCGGCGGCCAGGAACGTCGGCGCGACTCGGGACAGGACATGGGCCGGGGCGGGGTGGCTGGCGGTCACGCGGGCTCCTGCTGCAGGTAGGGCCGGCCCCGGGATCGGGGGCGGCGATTGGGGCGGAGTCTGTAACCCCGCTGACAACGATGTCAACGAGTTCGTGACACTTTCGTTGCTGCATCGCAACGAATGCGACAGGCGGTAAACGTTTACATGGCGTGAGCGCGGGTTTCACGTGGGAACCGTTGCCGCGCATGGGCCAAGGCCTTCGGCGCATTCAGCACGATGCGTTGCGATCGGATTGCGCAGTGCAGCACGAGGTTCACAGGGCTGCGCGTGGAAGTTGACAAACCGCGGCTGTCCATCGAAAGAATGTGACAACGTTGTTCCCAGCCACTCTCCGACGCCGCGTTCTGCGGCCGTCGCCGCAGGAGCCCTCCTGATGTCCGCCGTCCCCGCTGCAAGCGCGCGCCCGAACGTGGCCACCTCCATCGCCATCGTTGGCGTGTTGTTCTTCCTGATCGGCTTCTTCACCTGGCTCAACGGCCCGCTGATCACCTTCGTCAAGCTCGCCTTTGAACTCAGCGAGGTCGGCGCCTTCCTGGTGCTGATGGTGTTCTACCTGTCCTACTTCTTCCTGGCCCTGCCGGCCTCGTGGATCCTGCGCCGCACCGGCATGAAGAAGGGCCTGAGCCTGAGCCTGCTGGTGATGGCCGGTGGTGCCGCGTTGTTCGGTGAGTTCGCCACCCAGCGCTGGTATCCGGGGGCGCTCGGCGGCCTGTTCGTGATCGGCAGCGGCCTGGCCCTGCTGCAGACTGCGATCAACCCCTACATCTCCATCCTCGGCCCGATCGAGACGGCGGCACGCCGCATCGCGCTGATGGGCATCTGCAACAAGATCGCCGGCATGCTGGCGCCGGTGCTGATCGGCACGCTGGTGCTGCACGGCATCGGCGACCTCGATGCGCAGGTGCAGGCGGCAGATGCGGTCACCAAGGCCGCGCTGCTGAACGAGTTTGCCGCCAAGATCCACACCCCTTACCTGGCGATGGCTGCGCTGCTGGTGGTGCTGGCGGTGGCGGTGCTGTTCTCGCCGCTGCCGGAAATCAAGTCGTCCGAAGCCAACGCCACGCCGGCGGCTGCCGGTGCCGCCGAGCGCCGCAGCATCTTCCAGTTCCCGCACCTGTGGCTGGGCGTGCTGTGCCTGTTCGTCTACGTGGGCGTGGAGGTGATGGCCGGTGATGCGATCGGTACCTACGGCCATGGTTTCGACCTGCCGCTGGACCAGACCAAGATGTTCACCTCGCTTACCCTTGGCGCGATGCTGGTCGGCTATGTGGTCGGCCTGCTGTTGATCCCCAAGGTCGTTTCGCAGTCGCGCTACCTGACCATTTCAGCGGTGCTGGGCGTGGTGTTCTGCCTGGGCGCCTGGGCCACCCACGGCTACGTATCGGTGGCCTTCGTGGCCCTGTTGGGCTTCGCCAACGCGATGATGTGGCCGGCGATCTTCCCGCTGGCGATCCGCGGCCTGGGCCGCTTCACCGAGACCGGTTCGGCGCTGCTGGTGATGGGCATCGCCGGCGGCGCGATCATCCCGCAGCTGTTCGCCGTGCTCAAGCAGCACATCGACTTCCAGCTGGTGTTCGTGCTGCTGATGGTGCCGTGCTACCTGTACATCCTGTTCTACTCGGTGATCGGCCATCGCGCCGGCCTGCCGCAGGACAAGGCCTGATCGGCGATGATGGACGGCAGCCAACCCCAGGGAAAACCCATGCGCAGAGCGACCATCAAGGACGTTGCGGAGAAGGCCAAGGTCTCGCTGAAGACGGTCTCGCGGGTGATCAACAACGAGCCCTCGGTGATGCAGGCCACCCGCGCGCGGGTACTGCGTGCCATCGCCGAGCTGGACTACGAGCCCGATCCGTCCGCGCGCAACCTGCGCAGCGGCACCACCTTCGTGATCGGGCTGGTCTACGACAACCCGAATCCGTACCACATCATCGGTGTGCAGAACGGCGTGCTTGCCGCCTGCCGCGAGACCGGTTTCGGCCTGCAGATCCATCCCTGCGATTCCAGCTCGCCGCTGCTGGCCGATGAGCTGGCCGACTGGGTGCAGCGTTCGCGCCTTGCCGGGTTGGTGCTGACCGCACCGATGTCCGAGCGCCGCGACCTGATCCAGGCGCTGACCGCACGCGGCATCAAGCTGGTACGCATCATCGCCGCCACCGAAGATCCGGCCGACGGCGCCTGCGTGTTCGTTGACGACCGCGAGGCGGCCTACGAGATCACCGAGCATCTGATCCAGCTGGGTCACCAGCGCATCGGCTTCCTCTGGGGCGGCATCTCGCACCGCTCATCGGGCGAACGCTACGCCGGTTACGAAGCCGCGCTGAAGGACTACGGCATGACCGTGGACAAGCACCTGGTGGTGCAGGGCGACTACACCTTCGACGATGGTTTCCGCGGTGCGCGCCGCCTGCTGGCGCTGCGCGAACCGCCCACGGCCATCTTTGGTTCCAACGACGAAATCGCCGCCGGAGTGCTGGCCGCCGCGAAGTCGGCGGGCATGAACGTGCCGTACGACCTGTCAATCGCCGGTTTCGAGGACAGCCCGTTCTCGCGCCAGTCGTGGCCGCCGCTGACCACCGCCAAGCAGGCCACCGAGGACATTGCCCGCCATGCCGCGCGCCTGCTGATCGCACAGCTGCGCAGCGACGCCTACGACGATGCACCGGCACCGCTGCACAACCAGGGCTTCGTGCCGCAGCTGGTGGTGCGCGGCTCGACCGCGCCGATGCGCCCGGCCGGCGCACGTCCCCTTCCTTCCGATCCTGCCTGAGCCTGCCATGTCGCTGTCAGACCCCACGTCCACCCTGATGTTCGCCGAGGCCGCTGAAGCGGCCGACGTGGTCGCGCGCCAGTTCTCGCGCAACCACGCCACCATGGAAACCCTGGCCGCCAGTCTGCGCGCTGCGCCGCCGCCGTTCGTGGTCACCTGCGCACGCGGCAGTTCCGACCATGCCGCCACCTATGGCAAGTACCTGCTGGAAACCCAGCTGGGCCTGGTGGTGGCCTCGGCCTCGCCGTCGGTGGGGTCGGTCTATGCCGCACCGCTGCAGCTTCGCGGTGCACTGTTCATCGTCATTTCGCAGTCGGGCAAGAGCCCGGACCTGCTGCGCAACGCGGAAGCTGCCAAAGCAGCCGGTGCGCGCGTGATCGCGCTGGTCAACGTCGAGGATTCGCCCTTGGCGCAGCTGGCCGACACGGTCATTCCGCTGCATGCCGGTGCCGAAAAGAGCGTGGCGGCGACCAAAAGCTATCTGGCGTCGCTGGCCGCATTGCTGCAACTGGCCGCGTACTGGAAGCAGGACAGCAGCCTGCGCAATGCGCTGGATCTGCTGCCGGATGCGATGCGTGAGGCCTGGCAGTGCGACTGGACGCCGGTGACCGAGGGTCTGGTTGAGGCGACCAACCTGTTCGTGCTCGGCCGCGGTCTGGGCCTGGGTGCCGCACAGGAAGCGGCGCTGAAATTCAAGGAAACCTGCAGCCTGCATGCCGAAGCCTACAGCTCGGCCGAAGTGAAGCATGGCCCGATGGCGCTGGTCGACCGCGGTTTCCCGGTGCTGGCCTTTGCCCAGCCGGATGAAACCGGCGCCGGCACCCGTGCCGTCGTCGAGGAATTCACCGCGCGCGGTGCACAGGTGTGGATGGCCGGTGCCGGTGGCAACCTGCCGGTAGCGGCCGCGCCGCATCCGCTGTGCGCACCGCTGCTGACCGTGCAGAGCTTCTACCGCGCGATCAACGCGCTGGCGCTGCGTCGTGGCTTCAACCCGGATCTGCCGCCGCACCTGAACAAGGTCACGGAGACGGTGTGATGGCCACGGTCCTGCGCAATACCCGCATCCTGGCAGGCGACGAGTTCCGCGACGATCTGGCGGTGGTGATCGAGCACGGCCGCATCAGCGCGCTGCTGCCCGATGCAGCGCCGCAGCTGGGCCTGGCCGCCGAGCAGGTTGATCTGGGCGGTGGCTGGCTGCTGCCCGGTTTCATCGATGTGCAGGTCAATGGTGGCGGCGGCGCGCTGTTCAACAACACGCCGGACGTGGCGTCGCTGCGGACCATCGCGCAGGCGCACCGCCGCTTCGGTACCACCGCGATGCTGCCGACGTTGATCAGCGACGACGTGGGCGTGATGCGTGAAGCCATCGATGCGATGCGCGAGGCGATCGCGCAGGGTGTGCCAGGCGTGATCGGCATCCATCTGGAAGGACCGTACATCGCGCCGGCCCGCAAGGGCACGCACGATGCCAGCAAGTTCCGCGTCCCCGACGAAGAGGAGATCGCACTGGCCGCATCCCTCGACAACGGCGTGACCCTGCTGACGCTGGCGCCTGAGCGCGTGCCGCTGGAGACCATCCGTGCGCTGGTCGAGCGCGGCGTGATCGTTGCCGCCGGCCACACCGCAGGCACCTACGAAGAGATCCGTGCCGGCCTGGATGCCGGCGTGCGCGGCTTCACCCACCTGTACAACGCGATGTCGCCGCTGCAGGGCCGTGAGCCCGGCGCGGTGGGCGCTGCGCTGGAAGACCGCGACAGCTGGATCGGCATCATCGTCGATGGCGTGCATGTGCATCCGGCCAGCCTGCGCGTGGCGTTGGCGGCCAAGCCGCGCGGCCGCCTGCTGCTGGTGACCGATGCGATGCCACCGGTTGGGGCCGACGATCCCAGCTATGTTCTGTATGGCGAAACCATCACCGCCATCGATGGCGTGGTGCGCAATGCCTCCGGTTCGCTGGCGGGTTCGGCGCTGGACATGGCCACTGCGGTGCGCAACACCGTGCAGCTGCTCGGCCAGCCACTGGCCGAAGCCGCGCGCATGGCCTCGACCTATCCGGCGCAGTTCCTCAACGTTGACGATCGTCTGGGTCACATCGCCGAGGGCTACCAGGCCGACCTGGTGCTGCTGGACGATGCCCTGCAGGTGCGTGGCACCTGGATTGCCGGCCAGTACGAGGCCGCCTGATGAACAGTTCGCCGCCACGCCGGCTGGGCTCGATCGATGCCCTGCGCGGCATTACCGTGGCGGCAATGCTGCTGGTCAACAACCCGGGTGACTGGAGCGCGGTGTTCGCGCCGCTGCGTCATTCGGAATGGCATGGCTGCACGCCCACCGATCTGGTGTTCCCGTTCTTCCTGTTCCTGGTGGGCGTGTCGATGGCCTTCAGTGTGGCGCCACGCGCGCTGGACGCGTCGGCGCGACCGGCATTGGCACGCGGCGTGCTGGAACGCGCGCTGCGCATCCTGCTGGCCGGAGCGCTGCTGCACCTGCTGATATGGTGGGCGCTGCATACCCATCACTTCCGCATCTGGGGCGTACTGCAACGGATCGCGGTGTGCGCAGCTTTGGTAGGTGTACTGGCGGTGTATGCGCGGCCGCGCGTGCAGGCCGGCGTGCTGGTCGCGCTGCTGGTGGGCTATACCGTGCTGCTGCTGGGCATCGGTGATCTGGCGCCATGGACCAACCCGGCCAGCCGCTTGGATACCACGCTGTTCGCGCCATGGATCTACCAATGGCACGCCGATACCGGGCTGGGCCATGACCCGGAAGGATTGCTGAGCACGCTGGGTGCGCTGGCCAGTACCGTGCTCGGTCTATTGGCCGGAGGCCTGCTGCGCAGCGGACGTACTGCGGCGCTGGCGGGACTGGGTACGGTGACCGCCGTGCTGGGTCTGTTGCTGGCCGTGGTGCTGCCGTTGAACAAGCAGCTGTGGACGCCCAGCTACGTGCTGTGGACCGGCGGCCTGGCGGCGCTGGCGCTGTGGCTGGGCCACGTGTTGATCGACCAGAACGGCTGGCCGGCGCTGGGCCGTCGCTTCGGCGTCAATGCGATCACTGCGTATCTGGGGGCATCGGTGATGTCGGTGGCCTTGATGGCGACCGGTGCCTGGGGCTGGATCTGGCAGCAGCTGGCCACCGCGGTGCCGCAGGCGCTCGAGCTGGCATCGATGCTGCAGGCGCTGGCGTTCGTCGCGCTTTGGTGGGGCGTGGCATGGTGGCTGGACCGGCGGAAGATCTATCTGAAGATCTGACCCCCGGCGGCACGCCACGTCCACGCATGGCGTGGATCTACCGGGTGAGGGGCGAACGCCGTGGAGGCGCAATGGTCAGTAGATCCGCGCCATGCGTGGATGCTCTCCGCCTGGCGCGCTATCGCCGCCATGATGAACCGTTTCAGCCACGTAGAGGCGAGGTGATGCCCGATCAAGTTCGCATCTGAACTGTGATAACGGGCACGCAATTTCATCTATCGAAACCATTCACCACGCGGCAGACTGCCTTCGCAGTACCGCATATCCGCAGTTCCTGATCCCCTGTCCAGGAGTGCTGTATGTCCCGTGCCGTCCCGCGCGCTCTCCATCCGCGCCGCCTCACCGTTTCCGTGCTGCAGGCCCTGACTGTCCCGTCCGTCATGCTGCTGGGTGCCAGCGCCGCCTGGGCGGGCTGTGACAATGCCACCCCGACCGTCGGCCAGACGGTCACCTGCGATGCCAATGCCCCGAACCCGCAGACCGTTCCCATCACCGCCAATGGCGTGGCCGGCATCATCGTCAACGTCGCCAACGCCGCACAGCTGCAACAGAGCGGCGGCGGAAGTGCGATTTCGCTCGTCGGTGCAGGTGGTCACCTGCTGTCCAATCTGGGGGCGATCAGTTCGACGGGTGGTGTGGCCGTCCAGCTTGGTGGCGGTAGCCGCGTCGAGAACAGCGGCAGCATCAGCACGGGCAACAACGTGGCCCTGCAGTTCGTCGGCACTGGTGACAGCGTTCTGGTCAACCGCGGAACGATCAGTGGCCGCACCGGCGTGCAGTTCGGTGCCGGCAACGATCGCCTGGAAATGCAGGCCGGCAGCATCACCGGCGGCGTCTTGCAGGGGGATGGCAACGACGTGTTGCTGCTCAACGACGGAACGATCGACAGTGTCGACCAGGGCACCGGTGATGATCAGATGACGGTCAACGGTGGCAGCGTCACTGGCCTGGTGACGCAGGGCAGCGGCCGCGACGATTTCGTCATGACCGGCGGCACCGTTGGGGCCCTCCAGCAGGGTGACAACATCGATACCTTCCGCATGAGCGGCGGTCGCATCGTCGGCGCGTTCGAGGATGGCGACCAGGCCTGGATGACCGGTGGCCGCATCGGCCGCGTCAACATGAAGCTGGACAAGAACCTGTGGGACCAGTCCGGCGGCACGGTGGACGGCAACGTGGTGACCGGCTTCGACACCGACACCATCATCATCTCCGGTACGGCCTACATCGGCGGCAACATCAGCGTCAGCGGCGGCAATGACAGCGTGACCATCACCGACGGCACCGTACGTGGCCAGGTGCTGCTCAGTACCGGCAACGACACCTTCAACTGGAACGGCGGCGGCATCGTCTACGGCGCGATCGACATGGGGCCGGACAATGACGTGGCCAACCTCAGCAACCTCAACCAGGGCAACCTCGGTGCGGTACCGTTGTTCGATGGTGGCAGTGGCATCGACCAGCTCAACCTCAGCAACGTCAAGACCGCAGGCGTGGGGCGCTTCCAGAACTGGGAAGCGATCAGCCTGGCCAACAGCACCGAGCTGAGCTTCGACGGCGATCTGGTGCTGGGCGACAGTGCCAGCGGCACCGGTTCACTCACCGTGGATGACACCAGTACGGTCTATGCAGGCAGTGGCGGCCATGCCATCCGTCCATTCAACAGTGGTGCACTGGTGGAGATGGTCAATGCAGGGCGCATCGACCTGACCGGTAGCGGCGCCGGGGATGTGTTCACTGTTCGCGGCAACTATCGCGGTGACGGCGGTGGTCTGTACCTGCGTACCGTGCTGGGCGCGGACAATTCCACCAGCGACCGACTGGTGATCGATGGCGGCACCGCAACCGGCACCACCGGCATCGGCGTGCTCAATGCCGGCGGCAGCGGCGCCGCCACGCTGGCCGATGGCATCCTGGTGGTGCAGGCCTTGAATGGTGGCCGCACCGCGCCGGGGGCGTTCTCGCTGTTCGCGCCGGTCGCGGCCGGTGCCTACGAATACTTCCTGTTCAAGGGCGGTGTCAGTGCCGGTACCGGCGAGAACTGGTACCTGCGCTCGACCCTGGTGACCGGGCCGACGCCGGCACCCAACGGCGGCGGCACCGCCACACCACCACCCTTGACGCCACCGGTGGCACCACCGCCGCCGATCACCCCGGCGCCGCCGCCGCCGCCGGAAGGCGCCACCGATCCGGACCTGACCGCAGGCGAGACCGCACCACCGCCGCCGCCGCCGGAACCGGCGCCGGTGGCGCCACCCAGCGACCCGGCGGTGCCGGACGTTCCGGTAGCCGGCGGTGCACTGCCCGGTACCGGTGCGCCGCCGACGCCTGGCGCACGGCCCGCCGAGGGCGCAGTGGTACCGCTGTACCGCGTGGAGACTGCGACCTATGCCGTGGTGCCGCCGCTGCTGCGTGACACTTCGCTGGCCAGCCTGGGCACCTTCCACGAGCGCCAGGGCGAGCAGCGCCTGCTGTACAGCCAGGGCGCATTCCGTACCGCCTGGGGCCGTCTGGTGGGGCAGAGCAGCGAGATCCACTGGAAGGGCGATGCGCAGCCGGGCTTCGATGGCGATGTGATGGGCCTGCAGGCCGGTCTGGATGTTTGGGCCGCTGCTTCCGACAACCATCGCAGCCAGATTGGCGTGTTCGTCGGCCGCACCCGCGTGCAGGGCAAGACCACTGGTCTGGCTCTGGGCTGGGAAAGCGTGCAGGTCGGCCAGAACCGTCTGGATGACAAGCACGTGGGCCTGTACTGGACGTTCACCGACAGCAGCGGCGGCTATATCGATGCGGTGGCGATGCAGAGCCGTTACGACGGCCGCGTGCGTTCCTCGCGTGGGCTCGGCTTCGGCCTGAGTGGTGACGGTACGAGCGCGTCGGTGGAAGCCGGAAAGCCGCTGCTGCACTTCGGGCAATCCGCATGGTGGCTGGAGCCACAGGTACAGGTGATCTGGCAACGCACCTCGCTGAATGACCGCCGCGATGAGGTGTCGAGCGTGCGTTTCGACAACGACAACGCCTGGACCGGCCGCATCGGCCTGCGTCTTGCCGGCGACTACCAGTTGGCCGACAACGGCTGGCAGCCGTACTTCAAGCTCAATTACTGGCATGGCCGTTCCGGCGAGGATCGCATCCGCTTCGATGATGACGTGATCGTCAATTCGCAGCGTTCGCGTGCACTGGAAGCCGGCGTGGGTGTGGTCGGGCGCTTCAATCGCACCATCAGCGCCTATGCCGTGGCCGACTACACGCGCGAACTGGGCGGCGACCGCAACGAGAAGCGCCGCATCATCGAAGGCAACATCGGCCTGCGCGCGGATTGGTGAGTCTCGTACTCTGGCGTGTGCCGACGAAGGTCGGCACACATCCCCAACTTACGGCATTGACCCGCTCCGGTAGGTATCGACCAAGGTCGGCACACACCCCCAGCCGACGCCATTGACCCGCTCTGGTAGGTGTCGACCTTGGTCGACACAGATTCCACCGGCGCCATGACCCTGTAGAGCCGAGCCATGCTCGGCTGCTTTGATCGTGTCCCATGCAGCCGAGCATGGGCTCGGCTCTACAACGGCTATCCGCGCAATGGCGGGCATGATTCGCCACGGTTATGCTGTGGACCTGACCCAACGACAAGGAAACGTCGCATGCAGATGTGCAAGGGAGTGCTTGGGAATGGCGCGCTGATGCTGACCCTTCTGGCAGCCAACGCAACGGCCGCCACCGCGTCCACCTCCGAAGTACCTTCGCCGGAAGCGCAGGTACAGATCCTGGATCTGCTCGAGCATGAAGCAATGTACCGGGACAAAGTGGACTGGCCTGCCGCTCGTAAGCGACTGGCGTCGTTGCAGGCGTACCCGGGTGCGTTGCATACCGCCCTGCGTGAGATCATCGTGGAGAGCACCGGGGGGCATGGTGTCTGGATGACGCTTGCACGCAAGCGTGAAGCCACGGAGCGCTCGAAGCAGGTCGGCGCTGAGGCCGTTGCCAAGGCGAAAGTGACTGGTGCCGTCGATGCACGCATTGGCTGGGTGGTCATCGAAGGCTATGCCGCCACGCCGGGGGCTGCGCGGCAGGACGAGTTCAATCAGGACATCCAGCGCGCGCTGCAATGGCAGGATGTCATCCGTGGCAAGGACAGCGGCGATCGCTGTGGCTGGATTGTCGATCTGCGCAGCAACCATGGGGGCAACATGTGGCCGATGCTGCTGGGTGTTGCGCCGTTGCTGCGCACGTCGTCGACAGGCGTGGAAGAGGTCGGGTCGTTTGCTACTGCCCACGGGTCGCGGCGCTGGAGTCTGACGCCGACCATGGTGCAGGTCGATGGTCGTCCCAGGCTGGGATTCGGTCGACCGGGGTATTCCCTCAAGCAGCCCGGGGCGCCCGTCGCCGTTCTGGTCGGGTCGAATACCGCCAGCTCTGGCGAAGCGACGATGCTGTCATTCAGGGGGCGCCCACAGACGCGGAGTTTCGGGCAGTCGACAGCGGGCTTCTCGACAAGCAACGATACGCGGCCCCTGGTGGATGGCAGTGTGTTGGCGGTGACGACCGCGGTGATGAAAGACCGCACTGGCGCTGGCGCCGGCGCCAGGATTACTCCGGATGAATTGACGACAGGCGATGCGGCCACCCTTGCCGCCGCCCAAGCCTGGCTGCTGGCCCAACCCGCCTGCCAGGGCCGCTGATCCATGATCCTGATCGGCCAGCAGGAGCGGGTGGTGGTGGTCGGCCCAACCGAAGCCCACCACTGCCTGCGCTGCCAGACGGAAACCGAGTTCGCGCCCCAGCTGCGCTACAGGATGGCGCGCATCGACCTGCTGTTTGGCCTCACCTACCATCGCCGCTACGAGCTGGCCTGCAGCCGGTGCGGGCACGGCTGGGTGCTGGATACCGAGAACATGGACCAGCAGCTGGGCGGGGTACCGATCCCGTGGCGGCACCGCTTCGGCCTGCCGCTGATGCTGGTGGTGGTGGCCGGTCTGGCGGCGTTGGGCTGGCTGTGGCGGCATGGATTCCTCGGTTGAGGAGCGGGCCTGTTAAAGTCTGCCCTGCAATCACGTACCGGAACCGACCATGGACCACGCCACCCCGTTCGAACCCCTCAACGACCTCGAGGTGCGCCTACTGCAGGCCCAGGACGGCACGCTGACCGCAGCGCAGTTCCTTGACGGCTTGTTGACCTCGACGGCGTTCGTGCTGCTGGACAAGGCCATTGGCGAAGACGGCGCCTGGGACGAAAGCATCTCGCCGCTGGTGTTGACCAGCGAGAGCGGCGAGCCGATGTTCGCAGTGTTCACCGCGCCCGAGCGCGCGGGCCTGTGGCACGAGCAGCTGCCGCAGTTTGCCCATGCCATGCCGATCGCGGTGCACGCGCTGTTGGCCGGTATCGGCGACGGCGTCGGCCTGGTGCTGAACCCGGGCCTGGACGTGGGCATGGAGATGATTCCCGATGCCGTGGCCCAGTTGAAGCAGCGTGCGGCGGCAATCACCCGCAGCATGGCGCATTGAGATTGATGGCATAGAAATCGAACCGTCCTCTTCGTTTCTTGCTGCTAGGCATTGATATGCCATTCGATTTGGGAATGTAAGAGCAAGAGCATTGGTGAAGAGCTTAAGAGCGAATATGCTGTTCAAGGAGAGAGTAGCTATGCGGTCGATAGGTGTTGGTCTAGTTTTCGCTGTTTTCTCTGTAATCTATGCTTTTGAATCCAAAGCGGAAACAGTTACATATATTCATACTGATGCTCTGGGGTCAGTAGTTGCCGAGTCAGATGAGACTGGCCAGGTGACAAAGCGCTATAGCTATGAGCCGTACGGAGCGCAGATTGGGACTGGTATTGAAGATGGAGTGGGTTACGCCGGGCACGTGAGTGATTCGGTGACTGGGCTGAGCTACATGCAGCAGCGCTATTACGATCCAGGCTTGGGGCGTTTCTTGTCAGTGGATCCAGTCACAATGTACGGGAATGGTGATGGGAGACATTTCAATGCCTATGCATATGGATTCAACTCACCCTATACATTCAAAGATCCTGATGGCCGTTGTCCAATCTGCCCAGCCCTGTTTGGAGGCGCCGGTGGCATGGCGGTTGACTATGGGATTCAGAAGTACATGAATCCCGGAAAGCCAATCAACAAGACAGAGCTGGCAATTGCCGGCGTTGCTGGAGTTGTAACTGGTGGTACCGGCGGCCTGGTGGTTGGAGCCCTGGCGAGAGGGACGATTTCGATCGGTCAGGTCGTAGCAATTCAAGCGACGGTGGGTGCCGCGACTGGTGTTGCGGGTACGGCTGCACAGGGCGCAATCGAAGGAACACCAGTGACAAGCGCTCAACTGGGCTTATCGGCTGTCGGCGGGAGTGTTGGCAGTTTGGCGGGCAGCGGAATTGGAAAACTTGCTGGAGACTTTTCGCAGGCGTCTACTCAAGGGGCAGTGAGTAATATGATGAAGGCGCCAGTGAGTTCACCTGCTGGCATCGGTGCACATATTGCAGAGGCGACTGCGAGCGCCGGCGCAATTGGAGCAAAGCAAGGGGCGGTACAGGGTGCATTGTCTAATGCGGGCCAACGCGGTGCTGATGCCGCAGTTGGAACTGGACAGAAAATCGCTGAGGACAGGTTGAAGTGATGAGATTTTTTAATCGATCTCTCCTTGTGTACGAGCTTGGGCTTCTAGTCGTATTCATACTGGTCGCATTCTTCATCACCCGGTTCAATCCGGTGGAGACGCTCCGGTTGGGTGGATGGCTGTTCCTCTTGATGCAACCCATCTTGTTGGGTGCTCATGCTGTCGACCATTTTTCGCGCAAGCGCCGTCGATAGACGGGAGATGTGAAGGTGCCGGCCAGCGACCGGCACTACCCGGTGCTTCAGCGGGCGGCGGCGATGGCTTTCACCCGCGCCTTGGCCAGTGCCTCACCGATGGCCGGACCCTTCAGATGCGTCGTATCCAGATCCCGAGCCTGCACTGACAGCGCCGCCTGGTGCAGGCGCTTGAGCGTTTCGCCCTGTGGGTATTCGGCATCCTCGAAGCCGAGCCGGCCGCGCTTGTCGGCCTCGCAGCACAGCGCGATGCGGGCCACGCGTTCCGGCCTGCGCAGCGCATCACAGCGGCCCAGCAGTTCCAGTACGGTGGCATCGCGAAGTTCGTCGATGCGGTGCACGTTCAAGTGCTCGCGGCAGACCGCTTCGGCCAGCTGTTGGTGCTCGGTGGGAATCTTCAACCGCGCGCACAATGCCTTCAGCGGCTTGATGCCGCGCTGCTCGTGCATGATGTGGCGTGGCCATTCCTCCGGCGGGGTCAGGCCCTTGCCGAGGTCGTGGGTGAGGGCAGCGAAGCCGACCAGGTCATCACCCGGTGCCAGTTTCGCGGCCATGTCGCTGACCATTTCCTGGTGGATGCCGGTGTCGACTTCCGGGTGGAATTCGGCACGCTGCGGTACGCCATACAGCGCTTCCAGCTCGGGCAGGATCGGGCCCAGCGCCTGCGCATCGTGAAGCGTGCGCAGGAAGGCGGAGGGCCGTTCACTGACCAGCGCCTTGCGCAGTTCCTGCCAGACGCGCTCGGGCACCAGTGCGTCCAGCTCGCCACTGGCGGCGACCTCGCGCATCAACGCCATGGTCTCTTCGGCGACGGTAAAGCCCAGTGGCGCGAAGCGCGCCATGAAGCGCGCCGCACGCAGCACGCGCAGCGGATCTTCCACGAACGCAGGACCGACGTGGCGCAACACGCGCTGCTCAAGATCGCGAACGCCACCGTAAGGATCGACCAGCGTGCCGGTCTCCTCATCGCAGGCGATCGCGTTGATGGTGAAGTCGCGGCGCTGCAGGTCTTCTTCCAGCGTCACCGCCGGATCGGCATCGACCACGAAGCCGCGATAGCCACGGCCGGATTTGCGCTCGGTGCGCGCCAGCGCGTATTCCTCGCCTGTCTTCGGGTGCAGGAACACCGGGAAATCACGGCCGACGGCGGTGTAGCCCTGCGCCTCCATCTGCGCGGGCGTGGCACCGACCACCACCCAGTCACGGTCGCCGGCAGGGCGCTGCAGCAGGCGGTCGCGTACGGCGCCGCCGACAAGATAGATCTTCATGGGGAGATGATCGCACGGTAGGCGCATGAGCATCGGTAGTGGCGGGGGGGGGGGGGGGGCGCCCCCCGGGCGGGGGGGGGGGGGGGGCGCGGCCCGCGGGCCCCCACCCCGCCCCCCCCCCCCCCCCCCCCGGGGCGGGCGCCCCCCCCCCCCCCCGGCACTACCGACGCAGCGGCATCACGGCAGGCCGCGCCAGTCCGGCACGAACAGGCCGGCCAGGAACCACAGCCCGTAGACGATCCACAGGCAGAGGAAGTACAGCTTGATCTGCGCTTCGTCCCACAGGCTGCCCCAGCTGTCGACGAAGGCCAGCGACTTCCAGCCTTCCATCCAGGCCGCGCCACCCCAGCGTAATACCCAGGTGGCGAACAGGCTCCAGGCGGCGAACATCCCGATCCAGGCCAGCAGGCTCATTGCTTTCCACTCCCCGGGAAATGGAGATCGGATCGTGCCGGCCAGCGGCCGGAACGACCGTGTTGCAATCAGTCGCCGCCCTGGTCAGCGTTGGCGGCGCAGCTGAAGCTCTTGCGCTTGTCCACCAGGCGGCCCATCAGGCGGTCGCTCAGCGGCAGTGCATCGCCATTGAGGCGCCAGTCGTAGATCACGCTGAAGGCCAGCACGCGCGCCACGTACTCGCGGGTTTCCTTGTAGCTGATGGTCTCGATCCACAGGTCCGGATCAAAGCCCGGGCGCTGGCCCTGCCAGCGTGCGGTCGGGGTCGGGCCGGCGTTGTAGGCAGCGATGGTCACGTACGGCAGGCCGTCGTACTTGTTCATCAGCTGGCGCAGGTAGGCGGTACCGATGGCGATGTTGGTGTCCGGGTCGTACAGGCTGTCGGCGCCGCCGTAACCGGTCAGGCCGATCGACTTGGCCACACCGGCACCGGTGGCCGGCAATACCTGCATCAGACCCATCGCATTGGCAGGCGAGCGCGCACGCGGAGTAAAGGTGCTTTCGGCGCGGATTTCCGCCGCCACCCAGGCTGGATCGATCGCGTTGCGTGCCGATTCGCGGCGGATGGTGGCGTCGTGGTGCAGCGGGAAACGCAGGTCGTACAGGCGCTGTTCCTGCGGCTGCTTGCCGAGCGCGAATACGGCACGGTCGAACCAGCCGTTGTCCTGCGCCACGCGTACGGCGAGGCGGCGCTGGGTGTCATCGAAGCGCGAAAGCGCACTGTTCCATTCGGCCACGGCCCAACCGGCGCGATCGATCTGGTACAGCGCCATCGCGCGCTGGATGGCCGGATCGCGCGCGATCACCGCCTGCGCCTGCGCGCTGTCGTTCGGCTTCCACGGGCACAGCGTGTAGCCCTGCTGCAGCTTGTCGGCGGCCAGGAAACCGTGGAAGGTGGGTGCACGCGCGGCCTCGCGGAACAGCGGCTGCGCCTGCTGGGCCTGGCCGGTCTTCTCCAGCATGCGGCCTTCGAAGTAGCGCCAGCGCGGGTCGCTGCGCTGCTTGCTGCCCATCTTGCGGATCGCGGTCAGCGCCGCCGGCCAGTCGCCGCGCGACATCGCTTCGCGCACGCGCCATTCGTGCAGGCGTTCGTCGTACGCCGATTCCGGCACCGCGTTGAGGCGGCGCGCCGAATCCGGAAGATAGGAAGCGACCGTCCACAGTGCGATCTGGTACAGCACCTGGCCCTGCTGGTCGGCACTCAGGCCCAGTGCCTGCGCGTACTGCGGCAGCTGCTGTTCGGTGGCGCCGGGATCGGCCTTGGCCAGCTTGGCCAGGCCATCAGTGGCGATGCGCCGGCTGCGCTCGTTGCGCGGCCAGTTCAATGCGCTGGCATTGGGCTTGTCGACAAAGGCCGCGTAATTGTTGGCCAGCGCCAGGTCGGTGGCAGGCAGGCCACGTGCGGCGCTGCGCATCACAGCGGGTTGCTGGGCGTCGGCGGCAGCGTCGATGCGTTCCCAGCGCAATGCGTCGCTCAGCCCACCCTGCGCCTGCAGCACGGCGAAAACGGCATCACAGCCGTCCGGCAGCGACTTGCCGTTCTTGCGCCACAGATCCTGCGCTTCACTGATCCACTGCGGATCGACCTTGCCGGTCACCTGGCGCGCGGTCAGCTGCGCACAGCGAAGGCCGGCATTGTCGGTGGGAACCCAGTTGGCGAGCAGGGTGGGCCAGTCCTGGCGGCGTGCGACCGAGGGCAGCCACACGCTGCGGAACGTGTTGGCCACGGCCTGGCCGTCATAGCGCTTGAGGAAGGCCTGCGCCTGCGCGGTATCGACGGTGTCGATGTTGCGGCGCAGATTGGCGTACTCCAGCCAGCCGTATGCCGGATGGCGGCTGAGTGCGGCGGCTTGGCCGGGATCGAACTGGCCGCGTTCGGCGGCAGCGATCGCGGCCTTCAGCTGCGCGTTCTGGGCGTCGAGGGACTGGGCATTGGCGCAGCCGATCAGCAGCGTGGTGGCCAAGGGCAGCAGGGACAGGGCGGTCGAAGAGCGTCGGGTCATGGCGGGCAGCATAGCGGGCAATGGCTGAATTCAGTTTCGCATTGCGTGCACGCGATGGGTCGGCAACGGCAGCTGAATGCTCGTGCTGCAGGCACTGCCTCGCGAGCCTGCGGGCGACGTAGTGTCGAGCTTGGGCGAACGGCCCGGCTGCAGGGAGCGGCACATGGCGTTCAGTAGCGCAGGAAGAAGCGGCCCGCTGGCGGACATCAATGTCACGCCACTGGTGGATGTGATGCTGGTGCTGTTGATCATCTTCATCGTGACCGCGCCGATCGTGGCCCGGCCGATTGCCGTGCAGTTGCCGCAGGCCACCGATCGCGTGGTCGACCGTCCCGAACCGCCACCGCCGATCGAGCTGCGCCTGGACGCTGCCAACCAGCTCAGCTGGAATGGCCAGCCGATGGCGATCAGTGAGCTGCAGGCGCGCCTGCAGGCACAGGTGGGCGAACATGCCGGCAACCTGCCGGAGCTGCGCATCGCCACCGATCCGGCGGCCGAGTACGAAGGCATGGCGAGGATTCTCGCCGCAGCCGAGGCGACCGGCATGGAGCGCATTGCGTTCGTGCGGTAGTGCGATGTCTCACTGCCGCTCATGCGGTGATTGCTGCATGGGCGGCGCTTCCCCTGCTGACAGCGTCGCATCCAGAATCCGCAGAAAGGCCATTTCAATCTGCGCTGGAACCGGAGTCGGATGTGCTCGCCACCTTCCGGTCCCCGGGTCATGTTCAACGTCGAAAGCAGTCAACTCGGCTCTCTCGAAATCCACCACAACCGTCAATCCCTCTCCCGAGGCCAAGGTCGCATCGCTGGGAGAGGGGCAGTTGTTGCACTCGATCACGCCGCCTGCTCTCGATTCGCCTGCCAGGGAAAGAAGCAGCGTCATCACCGTCGTGACACCCAGCACCGTACTCACCGCTTTCATGATCGGCCCTCCCGCGAATGGCTGGAGGTGCGAGTCTGCGCTGGGTCGATTAGCGGCGCCTTCTGAATGAAGGAATTTCAAACTATTCCTGAAACGATCCGGCAGAGACCTTTTCCATGAATGCGGCGGCCTCCGGCGTGCGCTGTCGCAGCCGACATCAAGGCTGCCTGTCGTGAACAATATCGTCCGGTCATAAACTGCAGCTATCTGACGCAATCGGCCTGCAATTGCGTCAATTTCGCGTGAAAGAGTGTCGATCATCACGCCGCGATTTTTACCACTTGTTTACAAAGGAGACGGCGCTGCCATGCAGGGAGGGAGTGCGGCAGCCCATGTCCCGACATTCCTTTGGAGAGAGAGCGAATGAATCACCTGCACCACCGCCCGTTGGCGGTTGCCGTCGCGCTGTGCGTGATGACCCTGGCACCGTTGGGTGCCGCTGCACAATCCACCACCAACCTCGATGCGGTGGAAGTCACCGGTACCCGCATCAAGCGCGCTGAAGTCGAAGGCCAGGTACCGATCCAGACGCTGACGCGCGGTGACATTGAACGCACCGGCCTGACCTCGATCGGCGAGGTGCTGCAGCAACTGACCGGATCCGGTTCGGCGCTCAATGCCAAGTTCAATTCGTCCGGCAACTTCGGCTTCCCGCCTGATGGCAGCGGTGTAGGCGCCGGCTCGGCGCAGGTCGATCTGCGCCATCTGGGTGCCAAGCGCGTGCTGGTGCTGGTCGATGGCATCCGCTGGGTCAATGAGTCGTCCGCCTCCGGTGTGGGCTCGGCCACCGACCTCAACACCATTCCGCTGGCCATCGTCGAACGCATCGAAGTGCTGGAAGATGGTGCATCGTCGCTGTACGGCTCCGATGCCATTGCCGGTGTGGTCAACATCATCACCCGCCGCGATTTCGATGGCGGGCAGGTGACCCTGAACTACGGCGAGTACAGCAAGGGCGACGGTACGCAGAAGGGCGTGGACCTGGCCTGGGGCAAGAGCGGTGATCGCTTCAGCCTGTTCCTGGGCGCCAGCTGGACCAAGCAGGACCCGGTGTTCGCCAAGGACCGCGAGCAGTCGCGCTTCCCGATTCCCGGCACCGGCCTGGCCTTCGGCAGCGGTGGCATTCCGCAGGGCCGTTTCATGTTCACCGACCCGAACACCGGTGCGGTGCAGAACATCGTGCCCAATACCGGCGTGAGCAACCCGCGCTACGACGGCAGTGCCGGCTGCGCGCGCACCGATGACTATCACTGCTTCACCAGTGCTGATCGCTTCAACTTCGCTGAGTACAACATGGTGCTGACACCGTCGGAGCGTAAGGGCCTGTTCGGTCAGTTCCGCTTCGACATCACCGACAACGTGCAGTGGTACGTCAAGGCACTGGGCAACCGCCGTGAGTCGACCAACCAGGCCGGCCCGGAGCCGCTGTTCTTCGGCCCTGATGGCGCCACCGGCAATCCGCTGGCCGACAACATCACCGTGTCTGCGCTCAACCCGTACAACCCGTTCGGCTTCGACCTGGTCTCGGGTGACAACCTGAGCCTGATCGGTCGCCGTCCAGTAGAAGGCGGCGCGCGCGTGTTCAAGCAGGAAGTGGACACCACGTATTTCGCCACCGGCTTCGTCGGCAACTTCCAGGCGGCTGACCGCAGCTGGTACTGGGACGTCAACGGCATGTACAGCAAGAACAAGGCCGAACAGACCAACTACGGCAGCTACAACATCTACAACGTCAACATGGCGCTGGGCGATCCGTCCGTCTGTGCGGCGACGCCGGGGTGCGTGCCGCTGAACATCTTCGGCGGTGCCGGTTCTATCACTCCTGACATGCTGAAGTGGATCCAGCCGGTGGTGCGTGACCGCAGCCAGAACGAACTGAGCCTGTTCACCGCCAACCTGTCCAGCGACCTGTTCACGCTGCCGGCCGGCCCGGTGTCGTTCGCTACAGGCTTCGAGTATCGCAAGTACGAGGGTTCGTACCAGCCCGATCCGCTGACGGTGGCGGGCCACTACAACGGTGTGCCTTCACAGCCGACGTCAGGCTCGTATGACGTCAACGAGGCCTACCTGGAGTTGAGCGTGCCGATCTTCGCCGACTCTTCATTCGGCAAGAAGCTGGACCTCAGCCTGGCCGGCCGCTATTCGGACTACTCCACCTTCGGTGGCGAGTTCACGCCCAAGTACGGCCTGCGTTGGCAGGTGACCGACGATTTCGTGCTGCGCACGACCTATGCCGAGGGCTTCCGTGCACCATCGATCGGTGAGTTGTACGGTTCGGCCGCGCGTGCCGATCTGCAGTTGTTCGATCCATGCTCGGTGGGCCTGGGCGGTACGCCGCCGCGCGGCAGCGCCGCCAACTGTGCCGCGCTGGGGGTCCCGGCCGGCTTCCAGCAGGCCAACTCGCAGATCTCGGTGACCACCGGCGGCAACCGCGAGCTGGATCCGGAGCGCTCGCGCAGTTTCAGTGCCGGTTTCGTGTGGAGCCCGTGGTTCGGCAACAACACCTCGTGGTCCGAGCGCTTCGACGTGGAGGTGACCTTCTATCGCCATGCCATCGATGGCGCGATCCAGGCAATCAACGCGCAGACCCAGCTGGACCTGTGCGTGGAAACGCTGGATCCGATCTACTGCGATGGCATCACCCGCGCCAGTACCGGTGCAGTGAGCAGCTTCAACAACCGCCTGACCAATCTCGGCTCGATCAAGACCGATGGCTGGGACGTGGATCTGTTCTGGACGTTGCCGCAGAGCTCGATCGGCCAGTTCAAGCTGGGCTGGAAGAACACGTTCGTCGGCCGCTACGAGGCCACCGGTGCGGCGGGCCAGAAGCAGCCGCAGAAGCCGGGCGTGGAAGTGGCCGACAGCTCGATTCCGGAATGGACCAGCAATGCCAGCATCGGCTGGACGCTGGACCGCTGGAGCGCCAACTGGACCGTGCGGCATATTTCCGAGTTGACCGAGAACTGCGGTGACGCCTCTGTATTCCCGGTCTGCAGCAACCAGGCGGCGGGCACCAATACGCTGTCGGCCACCACCTTCCATGACATGCAGGTGGGCTACAAGATCGACTGGATGAAGGGGCTGCAGCTGACGGCCGGCCTGAACAACGTGTTCGACAAGGATCCGCCGATCTGCCTGTCGTGCTCGTTGAACGGCTACGACGCTTCGACCTATGACATCCCGCGTGGCCGTTACTGGTACCTGCGCGCGGATCTGCGTTTCTGATGTGATGTGATGTGATCACCGGTGCCGGATGGTTCCGGCACCGGTGGTAGCGCCGGGCCATGCCCGGCGGATATGCGCCTACACCACCGGCGGTGCTGGACCGTCTTCCTCGCCGAACGGATCGCGCACCCGCGGGTACCGGTGCCACAGGCACAGGTAGACAGCGAACACGATGCCCGGCAGAACAAACACGGCGAAGATCAGGAACTTCGGCAAGGGCAGCATCCATGCCACGGCCAGAAACGTGCCGATCCAGACCCAGGCGCGGTGCACAGGCACATTGCGGATCCAGCCGATCGTCATCCATGCCAGGATCGGCCATGCCAGTACGCTGGCGGCAAACAGACAGGAAAGAAGCCCCGCGCCCCAGTCGCGCAGCGAGGCATGGGGCAGTTCGTGCAGGGCATCGGGCAGGTTCTGCAACAGGCCCAGCAGCATTGTCACGTGCATCACCAACGCTGGCGCACACAGCGCCCCTATCAGCAGGGAGACCAAGCTTCGCGCGAGTGGTGACATGCAGCCTTCCTGGCAGGCGAGGCCCTGCAGCATACCGGACCGGGTTCCGCAGGCGCCGGGCCATGCCCGGCGCCATCTGCATCAGAACGACCAGGTGAAGGTCAGCGAGCCATTGCGGCCGTCGCCGTAGGCACCGTAGCCGGTGATCTGCGAGTAGTACTTCTTGTCCAGCAGGTTGTTGAGGTTGGCCTGCACGCTGAACTCCGGCGAGATGCGGTAGCGCACGAAGGCACTGACCAGCGCGTAGCCTTCCTGTTCGAAACGGCCCACCACCGGCGCAGCGTAGTAGATGCGGTTCTGCCAGTTGGCGCCGCCGCCGACGGTCAGTGCCTGCAGCGACTGCGGGGTGTAGCTGGTGAACAGTTTCAGCGCGGTCTGCGGCAGGTTGGTGTTGATGTCGGCATCGTTGATGTCCTTGGCCACATAGCGCGAAGCACCGAAGGTGGCATTCCAGCCCGGCGCCAGTTCGCCGTTCACTTCGAACTCGAAGCCGCGGCTGACGGTGCCACGTGCGGCGATCGATGCGAACTCGCCTGGACGGCCGATGATCGGTTCGCTGGTGGCCTGGGCCACGTTGTCCTGTTCGATACGGAACACCGCCAGCGAAGCGTTCAGGCGGTTGTCGAACCAGGCACCCTTGACGCCCACCTCGTAGCTCTTGCCATCAACCGGATCGAGGTAGCGGTCGTTGCGGTCGCGTGCGGTCTGCGGCTGGAAGATCTCGGTGTAGCTGGCGTACGCGGAGTAGGTGTCGTTGATGTCATACACCAGGCCGGCGTACGGGGTGGTCACCTTGTGTTCGCGGTCGGCGTTCTCGCCTTCGCTCTTCCAGTTGGTGTAGCGCGCACCGAGGATCAGCTTCAGCGGATCGGCCAGGGACAGGCGTGCGGCCGCGTAGCCGGCCTTCTGGGTGATGGTGCCCTGGCTGGCGAGCGCCAGCGGATTCCAGTTCGGCTGGGCGATGTTGCCGGTCCAGTTGAGATAGCTGTCGAACGGTTTCCAATTGGGACCGCCCATCTGGAAGTCACCGTAGTTGGCGAACTCGCGCTTGTTGTAGCTCAGGCCGGCCATGAACTGGTGCTCGCGGCCGAACAGTTGGAACGGCCCATCGATGTAGCCATCGATACCATCAACCTTGCGTTCGGTGTTGTAGAAACCGGCCATCGGCGTGACGCCAGCACCGGTATTCTTGTCGAACGCGGTGTAGGACGGATAGAACAGCTTGTCGTCGGCCTTGGTGCGATCGTGGGTGGCACCGATCTTGAACTTCCAGCCATTGCTGAAGGCATGCTGCAGGGTAGCGAACGCACGCTTGCTGGTGGTGTCCCAGTAGGTCCAGTCCGGCGACGGATTGAACGAGGTCGGGTAGTTGGTCGGGCTACCGTCGGCGTACCACATCGGGAAGCCGCCCCAGGTTGCGCCGTTGGCACGCTTCTGCTGATAGTCGTAGCCCACGCTGAGCTGCGTGTCCGGGGTCAGGTCGGCGTCGATCACCGCATAGCCCAGTGTCTTGCGCTGGTTGTAGCGGTCCATCTGGCCATCGGTGTCCAGGTAGCTGCCGATCACCCGGCCACGCACCGTGCCACTGGCGTTCAGCGCACTGCCGACGTCCACGGTGGTGCGGGTGCGGCCCCAGCTGCCCACGTTCACCGAGACGCTGCCGGTCAGCTCGGCGCTGTCGGCATGCTTGCGGATCAGGTTCACCGAGGCGGACGGATTGCCGGCACCGCTGAGCAGGCCGGTGGCACCTCGCACGACTTCCACACGGTCGTACAGGGCCAGGTCCAGGCCGGAATCGCCGTAGCTCCAGTTCTGCACCATCTGCGTCGGCAGGCCATCGAACTGGTAGGCATCGATGTAGAAGCCGCGCGCGTAGAACTCGGTGCGCTCGCTGTCGGACTGGGTGCTGGTCACGCCGGTGGTGTTGGCCAGCACGTCGATGATGTCGTCCAGCTTCTGATCTTCGATTCGCTGGTGGCTGATGATGCTGACCGACTGCGGGATCTCGCGCGGTGCCAGATCGAAGCGGGTACCGGCCGAGGTGCGGCGCACCGAATAGCCTTCGGCACGTTCGCCCTTGACCACCACCTTGTCCAGCGTGGTCGGATCGGCGGCGGTGTCGGCGAAGGCGGACGGGGCCACGGCGCAAAGAACGGCAAGCACGGCAACGGACAGCCGCTGTGGCTGCAGGGTATGGACGGCGGGACGGGTCATGGGGGGTCCTGGACGAGCACGCGCGTTCGGCCGGCATCCAGGAGGCGAGGCGCTACGGGTAGGGGAAGGACGGGCAGGCCGTCCTGGCACCACCGAAAACGAAAGAAATGGTAATACGAACTATTCCTATTTACAAATCATGAGCAGTTCGGCGCGGGTGCGCCATGACGATCAGCGAAGCAACGGCAACGGGTCGCGGGGGCCGTTCGTGCCGTAGATGCCCCAGTGCAGATGTGGCGGCGTGCCCCTGGCATTGCCGCTGTCGCCCACGTGGCCGAGCAGGTCACCGGCCTGCACCACCTGACCGCGCGCCAGGCCCTCGGCCCAGCCTTCCAGATGCGCGTAGTAGTAGCGTTCCCGCCCGGGCCCGATCACCCAGACCTGGCGGTCACCGAGGCCGCGTTCGCTGACATCCGCGATGACCCCGGCCGTGGCACTGCGCACCGGCGTGCCGCGCTGGGCGAAGATGTCGATGCCGGCGTGTGAGCGATCACGACCGCGTGGTGCGCCGAAGGTGTTGGCGATCTCGCTTGGGCGTATGCCGTCCACCGGTACCGGCAGGTGCGTAGCGGCCGGCATCTGCGAAAGTGACCAGAGCATTCGCGGTGCGGCCGCCCACGGGCTGTTCCACAGCGTCATCGCGGCAACGATGGCAATGGCCAGGAACAGGCCACGCAGCAGCCAGCGGCGCAGGCGGTGGGCGGGGGAGGTGGTTGTGCTCATGGCTTCGGACTGTAGCGTCGCGCCATGCTCGACGGCGGTTGCTTCACTGTCAAAGGGCAGTCGTCAAAGGGCAGTCGAGCAAGCTCGACTCTACAGGGGCGGTAGCAGCGGTACCTCGAAACTCCGCTTCAGCGTGCCCAGTGCCACCGAGGTGCGGAAGCGCTCGATGTTGTCATCGCCACCGAACAGGCGCTCGGTGATCGCCTCGTACTCCTCCATCGACGCCGCCGAAAGCAGCAGCAGGAAATCGCCATCGCCGGTGATCGAGTAGCACTGCTGCACGGCCGGGTCGTCCTGTACGCGGCGCTTGAACGGCGCCACCCGCTCGCGTTGCTCGCTGACCACGCGTACCTCGACGATGATGGTCAGCGGCCGCCCGACCTTGGCCGCGGCGACCACCGCTACATTGGCCGCGATCACGCCACTGTCCTGCAGGCGCTTGATGCGGCGCTGCACCGCTGGAGTGGACAGGTGCACGGCCTCGGCGATTTCGCGCTGCGGCAGGGTGTTGTTCCGCTGCAGCAGGTCGAGGATGGCGCGGTCGAAACTGTCGAGCACGGGGGCGGTGGCCATGGCGAGCAGAAGTTGCACGAACGGGCTGTCAATTGAGCCAAGTGCTCGGCGCCGGCGCAATAGACTTTGCGCATGCAGACCTCACGACTCGCGCCGATGTTGCCGGCGCTGGCGGTGCTCGGCTCGGTCACCTCGCTGGCCATCGGCACCTCCTACGCAAAGCACCTGTTCCCGCTGATCGGTGCCCAGGGCACCAGCGCGCTGCGCGTGGGCTTTTCGGCGTTGTTGCTGCTGCTGTTCTGGCGGCCATGGCGCTGGAAGACCAGCCGCGTGGATGCGATCACCATCCTGCGCTACGGGCTCACCCTGGGCCTGATGAACCTGCTGTTCTACATGGCCCTGCGCACGATTCCCTTCGGCATCGCGGTCGCCATCGAGTTCACCGGGCCGCTGACGGTGGCGATGCTGTCATCACGACGACCGATCGACTATCTGTGGGTGGGCTGCGCGGCGGTGGGGCTGCTGTTGCTGTTGCCGATCGGTGGCGGCCCGGCGCTGGATCCGGCCGGCGTGCTGTATGCCATGGGCGCGGCGGCGTGCTGGGGCCTGTACATCGTGTTCGGCAAGCGTGCCGGCCATCTGCACGCCGGGCATTCGGTCTCGCTGGGCTTGCTGGCAGCGTCGCTGGTGGTGGTGCCGGTGGGTGTGGTGCATGCCGGCGCCGCGCTGCTGGACCCGAAGATCCTGGCGGCCGGCCTGCTGGTGGCGCTGGTCTCCAGCGCGATCCCGATGTCGCTGGAAATGATGGCGCTCAAGCGCCTGCCGAAGGAGACGTTCGGCATCCTGATCAGCATGGAACCGGCGGTGGCCGCGTTGTGGGCGATGCTGCTGCTGCACGAGCACCTGCATGGATTGCAGTGGCTGGCGATCGGCTGCACGGTGCTGGCCTCGGTGGGCAGCACGATGACCGCGCGTCGGCTGAAGGTACCGGTGGTGCAGGCCGGGTAGCGCCGGGCCATGCCCGGCGCAGAGCGTGCCAACCAAGGTTGGCACCTACCAGGAGCGGTCAGCGCAGGGCGTCGGCCGGGACGTCGATCTGCATCGCCAGGGCGAGGTGATCGGAGAACGCGGCCGGTACGGCTTCCACGGTACGGGTCTGCAGGCCGCTGCTGACCAGGATGTGGTCGATGGCGCGGTCGGGGCGCCAGCTGGGGAAGGTCGGCACGATGCAGCCTGGGGGCTGCAGCCGGGTCTTCTGGTACAGCACCTGCATTTCCGGGCGTTCGGCCAGGCAGTTGAAGTCGCCCATCAGGACGGCGTTGGGATGGTCGGACAGCAGCTCGGCAATGAAGCCCAGCTGTGACATCCGCGAGCCCGCACCGAGTGACAGATGCGCCACCGCCACCGCCAGGCCATCGGCGCCGTCGCCGAACTTGGCCAGCAGCACGCCGCGCCCGCCGATACGGCCGGGCAGGGCGTGATCCTGCACTTCCACCGGTTCCAGCTTGCTCAGCAGGCCGTTGGCGCTGGACGCGACCCCGCCCATGCGCCGGTTCGGCTGGTGGCTCCAGTAGTTGAAGCCGGCACGCTGGGCCAGGTAGTGGGTCTGGTTGGTGAAGCCCGAGCGCAGGCTGCCCGGGTCGGCCTCCTGCAGGCCGACGATGTCATGTTCGCGCGCCAGGGTGGCGATCGCGTCCAGGCTGCTGCGCTTGCGGCCCGCCGGCAGCGCATGTGACCAGCTGCGGGTCACATAGTCGCTGTAGCGGCGGGTACTTGAGCCGGCCTGGATGTTGGCCGTCAGCAAGCGCAGGGTCCGTGTACGGGGGGAATTCACGGCCGGGAAACGCTTCTCTTGGATCAGTGAGCCTGGGCCGCACCGCGTTCGCGGGCGATCAGGTGGTCGGCAATGCGCAGCATGTCCGGGAAGCTCTTGCCCTTCACCAGGTACTTGCCGTTGACGATGATCGACGGGGTGCCGCTGATCTGGCTGCGCTGGGCGAACTGCTTGGCCGAGTTGGTCTTGGCATTCACCGCGAAGCTGCCCATGGTGGCGGCGAACTGCTTCGGATCCACGCCGTAGGCACCGTAGAACTTGGCGATGTCGTCAACCGAATCGGTGCCGCGCTCGCCCTTCAGGGTCTTCTGCGAATGGATGGCAGCGTACAGGGCTTCGTGGGTCTTCTCCTGCACGCCCAGGGTCTGCGCGGCGTAGAAGGCACGGGCGTAGTTGTCCCAGGTACCGCCGAACATGGCCGGCACGTAGACGAAGTTCACGTCGCTCGGCAGGCCGGCCTTCCACGGGCCGACCAGCGGCTGGAACGCGGCGCAGGCCGGGCAGACATAGCCGAAGATCTCGGTCACTTCGATCTTGCCGGCGGCCGGCTGGAACGGCTGGCCGTTCGGGATCACCTGGTAGTCGGCGCCTTCCACCGGGGCCGGGCCGGTCAGTGCGGTGGTGGTCGGGGCCGGTGCAGCGGCCGGGGCGGCTTCAGCCGCGGCCTTCTCGCCTTCGGCAGCGGCCGGGGCGGCGCCTTCGGTACCCGCGGCCGGAGTGGCCGGTTCGGTGGTCGCCGGAGCTGCAGCCGGTTCGGCCGGGGCCGCGGTGGTGTTGGTGCTGCCGTCGTCGGCCTTGCAGGCCGCCAGGATCGGCAGCAGCGCTGCGAGGGCGAGGGCGTAACGGATCTTCATGGAAACGTCTCCAGCATCTGGAAAGGTGGGGCCGGCGGCATGCGCCGGCCAGGGGGAAATGATGACACGCGGCGGCGACGGCGCCGTGTCGGTGGTGGGTGTTGGTTCAGCGGCCGCGGGCGGCGCGGGCCTGGGCGATCAGCGCCGAGGCGATGCGCAGCTGGTCGTCGAAGCTGTCGCCACGGACCAGGTACTGGCCGTTGATGATCAGCGCCGGGGTCCCGGGGATCTTGGTGCGCTGGGCGAACGCGCGGGCGGTGTCGACCTTCTTCTGTACGGCATCGCCGCGCAGGGCCTGCAGGTAACGGTCCGGGGTCACGCCGTAGGCCTTGTAGAAGGTGGCGAGCTCATCAGCCGAGACGTTCTGCATCGGCAGCGAGCCGTCCTGGTGCAGGGCCTTGAACACGGCGGCATGGCTGCGCTTGGCCACGCCGACTTCGTCGGCGGCGTAGTAGGCCAGTGCCCAGGCATCCCAGGCGCCGCCGAAGGCTGCCGGAACCGGAGTGAAGCGCACATCGGACGGCAGCTTGGCTGCCCAGGCTTCCAGCTGCGGTTCGAAACGGGCGCAGTGCGGGCAGGTGTAGCCGAAGACCTCGACCACCTCGATCTTGCCGGCCAGCGGCTGGAAGGGGCCCGGCTGGGCGATGCGCTCGTAGTCCTTGCCTTCGACCAGCGGGGCATTGGCGGGGGTGGCGGCGCAGGCTACCAGCGGCAGCAGCACCAGCACAGACAACAGCAGGCGGGAAATCAACCTCATCGACACGCATCTCCATTGAAAAAAGCAACGCCGGCGCGGTCGCCGGCGTGAAGGAAACATACCGCAGCCGCGGGCAGGCGTGGCGACCCGGGCCGACCAGTGGTGGTCAGGGGGCGGCAGCCGGTTGTGCCGGCGCGGTGGCAACGGCCACGTCGTCGGCCTTGTTGTGCAGGCCCTGCAGGTAGCTCGACAGCGCCTGCACCTCCTGCTCGCTCAGCTTCTGCGCAACCGCAGCCATGATCTGGAAGTGCGCCTTGTCGGTCTCGTTGGTCTGGCCGGCCTGGTATTCCTGCAGGCGGCGCGCGACATAGCTGGCGTGCTGGCCACCGATGTGCGGATAGGCCGGCCCCGGATTACCGGCGCCGCTGGGGCCGTGGCAGGCCATGCAGGCCGGCAGGCCACGCTTGGCATCGCCGCCACGGTACAGCTGCTGGCCGATCTCGTAGAACTTCATGCCCTTGTAGGGGCCGTCGGTGACCGCCGTGTCATCGGCGATGCCGGCGGTGGCCTTCTGCGTGGCGAAGAACGCGCCGATGTCGCGCATGTCCTGCGGGGTGAGGTTCTGCACGAACGGCACCATCGCCACCGCCGCGCCGGAACTGCGCTGCCCATTGGCGATCAGGGCCATCTGCTGGGCCACATAGCGTTCGCTCTGGCCGGCGATGGACGGGTACATCTCCACCGTGGAATTGCCGTCGGCGCCATGGCAGGCCGCGCAGGCCGAGGCCTTGGTCTGGCCGGCCTTGGCATCGCCCCAGCGGGTCTTGCTGAAATCGACCTCCAGCGAGGCAGTGTTGATCGGCCCGTTGTCGGGCAGCGGGGTCAACGTGGTCTGCGCGAACGCAGCAGCGGCAACGACTACGGCAGTGGCAAGGGCGGATACGGCAAGAACGCGAGCGTGGCGCATGCTGAAGCTCCGTATGGACCGGGCCGGGCGGTGGCCGCCGGCATCGCCCGGATTATCAACGCCGTTTCCGCGCACGGTCAACGCAGCAGTGCAGCAAAATGCCCGCAAAGGCCGCCGGCACGGGCGCGCGGCGCCGCAACATGCGATCCTAGGCACATGTCATTGCTCATCGAACGCGCCCGTTACCACCTTTCGGCCCACAACGTGCGGCAGCTGCCGCCCGACGAAGGGGCCGAAGTGGCCTTCGCCGGCCGCTCCAACGCCGGCAAGTCCAGTGCGCTCAACGCGCTGACCCGCCAGAACGCCCTGGCCCGTGTCTCCAAGACCCCCGGCCGCACCCAGCAGCTGGTGTTCTTCCAGGTCACCCCGGAAGCGCACTTGGTCGACCTGCCCGGTTACGGCTACGCCAAGGTGCCGCTGGACCTGCAGGCGCACTGGCAGGCCTTCATCGACAGGTATTTCCGCACCCGCGAAGCCCTGAAGGGACTGGTGGTGGTGATGGACATCCGTCATCCGCTGAAGGACTACGACCGGCAGATGCTGTCCTATGCCGTGCAGCGTGGTCTGCCGGCGCACGCGCTGCTGACCAAGGCCGACAAGCTCAGCCGCAGCCAGCAGATGCAGTCCCTGCAGAAGGTGCGCAAGGAACTGCAATCGGCCTACGGCGACAGCGTCAGCGTGCAGGTGTTCTCCGGCGAAGACCGCACCGGCGTGGACGAAGCCCGCGGCGTGATCGGCGGCTGGCTGGGGCTGGAGTAAGGACTCGGCAACAGCGGCGCATTCCAGCGGAAAATATTCCGCCGGTACTCATGCCACATGGGCGCCGAGCAGGCGACCGACGCCGGCGGCGGCGGCCATCGCCAACGCGCCCCAGAACACGACGCGGAGTGCACCGCGCAATGGCGGTGCGCCGCCGGCCTGGGCCGCCATCGCGCCGGTCAGGCACAGGCCGAGGAGGGTACTGGTCGTGGTCATCACCGCGACCTTGTCCGCCGGCGCAAGCAGTGCAGTGAGTACCGGCAGCGCGGCGCCGCAAGTGAACGCTCCGGCCGAGGCCAGCGCTGCCTGCAGCGGGCGGGCGCGCAGGGTATCGGTGATGCCCAGCTCGTCGCGGGCGTGGGCGCCCAGTGCGTCATGGGCAGTCAGCTGTTCGGCCACCTGCCGCGCCAGTGCCGGCTCCAGGCCGCGGTGGCGATAGATCGCGGCCAGCTCTTCCAGCTCGCTGTGCGGATCTTCGTGCAGTTCGCGCTTTTCCATCGCCAGGTCGGCATCTTCGGTGTCGGCCTGGGTCTGTACCGAGACGTACTCGCCGGCGGCCATCGACATCGCGCCGGCCACGGTGCCAGCCACGCCGGTGGCCAGAATGGTCGCCGCGGAGGCGCCGCTGGCGGCCACGCCGACCACCAGGCCGGCCACCGAGACGATGCCATCGTTGGCGCCCAGCACGGCGGCACGCAACCAGCCGACACGCTCGGAGCGGTGCAGTTCGGGGTGTCGTGAATGGCGGCTCATGACCCTGAGTGTACGAGGGTCAAGAGGGCGTCGGTAGGATGCTGAAACCCGTCACCGTCGCATGACGTGACGGAGTGCCACGCTATAGTGCGCCCTTGCGATGGAAGGCCCCGGGCCCCACATCCCCCGCCACCGTCCAGCGAGCCTTCCCCTTGTCGAGCCCCAGCCACGTCGCCGATACACCCATTACCGACCGCTCGCAGCTGGTGGAGGTGATCGCCTCCGGCGAGAAGCCCCGCGCGCAGTGGCGCATCGGCACCGAGCACGAGAAGTTCGGGTTCCGCCTGGATGACCTGCGCCCGCCGACCTTTGAAGGCGAGCGCGGCATCGAAGCGCTGCTCAACGGCCTGGTCCGCTTCGGCTGGGAGCCGGTGCAGGAGAACGGCAACACGATCGCCCTGCTGCGCGATGGTGCCTCGGTGACGCTGGAACCGGCCGGTCAGTTGGAACTGTCCGGAGCGGCGCTGGAGACCATCCACCAGACCTGCGTGGAGACTGGCACCCACCTCAATGAAGTGGCCCAGGTGGCCGGCGAACTGCAGCTCGGCTTCCTCGGCATGGGCTTCCAGCCGAAGTGGAAGCGCGATGAGATGCCGTGGATGCCGAAGGGCCGCTACAAGATCATGCGCGCGTACATGCCCAAGGTCGGCTCGCTCGGCCTAGACATGATGACCCGCACCTGCACGGTGCAGGTGAACCTGGACTACGCCACCGAAGCGGACATGGTGAAGAAGTTCCGCGTGTCGCTGGCGCTGCAGCCGATCGCCACCGCGCTGTTCGCCGATTCGCCGTTCACCGAAGGCAAGCCGAACGGCTACCTGAGCTACCGCTCGCATATCTGGACCGACACCGACGCCGACCGCACCGGCATGCTCGACTTCGTGTTCGAGGATGGCTTCGGTTACGAACGCTATGTCGATTACCTGCTCGACGTGCCGATGTATTTCTCCTACCGCGATGGCATCTACCACGACGCCAGTGGGCAGAGCTTCCGCGATTTCATGCAGGCCAGGCTGCCGGTGCTGCCGGGCGCGCTGCCGACGCTGCGCGACTGGTCGGACCACATGACCACCGCGTTCCCGGAAGTGCGCCTGAAGAAGTACCTGGAAATGCGAGGCGCCGACGGTGGCCCGTGGAGCCGCCTGTGTGCGCTGCCGGCGTTCTGGGTCGGCCTGCTGTACGACGACACCGCACTGGATGCCGCCTGGGACCTGGTGCGTGACTTCACCCTGGCCGAGCGCCATGCACTGCGCGATGGCGTGCCGAAGCATGCGATGAACCTGCCGTTCCGCAATGGCAGCGTGCGTGACCTCGCCCGTGAAGCGGTGAAGATTTCCGTCGAGGGACTCAAGCGCCGCGCGGCGCGCAATGCCGACGGCCAGGACGAGAGCAAGTTCCTGGACGTGCTGCAGGAGATCGTCGAGTCCGGCCTGACTCCGGCCGAACGCAAGCTGGCGCTGTTCCATGGCCGCTGGCACGGCGACGTTGATCCGGTGTTCCGCGAATTCGCGTACTGACACTGTTCCGGCAGGTGCCAACCTGCCGTTGCGTTACCACCCGCGCGCTGCGAACAGGCGCGCGTAGATGCCGCGAACCACTTCCTGCTTGCTGCGGTTGTAGGCCTGCACGTCTGCATTGCCCTGCAGTGCTGCCTGCTTGGCCTGTGCATAGCGCCTGCGGTCATCTTCATGGCTGCGCAGCCAATCGCGGAACAAGCAGTGGCGGAGGTGCTCGGCGCAACCAGGTGCGAACACGTGCAGGTTCACGCGCGGCACGTCCAGTCGCAGCATGCGATGCTGGTACCACGAGGGTTCGCGGATGGTAAGCACGTAGCCCAGTGCCTGCAGCGGTGGCAGCCAGGTCGCTTCGTCGGCGGGATCGGCAACCAGCAGGTCGATGTCCAGTACCGGTTTGGCCGGCAGGCCCGGCACCGCGGTGGAGCCGACGTGTTCAATGCCCAGCGCGGTGTTGCCGAGTGCCGCCTGCAGCTGCGTGCGCAGCTGCTCGAACTGGTCGGCCCACAGCGTGGACCAGGGCACCACCTGCAGCGCTTCCGGCTGCGGCGCGCCGAGAACCCAGGGATTCTCGTCAGGGTCGCCATCGGCGAAGGTAGTGATTGCGGTGGGATCGAGCGGGATATCGGACATGCCCACCATGGTGCCATGCCCGGCGGTGATGTCAGCCCGGCTTGCCGTCGCGCCGCGGGCTCAGGTAGATCCAGCCCAGCCGCACCACCCATGGCGCAAGTGCCAGCAGCCAACCAATGGCGGCGGCGAAATGCCACGCGTAGGCGTCCGGCATCAGCTCGGCGACGATGCGCATGATGGCCACCGCCTGCAGCGCGACGAACGCGAACCAGGCCACTGCCGGCATCACCAGCGGTCGCCCGGAATGGCCCTGGGTGACCCGGGTCACCATCGCCACCAGCAGGCTGCCGAACAGGCCCACGGCGAGGGCATGCAGCGGCGCGCGGCCGAGCAGTTGCGGATGGCCGAGCACTTGGCCGATGTCCTGCAGGAGATACAACGCGAAGCTGATCGGCAGCCACGCCAGCGCCAGGAACAGGGCGGCAAGCAGGCCCGGCATCGGTCCGCGCGGCCACCAGTGCCACAACGCCTGCAGCGACAACATCAGCAGCGGCGCATCGGCCAGCCACAGCAGGTGGTCGACCTGCAATGCGCTCAACAGCAGGCGCAGCATCAGCAGCACCCACATCGCAGCCAACCAGCGCAGCGGGCGCCACGCCACATAGCCATCCACCACGTTGTTGGCGAAGAACGGGATCATCCGGTGCGCGACGGTGAGGTAGACCGGCAGCAGCAGGCCGAATGTGCCGAGTGCCACCGTGGCCGGCATCAGCGTGGCGTGGCCGCGCCCCGCCGCCATGAACAGCAGCAGCCCCAGCCAGCCCAGCAGCAGTGCGGCATAGCAGGCGCGCGCATGCCAGTTGCGGTTGGGACCGGCGGCCTTGAGCACGCGTCCCAGCACGATCAGTCCGGCGCTCCAGCCGGCCAGTGCCAGCAGCAGGCCGGGCCAGAGCCCGGGTGTCCACCCGCAGGCGGCGGCAATCAGCAGCGCCTGCCCGCCGAACAGGCCGATGCCGACCGGCGCATAACGGCTGCGTGGCAGCTCCGGCTGTGCCATCCAGCGCGGGAACACGGTGAGCAGGAAGCCGAAGATGAAACTGGGCAGTACCAGGTACTGCATCAGCAGCGCGTGCAGCCAGGCCGGAGGCAGCGGAGGTGGTTGCGGCGTCCACAACCCGCGCAATGCGCCCAGCCACAACGCCCACCACAGCATTGCCAGCAGCAGGTTGCTGGCGCCGATGAAGAACAGCAGCCGGTGCGGCGCGCGCATCAGCATCGCAGGGGAGGGCAGGCGGGCCATGCAGCGAGTCTGCGCCCGGCTGGTGGCCGGGTGCTTGATCTTCGTCATGCCAGGCGTGCGGGGCGTGTCGACCGCAGGCCGGCCGATGTACGGCGTTGCCGGCCAGCAGCCGGCACTCCCAAAAAGAAACCCCGGCAGTGCCGGGGTTCTTCGTTCACAGTCGCTGATCAATCAGGCGGCGTTCTTCATCGTCGCCATGTCGATCACGAAGCGGTAGCGCACATCGTTCTTCGCCATGCGTTCCCAGGCTTCGTTGACGTCCTTCATGTCGATCACTTCGACGTCGCTGACGATGCCGTGCTCGGCACAGAAGTTCATCATTTCCTGGGTTTCGGCCATGCCGCCGATCGCCGAGCCGGTCAGGTGCTTGCGGCCGAATATCACGCTGCCGCCGGTCAGCGGCGGATCCAGTTCGGTCAGCACGCCGACCAGGCACATGGTGGCCTCGCGCTTGAGCAGGCCCATGTACGGGTTGGTGTCATGGCCAACCGGAATGGTGTTGAGCAGGAAGTCGAAGCTGCCGGCGTGCGCCTTCATCTGCGCGGCATCGCGCGAGACCAGCACTTCATCGGCGCCCAGGCGCTTGGCATCGGCACCCTTTTCCGGCGTAGTGGTGATCATCACCACGTGCGCGCCGAGGGCCTTGGCGAACTTCACGCCCATGTGGCCGAGGCCACCGAGGCCGATCACGCCGACCTTCTGGCCCGGGCCGACCTTCCAGTGGCGCAGCGGCGACCAGGTGGTGATGCCGGCACACAGCAGCGGCGCGGCTGCCTTCAGGTCGAGGGTGTCGGACACCTTCACCACGAAGCGCTGCTCGACCACCACGTGGTCGGAATAGCCGCCATACGTCGGCGCGCCGCTTTCGCGCTCACGGCCATTGTAGGTCCAGGTCGCGCCTTCGGCGCAGTACTGCTCCAGGTCGTGCTCGCAGGCGTCGCAGTGGCGGCACGAGTCGACCATGCAGCCCACGCCGGCGTGGTCGCCCACCTTGAAGCGGGTGACGTTGCTGCCGACCTCGGTGACGCGGCCGATGATCTCGTGGCCCGGCACCATCGGGTAGATCGAGCCACCCCAGTCGTCGCGCGCCTGGTGCAGGTCGGAATGGCAGATGCCGCTGTAGAGGATCTCGATACGTACATCGTCCGGGCCGACCGCGCGGCGTTCGAACTCGTAGGGGATCAGCGGGGCGGTATGTGAATGGGCGGCGTAACCACGGGCGAGGGACATGGGGAATCCTTGGCAGGGTTTGTCGAAAGGCGCTTTACAATACGCCCCGTACCCAGCGGCAAAAAGCCCGTATATCGGCATGATTCATCAAGTGAAACTGCACAATCATGGCCACTGACAATCTCTCCCACCTGGCCGCGTTCGCGGCGGTCGCCCGCCACCGCAGCTTCCGCCGTGCCGGCGCCGAGCTGGCGCTGTCGACCTCGGCGGTGAGCTATGCGATCCGCGCGCTAGAAGAACGGTTGGGCGTGGGCCTGTTCCATCGCACCACCCGCAGCGTGGCCCTGACCGAAGCCGGACAGCGCCTGCTGGAGCGTCTGCAGCCGGCCTTGGGGCAGGTGCACGACGCGCTGGAGGAGATGAACCAGTTCCGTGCTGTCCCGGCTGGCCTGCTGCGCATCAACGCCACCCGTGCGGCGGTGGCGACACAGCTGGGACCACGGCTGGCGCGCTTCCTGCACGCCCACCCGGACGTGCGGGTGGAGCTGACCGAGAACGACGGCCTGGTCGACATCGTCGCCGAGGGCTACGACGCCGGCGTGCGCCTGCACGAGTTCGTGCCCGAGGACATGGTGGCAGTGCCGATGGGGCCACCACTGCGCGGGCTGATTGTCGGCTCGCCGGACTATCTGCGGCGGCATCCCGCGCCACAGCATCCGCGCGATCTCGCTGCACACGAATGCATCCGCTTCCGCTTCGCCAGCGGGCATCTGTACAAGTGGCAATTCGAGCGCGGTGGGCAGGCGCTGGAGATCGACGTGCCCGGACGGCTGACGCTGGGCGAGCAGGGTACCGTGGTCGGCGCGGTACTCGATGGCATCGGCCTGGCCTACGTGCTGGAAGACACCGCGCAGCCGTACATCGAATCCGGCCAGATGGTGGCGGTGCTGGAAGACTGGAGCGAACCGTTCGCCGGCTTCGCGTTGTACTACCCGAAGCAGCGGCAGATGCCAGGTGCGCTGCGCGCGTTCGTGGATATGCTGCGGGAGTAGCTGCGATGGGAGATGCAGGCCCGGCCAAGGGCCGGCACCGACCACGATCGGTCATTCGACCAGCGCATCGTAGCCTTCGCGGCTGAACTGGATCAGGCAGAAGCCGTGGCCGAACGGATCGGCCAGTACGGCGATCCACCCCCAGCGTCGCGCGCGCACCGGCTGTTCGAGTGTTGCCCCAGCCGTTACCGCGCGTACCAGCGCGGCGTCGATGTCATCCACCACCCAGTCCAGGTGCAGCGGCGTCCAGTGGCGCTCGTAGTCGCGTACGTCGCCGTCTTCGGTGGCGGCGCTGCCAGCCTCGTTCTGCAACAGGTACAGCGGTGTCGGTCCACCGAGCAGTTCCACCGCGCCGGCACCGAGCCGACGTCCGATACGCAATCCAAACGCGGCCACGTAGAAGACTTCGGCGGCGGCGAGGTCGGGTACGTCGATGTTGACGATGAAGCTGCGGGCAGTGGCGTTCATGGCGGCGATTTCCAGCATCCGGTGCTTGCAGTCTAGTCCTGCCGCCGGCTGCTGCCGGTACATCTCCTGCGCGGATTCGGGCAAGCTGGGCGGCCTCCATCGGCAAGGACATCCATGAGCGCGCTATCTGACATCGAACAGGCCACCGGCCAGTCCTTCCCGCCCTTGTTCAAGCAGTTGCATGCAGCGGGTCGGTTGAGTTGGGGCACTCCCCATCCGGAATGGTCCGAGGTGGTGTTCCCGACGCTGCAGGCGGACCCGCCGGTGCTGCTGTACGCCCAGGATTACGAGCCGTTGGAACACGATGAGCTGCTCGAGGCGTGGCAGGAGCTGACCGCCGAAGATCACTACAACCCCCTGCGCACCGACCTGCAGCTGCTGCCCTTTGCGCGCACCGGCGCGGGTGACAGCTACTGCTTCTGGAGCAACGCGCCCGGTTTCAGCGAGCCGCCGGTGGTGATGGTGTGGCATGACGACGACTGCGCGGATGTGCTGGCCGCCAGCTACCAGGATTTCCTGTTCCGCAAGATGGTCGAAGCCGTTGCCGACTACCAGCCGCCGTACACGCTGCTGTCGCACGGCGAACTGGCCGGGAATCTGCAGCGCTGGCTGCAGACCCACCAGTCCTTCCTGCGCGGCGACCAGTACGCGGCGTTGCAGCGGCTGTTCGCCCGCGTTGACGATATTGAAGCGGGCAACATCAGTGAAGACGACGCGCAGGCGATCGTCGCTGACGTGATCGGCTTTGCGCGGTTGGATGAGTCGTTCGCCTACGTGCGCGAGGACGCCTGAACCAAAGGTCGGAGCCCCGCCTGTGGTGGGGATCCGACCTCGTGCGGGATCAGCCTGCAGCCGGATAGTCCAGGTAGCCTTCCCTGCCGCCCCCGTAGTAGGTGCTGCGGTCGGGCGTGGCCAGCGCGATGTCCCGCTGCAGGCGTTCGACCAGATCCGGGTTGGCGATGAACGGTTGGCCGAAGGCGGCCAGGTCGATGGTGCCGGCCTCGACCAACTGCAGGGCACGCTCGCGGGTCATGCCACCGGCCAGGATCAACGTGCCACCGTAGGCCTGCTTGAACTGCTGCAGGAAGGCCTCGCCCAGCACTGACTGCCCCGCCTGCAGGTTGTCATTGAGGTGCACATAGGCCAGGCCGCGCTTGCCCAGTTCCTCGGCCAGGTACAGATAGGTGGCTTCGTTGTCGGGGTAGAACGGCATGTCGAAGGTGAGGTTGTTCGGTGCCAGGCGCACGCCGATGCGGTGGGCGCCGATGCGCTGGGCCATCGCATCCACCGTCTCCAGGATCAATCGCGCGCGGTTCGGCAGCGAGCCGCCGTAGCGGTCCTCGCGCTGGTTGATGAGCGGGTTGAGGAACTGCTCGAACAGGTAGCCGTTGGCGGCATGCAGCTCGATGCCGTCGAAGCCGGCAGCGATGGCGTTGTCGGCGCCGCGTGCGAAGTCGGCAATGATGCCGGGGATCTCTTCGGTGACCAGCGCACGCGCCGGGGTGGGATCGGCATGGCCGCGGCTGCCGTCTTCCAGATAGACGAACGAGGTGTTCTTCGGTGCGCTGGCGACCGGGCGGGTGCCGGCGCTGACCGGTTGCCCACCCCCGGGCTGCAACGAGGCATGCGACATGCGGCCGACGTGCCAGAGCTGGGCGAAGATCGTGCCCTGTGCGGCATGCACCGCCTCGGTGACGAGCTTCCAGCCGGCCACCTGTTCGTCCGACCAGATGCCCGGCACATCGATGTAACCCTGGCCCTGCGCCGAGACCGGCGTGCCCTCGCTGATGATCAGGCCGGCGCTGGCGCGCTGCCGGTAGTACTGCGCGGTGAGCGCGTTGGCGATCGAGCCGGGATTGCGGGCGCGGGTCATCGGCGCCATCGCGATGCGGTTGCGCAGGGCGGTGCCTGCCAGGTCGAAGGGATGGAACAGGGCGGCGGTCATGTCGGTCATCTCGGTGCGGGGGAGGCGCCAGCGGCGCGATGCATACAGGATGGAGTTGACATGCAGGCGCATAAAGCGCTTCGATATCCCTTGGTGTGGGAATTTTTGTCCCCAATGGAGTGAGGGCGATGCTGCCTCTGGAATCCTTGAATGGCCTGGTCACGTTCGTCACGACCGCACGCTCGGGCAGCTTCACCGAGGCGGCAGACGCGCTGGGCATCTCGCGCTCGGCGGTGGGCAAGGCCATCGCCCGGCTGGAAGCGCGGCTGGGGGTGCGACTGTTCCATCGCACTACGCGGCGCATCGCACTGACCACCGATGGCGAGGCGTACTACGCCTCCTGTGCGGCCGCGCTGGAAGAAATATCCGCGGCCGAGGCCTGCCTGGGTTCGGCCGGCCTGCCCAGCGGGCGGCTGCGCATCGACATGCCGTCCTCGTTCGGGCGGCTGGTGGTGCTGCCGGTGCTGCTGCGGTTGTGCCGGCAGTATCCGGACCTGCAGTTGACGATGACGTTCACCGATCACTTCGTCGATCCAGTCGAAGAGGGCATTGACCTGCTGATCCGCTTCGGTGGGCTGCACCAGGCCGAGCACCTGGTCGCACGCCGGTTGGGGCGCCAGCGCCTGGTCACCTGCGCATCGCCGGAGTACCTGCAGGCGCATGGCGTGCCGCGCACGGTGGAGGAACTGGCGCAGCACCGCAGCATCGTCGGGTTCCGCCACGGGCAACCGATCTGGTGGCGGATCGGCAGCGAGGAGGGCGAGGGAACGTTCATTCCCAGTGCGCCCTATCAACTCAATGATGGCGACGCGGTGATCGAAGCGGCCATCGCCGGCCTCGGCATCTGCCAGATGCCCATTTCACTGGTGCGCCGCCATCTGGATTCCGGCGCGCTGCAATCGGTGCTGGACGAACACATGCAGCGGCACATCGACATCCATGCGCTGTGGCCACCGACGCGCCACCTGCGGCCGAAGGTGCGCTATGTGGTGGATGAGCTGACCCGGTTGGCGGAACAAGGTCTGTTTGATTGAGCGGGGCCCGTACACCGGGCCCCGCCTGCGGAGCCGCTGCGCCTGGCCTACTTGAAGTTGTAGCGCAGGCTGGCCATGTAGCGACGGCCCAGTGCATCCAGCACATACGGGAACGGCCCGATGTCATCGCCCACGTTGATCACCGACAACGTCACGCGTGCGGCGTCGGTGATGCGGTAGGTGACGTTGGCGTCCCAGGTGGTCCAGCTGTCGCGGTAGAAGTACTGACGGCTTTCCGGGGTATCGGTCATCGTGTACTGGGCGCGGCTGGTGTAGTTGGAGGCCACACCGTAGTTCCAGTTGCCGATGCGATGCTGGGCGGTCCAACGGAACTGGCGCTTGGGCTCGTTGAAGCTGCCCGCCTGTTCGACGAACGGCACGTCCCGGTTCGCGGCCTGGCCACGGTTCTTCGGCATGTAGCCGTAGAAGTCCAGGTCCAGTACGCCGAAGCGCGACAGGTCCCAACGGTAGCCGACTTCGGCGGTCCAGCCACGGAACATCAGCACCGGGCCGTTGCCATATTCGGTCTTGATGCTGGTAGCCACGCCGGTGTTCGGATCACGCGTCACCAGGCTGCAGAAGCGGTTGGCGTTGGGCACGTTGGCGGCGTTGAAGTCGGCAGTGTCGAAGCAACCGGTGATGATGTCGTTGGCGCTCAGCGACGTGATCACGTTGTTGATCTTGATGTCATACCAGTCGGCGGCGACGCGCAGGCCCGGGATCCATTCCGGCGCGAACACGATGCCGGCCGTCCACGACTTCGCTGTTTCGTTCTGCAGGCGGGTGCTGCCGTTGGTCGAACCCAGCGTATTGGTCGGCTGCTGGCGGAAAGTGTTCGGATCGGCGCCCGGGTAGGCGGCGAAGAACGCCTCGCAGTTGCGGCGACGCACCGCCGGATTTGTGCCGCCGCTGATGTTGTCCAGCGAGCACACTTCCGGGATGTTGTAGTAGGCCGGCTGCTGGGTGGTGTAGAGCTCGGCGATGGACGGCGCGCGCAGTGACTGGGTCTTGTTGCCGCGCAGCTGCAGGCCGGCGATCGGTTCGTACTGGATGCCGTAGGTAAACGCATTGAACGCGCCGGCCACGGAGTTGTCGACGCGGCGGAACTTGGCGGTCAGGTCCAGGCGATGCAGGCCCGGGATATCCCAGTCGGGATTGAACAGCGGCGCCAGCACTTCGGCGAACACTTCGTTGGTGTGGTACTTGCCCTCGGCTGCCTGGGTCGGCACCGAACGGCCCTGGCCCAGGCGCTGGTACTCGCTGGGGGTGAAGGAGCCTTCTTCGCGGCGGTGTTCGAAGCCGGCCGCTGCGGACAGCTCGCCACCGGGAAGATCGAACAGGCCGCCGGATACCGACGCGTTGATGACGGTCTGGCGGGTCTGCGCCTTGGCCACGGTCCGGGTGGAGACATAGTCCAGGGCTTCGCGCGACGCCTGGTTCTCGCCGAACAGATTCAGCGGGCGGCAGTTCGCATCAGCCGTGGTGCCCGGGCGAGTGGCATCACAGGTGATGCGCCCGCTGGCGTCGGTGGTGACGTTGATTGCATTGATGAAGTTCTGCTGGATCAGGCCGGTGCCGAGGTAGTCGAAGTCACCGCGGCCGTGGGTGACGCTGGCTTCCCAGTTGAAGCTGCGCTTTCCGACCTCGAAGAAGCCGTTCAGGCCGAGCACCGCACGGGTCAGGCGGGTTTCGGTGCTGGCGTTGTTCATCGACAGGTCGCGCGAAGATCGCGACAGGCGGAACGAGGTGATGCCGTTGTCGGCGAGGATCTTGCGGGTTTCCGCACTGAGGAACGGATTGCTGGCGCTGAAGGTCAGCGCACCGCTGGCGGTACCGCCGCCGTCCAGGCGCGCATTGCCGAAGGACACCGCGTTGTAGACGTTCTGGTCCAGGGTTTCGCGGGCGGTCGCTTCGTATCGCGAAAGTTCGAAGAAGCCGCGCACGTTGTCGGTGAAGTCGAAGCTGCCGGTGGAGAACACCGAGCGTCGTTCGAGGTCGGCGATCAGCGGCACCGTCTCGAACAGGTTCAGGCCGTCACCGCCGGAGGCGCTACCGCCCGCGTAGCTGGTGCCGGGATTGAACTCGACCAGCTTGCCCTCGTTGTTGAACTGCCACAGTTTGTCTTTGTTCGGGCCGAAGCCAAGGATGTCGCCCAGGCCGTTGCGCGTGTAGCTGCCGGTGGCCGGCATCACCAGACCACCGAAAGTCATGCTGGCAATGCGCCGGTTGCGTATCCAGACCTGGTCGGGGATACCATCGCGGGGCCCGGTGTTGAACGGAATGCTGCCGTCGATGCGGCCATCATTGGTTGGCCGGCGCAGGGGCTGGGCAGTGGCATTGGCCGCCGTGGGATTGGCCTGCAGGCTGTAGCCCTGGCGGTAGAAATCGCGTTGCAGCGCGTTCACCCCATCGGCATTGTCCAGCTCGGCGGCAACCACGATGTGGCCACGCCCATCAGCGAAGTCGGTACCGAAGATGGCCGACCACGAGTAGCGCTCGTTGTCGTTCTTGCTGGTCCTGCCGTAGCCCAGTTCGACTTCGGCACCCTCGAACCGGTCGCGCAGGATGATGTTGTTGACGCCGGAGATCGCATCCGAGCCATAGGTGGGTGCACCGCCAACGCTCAGGCTTTCAATGCGTTGCACCATGACGCTGGGAATGGCGTTCATGTCGACCTGGATGCCCGAGCCGCCGCCGGCTCCGAAGATGGTGGGCGGTGTAGAGGTGACGAAGCGGCGTCCATTGACCAGGGTCAGCAGGCGATTGCTGCCCAGGCCGAACTTGCTGGCGAAGTTGACGCCTGCACCGAAGCCGGCCTGGTCGCCGCGCGAACTGACGCCTGCACTGACCCCGGGAATCCGGGTCACCGCGTCGATGAGGTTGGTGTCGCCATAGTTCTCGATCGATTCACGGCTGACCACCGCGGCGGGCTCGAGCGTGTCGAAACCGGCGCGGTAGATGCGCGAGCCGGTGACGGTCATCCGGTCCAGCTGCACGGGGGTCTTGCTGCTGGCGGGCTCGGCCTTCTGTTCCTGCGTGGCGGCCTGCTGCGCCATGGCCGGTGCGGCGGCCACCAGCACCAATGCCGAACCCAGCGCGACAGACAAGCGACTGCGGGCGAACAACGGTAGGTACATGATTTCTCCCTGGTCACGCCAATGTGACTCGGGGGTAAACGCGGGCGGAAGGCAGGCACCCCAGGTCATGAAAAAGTAACAAATGAATCTATTTATTATTCATTCATATTCTGGGCGGATCTGTGCCTGGAGCATGCCTCGGCAGCACCAGATGGCTTCATTCGCCCTGCATGTATACTATCCCCCAGTATAGTTCCGAGGTGGCCCAGCCATGCCGCACTCCCCCGAAGAGAAGAAGAAGGTCCTGGCCCGCGTGCGCCGCATCCGCGGCCAGTGCGATGCGCTGGATCGCGCGCTGGAAGCCGGTGCCGACTGCGGGCCGGTGCTGCAGCAGATCGCCGCCATCCGTGGCGCGGTCAACGGCCTGATGTCCGAGGTGATGGAGGCCCATCTGCGCGAGGAGTTCGGGCAACCCGCTGCCTCAGACGAACAACGCGCCGAACGCGTGCGCGACATGAGCGCGTTGATCCGCTCGTACCTGAAATAAGCATCGGCGCCATATCGCGCCGATCGTCCTGCCATTCCCTTTCCGCCTGATCCTGGAGAAGCCACCATGAAGTCCCGTGCCGCCGTCGCCTTTGGTCCCGGCCAGCCGCTGCAGATCGTCGAGATCGACGTCGCCCCGCCGAAGAAGGGCGAGGTGCTGGTCAAGATCACCCACACCGGTGTCTGCCACACCGATGCCTTCACCCTGTCCGGCGATGATCCGGAAGGCCTGTTCCCGGTGGTGCTGGGCCATGAAGGCGCCGGCATCGTGGTGGAGGTGGGCGAGGGCGTGACCAGTGTCAAGCCGGGCGACCACGTGATTCCGCTGTACACCGCTGAGTGCGGCGAGTGCCTGTTCTGCAAGAGCGGCAAGACCAACCTGTGCGTGTCGGTGCGTGCCACCCAGGGCAAGGGCGTGATGCCCGACGGCACCAGCCGCTTCAGCTACAACGGTGAGCCGCTGTACCACTACATGGGCTGCTCGACCTTCAGCGAGTACACCGTGGTGGCTGAAGTCTCGCTGGCGAAGATCAATCCGGACGCGAACCCGGAGCACGTCTGCCTGCTTGGCTGCGGTGTCACCACCGGCATCGGCGCGGTGCACAACACCGCCAAGGTGCAGGAAGGCGACAGCGTGGCCGTGTTCGGCCTGGGCGGCATCGGCCTGGCGGTCATCCAGGGTGCGCGCCAGGCCAGGGCCGGGCGCATCATCGCGGTGGACACCAACCCGTCCAAGTTCGAACTGGCGCGCGAATTCGGCGCCACCGACTGCATCAACCCGAAGGACTACGACAAGCCGATCCAGCAGGTCATCGTCGAGATGACCACCTGGGGCGTGGACCACAGCTTCGAGTGCATCGGCAACGTCAACGTGATGCGCGCGGCGCTGGAATGCGCGCACCGTGGCTGGGGCCAGAGCGTGGTGATCGGCGTGGCCGGTTCGGGCCAGGAGATCTCCACCCGTCCGTTCCAGCTGGTGACCGGGCGCAAGTGGATGGGCACTGCCTTCGGCGGCGTGAAGGGCCGTAGCCAGCTGCCGGGCATGGTGGAGGACGCGATGAAGGGCGATATCGAACTGGCACCGTTCGTCACCCACACCATGGATCTGGACAAGATCAACGAAGCCTTCGACCTGATGCACGAGGGCAAGTCGATCCGGTCGGTGGTCCACTATTGAGCCGCGTCATGGGCTGGCTGGATGCCCTGCGCCGGCCGCGTGCGGAAGACCCGCGCGCGGCCCTGGTGGCTCCGATCGAGCAGGCGTTGCGTGCGCTGGGCTGGATAGTGGGGGAGGTGGGGCCACCGCGTGCGGTGACCTCGGCCTTCGGCAGCGACGATGGCATGTCGTTCGAGCAGTGGCTGGCGCAGGTATTCCTGCCGCGCCTTCATGAGGCGCGCGCAGCCGGGCAGTGGCCGCCGCGCAGCGATGTGGCCGTGACGGCCTGGCGCAATCTTGATGGCCAGCCTGGCGTCGAATCGTTGCTGCGCCTGCTGGCGCAGCTGGATGAACGGATCAACAAAGGCATCCACGCCTCGCGTGGATAAGCCGACCAAGGTCGGCATCTACCAGAAGCACGCGTGCGCTGACGCGCCGCGCAGGAGAGCACCATGGAACGTATTGAACACCGCGCCTGTTTCGGCGGCTGGCAGGACGTCTACCGCCATCATTCCACCACGCTGGGCTGCGACATGCAGTTCGCCGTGTACCTGCCGCCGCAGGCGGAAACGCAGAAACTGCCGGTGCTGTACTGGCTGAGCGGGCTGACCTGCACCGAGCAGAACGTCATCACCAAGGCGGGCGCGCAGCGCTACGCGGCCGAGCATGGCGTGATCCTCGTCGCGCCCGATACCAGCCCACGCGGCGATGACGTGGCCGATGCCGAGGGCTATGACCTGGGCAAGGGGGCGGGGTTCTACCTCAATGCCACGCGTGCACCGTGGGCGAAGCACTACCGCATGCACGACTACGTGGCGCAGGAACTGCCGGCACTGATCGAGGCGAATTTCCCGGTCACCGATGCGCGCGGCATCAGCGGCCACTCGATGGGCGGTCACGGTGCGCTGGTGATCGCGCTGCGCAACGCGGGGCGCTACCGCAGCGTGTCGGCGTTCTCGCCGATCGTTGCGCCCAGCCACGTGCCGTGGGGGCAGAAGGCCTTCCACGCCTACCTGGGCGACAATCCGGCGGACTGGGCGCAGTGGGATGCCAGCGAACTGGTCGCCGTGGCCACTGAGCGCCTGCCGTTGCTGGTCGACCAGGGCGAGGCGGACGAATTCCTGCAGACCCAGCTGCAACCGCAGCGCCTGCAGCAGGCCTGTGATGCCGCCGGCCATCCGCTGACCCTGCGCCTGCAGCCGGGCTACGACCACAGCTACTACTTCATCGCCAGTTTCATCGGCGAGCACATCGCCCACCACGCCCGCGCCCTGCACGGCTGACGGCTTTCCGGTAGTCCCGGCCGCTGGCCGGCAACCTGCAGCCCCGTGATTCCCTGGGATTGCCGGCCAGCGGCCGGCACTACCATGGCGGGGCACGCGAAGTGTCGTATTGCCGTATTGGATCACGTGGCCGTGGCGCGGGCGGGACTATCGTGCGCCCATACGGCCTTGCGGATCGGGGGATGCATGCCGGTAGTGCTGGCGCTGCTGTATGTGCTGTGCCACGGCTTGGTCGTGGCCCTGTGGCCGGGTCCCGCCGGTGCGGGTTCCTTCGGGTTCCTCACGGGTGCCCCGTTGCTGGCGGCGGCGGCCTGCCTGTGGCGGGCGCGCCGCGACCGTGCCGCGCTCGGCTGGCGCGCCACCGCCCTGGCGCTGCTGCTCTGGGCGGGTGGCATGGCCGTCAACATGATCGATGCGCTCGGTGCCGGCCGTGCCGATGTCACGCCGCAGGCCAGCCTGTTCCTGTATGTGCTGTACGGCGTGCCGCTGGTGTTCATCCTGGCCCGTGCACGCCGCGAGCGGCTGAGCATCAGCCTGATCGACGCGGCGATGGCCGCATTGCTGGGCGTGCTGTTCTTCGTGCATGCGCAGTCGTTCGCCGCGCGCGTCGACATCGACGACCACGCGTTGTCCAACATGCAGCGCATGTTCGATATCCAGAATCTGTGCATTGCCGGCTTTGCGGTGGTGCGCTGGCTGGTGGGCGACGTTCCGGAGCGGCGCAACTTCTTCCGCGCGCTGGCGATCTACGCGGTGGGCTACCTGATTGTGGCGTACTACATCAACCACTACACCTCGGAACAGTCTTTCGGTGCCTACAACGATCTGCTGATCGACCTGCCGTTCCTGCTGCTGGCGTTGCTGGCGATGAGCCAGGCGCCCGCGCCGACGTTCGTGATGCACCCGAGACTGGGCAGAACGGTGCAGGCGGCGGGGCCGATGATCCTGCCATTGCTGCTGCTGGTGGTCGGTACCCTGGTGGTCGACCATGCGCGGCCGCTGGCGGTCACCGGCTTCGTGGTGGCAACGCTGGGCTTCGGCGTGCGCAGCATCCTGCTGCAGGTGGACCTGATGGAACGGCAGGCATCGCTGGACCAGCTCGCTCGGCAGGATGGCCTGACCGGTGTGGCCAACCGGCGCGAGTTCGATGCACTGCTGCTTGCGGAATGGAACCGTGCGCGGCGCAGCGGCAGCGAGCTGGGGCTGCTGTTGCTGGACATCGACCATTTCAAGGTCTTCAACGACCGCCACGGACATCCGGCCGGTGACCGCTGCCTGCAGGCCGTGGCCAGGGTCCTGAAGATCAGTGCCGGCCGTGCCGGTGACAGTGTTGCCCGTTACGGCGGCGAGGAATTTGCGGTGATCGTGCCCGGAAGCCCGCTGTCGGGCGTGCTGGCGCTGGCCGAGCGCCTGCGTGAGGCGGTGGCGGCGCTGCCACTGCCCGAAGGGTCGGTCAGTATCAGCATCGGCGTGGGCTACCTGCACCCGCCGGCCCTGGCCAGCGCCGATCAGTTGCTGGCGGATGCCGATGCCGGCCTGTACGCCGCCAAGCGTGCCGGTCGCAACCAGGTGATCCTGCATACGCACGTGCTCGACGACGAAGGCAGTGCGCACGGCAGGATGGATTGCTGAGCGCGCCAGGTGCACGGTCCCCGTGCGCGATTGCGCACGGGCGGCGCGGCCGGGTTAGCGCTGCCGAAACCAGCCAGTGGGATCGAGCAGCCTCAGCCCGACCGGTGACAACGAGCGCTGGCGCAACGGCAGGTTTGCCGCCTGCACGGCCATCGCACAGCGCGCCAGCTGCTGGCGCAACGGTGCCAGCGTGTCATCTTCACGCGGGCGTGCATGCCGCCACTGGGCGATGCGCAGCAGGCAGACCAGCAGGTCCAGTTCGCTGGCCGCGATGAACGGTGAGCCTGCGGGCAACAGGTCGATCGGGGCGGTGGGCGTGGCCAGCAGCGGCAGCAGGCCGACGAACGCGTCGCAGCCTTCGGGATCAATACCGAGGCTGCTCAGCTGGGCGAGTCCATCGGCCTGTTGATCAGGATCGTGCAGCTGGCGTATCGCCGCCAGCAGTGCCTGTTCGCCGCGGCCGAACTGGCGGCCGAAGGCGCGGTAGTTGACGCGGGTGGGAAACACCGGGGAACGGGAGGCCATGGTTGCTAGGGTTGTGGGTCGCGGGTTTCCACCAGCACGGGACAGGGCGCGTGGTCGATGGTCCATTGCCCGATCGAGGGTTCGAACAGGCGTTCCAGGCGGGACAGGTGGCGGTGGCCGATGACGATCAGGTCGCAATTCAGGCGCCGGGCCTGCTCGCTGATCACTTCGCCCGGGTCACCCGAGGGAATCTGCGCGATGGCGTCGACGCCGCGCTCGCGCAGCTCGGCCAGGGCTTCGGCCAGCACCGCTTCGGCCCGTGAGCGCTGGCGGGCGGCTTCCGGGTACTCGATGCGGTCGGCTTCGCTGGCATCGGCCGCCAGCGCGAATTCGGGGTCGAGCACGCACAGCAGGTGCAGGCGGCTGTGGGGGCCGGCGATGGCTGCGGCCAGGTCCAGCACGCGTGCGTGCTGGGGGCCACCGTCCAGGGCGACCAGCAGGGTATTGAACATGGATGTCTCCTTGGCAGGCCGGGGATGGTCGCCGATGTCACTGCGCGCACCCATGCCGTGCGCGGCAGTCAATGGATGCGTAAAACGCAATCCACGGTGGTTAAAAGTGTCGTAGAGTCATCTGATTTGCTGGAGACTGTCATGCCCCTGCCGGACCTGAACCTGTTGCTGGCACTGGACGTGCTGATTGACGAGTGCAGCGTGGCCGCCGCCGCGCGGCGGATGAACCTGAGCGCGCCGGCGATGAGCCGTACCCTGGGCCGGATCCGCACCGCGCTGGGCGACCCGGTGCTGGTGCGTGCCGGCCGCGGTCTGGCCCCCACGCCGCGCGCGCTGCAGCTGCGTGAGCAGGTCCGCGATGTGATCGAGCAGGCCCACCGTGTGTTCAACGCCGGTCGCGAGATCGACCTGCGCACCCTGGAGCGCACCTTCAATGTCCGCGCCAATGATGTCTTCATCGGTGGATTCGGCGGACGCCTGCGTGAACTGTTCCGCCAGCAGGCGCCGCGCGCGGTGCTGCGCTTCGTGCCCGAGGGCGATACCGACGACGACGCGATGGCGCAGGGCCGGATCGACCTGTACATCAGCACCGCCGGCAAGCATGCGCCCGATACCAAGGTGCAGAACCTGTTCAGTACCTCGTTCATGGGCGCCGCGCGCGAGGACCATCCGTTGTTCGATGAGGAGATCAGCGCCGAGCGTTTTGCTGCCTGCGACCACATCGCTGTGTCGCGGCGGGGGCTGCCGCGTGGCCCGATCGATGACGACCTGGCCACGCTGGGCCTGCAACGGCGGGTGGCGCTGATCAGCCCGACCTTCCACGGCGCGATCTTCGCTGCCGCCGAGTCGGACCTGATCCTGCCGCAGATGCCGAGCGTGATGCTGGAGCGGATCGTCAGCATGCGCCTGCCGCTGCGCCTGTTCCCGCTGCCGATCCCGGTGCGCACCGCCGCCATCGTCCAGGCCTGGCACCCGCGGCTGGACAACGATGCTGCGCACCAGTGGCTGCGCCGCTCGATCAAGACCATGTGCGAAAGCGCAGGGGAGGCTCCGCGCTGACACTTTCATGCGTGCGCGTGACGCACGCCTGGGATGCGGGCTGCGCCATTTTTTGCAGGGTACCGGCTCCCTAGACTGCGCTCCCCGGAGTTTCACTGAGCGCATTCCAATGACCCCCAACATGCCGTGCACTGCACGGATTGGTGCCCGGCGATGAGTACGCCGGCCGCCGCTGTCCCGGCCGCCGCAGCGCCCCGTCCTGCCGCCGCCCCCGGGCTCGACCGCCGCATCCTGGTCGGCCTGTGCGGCGTGCTGCTGGCGGTGCTGGTGTCAGGCTTCAACGAGAACATCACCAAGGTCGCCCTGGCCGATATCCGCGGTGCGATGGGTTTCAGCGTCGATGACGGCAGCTGGATCGTCGCCCTCTACAGCGCGATGTCGGTCAGCGCGATGGCCTTCGCCCCGTGGTGTGCCGCCACCTTCTCGCTGCGCCGCTTCGCGCTGGCGATGATCGGTGGCTTCATGGTGCTGGGCGTGCTCTGCCCGCTTGCCCCGAACCTGCAGGTGTTCCTGCTGCTGCGCGCGCTGCAGGGGCTGTGTGGTGGTGCGCTGCCGCCGCTGCTGATGAGCGTGGCACTGCGCTTCCTGCCGCCGGGCATCAAGCTGTATGGCCTGGCGGGTTACGCGTTGACCGCTACCTTCGGCCCGAGCATGGGCACGCCGCTGGCCGCGTTCTGGGTCGAGCAGGTGGGCTGGCATTGGGCGTTCTGGCAGATCGTGCCGTACTGCATGGCCGCCATGGCGATGGTCAGCTGGGGCCTGCCACAGGACCCGCTGCGGCTGGAGCGTTTTGCCCAGTTCGATGGCGTGGGCCTGGCGCTGGGCCTGCCGGCGCTGGTGCTGCTGGTGCTGGGCCTGGTGCAGGGTCCGCGCCTGAACTGGTTCGACTCACCGATGATCACCCTGATGATCGGTGGCGGCGCCGGCCTGATGGTGCTGTTCATGATCAATGAATGGTTCCACCCGCTGCCGTTCTTCAAGCTGCAGCTGCTGGCCAACCGCAACCTCAGCTACTCGCTGGTGACGCTGGGCGGCGTGCTGTTCGTGCTGCTGGCGGTGATCTCGATTCCCTCCGGTTTCCTGGCCAGCGTGCAGGGCTACCGGCCATTGCAGACCGCACCGATGCTGCTGTGGGTGGCGCTGCCACAGGTGATCGCATTGCCGTTGGTGGCGGCGTTGTTGAACATCCGCGCAGTGGATTGCCGCTGGGTGCAGGCCACCGGCCTGGCGATGCTGGCGCTGGCCTGCTGGCTGGGCTCGCACCTGGATGTGGCCTGGATCCGCGACAACTTCCTGTGGGTACAGCTGCTGCAGGTATTCGCCCAGCCGATGGCGGTGTTACCGCTGCTGATGCTGGCCACTGGCGGGCTGGCACCGCAGGACGGTCCGTTCGCCTCGGCGTGGTTCAACACGGTCAAGGGCTTTGCTGCCGTGCTCGCCAGCGGCGTGCTGGATGCCGTCGCCCAGGGCCGCCGTCATTTCCATTCCACCGTGCTGGTCGACCGCCTTGGCGAGCAGCCGTGGCTGGCCGAGGGCCCGCAGCTGGGCGCGCGCCTGCATGCACAGGTGCAGGCGCTGACCTCGGCCGACCTGTACTGGGTGGTCGCGCTGGTGGCGCTCGCCTTCATTCCCCTCATTGCCTGGATGCCCACCCGCATCCATCCGCCACGTGCCGTGGCCTGAACCTTTCGCAGGAACCCCCTCATGACGATCAATCGAACCACTCTCAATACCGGCCTGGGCCTGGGCGTGCTGGCGCTGGCCATCGGTGCCTGGCTGCTGCTGCGCGACGGCGGCCACCAGACCACCAACAATGCCTACGTCGTGGCCGACTACACGCTGGTTGCGCCGAAGATTCCCGGCTTTGTCAGTGCCGTGGAAGTAGAGGACAACCAGTCGGTGAAGGCTGGCGACGTGCTTGCCCGCATCGACGACCGCGACTACCAGGTGGCCCTGCAGGCGGCCCGTGCCGACTTCGCCAACGCCCGTGCACAGCTGGCCAACGCGCAGGCCGCACTGGCCCAGCAGGACTCGCTGATCGAACAGGCCAGGGCCAGCGTCGATGTCAGCCGCTCCGAACTGACCTTGGCCATTGCCGACCAGCAGCGTTACCGCGAGCTGGCCCGTGACGGCGCCGGCACCGTGCAGAACGCACAGCAGGCGCAGTCGAAGCAGGCCGTGGCCAGTGCGCATCTGCAGCAGGGCCAGGCCGCGCTGTCGACCGCACGCCAGCGCACCGACATCCTCAGCGCTGGCGTGCAGGCCGCGCAGGCGGCGGTACAGCGTGCAGAAGCGGCGCAGGCGCGTGCCGAACTGGACCTGTCGCACACCGTGCTGCGCGCGCCGATCGACGGCATGGTCGGCCGCCGCGCTGTGCGCGTGGGCGCCTACCTGACCCCGGGTACGCCGGTGGCTGCGGTGGTGCCGCTGAAGCGCGCCTTCGTGGTCGCCAACTTCCAGGAAACGCAGATGACCCGCATGCAGGCCGGCCAACAGGTCGAGCTGAAGGTGGACGTGTTCCCGGGCAAGCCGCTGCGCGGGCACATCGACAGCATCGCGCCGGCCACCGGCGTCACCTTCGCCGCCGTCGCACCGGAAAACGCCACCGGCAACTTCACCAAGGTGGTGCAGCGCATTCCGGTGAAGATCGTGCTGGAACCGGGCCAGCCACTGCTGGACCAGCTGCGTGCCGGCATGTCGGTGGAAGCCAGTGTTGACCTGGGCAGCCGCGCCCGCGCGCAGAGCGTGCAGCACAGTCCTGGCCACAAGAGCGGGGAGGGTGCATGAGCGCAGTCACCCTGTTCCGCACCTTCGTTGCGGCCAGCCTGTGCACGGCCCTGGCTGCCTGCACGATGGGTCCGGACTTCGTACGCCCGCAGGCGGAACTGCCCAGCCACTGGCAGGGTGAGGTTGTCGCCGGCAACGCCATCGACCAGGACGCGGCCTGGTGGGCCGGCTTCGACGATCCACTGCTGGAGCAGCTTGCCGGCCAGGTGCTCGCGGCCAACCTGGACCTGCAGCTGGCCGCCAACCGCGTGCAGCAGAGCCGCGCCGCGCGTGGCATCACCGCCGCCGATCGCCTGCCCAGCGTCAGCGCGAGCACCAGTAGCGTGCGTGCACGCAACAGCGAGGTGGGCCTGAATGATCCATCCGGCAACGGCGGCCGTGATGACTACGGGCTGTTCCAGGCCGGCATCGGCCTGAGCTGGGAACTGGACCTGTGGGGGCGTGTGCGCCGCCAGGTGGAAGCGGCCGACGCACGCGTGCAGATCGCCGAGGAGGATGCACACGCGGTGCGCATCGCGCTGCTGGCGGAAACCGCGCGTGATTACCTGCAGCTGCGCGCGACGCGGCAGCTGCTGGCGATCACCGAGGACAACCTCAGCATCGCCCTCGACATGAAGCGCCTGACCGAGGCACGCCAGCAACAGGGCGTGGCCAGCACGCTGCAGGTGTCCAGCGCGTCCGCGCAGGTGGCATCGCTGCAGGCCGGCATCGCGCCGCTGCGGCATCGTGAATCGCAGCTGCGCAATGCGCTGGCGTTCCTGCTGGCGCAGCCACCGCAGGCGCTGGACGCGCAGCTGCAGGATGCACGCCGTGACTGGCCGGCGCTGCCGGCCGTAGCGGTGGGGTTGCCCAGCGAACTGGCCGAGCGTCGCCCGGACATCCGTCGTGCCGAAGCGGCACTGCACGCGGCAACGGCCGGCATCGGCGTAGCCAAGGCCAGTTTCCTGCCGCGCATCACCTTGAATGGCGACGCTGGGTTCCAGGCCAAGCAGCTGGATGATCTGGATGGCTGGAACGCGCACCGTTTCAGCATCGGCCCGTCGATCAGCGTGCCGATCTTCCAGGGCGGGCGGCTGAAGGCCAATCTCGCGCTGAGCAGGCTGCAGCAGCAACAGTCGGCGCTGCAGTTCCGCCGTACCGTTTTGCAGGCCTGGCATGAAGTGGACGACGCCATTGATGGCTATGCCGCGGAGCAGCAGCGCACGGTGCAGCTGCATGTGGCGGTGGACGAGAGCGAGAGCGCACTGGGCGCGGCGCGCCGGCAGTACCAGGCTGGCGTGGTCGACATGCTGGATGTGCTGACCACCCAGCGCATCGCGCTGGACAACCAGGCCGCGCTGGCCAACAGCCAGGCCACGGCTGCGATCGCGCGGGTGGAGCTGTACCGCGCGCTGGGCGGTGGCTGGTAACGACATGGAATCGCCGGGCATGGCCCGGTGCTAGCCATCGTGGCGGTAGTGCCGGCCGCTGGCCGGCATTTCGGTCGTTGCCAACCTTGGTTGGCAGCCTTCTCCAAAGCGCCAACCAAGGTTGGCTCCTACCAGGGGGCACCCGCGTGGGTACTCATCAACGCCGGTCGGCTAGCTCACCGAAGTACCAGCACTCACCCTCGAATTCGTCATCATCATCGTCGGCGGGGATGCTGATTCGCAGGCCTCGCTCCTCAATACCCATCGGAAGTTCGAGCCCCCATTCGGCGGCAAGGCTGCGCGAGGTGATCGCGGTGACCTGCCCATCCGGGGTGTCGGCGACATGTCCCTGGAAATAGGCCTCGTCCAGGTAAAGGCAGATCTCGCTGGAGAACATCCCCGGCAAGGTGACGCAGCAGGTCACTCGAATGTCGGCCTGGGGCGCAGGTCGCGACTGGATCAGGTTGGCGCACGCGTCTATCAGGATCCTTGCGCAAGTGCGCTGGATTTCCTGCGTCGTGGCAGGGGGTTCGACCAGACGGGCATGGGTGGGAATCTTGTAGTTCCAGTAGCGGCCTGCGGCCTGCAATGCGTGCGGCGAGGGAAACGCGCCTTTGAAGCAGTCTGCCCAATGTTGCAGGGCGCGGAGTCGGCGAGGGGCATCGCGCAGCTTCTTCTCGCCGCGCGTACCCGGTCGGGTGATGGGAGTGTTGTTTCTCATCCCGGCAGTGTGCCAGCCGCTTGAGCGGTGTGCCGGAAAGCGCCAACCAAGGTTGGCGCCTACCAGAGCTTGGCCGCCGGCGTGGGGTCGATAACGACGGCGGCGGTGGCCTCAACGCACGTCGCGCAGTTCCCAGTGGTGGCCGGCCAGCAGGCGCAGGCGCTGCTTGAACACGTCACTGTCGATGCGGGTGGTGGCCACCAGGTTGATGCGCAGGTCTTTCTGCTCGCCGGTCACGGTGGCATCCGGGTCGGTCACGCCCCACTGCGGTTCCACCGCATCCGGGTCAGGCTGCTTGGCCTTCCAGCGCTCGAACAGCGTGCCGCTGCGCAGGGCGTCCTGCAGCTCTTCGGCGAAACCGGCGGCGCCCTGCGAATGGAAGGACAGGTCAGGATCGTTGCCGCGGGCCTTGGACGGGTCGGGCAGGCTGATGTGGTACTGCGCAGGCATGGAGTTCTCCTTGAAGTGCGGGAAGACTGGCACAACCGCGGTGGAATCGATGTGCAGATCCGCGCCGCGTCGGGGCCTCACTCGAACCGATGTGGCCCATCGGCGAAGCCCACGGTGACCGCGCCCTTGCCGACGTTGACCATGCCGGTCAGGCTCATCACCGATTCGTACACGGTCACGCCATGGGTGGCGCAGACCTCTCTCAGCTGTGCATAGCCGGGCAGGGTGCGCAACTCTTCCAGCTCACCGCCGTAGCTGACGCACACCGTCGGTGTCATCAGCCCGGCGCGTACGCGCTGGCCAACTACCGCGAACAACTTCTGCACGGCGTTGTCGAAGCCCTTGATCTTGGCCACCGGCCCGGTCTCGCCGCGGTAACCGTGCAGCACCGGCTTGATGTCCAGCGCACTGCCCAGTGCGGCGCTGAGCAGGCCGACACTGCGGTCGCCCTTGTGCCGCGCACGCGCGCGCATGTAGTACAGGTCACGGGTGACCATGTAGCCGTGCACGTTGCTGGCCAGCTCCTCCAGCCGCTCGCGGATCTGCTGCACGCTGGCGTTGCTGTCGCGCAGGCGCACGGCTTCCACCGCGGTCACCGCCTGCGCGGCGAACAGGTTCTGGGTGTCGAGCACGCGCAGCGCGAATGGTGAGTTGTAGCCTGCCGCCTGCCGTACCGGCTTGTAGTCGTTGAGGATGGCGAAGCTGGCCTGCAGCGCGTTGTCATGGATCGGGCTGCGGGTCTTGGTGATGGTCATGCAGAACACGTGGTCGTAATCGATCACCAGCTGCTGCAGGAACAGGTCGCGGATCTGGTTGACGCTGAAAGGGATGGTTTCCGCTTCAGCACCATGTTCGGCCACGTGCGCGTGCAGGAAGCTCAGTGTGGCCTGTTCATCGCGATGATCGGCCAGCACCGCTTCGCCGATGCGTACGGTGATCGGCAGCAGCACGATGTTGTGGGTGGCGATGAAGTCCGGCGGCAGGTCGCAGGCCGAGTCGACGACGATTCCGATGCGCATCCGCGGCTCCCCCTCCAGGGCGGTTGTAGGTTCGGAAACGTGAAATCTATCTCAAATCCCATCCAGGCGCGCGAGGGAAACGCGCCATGCCCTGTTCAGCGACTGCGCTGCACCGCCACCGGCAGGGTGGCCAGGCGTAGCCATTCGGGCTGCCGCAGCAGGCCCGGATCGGCCAGCACCGCCGCCATCAGCGGGTGCGCGTCGTTGCCCCAGAACAGCTCCTCATCTATTGCCAGGGTCGGCACACCGAACACCCCAGCACCAATTGCGGCCTCGGTGTTGCGGCGCAGCTGCTCCTTCACCGCCGGGTCGGCGATGGCGCTGGCGACATCGTCAATACCCAGCTGTGCGGCCGGTTCGCGCAGGGCGTCAGGGCTGTCGGCCGCGTTGCCGTCGCGCCAGATCCAGTCGAACAGCACGTCCACCGCCTGTACGCTGGCACCGGCGGCCAGGCACAGGCGCAGGGCGGGCAGCGGGTTGAACGGATGGCCGGGCGGGAATCGCAGCGGTGTGCCCTCGGCCTGCGCGGTCCACAACAGCTGGCGGTAGATGAAGCGGCGCTTGGCCGGAATCTCGGCCGGCCCGAGGTTGCCCAGGTGATGCAGCACCGCACCGAAGGCAATCGGCACGGTCTGGATCTGCGCGAACTGTGGCAACTGCTTCAGCTTCTGCCAGTGCAGGTAGGCGTAGGGCGAGATGAGGTCGAAGTACCAGCGCAGTGTCGCCATCGGTGTGTCCTCGTGTGCGGTCAGGGCTGCGCGTTGCGCTGCAGGTAGCGGTCACGCAGCTCGGTCTGGCGCGAGCGCATCGGCATCGCACGGCCGCCCAGCCAGACCTGCTCGGCATAGTGCGCCACGTCCAGCGGATCGCCCTCCCACAGCACCAGGTCGGCGCGCTTGCCGGGCTCGATGCTGCCGATCTGGTCGGCCACCCCGAACGCCTGCGCCGGTACCCGGGTCAGGCCGACCAGGCCGTCGGCCCAGGGCAGGCCATGGGCGACCGCATTGCCGGCCAGCTGGCGCATCTTGCGGGCGTTGTGGGTGGCGTCGCCGCGCTGCACGAAGGAGACCGCCACGCCCGCGCGCTGCAGGCGTGCCGCATTCTCCAGCGTGGCCCCGATCTGGTCGAAGCTGGCCGGCAGGTTGGCCAGCACATCAACGAACACCGGCACGTGGGCAGCGGCCAGTTCCGGCGCCACCTGCCACGCTTCGCTGGCCCCGGCGATGGCGATCTTCACCTTCTCGCGGGCGGCCCAGCGCAGCAGCTGGCGGATGTCGGCGGCACGGTCCACTTCCACCACGATGCGGCCCTGGCCGGCCAGGTAGCGGCTCAACGTGCGGCGGCCGGCCGGGGTCAGCAGCGCATGCGGCGAGTCTGCGGCCACCTGGCCACGCGCCTCGTCGATCATCTGCTGCAGCAGCATCCACTGCGCGGCGCGCGACTGGCCGGTCAATTCCGAGGCGGCCGCGCCGATGCGCAGGAACAGGGCGCGCGGGCCGATCGGGTCGATGCTGCCATCAAGCCGCATCACGCCGCCCTGGCCGGCCACGAAGCCACCGCCGGGGGTTGCGCCCAATGCGGTGAAGCCGATCCCTTCCAGCCGGGTCACCGGAATCAGCACCGAGGCCGGGTTGTAGGCCAGGGTCACGTCGAACTCGGGCCGCAGTGGCTGCTCGCCGATCTTCAGTGCGCTGTCGACGGTACTCCTCTCGACCAGCACCTCTTCGATGCCGGTCTCGGTGATGCCGCCGAACAGCGCAGGGGTCAACGGGCGGCCACTGGCCTCGACCACGGTTGCGCCAGCGGGTGCGGACAGGCCGCTGCCCACCGCACGGATGATGCCGCCCTGCACCAGCACGTCTGCGTTCTGCAGGCTGCCACGTGCGCTGGCGGTGTGCACCGTTGCGTTGCGCACCAGCAGGTCCTGTGCCTGTGCGGATGCGGAGAGGCAGGCCAACACCATGACAGTTGCACCGAGCCATGCTCGACTGCCCTTCGCGGCAGACTGCGCCAATTGCTTGAGCACCACCATCAGCGCACCTCCTGGCCAAGCTGGAAATCGGAACGCGGCGTCGCTGCCGGTGCACTGCGGTCGTACAACCTGCGGCCATCAATGAAGACCTGCTCGGCCAGCGCGTACGAGCTGAAGGGATTGCCGTTCCAGACCACCACATCGGCCATCTTGCCGGCCTCCAGGGTGCCGGTCTGGCCTTCAATGCCCAGCGCCTTGGCGGCGTTGGCGGTCATCCAGGTGATGGCGTGCTCGGGTGTGATCTCCGGCATGCGCGCGCGGCGCGCGGACGCCATCACCTTGGCCGCTTCCTGGTTCAGGCGCTGGATGCCTTCGGGTGAATCGGAGTGGACGATGGCGCAGCTGTTCTTCGGCCGGTCGACCAGCGCGATGTTCTCCTGGATGCCGTCGAAGGCTTCCATCTTGAAGCCCCACCAATCGGCCCACAGCGCACCGCAGACACCGTCGGCGGCCAGCCGGTCGGCCAGCTTGTAGGCTTCCACGCCGTGGTGGAAGGCGGCCACCTTGAAGCCGAATTCCTTGGCCAGATCGAGCATGGTGGCCATCTCGTCGGCGCGGTAGCAGTGGATGTGCACACGGATGTCGCCTTCGATCGCACCGGCCAGCGTGTCCAGCTTGAGATCGCGCTTGCCGCCGGCATCCCCGGCGCTGTCGCCCTTGTCGCTGCCGAACCAGCCCTTGCGCTTGGCCGGCTTCGGTTTGTTCTTGGCGATGTAGTCGGCGGCATCGATGAAGGCGGCGCGGTAGCCGGCCACGTTGCCCATGCGCGTGGCTGGGGTCACGCCCTTGCCTTCGCCATAGACCCGCTTGGGGTTCTCGCCGCAGGCCATTTTCAGGCCCCAGGGCGCACCGGGGAACTTCATCGCCTGGTAGGTCACTGCGGGTACGTTCTTGAGGGTCACGCCGCGGCCACCCACCAGGTTGGCCGAGCCCGGCAGCACCTGCATGCTGGTCACGCCGCCGGCCAGCGCGGTGGCGAAGCCCGGGTCCTGCGGCCACACCGAGTGTTCGGCCCAGACGTTGGCGGTGACCGGCGCGGTCATCTCGTTGCCGTCGCTGTGCGCGCCGACGCCGGGGCTGGGGTACACGCCCAGGTGCGAGTGCACGTCGATCAGGCCGGGGGTGACCCACTTGCCCTGCGCATCGATGCGGGTGACACCGGCATCGGCCTGCAGCTGGCGGCCAACGGCGACGACGCGGCCCTCGCGCAGCAGCACGTCGGCATTGTCCAGGCGCTGGCCGGTGCCGGTCAGCACGGTGGCGTTCTGGATCAGCACCGGCGCATCGGGATGCGCCTGGTAGGTGCTGGGGTAGGGATCGGCGACGAAGCGCGAGGCGCCCACCGCCGGAGCTGTGCTCAATGAAAGCAGTGCCAGGGCTACCCCGGCGCGCAACAACGTCGATGCCATGCAGTTCCCCTTGCAACTGGTCCAACCGCCGACGCTAGCCCGGAGGCGGCGGGCTTGCCAAGTGACCTTCTTCACAGGCCTGCCGACGGTGGCTCGACGGCACCGGCCGGGTGGCTGAAAATACCCGGTCCCCCGCCGTACCGGACTGCCCATGAAGAGCAAGCAGGAAATCGTCGACAACTGGCTGCCGCGCTATACCGGCGTACCGCTGGACCAGTTCGGCCAGCACATTCTGCTGACCAACTTCGGCGGCTACCTGCATACGTTCTCCGAGCTGACCGGCGCGCCGGTCATCGGCCTGGACCGGCCGATGGCCAGTGCCACCATCGATGGCATCACCATGATCAACTTCGGCATGGGCAGTCCCAATGCCGCGATCATCATGGACCTGCTGTCGGCGGTGATGCCCAAGGCGGTGCTGTTCCTGGGCAAGTGCGGTGGTCTCAAGCGGAAGAACCAGCTGGGCGACCTGGTGCTGCCGATCGCTGCGATCCGTGGCGAGGGCACCTCGGGCGATTACCTGCCACCGGAAGTACCGGCGCTGCCGGCCTTTGCGCTGCAGCGTGCGGTTTCGACCATGATCCGCGACCTCGGCCACGATTACTGGACCGGCACCGTCTACACCACCAACCGCCGGGTCTGGGAGCACGACGAGGCCTTCAAGGAACGGCTGCGGGCGATGCGCTGCATGGCCATCGACATGGAAACGGCTACGGTGTTCGCCGCCGGCTTCGCCAACCACATCCCCAGCGGCGCGCTGCTGCTGGTCTCGGACCAGCCGATGATCCCCGATGGGGTCAAGACCGAGGCCTCCGATGCCAAGGTCAGCTCCCAGTTCGTGGAAAACCATATCCAGATCGGCATCGAGGCGCTTAAGCTTATCCGGCGCAACGGCAAGTCGGTCCGCCACCTGCGCTTCGACGAATGATGATGAAGGCCGGGCGCGGGGCGTCCGGGCCTGGGAGTAGGTAATGGACGTTGCCGCGCAAGTGGTGGAATTCTGGAAGGAGGCGGGCCCTGCGAAGTGGTTCGCCCGCGACGACGCGTTCGACGCGCAGTTCCGCCAGTTGTTTCTGGATGAGCATTTCGCAGCGGCGTCGCGCGCGCGCGAGCATTGGCTGGGCAGTGCCGAAGGCGCGCTGGCGCTGATGCTGCTGCTGGACCAGTTCCCGCGCAACTGCTTCCGCGGTACCGCCCATTCCTACGCCACCGATGGCCTGGCCCGGCATTACGCCATGCGCGCCATCGAGGAAGGCCTGGACCTGCAGCTGGTGCCCAAGCTGCGCGCCTTCATCTACCTGCCGTTCGAGCACTCCGAGGATCCGCTGGACCAGGACCGCTCGGTGGCGATGTTCGACGTGCTGGGTGACAAGGAATACCTGCAGTACGCCGAACTGCACCGCGACATCATCCGCCGCTTCGGTCGCTTCCCGCATCGCAACGCCGTGCTGGGCCGCATCCCCACGCCGGAAGAACTGGATTACCTGGCCGAAGGCGGGTTCGCCGGCTAGGAAAAAGGGGACGGAGGGGATTAAGTCGTTTTTGCCATAAACGACTTAATCCCCTCCGTCCCCTTTTTCAATGCCGATCAGTACTTCGGCACGCCGTTGTCCACCTCTTCCGACCAGGCGTTGATGCCGCCGGTGACGTTGAACACCTTGGTGAAGCCCAGGGCGCGGAACTGCTCGGCGGCCTGCGCGCTGCGGCCACCGTGGTGGCACATGAAGGCCAGCGCGGTGTCCTTCGGCAGGGCTTCCAGCGCGGCGCGGCCGTTGCCGTCGAAGCTCTTGAACGGCACGCCGACGGCAGCGATTTCACGCTCGTCGGCCGGGCGCACGTCCACCAGGGTGATGTTGCCGGCACGCACCAGGTCATCGGCATCACGCACGCTGATTTCCTGTACCGGCTTGGGCGCGTTCGGGTTGTCGATGGCCAGGCCCTTGCCGCGGATGTCGTCCACCCAGTCGATGGTGATGCCGTTGGCGCGACGCGCGCTGGCCAGGTCGAACTGCACGCGCAGGCCGTTGGACTCGGCGGCAATCGCGCCTTCGTCGTGCGGGGCCAGCTGGAAGTTCGGCTGGAAACCGGCGTCGATGGACAGCTGCAGGGCAGCGCCCGGAGCATCGGCCAGCGCACCCTTGAGCATTTCCACGGCGGCCGGGGTGACGGTGATGCTCGGCGGGGTACGGTCCGGCGCAGCCAGGCCCAGCACGCTGCTCAGCTCGCCGCTGGCGGCCATCTGCAGCACGATGTCGCTGCCGCCGACCAGCTCGCCGTCGATGTACAGCTGCGGAATGGTCGGCCAGTCGCCATAGGCCTTGATGCCTTCACGGATTTCCTGGTCGGCCAGCACGTTGACGTGGGCGAACTCGACGCCGAGGTCCTGCAGGGCGCCCACGGCCTTGGCCGAGAAACCGCACTGCGGCATCGACGGCTGGCCCTTCATGAACAGCACGACGCGGTTGGCGTTGAGGATGGATTCGATGCGCGAACGCAGGGCGGGATCGAGGGACATGGACGTCGGGGTTCCGGGAATTCGAATCATCAATTCTAACCCCCATGGCATCATGGGGGATGAGCAACGCAGGAACATTGCATCGCATCCCGGCCCGCCCCTGGCGCTGGCTGCCCTGGCTGGTGGCGTCGCAGCTGGCCGTGATCCTGGTCTGGGCCCTGGCCGGCTGGCAGTGGGGTCTGCCGCTGATGGTGGCCAGCCACGCATTGTTCATGGTGCCGGTGTTCCTGCCCAACAGCCGCTTCTATGCGCCGGTGCTGAACCGACTGCCGGAGGCCGGCAACACGGTATGGCTGACCATCGATGATGGTCCCGGTCCGGAAACCCGCGCCGTGCTCGACCTGCTGGACCGCCACCAGGCACGCGCCACCTTCTTCCTGGTGGGGGAACGTGCGCTGGCACGGCCGGAACTGGTGACCGAGATCCTGCGCCGTGGCAATGACCTGGGCAATCACAGTCACAGCCACCCGCAGGCGCGCTTCTGGCGGCTGGGCCCGGCCGCGATGCGCGCCGAGATCGAAGGCTGCCAGCACGCGTTGCAGGCCCTGAGCGGCCATCCAGTGCGCTGGTACCGCTCGGTGGTGGGCATGACCAATCCGTTCGTGGCGCCGGTGCTGCAGCGGTTGGGGCTGGTCCGGGTAGGCTGGAGTGCCCGTGGCTACGACGGCGTCGGCTGCACGCCGGACGGCGTGCTGGCACGGCTGCTGCCGGAGCTGCGCCCGGGCGCGATCGTGCTGCTGCACGAAGGTGCCGCCCATGGGCACAACCTGGTGATCATCGAGCGCGTGCTGCAGGCGCTGGACGAGCGCGGGCTGAAGGCGCAGCTGCCGGCCGGATAACCGGTAGCGCCGGGCCACGCCCGCCGAGCGCAGCGGCATGGATGGAATCCGCCGGGCATGGCCCGGCGCTACCGGATGCGGTGCGCCACCAGCAGCCAGCTGTTGAAGGGGGTACGCCCGTGCAGCGGCCGGGGCGACGTCACCTGCAATCCGGCCTCGATCAATGTCGCCTGCAGCACCTGCGGATCGGGATAGTGGCGCGGCCGCGTGCCCATCCAGCCGATCAGCCAGGCCAGCCGGTCCGCCACCCGCGTGGTGCGGTCGCGGCCATCGCCGGTGGCCAGCGGTGTACGCAGCAGCAGGCAACCGCCGTGGGCCACCTGCGCGCTGGCCGCGCGCAGCAGGGCCTGCTGTGGGCCCGCGTCCAGATACTGAAGCACGTCCAGCAGCAGGACGTGCCCGGCCTGCGCCGGCAGCGGCGCCTGCACATCCACGCAGTCGAAGCGCACGTCCTGCAGGTCGGCGGCAGCACGTTGCGCGCGGGTGATCTTGCCGGCATCCACGTCCACGCCCAGGTAATGCTGGGTACCTCCGCGCTGGCGCAGCACATGCGCGAACAGGCCCAGCCCGCAGCCCAGGTCCAGCACCGGCTGCCCATCGTCAGGCAGATGCTGCAGCACGCCGTCGTACAGCGGATCGCTGCCGAGCTTGCCGCGGGTGTAGTAGTAGTCGCGGCGGCTGCCCCAGGCCTGCGCTGGCCGGAATGCTTCGGCGATCAAGCGGGCCTGCGGGGCGGTCAGGGGCGTGCAGGGCAGGGGCGGGCCGTTCCGTGGCGTGCCGACCATCGCCTCAGTCCGTGCCGCCGAGCAGGTGTGCGGCGACCGGCAGGGCGCGCGCGCTCCACAGCGCGTACATCCGCGCTGAAGGATGCAGGCCGTCCTCGGCAATCATCGTCGGGTCTTCGCCCTGCGCGCGGCTGATATCGGTGATGTCGACGAAGGCCACGCCCTGCTGGGTGCTGATCACCTCGGCAGCCGCATTGAACTCGTCGGTCTCGATCTCGATCGCGGCCAGGTCGCGGCCACTGCCGGCGCCGAACGGGGTCGCACCCCAATCGGGGAAGGACAGCACCAGCACGCGGCCGGCATCACCGCCAGCGAAACCGATGGCCCGCTGCAACAGCGCCTGGAACTGGCTGCGGTATTCGTCCAGCGGACGCCCGCGGTACTGGTTGTTGACGCCGATCAGCAGGCTGACGAAATCGAACGGCCCCTGCGGCGCGGCCGCATCGATGCCTGCATCAAGTTCGTCGGTGGTCCAGCCGGTAGTCGCAATGGTCTGCGGATCGGACAGCTCAGTGCCCTGTGCACGCAGCGCGGCAGCCAGCTGGTGCGGCCAGCGGCCTTCGACTGCAACCGCTTCACCGATGGTGTACGAATCGCCCAGCGCCAGGTAGGACAGGGTCACAGGTCAGGCCACCGAACGGCGCGGCTTCAGCGGCACGACCTTGGTCGCGTCCTCGGCACGCCGTGCCAGCACGCGGTCGATGCGCGCGAACACATCGCGCATCACCGAGGCCTCCGGCATCAGGGTCACGCGGAAATGGTGGCGGTAGGGCACGTTGAAGCTCGAGCCCGGCACCACCAGCACGCCCTCGTTGTTCATCAGGTCCAGCGCGAAGTTGTGGTCGTCGAAGCCCTTCGCCGCAGCGCCGACCACGGCCGGGAACGCGTACAGCGCGCCGGCCGGCGCGACCAGCGACAGGTGCTCGCTGGCTTCGCAGGCTTCGATCACCGCGCGGCGGGTTTCATACAGGCGGCCGCCCGGCGTGCACAGCTCGGAAATGGTGTCCGGGCCATTCACCGCCGCCTCGATGGCGTACTGGCCCGGCACGTTGGCGCACAGGCGCAGCGCGCCCAACAGGTCCAGTGCCGCGCGGAAGTCACCCAGGCGGGCATCGTCGCCGCTGAGGTGGGCCCAGCCCACGCGCCAGCCGCAGGCGCGGTGCACCTTGCTCAGGCCGCTGAAGGTCAGGCACGGATGATCACCGGCCAGCGGCGCGACCGGCTGGAACACCGCGTCGTCGTAGAGGATCTGGTCGTAGATCTCATCAACCAGCAACAGCAGGTTGTGGCGGCGAGCGATCTCGACCACGCGCTCCAGCAGTTCGCGCGGGTAGCTGGCGCCGCTGGGGTTGTTCGGGTTGATCAGCACGATGGCGCGGGTGCGCGAGGAGACCAGCGTCTCGATCTCGCTCGGGTCCGGCTGGAAGCCGTTCTCCGGTGCGCAGCGGTAGTACACCGGGCGGCCATCGTTGAGGATGGTCGAGGCCGACCACAGCGGGTAGTCGGGCGAGGGCACCAGCACTTCGTCGCCGGGATTGAGCAGCGCACGCAGCGACAGGTCGATCAGTTCGCTGACGCCATTGCCGAGGAAGACGCGGTCCGGGTGCGCATCGGGCGCGCCACGGCGGGCGTAGTAGCTGGCGATGGCTTCGCGCGCGACCGGCAGGCCCTGCTGGTGCGTGTATGGGTCGGTGCGGCCCATGTCGTCGGCGATCGCACGCTGAAGGTGCTCCGGCGCGCGGAAACCGAAGGCGCCGGGATTGCCGATGTTGAGCTTGATCAGTTTGCGGCCCTGCGCCTCCAGCTCCCGGGCTCGCCGCGCCAGTTCTCCGCGGATTTCGTAGCGCACTTCGGAAAGGCGCTCGCGGATGGCCAGGGGCTTGGGCGAGTTGGTGGACATGGGAGCTGGGCCGTCAAAAGGCATGGGGCTTCCATCCTACCGGAATTGCTGCAATGCATGGCAAGGGCTCCGGGCCCGTCATTGCTGGGCTGGCAAGGCGCCGGCACAGGTAGAATGGCGGCGATGACCCAGACCCCCGATTTCATCGCCCTGCAGACCATTGGCTGGCCCTGGCCGGGCCCGGCGCAGCAGGCCGACTGGCAGGCCGCGATGGCCGCACATCCGCAGGCCCGCCCGGCACGGGTGATCGAACAGCACCGCACCCACTACGTGGTGGCCGATGGCCCGGATGCGTCGATCAAGGCCGAGTCGCTGCCGGAATGGCAACGCCCGCGCTTCCCCAGCCATGAACGGCCAGCGGTGGGTGACTGGGTTCTGCTCGATGGCATCCGCATCGTCGCCCTGCTGCCACGGCGTACCGCGATCAAGCGCGGTGCGGCCGGCGAGCATTACCACCAGCAGGTGATCGCCGCCAACATCGATACGGTGTTCATCGTCTGCGGCCTGGATGCCGACTTCAATCCGCGCCGCATCGAACGCTACCTGCTGCTGGTCGGTGGTGGTGGTGCCGAACCGGTAGTGGTGCTGACCAAGGCCGACCAGACCGAGTACAGCGAGGACGCGCTGGCGGTGCTGGAAGAGCTGGAGATGCAGGGCATCGCGCTGCATGCGATCAACGGCCTGGATGCCGACAGTGTGGCGGTGCTTCAACCGTGGCTGGGCCCCGGCCGCACGGTCGTGCTGGTCGGTTCCTCCGGCGCCGGCAAGTCCACGCTGACCAACACCCTGCTCGGCGAGCAGCGGATGAAGACCAACGCGGTGCGCGCCAACGATTCGCGCGGACGCCACACCACCACGCACCGCGCGCTGATGCCGCTGCCGACCGGCGCCTGCCTGATCGACACCCCCGGCATGCGCGAGCTGAAGCCGACCGGCGAAGAGACCCTGTCCGAGGGTGGGTTCGCTGATATCGAAGCGCTGGCCGCACAGTGCCGTTTCAACGACTGCAAGCACCAGCAGGAACCGGGCTGTGCCGTGCGTGCAGCGATCGAGGCCGGCGAGATCGAAGAGAGCCGGCTGCTGAACTACTTCAAGCTGAAGGAAGAAGTGGCAGCCGCCGCCGCCAAGCTGGCGGTCCGCCAAGCCGAAACCGCGCAGGAACGCGGCGGCAAGAAGGGCAAGGGCCAGCAGTTCCGCCCGGCTGGCAAGCCGCGTAGGCGCTGATCCCGCGGTGCCGGAAACCTGTTCCTGGTGGGTGCCAACCTTGGTTGGCACGAATGGTTCCAAAGCCCGCCTTAGGCGGATGCCAACCAAGGTTGGCACCTACCAACGTGCGGGCAGGGCGCTATAGTCCGCGCATGGAACCGACTGCGACGCTGGACCGTGACGTGGCCCACCATGCAGCGCTCGATGCGCGCCTGGTCGAGGCCGTGGGATGCATCCGCCTGCTGGGCCTGACCAGCTGGCCGGCAACGGTGCAGGCACCGTTCCTGGACAGCGTGGCGCGTGGCCAGCCGGTACTGCCGAAGGTGGACTACCCGAAGCTGGACTTCAGCGAAGAACGTCGCGCGCTGGCCGCGATCGCCGCCGACTGTGACGACAGCCATCCGCTGGGCCACTACGTGCGGCAGTCGGCACAGAGCTGGGACCTGGCCGCACAGCTGCTGGAAGGGTTGGGCACTGCGGCAGTCGATACCTGTTCGGTGCAGCTGTTCGGCGCACCGGAGCAGCCGCTGCCGGGCAATGGCCCGAGCACGCGCGAAGCGGCGCGCCACTTCATCCAGATCGCCGCCGAACTGGACCACGAACTGCTGGCGCCGGAAGAACAGGTGCCGGTCTCGGCCATCGCGCTGCAACTGCAGCTGCAGAACGATCTGGACGCGTTCTTCGAATCGCGCATCATCCAGGTACAGCTCGACCCGGAGCTGGTGTCCAAGGCCGCCGCCGGCCCGACCCGCATCCGCCTGCGCACCAGTGCGCGCTTCAGCGCCTACGACCGCGCGCAGCTGTTCCACCACGAAGCGCTGGTGCATTCGCTGACCGCATTGAATGGCCGCGAACAGCCAGTGCTGCCCAGCCTGGCGTTGTCGTCGCCACGGGTGACCGCTACCCAGGAAGGGTTGGCGACGTTTGCCGAGCAGATCACTGGCAGCATCGACATCGAGCGCCTGAAGCGCATCAGCCTGCGTACCGAAGCGATTGCGATGGCGCGCGAAGGTGCCGACTTCATCGAGGTGTTCCGTTACTTCTGCGATGCCGGGCAGAACGCCGAGGAGAGCTTCGCTTCGGCACAACGCGTGTTCCGTGGGGTACCGCCGAGTGGCGGCCTGGCCTTTACCAAGGACACGGTGTACCTGCGCGGCCTGGTGTCGGTGCACACCTTCTTCCGCCACATGCTGGCCGAGGACCGCCTGCAGGTGTGCCGCTGGTTGTTCGCCGGCAAGATGAGCCTGACCGATGCGATCGCGTTCGCGCCGCTGTTCGAAGCGGGTGTACTGAAGCCGCCGCGCTGGCTGCCGCACTGGGTGAGCCGGGCGAACGGCCTGGCCGGGATGCTGGCGTTTTCGCTGTTCGCCAACCGGATACGGATGGACCAGCTGGCGCCGGAATGAAATGCGTTGGCGGCCCCCCCAGCGCCTGCCTGCTATCGGTGGGGAGGAGGCGGGGCACCCTGGCCAGGACACGCAAAAGCCCATCCATGGTGCTCGGTGGCGCCATCCATGGCGCCAACGGTCCTGGCCAGGGTGCCCCGCCTCCTCCAGACAGGTTCCCGCGGGCGCGGTAGCAGGTCCGCCGAAGGGATTGCGCTTGAAAAGCAAAGAGCCGGGCAATGCCCGGCTCTATGCTTTTGCTTTTGCTCTTGCTTTCCATTGCCTCCGCGCCGGCGCAGGGAATTGTCGAGCGCGGGTAGGCCGGCCCATGCAGGACCGTTGGCGCCATGGGCCAGTCGCATGCGACTGGCGGGTTGGGCAGGACGCTCAACCCCGGTCTTGCCGTGTGCGCAGGACAGCGCACGCGAGCAAGGCGCCATCGAGCCCCCATGGATGGGTTTACGGCGTGTCCTGCATGGGCCGGCCTACCCACGCCATGCAGGAAAAATCAACGCGCCGCAGCGCCCGCTTCTGACTTAGAACTCCGCCGCCACCGTCATGAACAACTGCCGCGGCGCGCTTGCATGGATCGCATAGCGCTTGCCCTCCGGATCGGTCGGTGCGAACGAACTCAGCTGGCCCGCATAGCGCTTGTTGGTCAGATTGGTCGCGTTCAACGACACCCGCACGTTGCGCAGGCCCAGGCCCGGGCCGAAGTCGTAACCCGCACCGGCGTCGAAGGTGGTCACGCCCGGCACCGACTGGTCATTGGTGTAGGTGTAGTAGCGCTTGCCGGTGTACTTGGCACGGAGGCTGGCGAAGAAGCCATCGCGGTTCCAGCTGATCTCGCTGGAGGCCATGCGCTGTGGCGTATCCACCGTGATCTTGCCGGCCACCGGCACCACCGCGCCACCGGACAGGTAGTCATCCTCGTAGGTGGTTTTGTTCCAGGACAGCGCGTTGTACCACTGCAGGCCGTCGATCGGCTTGAGGATGAAGGTCAGCTCCGCGCCATGGCTCTTCACCGAGCCGACGTTGATGAAGCGCGTCACGCACTCCGGACGCGTGCCGACTTCGATGCTCGAGCACGGGTTCAACGACAGCAGGCGGTTGTCGAACTTGACGCTGTAGGCCGCGATCGAGGCCTGGTACTTCTCGCCGAAGGTGCGGAAGCCGGCTTCCAGGCTCTTGGACTTCTCCGGCTCCAGCCCGGCGCTGGCCGCGAACGATTCCGGCGACACCTGCAGCGGGCCGCCGCTGCCACCCCCCACGAAGGCGGCGATGTTCTCGGCGTAGGAGGCGAACAGCTCGTTGTTGGCGTTGAGCTTGAAGCCTACGCCCACCTGCGGCAGCACCGATTCCTTGGCGGTCAGCGTGCCCGAGGCGATGCTGGTTTCCACGCCGGGGTTGGCGGTGGCGCGCATGCGGGTGTTCGGGCTCTTGATGCCCACATCCACGGTCAGGCGCTGGTCCAGGAAGCGCATGCGGTCCTGCACGTAGAACTGGCGCGTGCGGATGTCGAAGTCCTGGTTGAACAGCAGGCGGTCCGGGTTCTTCAGGTACAGGTCGTCCAGGAACGGACCGCTGATGTAGTAGAAGTTGCGCGAGACGTTATGGTCGTTCTGCTCGTACCACAGGCCGGCTTCCAGTTCGTGGATGCCTACCGTCCACGACAGCGCGGCGGTCAGGCCATCGCGGTTGATCGTGTAGTTGGTGCTGCGGATCGAGATCGGCAGCATCTTGTCGGTGCCCGGGTAGGACGGCTGTCCCGGTGCCCACCAGTGGCCCTGGCCACGGTTGTCGTGGTGGTAGGCCAGCAGCTTCAGGCGACCCTGCTCACCCAGGCGCAGGTCTGCATCGACCGAGTAGAGGTTGTCGTCACGCAATGCACGGCTCTGGTAGTACGCGTCGTCGATGCTGGTGACGCCACCGCTGAACTTGCACTTGCTGCGGTCCAGCGTGCCCGGCGCGCAGTACGCAGCAGCCACCGCTCGATCCCAGTCTGGCGCGTAGATGTTCCAGTCATAGCCCAGGCCACGTGCCAGCATGTCCTTGGACAGGTAGGCGTAGTTGGCCTGGCTGGCACGCGAGGTGGCCACGAACGCGCCGAAACGATGGTCGCCCACGTTCCACACTGCCTTGGCGTTGAACTGGCGGGTGGTCTGGTTCTGGTACGGCGCGGCCCACATGTCCTGGTCCTGGTGCACGCCGGAGACGTAGGCCGAGAAGCCGTTGATGTCGCCGGTATCCACGCGCAGGTAGCCACGGCGCTGGCTGTCGTCGCCGACGGTGACGCTGGCGCGGCCGCCGAACTCGGTGGACGGGTCCATTGAGAAGTACTGGATGGTGCCACCCAGGTTGCTGGTCGAGGCCACGCCCAGCGAACCGATGCCCTGCGACAGTTCGGCGCCGGCCAGGTTCTCGGCGATGATCGCGCGGGCGATGCTCAGGCCGTTGTAGTTGCCGTAGCTGTTGTCGCCCAGCGGGATGCCGTCCAGCGTGTAGCCGAGGCGGCTCTTGTCGAAGCCACGCAGGCTGATCGTCTGCGATTCTTCGTTGGCACCGAAGGCATCGTTGGACTGCACCGACACGCCGGGCAGGCGGTCGAGGATCTTCTGGCCGCTGGTACCCGGCGGCAGCACCTGCTTGTCGACCGCGGTGATGCGCTGCACCTGGCGGGTCTCGCCCTGGCCGATCACGGAGACGGTATCCAGCGTCTGCGCGCTCAGTGCGGCATCGGTGCTGGCATTGGCGCCGGTATCGGCCACGGTAGCGGCATGGGCGCTGGCGGCGGAAAGCGCGATCGCCACGGCGATCGTCAGGTGTCGGGTCTGCATGGTGGTCCGTTGCATTGGGGGTGGTCACCGGCATGCATGCGCGGTGCATGGCCACTATGCGAACGGAACATGAAACCTTCTTTACGAAAAACCAACGAACGGTGCAGGGCCGTGGTGCGTGTCCTGCAACATGTTCGTCATGGCGGTATGCGGGTGGGAATCAGAAGCGCTCACCGGGCCAGCTGAATTTGAGCTGGTCCATGCAGTCACGATCATGTTCGGAGAATGAGAATCCGATCTGGATACCGTTCATTACCGTGCCGAACACCGTCGACTCGTCCAGGCTATGTCCTGATGGAACGGAAAGGACGTTGAAGTCGGGGTAGCGACGACCCATCTGCTTTCGCGAGATGCAGGCGCCGCCCAGCGACAGCGTAATGCCTTTGATGATTCGCCCCGACGCGTCGGTGTGGATCTGGCCAGAAGGCCCCCTGATCCTCCCAGCGACCACGAATGGCGCCAGATCGATGGTGGCGCTGTCGCCCTGCCCCCTTCCTGCTTCCGAACGTGAGCCGGCCGGAGCCAGTGGCGACAGCTGCGCGACAAGGTCAGAGCGTGCCAGCTGCAAGGACCAGTGTTCCACAAGCTCCCAGGTTGCATCCGCCTCTTCTGCAGTGGCAGCGGGTGGGGTTGCCGCCAGTGGTGGGGGGGCGACCGCAATAAGCGCAATCAGCATTGCACGCATGCCAACCTCCTTGATCCGCGATGTCAGCCGTTCGTCCATTGGGCGCGGCAAGCGCTGGCAGGTATAGCACCGGTTCTGCCGATGCACCGGGCAGTGCGTCGCAGAAATGCAGAAGCAAAAAGGGGCCGGATCCCCCTCGCAAGCGAAGGTTCACCGGCCCCGCGCACTCCGTTGGGGGAGGTGGTCCACGCGCTGCGTGGAGAAGGGCTCAACCCATGTACAGGCCACCGTTGACCGGATAATCGGCGCCGGTCACGTACGAGGCTTCGTCCGAGGCCAGCCACGCGCACAGGCCGGCCACTTCTTCCGGGCGACCGAGGCGGCGAACGGGCACCGAGGCGGCCAGCCGGTCCAGCACATCCGGCGGGAAGCTGCTGATGGCCTGGCTGGCGATGTAGCCCGGCGACAGCGTATTGACGGTGACCCCGCGCGAGGCTACTTCCGCGGCCAGGGCTCGGCTGAAGCCGTGCATCGCCGCCTTCGCCGTTGCGTAGTTCACCTGCCCGATCTGGCCCTTGTGCGCACTCACCGAGCCGATGTTGATGATGCGGCCCCAGCCACGCGTGGCCATGCCGTCGACCACCTGCTTGGTCAGGTTGAACAGCGAATTGAGGTTGGAGGCGATCACCGCGTTCCAGTCCTCCACCGTCATCTGCCGGAACAGCAGGTCGCGGCTGCCACCGGAGTTGTTGACCAGCACGTCCACTTCTCCGACTTCGGCGCGCACCTTGGCGAACGCGGCGCTGGTCGAGGCCCAGTCGGTCGCGTTGCCTTCGGAGGCGATGAAGTCGAAACCCTGTTCGCGCTGTTCGCGCAGCCAGTTGGCCTTGCGCGGCGAATTCGGCGCGCAACCGGCGACCACGGTGTGGCCGCTGCGGGCCAGGCTCTGGCAGATGGCAGTACCGACACTGCCCATGCCGCTGGTGACGTAAGCGATTCGAAGCGTCATTGCAGAAGGCTCCTTGGTAAGGGGTCAGGCAGCGAGCGGGTACAGGCCGAACAGCAGGCTGCCGACCATCAGCAGCATCGAGATGGCGATGGCCCACTTCAGGGTGAACTTCTGGTGGTCGGCGAACTCGACCTTGGCCAGGCCGACCAGCAGGTAGGTGGACGGCACCAGCGGGCTGAGCAGGTGCACCGGCTGGCCGGCCAGCGAGGCGCGCGCCATTTCCACCGGGGTGATGCCGTAGTTGCCGGCGGCTTCGGACAGGATCGGCAGCACGCCGAAGTAGAACGCGTCGTTGGACATGAAGAAGGTGAACGGCATCGACGCCACCGCCGTGATCACCGCCAGGTACGGGCCCCACGATTCCGGGATGACCGCCAGGAAGCTGTGCGACATCGCTTCGACCATGCCGGTGTTGTTGAGGATGCCGGTGAAGATGCCAGCGGCGAAGATCAGCGACACCACCGACAGCACATTGCCGGCGTGGTTGACCACGCGGCGGCGCTGTTCGGCCAGGTTCGGGTAGTTGATCACCAGGGCGATGGCGAAGCCGACCATGAACAGCACCGGCATCGGCAGCACGCCGATGATCAGCGCGGTCATCAGCGCCACGGTCAGCGCCAGGTTCACCCACAGCAGCTTCGGGCGCTTGATGTCTTCGGCGTCTTCCACGGTCGGCAGCGCGTTGCTGTCGTCGGACACGCTGTTGTCCATCCAGCTGCCGCCCTTGGGCAGGGTCACCACGCCGAGGCGACGGCGTTCCTTCAGGCCCAGGTACCAGGCCAGCAGCAGCACGCCGGCACAGGCGATCACCATCGACGGGATCAGCGGCACGAACACATCGGCCGGGTCAACGTGCAGCGCGGTGGCCGCGCGGGCGGTCGGGCCGCCCCACGGTGTCAGGTTCATCACGCCGCCGGCGAGGATGGTCACGCAGGTCATGTTCAGCGCGTTCATGCCCAGCCGCTGGTACAGCGGCAGCATCGCCGAGACGGTGATCATGTAGGTGGTCGAGCCATCACCGTCGAGCGAGATCAGCATCGCCAGCACCGCGGTGCCGAGCACGATCTTCATCGGATCGCCCTTCACGAAGCGCAGGATCACCCGCACCAGCGGATCGAACAGGCCGGCATCGATCATCACCCCGAAATAGAGGATGGCGAACATCAGCATCACGCCGGTCGGCGCGATCTTCTTGATGCCCTCCAGCATCATCTCGTCGATGTTGGCGCCGAAGCCGCCGATCAGCGCGAACAGGATGGGGATGGTGATCAGGGCGACGAGCGGCGACAGGCGTTTGCTCATGATCAAGTACATGAACGTAATGACCATGCCAAAGCCGAGGATGCTCAGCATCATCTGCGGACTCCTTGCGAATACAGGACGTGGGGGAGTGGAAGGGGCCCGGGCGGAATGCCCGGAATGTCGGGCTTAGAAGTCGTACTGCAGGCGGCCAGTGACCGCGCGCGTGCGGTCCACCGTGACCCCGGCGAGGCGGTCGCGGTTGCGGCTTTCGATCACGTTGAGCATGAAGCGCAGGTTGTCGCGCAGGTACCAGTTGCCACCCAGCGTCCACGCTTCGGTGCTGCCGCGGCGCAGGTCCGGTGCAGCATCGAGGTGCTGTGCGCCCCACATCTGGTCGTAGCGCAGCGCCACTTCGAAGGCACCGGCCTTGTGGCGGATGTCCTTCACCCGCGCGAAGCGGCCGGTCTTGCGGTCGTAGGCGCGGCTTTCGCCGGTGACGAACCAGCTGAGCATGCCGTAGGCGGCCATCACGTCACCGCGCTGCGCGCCGTCGTCGAAGGTGGCGCCACTGAATTCGCCCTGCCACGACAGCGGGCCGCGCACCTGCGCGTATTCCAGCGACCACTTGTTTACATCGGTATCGCGGCCCGCGGAGAAGTCGACCAGGGTCAGGCGGCTCTCGTCGGACAGATGGCCGGCCGGGCGCGGGCGGATGCGCAGCCCAGGCACGCCGTTGGCGCCGGGGTTGTCGTAGGCCTCACGGGCCAGCGACAGGCCCAGGTGCAGCACGTCGCCCTCGCTGGGCGAGGGTGCCCAGGTGACGCGGCCACCGGCGGCACGGCCCTTCACCTGCCAGGCGTCGATGCTTTCCAGGCTGTAGATGCTGGCTGCCCAGGTGAAGTCACCCGGATTGGCCTGCCACGACGCGCCCAGCCGGTACAGCGGTGCCAGCGTGGTGCCGGCGTTGCCGCGCTCCAGGAAGCTGCCGTAGTTGGAACTGGTGCGGTCATCCAGCGAGAAGTACTGCTTGAACTGGCCGACGGTCAGCTTGCCGGCCCTGCCGAAGCTGCGCGCCAGGTATACGTCCTTGGCCTCGACGCGGTCGCCGGAGAAATCGGCCTCCAGCTTGTAGTCGACCACGAAGAACTTGCCGGACACGTCAACCCACGCGCGGCGGATTTCGGTGTCGTCCTTGTTCGGGGTGCCGCGGTTGTCGTTGTCGAAGGTGGCGAAGTCCAGGTGCAGGCGGCCACCCAGGGTGGCCGTGACCGGACGGTCGTCTTCGGCAGCGAAGGCCGGCGCCGACAGGGCAGCCAGCGCCATCATGGCGGCAGGACGCCGCCAGGCAAACGTGAATTCCACAAACCCTCCCAGGTGCGCGCCAGGCGCGCGGCAATCGTGGGCACCGGACGGTGCGCGGCCGCAGTCTGGGTCGGGCAAGCTGTCATCGTCCTGTCAACGGTTTGTGCGGTGCAGCGTAAAGCAGCCCCGCCGCTGCCTCCTGGCAGGGCCCGGCGAGCGCGGCAGCGGCATGCGGTAGCATTCGTTTCCCCTCCCACCCCCGTGCCCATGCGCCTGCTGCTGGTCGAAGACAACCCGGATCTGGCCGATGCGATCATCCGCCGCATGCGCCGCAGTGGGCACGCCGTGGACTGGCAGGCCGATGGCCTGGCGGCCGCCAGCGTGCTGCGCTACCAGAGTTTCGACCTGGTGGTGCTGGATATCGGCCTGCCCAAGCTCGATGGCCTGCGCGTGCTGGCCGGCATGCGCGAGCGCGGCGACAGCACGCCGGTGCTGATGCTGACCGCACGCGATGGCATCGAAGACCGCGTGCAGGCACTGGACGTCGGTGCAGACGACTACCTGGGCAAGCCGTTCGATTTCCGCGAATTCGAAGCGCGCTGCCGCGTGCTGCTGCGGCGCGCGCGTGGCCAGGCCAGCGAAGTCGTGCAGATCGGTGGATTCCAGTTCGACAACGCGGCGCACCGGGTCAGTCTCGGCGGCGAACCGATCGAACTGCCGAACCGCGAGTACCGCCTGCTGGAGATCCTGGTCGGCCGCCTCGGCCAAGTGGTCGGCAAGGACGAAATCGGCAACGGCCTGTTCGGCTTCGATGACGAAGCCGGCCCGAATGCCATCGAGCTGTATGTGGGGCGCCTGAGAAAGAAGCTGGCAGGTGCACCGCTGCGCATCACCACGGTGCGCGGCGTTGGCTACCTGCTGGAAGCCAGTGATGACAGCGCCGACGCCGATGGCTGACACGCGTACCGCGAACGCCGCACCGGGCTCGCTGCGGCGCACGCTGCTGCTCTACCTCGGCGCGTTGCTGGCGGTGTTCGCGGTGGCTCTGCTGTTCGCGGCGCGCGGGTATGGTCAGCGCGCCGCCAACCGTTCCTACGACCACCTGTTGGTGTCCTCGGCGTTGTCCATTGCCGATTCGGTGGCTCTGGTCGATGGCCAATGGCAGGTCGATCTGCCCTATGCGGCGCTGGACCTGCTGGCGATGGCCCCGGAAGACCGCGTGTTCTATCGGGTCGCCGACAGCCGTGGCAACCTGATCACCGGCTATGGCGACCTGCCGGCGCCGCCGCGCCGGCCCGGCACGCAACCGCAGTTGTTCGATGCCTCCTACAGCGGCGAGACCGTGCGCTTCGTGGTGGTCGGCCGCAGTTTTGCCGCCGCCTCGGCGCAGGGGGAAGTACAGGTGCAGGTCGGCCAGACCCGGCGTGCGCGTGAAGCGGTCGCACAGGACATGGTCAACCGCGCACTGCTGGCGATCGGTGTGCTTTCCGGCCTGCTGCTGGCGCTGGTGGCGTTTGGCGTGCATCGCGCATTCCGGCCATTGGTGCGGGTGGAACGCGAGCTGTCACGCCGCGAGCCCTCTGACCTGAAGCCGCTGGATGCCCGTGTACCGCGCGAGATGGACCAGATGGTGGCGGCGTTGAACCGCTTCATGGAACGGCTGTCCAGCAGCAACGAGACGCTGCGCGCGTTCATGGCCGAGGCCGCGCACCAGATGCGCACGCCGTTGGCGGCATTGCGTGCGCAGGCACAGCTGGCGCTGGATGACGACGATCCCGAAGACATGCGGCGCAGCCTGCAGGCGATCGAGCGCAACGCCACCCACATGAGCCGGTTGTTGAATCAGCTGCTCAGCGATGCCAGCGTTATCCATCGTTCGCATCTGCAGCGCTTTGCTGCAGTGGATCTGGCCGAGACCGTGCACCAGGCCCTGCATGAAGCGCTGCCGCAGGCCGGCCCGGCGCCGCGCGTGCAGCTGGCGATGACCGCCGAGCCGGTACAGGTGCATGGCGATGCGCTGCTGCTGCGCGAGGCGATCAAGAACCTGGTCGACAACGCGTTGAAGTACGGTGGTGATGGGCCGTTGCAGATCGCATTGACCGTGGAAGGCGGGCAGGCGGTGCTGACCATCGCCGACCACGGTGCCGGCATTGCCGCCGCCGATGCCGAACGCGTGTTCGAGCGCTTCGCGCGTGGCGAAGGCGCGCCGTCCGGTGGCGCCGGGCTGGGCCTGGCCATCGTCAAGCGTGTGGTCGACAGCCACGGTGGCCGCATCGACCTCAGCAATCGTCCTCAGGGCGGGCTGATCGCCACCATCCGCCTGCCCCGGAGCAGTCCATGATCCGCCTGTTCGCTGCTGCCGTTGCCTTGCTGCTGGCCCTGCCGGTGCTGGCCGCACCGGGCGATGTGCGCCGTTTTCCTGCGCAGGGAGCCGCCATGGCACAGCTGCGCATCCACGGCACCACCGACATCGAAGTGTTCGCTGTGGTCATCGCCGACTACCAGCGCCTGCACCCGGGCACTGAAGTGGTGTACGAGGACATCATCACCCAGGACCTGTACGCGCGGTACCTGCACGACCGCGGCGGACCGGCATCGCCGGACCTGCTGATCTCCAGTGGCATGGACCTGCAGACCAAGCTGGTCAACGATGGTCACGCGCTGCCGCACCGTTCCGCGCAGACCGCCGCGCTGCCGGCCTGGGCGCAGTGGCGCAGCGAGGCATTCGGCATCAGCTACGAGCCGGTGGTGATGGTCTACAACACCCGCGCACTGCCGGCTGCGAGCGTGCCGCACACGCGTCGGCAACTGCTGGACCGGTTGCGCGCCGAAGGCGCACCGCTGCACGGCAGGGTCGGCACCTATGACATCGAGCGCAGCAGCGTCGGCTACCTGCTGTCAACGCAGGATGCGCAGCGTGGCAGCATCGCTGGTGCGCTGCTGGGCGCGCTGGGCGACAACGACGTGGTGCGCGAGGAGCGCACCGGCGTGCTGCTGGACAAGGTGGCCAGCGGACAGCTGTCGCTGGTCTACAACGTGCTCGGCTCTTACGCGCAGGCGCGCATCGACGCGGGTGCTCCGCTGGCGATTGTGGAGCCTGAGGACTACACGCTGGTGGTACTGCGTACCGCGGTGATTCCACGCACCGGCCCACACCCGGAAGAAGCCCGGCGCTTCCTCGACTACCTGTTGTCGCCGCGTGGCCAGCAGGTGCTGTCACGTGAGGCACGGCTGATGCCGATCGTCACCGGCAGCGCACGTGGCGACGATGCACCCGGCCGCAGCCGGCGTCCGATCCAGCTGGGCCCGGGCCTGCTGGTGTACCTGGATGCACTCAAGCGCCGCCAGTTCCTCGATGCCTGGCGCAGCAGCGTGGAGCCGGCGGGGCGCTGATCGCAACTTCGGATAGCCCGTTTCATGCCGATACTGCCTTCAGTACCGTTGATCGAGGGTTGGGCGTGGAAGTGAAAGAGATCGCTGTAATTGCAGGGCAGTTGGGCAGTGTTGCTGATGGCGTCATTCGCTGGTCCGTGCGCGACCAACTAAGACGGCTGGTTTTCATCACGCTGCTCGGGGCTGCATTTGCGCTGATGACATGGAGCACGTTTGCTTATCTGCTGCAAATGTCCGAGCAGGAAAGCAAGGAAAGGTTGTCCCTCTATCTCAAATCGCTGAAGGCGCAGCAGCTCGAGCGGGCGATTGATGCCGTTGGACAGTGCATCCAATCGCGAAAAGATGCGTCGGGTGACAGCATGGTCAACTGCGGATTGGCGGAAGTACTGTATTCCAACCATCGAAATCTGCTTGTAGGTGATCGATACCAGACGGTGATGGAAAGCAAGGCCTACACGGCGATGCTGCTCGATCTCCAGGACATGCGGCGCTTTCATGAGGCACGGATCGATCTGGATCGGCCGGCGGGCCCTCACTCTGAACTACTCTCTTTCTTGGTGGGGCCGATAGGCTTCACGTGCTTCATTGCACTTATTCTGCTGGCCTACGGCGTTGCACTGGGCCGGATGCTGCATTGGCAGGCCAGAGCCGAATGGTTGCTTTTCAGGAAGAAGTCCACGGATAGGGAAGAAGAGGACATGCTGGTGGGCGACATGCCAAACTTGCCCCATGAGCGAATACACCATCCTGATCGCCGATGACCACCCGCTGCTGCGTTCGGCGGTGGTGCAGTCATTGCGGCAGAGCCTGCCGCTGGCGCAGGTGCGCGAGGTCGCCAGCGCCGAGGCATTGGCCGAAGCCCTCGACGCGCACCCGGACGTGGACCTGGTGCTGCTCGACCTGACCATGCCCGGTGCACACGGTTTTTCCGCGCTGCTGCACGTGCGTGGCTCGCATCCGGACATCCCGGTGGTGATCCTCTCGTCCAACGATCATCCGCGGGTGATCCGCCGTGCCCAGCAGTTCGGTGCGGCCGGTTTCATTCCGAAGTCGGCCCCGGCCGAGACCATCGGCGAGGCGGTGCAGGCGGTGCTCGATGGGGGACTGTGGTTCCCGGCGATGGCCGCCGAACGCTCGGAGGCCGACGCACTGCTGGCCAGCCGCCTGGCCCAGCTGACCCCGCAGCAGTTCCGCGTGCTGCTGTGCCTGGCCGATGGCCTGCTCAACAAGCAGATCGCCTATACGCTGGGGTTGGCCGAGAACACGGTGAAGGTGCATGTCACCGCGATCCTGAAGAAGCTCGAGTGCCATAGCCGAACGCAGGCGGCAGTACTGGTGAAGGCACTGGAGCCGGAAGGCGACGCCGGCATCGGGTTGTAGTTTCCAGCCAACGGTGCAGCCCCTCGTGGGTGGACACGTAGAGCAGTCATGGGTGAGGCCGGGCAGGTGGACTGCGCAGGGGCCGCTGCAAGTACGTCCATGTAAGCTCGGTCGCCGCATCCATGCGGCTCACGCCCCTGCGCAGCCCACCTGCCCGGCCACGGACAGGTTCCGTGCGCATCCATCCACGGAAGAGAAAAGAAGATCAAAAGCAAAGGCAGCCTGGCCGGTCCGCGAAGCCGAGCATGGGCTCGGCTTTACACGAGCAAGCGCAGCGCGCGATCCGCTTTTGATCTTCTTTTTCTTCTCCGTGGGTGGGAGGCCACCGAAATCTGTCAGAGGCCGGGGGGGGGGGGGGGGGGGGGGGGGGGGGCGCGCCCCCCCCCGGGGGGGGGGGGCGGGCCCCCCGGCCCCCCCCCCCCCCCCCCCCCCCCCCCCCCCCCCCCCCCCCCGGCCCCCCCC
>NZ_JAWIRS010000014.1:0-21014 GCF_036320005.1 Stenotrophomonas sp. SMYL11
CGCTTGCTCGTGTGCGCAGTCCTGCGCACACGGCAAGACCGGGGTTGGGCGTCCTGCCCAACCCGCCCGAGGCATGCCTCGGGCCCATGCGGCTCACGCCCCCGCAACCGGACCCACCCCGCCTTCGACAGGTTCCTGTGATCTGTCGGGACGGCGTTCTGCGTTGCTGTTGGTGGGTGTCGACCTTGGTCGACACAATGAACACGGCAACAACCGATGGGGTCAGATCCGTTTTCCTATGGAAAACGGATCTGACCCCAACCATTTCAAATGGCCTGCAATGCGCTGGACGCCAGCGTCGACAACGGCGAGGATGGAGCCTGGTTCTTCTGGCTGGCCCTGCATGGCGCAACGCATCCTTGAACCCGGTGAGATCGAGACGCTGGCCTCGCGCGATGTTCCGCGCATCATCCTGCCCGATACCGCGTCGCTGTTTGCCGGACGTGCGGACCGCCTGCGCAGTCTGGCTGCACACAGTGCCATCGGTGGTTACCTGCAGCTGCTGGCGGCGTTGGCCGATGCGCAGCAGGCGCTGCTGGAGGATCTGACACCGCAGCAACGCGAGGAACTTCAGGCACAGGCGCGTGCACAGCAGTCGAGTGCGGCAGCCGGCGCCGGGATGCCGTTGCGGCCCGCCAACACACTTCAGCTGGATGGACGCTGGCGCGGCTGGCTGCGCACGCTATGCCAGCACTGCGCTGAAGAAGCCGGCCTGCCGGCGGAAACCCGCCAGGAACTGCAGCGCGTTGCTGCTGCCGATGACGGGTGGCTGGATGCGCAGGCGCATGCGGTGCTGGAGCGTGATGACGCGCCGTCGGTGGATGCGGTGGCTGCGCTGCTGGTGATGAACGCGCTGCAGGTCTACTGGGCGGTGCTGGCGGACAGCTTCCGCCCCACCGAGCTGAAGCCGCTGGCCGATGCACCGGGGCTGTGCCCGCTGTGCGGCACCCTGCCGGTGGTCAGCGTGGTGCAGGCGCGGCCGCCCTATGCCTCCTACCGCTACCTGTCGTGCTCGCTGTGTGCCTGCCAGTGGCACTACGTGCGCGTGCAGTGCAGCCAGTGTGGTGCCGCCGGCAAGGACATCGCCTACCGCGCCCTGGCCGATGTGGACGGCGACAGCGGCGAGGCGGTGCGCGAGAGCGCGGTCCGGGCCGAGACCTGCGACCACTGCCACAGCTATCGCAAGATCCTGTATCTGGAGAAAGACCCGTCGCTGGAGCCGGTGGCCGATGACCTCGGCACGCTGGCGCTGGATCTGCTGCTGGCAGAGGAGGGCTATGCGCGTGCCAGCCAGAATCCGCTGCTGTGGCAATCCGACGGCGAGTGAGGCGATGACAGCCACGCCCCCCACCCCGGCATCGGCCGCTGCCCTGCCCTCGCTGGACCGGTTGCTGCGTCTGCCTGCCTTGGCAGCACTGATCGAGTGCCACGGCCGCAGCCGTATCACCCAGCTGCTGCGTTCGCACCTGAAGGCGCTGCGCGACCGTATCAGCGCCGGCCAGCTCTCGGCCACGCAGCTGCAGGAAGCGGTTGACGGCCCGGCGCTGGTGGCAGCAGTCGAGGCCGCACTGGCCGCTGACGCACGGCAGGATCTGCAGCCGATGTTCAATCTGACCGGCACCGTGCTGCACACCAATCTCGGCCGCGCCTTGCTGCCGGATGCCGCCGTGCACGCGGTCACCCGCGCGATGACCGCGCCGGTGGATCTTGAATTCGACATCAGCCGCGGCCGTCGCGGCGACCGCGATGCACGGGTGCAGGCATTGATCTGCGAACTGACCGGCGCTGAAGCCGCCACTGTGGTCAACAACAATGCGGCGGCGGTCCTGCTGCTGCTCAACAGCCTGGCCAACCGCCGCGACGTGGTGGTGTCACGCGGCGAGCTGGTGGAGATCGGTGGCGCCTTCCGCATTCCCGACGTGATGCGCAGTGCCGGTGCGCGGCTTCTGGAAGTCGGCACCACCAACCGTACCCATCCGGCTGACTTCGCCAATGCCATCGGCACGCGCACCGCGCTGCTGATGGAGGTGCACGCCAGCAACTACGCGATCACCGGCTTCACCGCCAAGGTCGACACCGCGGCGATGGCCGCGATCGCGCACGAGCACGGCCTGCCGCTGGTGGTGGACCTGGGTAGTGGCAGCCTGTGCGATCTGGCGGCCTTCGGCCTGCCGCACGAGCCCACCGTGCAGGAAACGCTGGCGGCCGGCGCCGATCTGGTGTCGTTCAGTGGCGACAAGCTGCTGGGCGGTCCGCAGGCCGGCATCATCGCCGGCCGCGCCGACCTGATTGCACGGATCAACCGCAACCCGCTCAAGCGGGCACTGCGCATGGACAAGATGGGCCTGGCCGCACTGGAAGCGGTGCTGGCCCTGTACCGCGAACCGGAGCTGCTGGCACAGCGGCTGCCGACCCTGCGCACCCTGTCACGCACGCAGGAGGACATCGATGTGCAGGCTCAGCGCCTGCTGCAGCCGATGCGATCCGTGCTCGCCGCCGACTACGATCTTGAACGGGCATCAATGCAGAGCCAGATCGGCAGCGGCGCCCAGCCACAGGCGCAGCTGGCCAGCGCCGGACTGCGCATTACCAGCGCGCGCCGTGCCGGACTGGATCGCCTGGCCAAGCGCTTGCGTCAGCTGCCGCGGCCAGTGCTGGGCCGCATTGCCGATGACGCGCTGTGGCTGGACCTGCGCTGCCTGGAACCGGCCGACGAAGCCGACTTCCTCGCCCAATGGAGCGCGCTGCAGGCATGATCGTCGGCACCGCCGGGCATATCGACCATGGCAAAACCAGCCTGGTACGCGCACTGACCGGCATCGAAACCGATCGCCTGCAGGAAGAGCGAACGCGCGGTATATCGATCGAACTGGGCTATGCCTATGTCCCGGTGGAAAGCAGGGACGCCGAAGGCCCGGCTGCGACCCTGGGCTTCGTCGACGTGCCAGGCCATGAGCGCTTCATGCATACGATGGTGGCCGGCGCCACGGGTATCGATGTCGCCCTGCTGGTGATCGCTGCCGACGACGGCGTGATGCCCCAGACCCGCGAGCATCTGGCCATCCTGCAGCTGCTGGGCGTGGATCGTGGCGCGGTGGCCCTGACCAAGATCGACCGTGTGGATGCGGCGCGCCTCGCCCGTGTTGAAATCGAGATTGCCGCGCTGCTGGCTGCGACGCCGCTGCAGGATTCTCCTCTGTTCGCCTGCAACAGCACCGCACCCGACGATGCCGGCACCAGCGCACTACGTATCCAGCTGCACGCGTGGGCAGCGGACGACGCCAGCACGCGCCAGGCCAAGCTGCGCAGCGAACTGTTCCGCATGCCGGTGGACCGTGTGTTCTCGCTGGCCGGCCACGGCACGCTGGTGACCGGCGCGGTACATGGCGGCATCGCCGCGGTGGGTGAGCATCTGCAGCTGATGCCGACCGCCACCGACGTGCGCGTGCGCAGCATCCATGCGCAGAACCAGGCCAGCGAGCACGCGATGGCCGGGCAACGCTGCGCACTGAACCTGGCCGCTATCGCCCGCGACGACATCCGCCGTGGCGACTGGATTGCCGACGCGCGCGCACTGCTGGCCACTACCCGCGTTGATGTGCGACTGCGGCTGTCCGCGTTGGCCGCACCGTTGCGCGACTGGTCACCGCTGCACATCCACTGGGGCACGATGCACCGGCAGGCCCATGTGGTGCTGCTGGAAGACCACGACCACGGCGATGGTCAGTTGGTGCAGCTGGTGTTCGATGCACCAGTCTGCGCGATGTGTGGCGATCGTTTCATCGCCCGTGATTCAGCGGCCACCCATACACTGGGCGGTGGCGTCGTGCTCGATCCGGATCCTCCGCAGCGGCGTCGGCGCAGCCCTGCGCGTCTGGCGTGGCTGGGAGCACTGGAGCAACTGGCCGCAGGCACGGGAATCGGCCCGCTGCTGCAGCAGGCACCTGCCGGCATTCCCCTCACCGCGTTGCAACGCTATTGCCGACGCGCTGCCGACAGCATCGACCTGCCCGAGGACGCGCGACGCATCACTACCCGCGATGACGCGGTGATCATCCTCGCCTCGCACTGGCAGGCGCTGCGCGAGCAGGTGATCACCTCGCTGCGCGGCTGGCATGAACGACGCCCGGACGAACCCGGCGTCGACAGCGGACGCCTGCAGCGAAGCACCCTGCCCACGCTGGCGAGCGACCTGTGGAATGCGCTGCTGCAGGACCTGCTGGCCGATGGCACGCTGCAGCGCGTGGGCGCGTGGTGGCGCCTGCCCGGCCATGACCATGCGCCGCCGGAACGCGAACGCCTTCTGCTGGAACGCGTGCTGCCGCAACTGCACGCCGGTGGCTTCGATCCGCCGTGGGTGCGCACCCTGGCCGTCGACGCCGGACTGGCCGAAGACGAGGTCCGCGCCGTCCTGCGCCGCGCCGCCGCACGTGGTGAACTGTTCCAGGTGGTACCGGACCTGTTCTATGCACCCGCGCGCATTGCCGAACTCGCTGCCATCGTCGCGCAGCTGTCACAGGCCAGCGGCACGGTGGATGCGGCGGCCTTCCGCGATGCCATCGGCCTGGGCCGCAAACGCAGCATCCAGATCTTGGAGTTCTTCAATCGCGTTGGCTACACTCGACGCGTCGGTGACCAGCATCGGCCGCGCGGCGACCTGCAGTGGAACGCGGCCCGCGACTGAGCCCACCGGTACCGCCGTACTTTCGGAAGGCATGCGCATCCGGGCATGCGGCTGGGCTTCAAACCCAGTAGGGGGCGTCGATCGTTCCCTGGTAGGTTCGACTCCTGCTGCCTTCCGCCATTCGTGTTTCCGCAGGAGATGTCGGCATGGCCACGCACGCGCAGTCCCCTGCTCCTTCAACGGCCGATGCCCCGCAACGACTGACGTCTCTCGCGCATGGCGGTGGCTGCGGCTGCAAGATCGCGCCGGGTGTGCTGACCGAACTGCTGCGTGGCGTTCCAGCGCTTCCCGCACCGGCCGAACTGCTGGTCGGCCGCGAGACCAGCGACGACGCGGCGGTGTACCGCCTGGATGACCATCAGGCGATCGTCGCCACGACCGATTTCTTCATGCCGATTGTCGACGACCCGTTCGACTTCGGCCGCATTGCCGCCACCAACGCGCTGTCGGACCTGTACGCGATGGGCGCGCGCCCGCTGTTCGCACTGGCCATTGTCGGCATGCCGATCAATTCGCTGCCGCAGGACACCATCCGCGGCATCCTGCAGGGGGGTGAACGCGCCTGCGCCGATGCCGGCATCGTGGTTGCCGGCGGCCACAGCATCGATTCGGTGGAACCCATCTACGGCCTGGCCGCGATCGGTGTGCTCGATCCGCAGCGGCTCAAGCGCAATGCCGATGCCCGCGCCGGCGATGTACTGGTGCTGGGCAAGCCGTTGGGCGTGGGCGTGTATTCGTCGGCACTGAAGAAGGAGATGCTGGATGCCGAGGGCTACCAGCAGATGATCGCGTCGACCACCCGCCTGAACAGCGTGGGCGTGCCCCTTGCCGCGCTGGACGGCGTGCATGCCATGACCGACGTCACCGGCTTCGGCCTGCTCGGCCACCTGCTGGAAGTGTGCCGCGCCAGTGGCGTGGCTGCCGAGGTGGACAGTGCGCAGGTCCCGCTGCTGCCACAGACCCTAAACCTGCTGCGGCACGGCTGCGTGACCGGCGCATCCAACCGCAACTGGGCTTCCTATGGCGCCGAGGTGCGATTCGCCGAGGGCTTGGCCGCCCACTGGCAGCCAGTGCTGACCGATCCGCAGACCAGTGGCGGGCTGCTGGTGTCCTGCGCCCCGGAGGCAGTGGATGCGGTGCTGGCCAGCTTCCACGACGCGGGATTCGGCCAGGCGGCCGTGGTGGGGCGATTGGGCGAGGGAGCGGCGGGCGTCAGCGTGCGCTGATGCGCTGAAACGACAAGGGCGCCCGAAGGCGCCCCTGCTGTAGCGCTGGATGCAACATCACTCGATGTTCTGCACCTGTTCGCGGATCTGGTCGATCAGCACCTTCAGCTCCACCGCCGCATTGGACGTACGGCTGTCCACCGACTTCGAGCCCAGCGTGTTGGCTTCGCGATTGAACTCCTGCAGCAGGAAGTCCAGGCGGCGGCCGACCGGCTCGCGCTGCTTGAGCACGCGGCGGATCTCGACGATGTGACTGCCGAGGCGGTCCAGTTCCTCATCCACATCCAGCTTCTGCAACCACAGCACCAGCTCCTGCTCGGCGCGGCCGGGGTCGACCGGGTGCGGCAGGTCGGCCAGTCGGGCGGCCAGCTTGGCGCGCTGGCCGTCGCGAATGGCCGGAATCAGGGTGCGGACTTCGGAGGCAATGCGTTCGGTGCCGTCCACGCGCTCGCTGATGGCCGCGGACAACTTGCCGCCTTCGCGCTCACGGGCCTCGACAAAGCCGTCCAGCACCTGGTCCAGCAGGGCCAGTGCCTCGAGCTGCAGGGCCGCAGCATCGGTGGCCTCGCCGCGGGTCACGCCCGGCAGCTGCAGCAGATCGGTGAAGCTGACCTGCAGGTTGGGGAAATCGGAGGTCAGGCGGTGGGCCAGGCGGCCCAGCTGGCCCAGCAGGGCCTCGTCCACCTGCAGGTTGGCGGCCGCTTCCGGCGCGCGCAGGCGCATCACCAGATCCAGCTTGCCGCGGCTCAGGCGTGAGGCGATACGCTCGCGTAGCTGCGGTTCGAGCGCCCGCAGTTCCTCGGGCAGGCGGGTGCCGACCTCCAGGAAGCGGTGGTTGACCGAGCGCAGCTCGCAGCCCAGCGTGCCCCACGGGGTGACCCGCTCGCCGCCGGCATAGGCGGTCATGCTTCGAATCATGGATTGTGTCCGGTGCGTGCAAAGGGGGAATGGTACCCTAGCGCCCTCACCAGAGCCCCCTTGCCCGCCCCGTGAAGGCTGCGGGCGTGGCGGCGTACTCCCTCGCCATTACGGAACCCGCACCATGTCCGATTCCCGCCCCAGCGGCCGCCAGCCCGACCAGCTCCGCCCGGTCGTCATCCAACGCGGCTTCACCCGCCACGCCGAAGGTTCGGTGCTGGTGTGCTTTGGTGAAACCCGTGTGCTGTGCACCGCCAGCGTCGAGAACCGCGTGCCGGGCTTCCTGCGCGGCAAGGGCGAAGGCTGGGTGACCGCCGAATACGGCATGCTGCCGCGCGCCACCCACACCCGCAGCGACCGCGAAGCCGCGCGTGGCAAGCAGGGCGGGCGCACGCTGGAGATCCAGCGCCTGATCGGCCGCAGCCTGCGTGCCTGCGTGGACCGCAATGCGCTGGGCGAACGCACCATCACCCTCGACTGCGACGTGCTGCAGGCCGACGGTGGCACCCGCACCGCCGCCATCACCGGCGCCTACGTGGCGCTGGTCGATGCGGTGAACGTGCTGATGAAGCGTGGCGACATCAAGCGCAACCCGGTCCTGGGCGCAGTGGCCGCCGTGTCGGTGGGCGTGTACCGCGGCACCCCGGTGCTGGACCTGGACTACGCCGAAGACAGCGACTGCGACACCGACATGAACGTGGTGATGAACGACGGTGGTGGCTTCATCGAGCTGCAGGGCACCGCCGAAGGCCACGCCTTCCGTCGCGACGAGCTGGACGCGCTGCTGGGCCTGGCCGAGAAGGGCGTGGCCGAGCTGCTGGCCGCGCAGCAGGCAGCGCTGTCGGCATGAACCGGCGCCTTGCCCTGACCACCCTGGTGGTGGCCGACTACGACGAAGCCATTGCCTGGTACACCGGTAAGCTCGGCTTCGCGCTGCTGGAGGACATCGACCAGGGCCACAAGCGCTGGGTGGTGGTCGGCCCGACCGACGGCAGCGCTGCCGCCCTGTTGCTGGCACGCGCCAGTGACGAGGAACAGCGCAGCCGTATCGGCAACCAGACCGGTGGCCGTGTCGCCTTTTTCCTCAACACCGACGACTTCCACCGCGACCACGCGGCGATGCTGGCCGCCGGGGTCGAGTTCCTGGAAGCACCGCGCGAAGAACCCTATGCAACGGTCGCGGTGTTCCGCGATCTGTATGGCAACACCTGGGACCTGCTGGAGCCCCGTCAATGAAGAAACTGGTACTGGCCAGCCACAACGCCGGCAAGCTTGTGGAGATGCAGGAGATCCTCGCCGACCTGCCGCTGCAGATCACCTCGGCCGCCGAGCTGGGCCTGGGCGACGTGGAAGAGACCGGCCTGACCTTCGTCGAGAACGCGCTGCTGAAGGCACGCGCGGCCTGCGAAGCGACCGGCCTGCCGGCGCTGGCCGATGATTCGGGCCTGATCGTCGATGCCCTCGGCGGTGCGCCGGGCCTGTACAGCGCGCGCTATGCCGGCCACCCGACCAATGCCGCAGCCAACAACGCCAAGCTGCTGGAGGCGATGGCCGACATCCCCGATGGCCAGCGCAGCGCCCGCTTCTATGCGGTGATCGTGCTGCTGCGCCACGCCACCGATCCGCAGCCGCTGATCTGCGAAGGTCGCTGGGAGGGCCAGATCATCCGTGAACTGCGCGGCACGAATGGTTTCGGCTACAACCCGGTGTTCCTGGACACCACCCATGGCCTGACCGCCGCGGAAATGGAGCCGGCCCTGAAGAACGCCATCAGCCACCGCGCCCTTGCCCTGCAGCAGCTCAAGCAGCAGCTGGCGACGCTGTTCTGACGCCACCCGATCAAACAGGGAAGCCGGCCAGCGGCCGGCACTACCGAAGAAGCCCATGCCGCACGCCCACGACCACTGCAACCACCTGCCCGGCGAAGCCTGCCCAGGCGACCATGACACCGCGCCGCGCCTCGTGCCGCCCCCGCTGTCGTTGTACGTTCACCTGCCGTGGTGCGTGCGCAAGTGCCCGTACTGCGATTTCAATTCGCACCAGGCCAAGGGCGAGCTGCCGTTCGATGCCTACATCGATGCACTGCTGCGCGACCTCGACCAGGACCTGCCGCTGGTCTGGGGCCGGGTGGTGCACAGTGTGTTCTTCGGTGGCGGCACACCCAGCCTGTTCCCGCCGGAAGCGATCGACCGCTTCCTGCAACAGGCCAGCGCGCGCCTGCGCTTCGCGCCCAATGCCGAGATCACCCTGGAAACCAACCCGGGCACGACCGAGCATGGCCGTTTCGACCGCTACCGTGCAGCCGGCGTGAACCGCCTCAGCTTCGGCATCCAGAGTTTCGACGATGTGATGCTCAAGCGCCTGGGCCGCATCCACGACAGTGGCGAGGCCGAACGCGCGGTGAAAATGGCGCAGGACGCGGGCTATGACAACTTCAACATCGACCTGATGTACGCGCTGCCGGAACAGACCCTGGCCGGTGCCGAGGCTGACCTGGAGCGCGCGTTCGCGCTGCAGCCGGCGCACATCTCGCATTACCAGCTGACCCTGGAACCGAACACGGTGTTCTTCGCACGACCGCCGCAGGGCATTCCCGATGAAGACAACGCCTGGGACATGCAGGAACACTGCCAGGCACTGCTGGCGCAGGCCGGCTTCGGACAGTACGAGGTCAGCGCCTACGCGCGCGCTGGCCGGCAGAGCGCACACAACCTGAACTACTGGCGTTTCGGCGACTACCTGGGCATCGGTGCCGGCGCGCACGGCAAGATCAGCTCGGGCGCCGAGGAGCACGTGCTGCGCCGCTGGAAGCTGAAGCATCCGCAGGCTTATCTGGACAGCGCGGGCACCCCGGCCTCGTTCGGGGGTGACGATGTGATCGCGCCTGAGCGCCTGCCCTTCGAGTACATGCTGAATCTGCTGCGCCTGCACGAAGGCTTCGGCCTGCGCGATTTCGAGTCGCGTACCGGGCTGTCGCGCAGCGTGCTGGATGCACCGCTGGCCGAGGCCGTGCAGCGCGGCTGGCTGGACGTGACGGATGGCCATGTGCAGCCGACCGAACTGGGCCGCCGCTTCACCAACGATGTGGTGAGCCTGTTCCTGGAGGAGTGATCCTCGCCTGACAGGGGTAGTGCCGGCCGCTGGCAGGCAGCTCGATCGGCGCGGGTTGCCGGCCAGCGGCCGGCACTACCGTTCATCGGTCGGGCCATGCCTGGCTAACGGGATGCACATTCGCCCTAAAGTAGCGCCGACTGCGGCCGACACGGTAGATTCACCAGATCGATCCGCGGGAATCCGGGTACCGCCTGCCGATGTCAGCTGTCTTTTCCATCACTCCTGCCGACAAGAACCGCCTGGCCGCCAGCGACCTGCCACCGCGGGTACGTGAGCTGCTGGGCGCGCTGATCGGCCTGTGCCGGCAGACGTTGGCCGCGCCCCTGATCCTGACTGTCGAAGCGCTGGAGCAGACCCTGCTGCACGACGCCGATCGCGCACGCAATCCGCAGCAGCAGGCCGAGCTGATGGCCCAGCGTGGACAGCTGCACGCCTTCGCCGGCCACTTCGCCGACCGCATGCTCGATGCCGTTGCCGACGCCCTCGCGCGGTTGCGCGAACCGGCCAGCGGTGTCAGCACCAGCGCTACGCCGCCAGCACTGCCGGGCATGCTCGGGCTGTCGCTGGTTGATGAGCACGAAGTGGATCGCGACCTGCTGCTGACCGAGATGGTGCGGCGCGAAACCCTGCGTTCAACCAACACACTGAACCTGCTGGGCCAACGCCTGGGGGTACTGGCGGCGGCGCCGGCCTTCGAGGCCGACACCCTGCCGCTGGCGCCGCAGGCACTGTGCGCGATGGTGCGCCGGATTGCCGAACAGGACGCGCTGAGCGTCGAGGTACAGCTGGCGCTGTATCGCAGTTTCGAACGGCAGGTCCTTGAACGGCTGGGCGATATCCTTGACCGTGCCAATGCCCTGCTGGCCCAGCACGGCGTGCTACCCGGCCTGGTCTACACCCCTTACCTGGCACGCTCGTCGAGCACGCGCCGGATCATCACCCAGTCGGTGGGTGGCGGCCGCACCACGCAGCCGGCCAAGCGCAGCGCGGCCCCCCTGACCGGCTGGAACGGTTCGGCACCGGCCGGCTCCTGGTCCAGCCTGGTACAGGACGCCTTCCACGAGGTTGGCGCAGCCGGCTCCGCCACGCCGGGTGTGACCACATCCACCGGCAGTGCTTTGCATGAGCTGCTGCAGCAGGCCCGGCACGCCAACCCTGCCCCGGCGGACAGCGGCACAGTGCCCAGCGCGGCAGTCGACGCGGTACTCGCGCGCCTGCAGGCTCAGTCCAGTGCGGCAACCGGCGTGGCCGACCTGCAGGCGGCCGTGGTCGCGCAGCTGCGCAGCGAGCATGGTGCGCAGGCCCAGCTGGGCAGTCACGACCGGGACAACCTGGACCTGCTGCGCATGCTGATGCAGCAGGTGCAACAGCAGCAGCGTCCCGATCCGGTGCCGGCCGCCCTGCTGGCCCGCCTGCAGGTGCCCCTGGCACGCGCGGCCATGGCCGACCCCGGCTTCTTCGTGCGCGACGAACACCCCGCGCGTGAGCTGCTCAACCAGATCGCCGAAGTCGGCGCCAACTGGCTGGGCGACGACGATGTCGACCCGCAGCTGCTGCAGCGCATGGCGCAGAGCGTGCAGGGCCTGCTGGGGCAGGATGCGCGCGCACCGGAGGCCTTTGCCGCCGCCAACGAAGACGTGCAGCAGCACCAGCGCGCGGCGGCCCATCGTGCCGAACTGGCCGAGCGCCGCCACGTGGAAGCCGCGCGCGGCAAGGAACGATTGGAACTGGCCCGTCGCCAGGCCACCGCACAGATCGACCAGTGCTGCGACACGCAGTCGCCACCGCGCTTCGTGCAGACCCTGTTGCGCCAGGCCTGGGCCGATGCACTGACCCTCACCCGCCTGCGCCACGGCGACGACTCACCGCAGTGGCAGGAACGCCTGCAGCAGACCCAGCGCATCGCCGCCATCACCGCGCAGGCCGTCGATGCCCCCGGCGGTACCGATGCCGCGCTCGCCGCCGACGTCGAGGCCGCCCTGCTGCAGGTCGGCTACCACGCCGAAGAAGCCGCCGCCGTCGCGCGCAGGCTCGCTACGCCAGGCGGCGAGGACGAGAGCACCACGCGTACCGAACTCAGTGCCCGCCTGAAGGCACGTGCGCGCCTGGGCGAGCACGCTGGTGCGCCCACCGGCACCTCGCCTGCAACGCCCCGCAGCAGTGCCGAAGAAGCCGCCTACCAGCAGCTGTCCACGCTGCCGTTCGGCAGCTGGTTCGACATCGATACCGGTGATGGCACGCTGCGCCGCCAGCGCCTGTCCTGGTACAGCCTGCTGACCGGCAACGCGCTGTTCGTCAATCCGCGCGGGCAGAAGATTGCCGATACCGACCTGGATACGCTGGCCCGGCAGATCAGCGCCGGCCGTGCGCAGCTGGTCACCGAAGACAAGGCCCGGCTGGTCGACCGCGCCTGGGAAGCCAGCCTTGGCGCATTGCGTGCGCTGGCGGCCGGCCACACGCAGGAGATCTCCGCATGAACACCCAGCCGCCACAGGACACCCGTCGCGCACCGCGCCGCCAGGTCTCGGACCTGGTGCCGGTCACCGACCAGATGCGCGAGTGCGTGGTCGGGCGCTTGGGCAATGTTTCCGAAACCGGCATGCTGATGCTGGCCAGCGTGCCGCTGCGCGAAGATGCGCTGTACCAGCTGCGCTTCCCGTTGCCACTGGGTGATGGCCGCCAGCAGGCCATCGACGTGGGCGTGCACCTGCTGTGGAGCGAGCCCGCGCACGTACCCGGGCAGAGCTGGACCGGCTTCCGCTTCCTGACCCTGTCACGCGAACATCGGCAGCTGCTGCGCCAGTGGGTGGGCGAGGACAGCAACGAGGGACCGGTTTCGACGGTCTGAGTGCCGGTTCCGGCACAGCGGTTTTTCGCGGTATGCGGCAGAATCTAGGGCCGTTTTCCGTGTCGAGCCACCGCAATGATCCAGCAAGACCCCGGCGCCCTGTATTCCGACCACCTGGCCGTGCTGTGCCGACGCGCCGAACAGGCGCTGGCCCGCGGCGGCTTCGATCACCTGGTGGTGCCCAGCGGCACCCTGCACTACCAGGTGTTCGACGACCGCGACTACCCGTATGCGGTGAATCCGCAGTTCAAGGCCTGGCTGCCGCTGACCCGCGTGCCCAACAGCTGGATCGTGTTCACCCCGGGCAAGCGCCCGGCCGTGATCTTCCACCAGCCGTTCGATTACTGGCACGTGGTACCGGACGCACCGAGTGGCTGGTGGGTGGAGCACTTCGACATCCACATCATCCGCAAGCCCGAAGAGGCACTGGCCCTGCTGCCGGCCGACCCGTCGCGCTGCGCGATCCTCGGCGAGCCGCAGAGCACGCTGGGCAACTACGTGCCGAACAACCCGGCACCGGTGGTTAACTACCTGGAATGGCACCGCGGCAGCAAGACGCCGTATGAAATCGCGCTGATGCGCCAGGCGCAGGTGCTGGGCGTGCGCGGCCACCATGCCGCCGAAGCAGCGTTCCGCAACGGCGCCGACGAGTTCAGCATCCACATGGCGTACTGCCAGGCAGTTGGCCAGGACGCCAACGAGCTGCCCTACGGCAACATCGTGGCGCTGAACGAACATGCCGCCGTGCTGCATTACACCGAGCTGGGCCGCAAGGCGCCGCAGCCGCTGCGCAGCTTCCTGATCGATGCTGGTGCCAGCGCGCACGGCTACGCCAGCGACATCACCCGTACCTACGCCGCACAGGGCCACGACGAATTCGCGGCGATGATCGCCGCCGTCGACGCTGCCCAGCAGCAGATGTGCGCAGCGGTGCGCCCGGGCTTCGACTACAAGCAGCTGCACGTGGACGCACATCTTTCGCTGATGGGCGTGCTGAAGGACTTCGGGGTGATCAAGGTCTCGCCGCAGACCGCAGTGGAAACCGGCGTCAGCGCCGCGTTCTTCCCGCATGGCATCGGTCACCTGATCGGCCTGCAGGTGCACGACGTGGCCGGTTTCGCAGCCAGCGACGAGGGTGGCCGCATCGAGCGCCCGGCGGGCCATCCGTACCTGCGCCTGACCCGCGTGCTGGAGCCGGGCATGGTGGTGACCATCGAACCGGGCCTGTACTTCATCGACATGCTGTTGAATGAAGTGAAGGATGCCGGCCATGGCGATGCGATCAACTGGGACCGCGTGGACTTCTTCCGTCCGTATGGCGGCATCCGCATCGAAGACGAGGTGCTGTGCACCGAGGGCGAAGCGGACAACCTGACGCGGCCGGAGTTTGCGGCGGCGAACGGCTGAGCCCCTCGTGGTTGGCCGCTTGGAGCAAAAGCCGCGCTTGGCGGGGCGGGGGGGGGGGGGGCGGGGAGGGGCCGGGGGGGGGGGGGGGGCCCGCCCCCCCCCCCCCCCCCCCCCCCCCCCCCCCCCCCCCGCCCCACCTCTGACAGTGTCTTGCGCGCGTTCAACCACGGAAAAGAAAAAAGAAAAGCAAAAGCGGGTCGCTCGCTGCGCTCGCTCTGTGTCGACCAAGGTCGACACCTACCAACAGCCGCGCGTTCCAACAACCGCAATTGCCAGTAGATCCACGCCATGCGTGGAGGATTCATTCGATATCTGACAGATGTGCCGACCAACGGTCGGTACCCACCAACAGCCGCAGGAACCTGTCGAAGGCGGGGCACTGTGGGTGTGCGGGGTGTGAGCCGCATGGATGCGGCGACCAAGCCTCCAAGGATGGATTCACGGCGTCCCCGCAAACCCACAGTGCCCCGCCATCCCACGGATAGCCCGCTTTGGCTTTGGCTTTGGCTGTTGCCTCTGCAGGTGCAGGGCTGCAAGCCCTGCCGAAGCCCCTTACCCCGCCATCACCGCTTCAATCTCGTCGGCGCTGCGCGCCAGGCCTTCGGTCAGCACGCGATGGCCGTCATCGGTGATCAGCACGTCATCCTCGGTACGGATGCCGATACCGCGCCAGCGCGGTTCCACCGTCGTGTCGTCCACGCCGACATACAGCCCCGGCTCGATGGTGAACGCCATGCCCGGCTCCAGCAGGCGCGAATCGCCCGCCAGGCGGTAATCGCCCACGTCGTGCACGTCCATGCCGATCCAGTGCCCGGTCTTGTGCCGGTAGAAGCGCTGGTACAGGCCCTCGGACAGGTTCTTCTCCAGCGTGCCCTTGAGCAGACCCAGCCGCAGCAGGCCTTCGGTCAGGGTCTGCACCGCCGCCAGGTGACCCATCTCGTAGGCCACGCCCGGCTTGGCCTGGGCCAGTGCCGCGGCCTGCGCCTCACCGACCAGGTCGTGCAGCGCGCGCTGTTCGGCGCTGAAGCGGCCGTTCACCGGGAAGGTGCGGGTGATGTCGCTGGCATAGCCGCGGTATTCGGCACCGGCGTCGATCAGTACCAGCTCGCCATCGCGCGAACGTGCGTTGTTGTCGCGGTAATGCAGGATGCAGCCGTTGCGACCGGCACCGACGATGCTGCAGTAGGCCGGCACGGCATCGTTGGCGCGGAACACGCGTTCCAGCTCCGCCTGCAGTTCGTACTCGTGGATGCCTGCCCTGGCCGCCTTCATTGCTGCCAGATGCGCACGCACGCTGATCTGCGCGGCGTGGTGCATCAACGCCACTTCGGCGCCGGACTTGAACAGGCGCTGCTCATGCAGCAGGTGGCCCAGCTCCAGGAACTCATGCGGCGGCTGCGCGCCGTGGCGCACCTGCGAACGCACGCGGTTGACCCACCCGATCAGCTTCAGGTCGAAGTCGGCGTCGCGGCCGAAGTGGTAATAGACGCGCGAGCGCCCTTCCAGCAGGCCCGGCAGGATGTCGTCCAGATCATCGATCGGGTACGCATCGTCCATTCCGTACTGCGCCACCGCACCTTCCTGGCCAGCGCGGCTGCCGTCCCAGGCCTCGCGCTCGGCATCGCGCTCGCGGCAGAACAGGATGGCCTCGCCGTGGCGGCGGCCCGGGATCAACACCAGCACCGCTTCCGGCTCCGGGAAGCCGCTCAGGTACTGGAAGTCCGAATCCTGCCGGAACGGGTAATGGGTATCGAGGCTGCGCACCTTCTCGGCCGCAGCCGGCAGCACCAGGATCGCGTCCTCGCCGGCCATGTCCATCAGCTGGCGGCGGCGACGCTTGTACTCGCCGGCCGCGATGCCGGTGCGCTGCTTGATGTCCATCAGTTCAGGCGCTGCCGATGGCGCGAGGCCAGCACCACGTCACCGTGCAGCAGCAGCACCGCCACGCGGATGAACTCCTCGATCTCGGACAGGGCTTCGTCATCGTCATCGCCACCGGCCTCGAAATCCTCGCTGGAGGCACGGGCCAGGCTGGCCATGTCGGTCAGCGCTTCTTCGCCCTCTTCGGACAGGGTCGGGCGGCGGCCGCCGCTGCCCAGGCCGAAGCCGCCCAGGAAGGAACGGGTCCAGCTGAACATGGCATCGGCCTGCGCGGACACGTCGTCGCCGTCGGTCAGCAGCAGTTCGAAGGCGAAGTCGCGGTCTTCCAGTTGCTTGATGGTGACCTGCAGCAGCTGCCCCAGCACGCTGTCGGCGGCCACCGGCGGCAGGTTGTCGTCGGCCAGCACACGCGCCGGCCAATCATTGCCGGGGGCACCACCGGCGGCCAACCAGCCGCACAGTGCGCCGTGCAGCTCGGCAGCGGTGGCGCCCAGGCCCAGTTCCTGGCTGGCGCGGGTAACGTCGTCGACGGAGGGAAGTTCGGTCATCGTGCGGCTCGTTCGGAAAGGAAACCCGGGGCACGCACGTGCGCGCCCGTGAGACCCCGTAGTGTAGCAACCCGACGGCATCCTCTCTGCGGCCGTCAGGCCCTGCTGCGACAACGCTTGACCGCCCTTACCCGGCTTGCCTATCGTGCCCGTATGGAACCCGCCGATCCCCTTGCCCAGCTGCAGGACTTCGCTGCCCGCGTGGAAGCGTTGCTTGAACGCAACCAGCGCCTGGCCGAGGAGAACCGCAGCCTGCGCCACCAGCAGGAACAGCTGGTGGCCGAGCGTTCCACGCTGCTGGCCAAGAACGAGCAGGCACGCTCGCGGGTGGAAGCAATGATCAGCCGGCTCAAATCCCTGGAGCAGCACACATGAGCGCCGAACCGGTCAGTGTCCGCATCCTCGATCGTGAATACACCGTGGGCGTCGGCGGCGATGAACGCGACAGCCTGATGGCCGCCGCGCGCCTGCTCGATGCGCGCATGCGCGAGATCCGCGGCAGCAACCGCATGGCCGCAGTCGACCGCGTCGCGGTGCTGGCGGCGTTGAACCTGGCCCACGAACTGCAGCTGCTGCGCGATGAGAACGCCCGCCAGGCGGTGGCGCTGCAGCAGACGCTGGCCGACCTGAACCGGCGCCTGGACCGCGCGATCGACGGCGGCGCCTGAAGAAACGCGCACAACGCGTCTTCTCATATCTGAATTGGCACGGACTGTTGCCGACGAACGGCCTATCCAGATCCTGCGTGCTGGCTATAATGGCCACGCGTTCTCTGCGGTACTCGACGGCATGTGCAAACATTCGCCTTGTCCCTTAAGAACGACACCGGGAGCGCGACAGCGCCGGGAGTGCAGGTCCGCCTTGTAGCGGGAAGCCCGATGGTTCTCCAGCGTTCCCACTTGAGCCCCCGGGTTCAAGGTCGTTTCGCATGCATCGACATTGCGGAGAATGCAATATTCCAGCAAGGGCGGCGTCTTCGGGCGTCGCCCTTGTTCTTTCCGGCACAATGACGGCTGATCCTTGCCGCACGCTGCCATGACCGACCCGCGCCAGGCCCTGCGCCACGACCTGCGGCAACGCCGCCGCGACCTTTCCGCCGCTGAGCGCATCGCCGCCGCAGAATCCCTCGCCGACGCCCTGCTGACCCTGCCGTTCGCCCCGCGCGAAGGCGCCGTGGCCGGCTACTGGGCGCTGGATGGCGAAATCGCCCTGCACCGCTGGCAACTGCAGCTGCCCGAAGGACTCACCTACTGCCTGCCAGTGCTGGCCGGCGACGTGCTGCGCTTCGCGCCGTGGCGGCCCGGGCAGCCGCTGACCAGCAACCGCTATGGCATTCCCGAGCCGGACGTGGCGATGGAAGACACCCTGGAACCGTCGCAGATGGCGGTGGTGGTGACCCCGCTGGTGGGCTTCGACACACAGTGCCGGCGGCTGGGCATGGGGGGCGGCTGGTATGATCGCAGCTTCGCCTTCCGCCACGATCGGCCGGCGCCGCCCTGGCTGGTCGGTGCTGCATTCGCGGTGCAGCAGGTCGAGTCCTTGCCGGTGGCGTCGTGGGACGTACCGGTGGATGCGATCTGCACCGAAGACGGCACCCTGTTCCCCTCCGCTGCCCCCGTGAACGCATGACCGCCCGCAAGCGCTACTGGCTGATGAAGTCCGAACCGGACGCCTTCTCCATCGATGACCTGGCCAAGGTCAAGGTCGAACCCTGGAACGGGGTGCGCAACTACCAGGCGCGCAACTTCATGCGCGATGGCATGCAGGTGGGCGACGGCATCCTGTTCTACCACTCCAATACCAAGGTGCCGGGCATCGTCGGCCTGGCCACGGTGGCCAGCCCGGCCTACCCGGACGACACCCAGTTCGATCCGAAATCCGACTACCACGACCCCAAGAGCACGCGCGAAAACCCGCGCTGGATGCTGGTGGACGTGGCCTTCGACCGCAAGCTCAAGCAGGTGATTGCGCTGGACGAGATCAAGCTGCACGCCGAAGCGCTGGGCGAAGGCTTCCCGCTGGTTGCCAAGGGCAACCGCCTGTCGGTGTTCCCGGTGACCGCCGCGCAGTGGAAGCTGCTGCTGTCGCTGGAAAAGAAATCCTGATTCCCTGCCTGAGAGTTCTCCCATGTCCGAAGCCAAGCGCCTGGCCGCCGAGAAAGCCATCGAGTACGTAGAAGACGGCATGATCGTCGGTGTCGGCACCGGTTCCACCGTGGCCTATTTCATCGATGCCCTGGCCCGCATCCAGCACCGCATCAAGGGCGCCGTGTCCAGCTCCGAACAGAGCACCGCGCGCCTGAAGCAGCACGGCATCGAGGTGATCGAGCTGAACCACAGCGGCAACCTGTCGCTGTACGTGGACGGCGCCGATGAGTGCGACGCCAACAAGTGCCTGATCAAGGGCGGCGGTGCCGCGCTGACCCGCGAGAAAATCATCGCCGAGGCCAGCGAGCGCTTCATCTGCATCGTCGACCCGAGCAAGCAGGTGCCGGTGCTGGGCAAGTTCCCGCTGCCGGTGGAAGTAATCCCGATGGCGCGCAGCCTGGTCGCCCGCCAGATCCGCGACATGACCGGCGGCCAGCCGACCTGGCGCGAAGGCGTGGTCACCGACAACGGCAACCAGATCCTGGACATCCACAACCTGCAGATCACCGATCCGGAAAAGCTGGAGCGCGAGCTCAACCAGCTGCCCGGCGTGGTCTGTGTCGGCCTGTTCGCACGCCGCCGCGCTGATGTGGTGATCGTCGGTGGCGAGCCGCCGGTCGTGCTCTGACCCTTTCGAAGGATCCTGACGATGTCGCTGTTGCGTTCGCTGCTGATGCTTCCTCTGCTGGCCCTGGCCGGTTGTGCCACCGATGCGGCCCGCCACTGGGTCGAGCTGGATGGTGCCCGCTACCAGGTGGAGCTGGCCACCAACGATGAAACCCGCGCACGCGGGTTGATGTTCCGCGACCAGATGGCCGCCGATCACGGCATGCTGTTCATCCACGACCGCGAGGAAATGCAGGCGTACTGGATGAAGAACACCAAGCTTGCGCTGGACATCCTGTACTTCGACAGCCAGCGCAAGCTGGTCAGCCAGCAGCGCGATGTGCCGCCGTGCTCGGCCGGCGACATGTGCCCGCCCTACCCCAGCGGTGGACCGGCGCGCTATGTGCTGGAGCTCAACGCCGGTCAGGCCGAGAAGCTCAAGCTGAAGGACGGCACCCAGCTGACCTTCGGCCCGGGCATCGAGTAGATCCTCGACCTGCATTGAGGAGGACCGGCAGGTGCCGACCTTGGTCGGCACTGACCTGCCGCGCGCTGGCAGGCTACGGTGTGGACCAAGGTCCACACCCGCCAGAAGCCCATCGACCCGGGCTGTGACTTTTTCACGCGACACCGCTTGAAACCGCCTGCAATTGCCGCCAGTCTGTGGCCATGCAGGACCAGATCTCACTCCCCGACTGGGATGCACTGGCCGACCTCGAAGACGAGGCGCTGCCACTGTTGCCGACCGCGCTGCTGATCGCGCGCGATGAATACCCCGATCTGCAGCCGTCCACCTACGACGCGCTGATCCAGAGCCATGTCGACCACCTTCGTTCGGAAGTGGACAGCATCGACAACAGCCCGTTGAAGATGGCGGCGATCAACCGCCATCTGTTCGACGAGCTTGGCTACAGCGGCGACCACGACGAGTACTACGACCCGCGCAACAGCTACCTCAACCAGGTATTCGAGCGCCGCCTGGGCAACCCGATCTCGCTGGCGCTGGTGCAGATGGAAGTCGCGCGCCGGCTGGGAATCCCGCTCGACGGCGTGTCCTTCCCCGGCCACTTCCTGGTGCGCCTGCCGGTGGACGACGGCGTGCTGGTGATGGACCCGTTCAATGGCGGCCGCCCGCTGGACGTGGACGAACTGCGCGAGCGAGCCAAGTCACACCTGGGCGGGCAGATGCCCGACGACCAGGTGCTGGCGCAGATCCTCGACCCAGCCCCTGCGCGCGCGATCCTGATGCGGATGCTGCGCAACCTGCACGGTGTGTATGCCGAAGCGGGCGAATGGGACCGTGCCGCACGCAGTGCCGACCGCCTGCTGAAGCTGGCCCCGGAGCAGGACGACGCGCTGCGTGATCGCGGCCTGGCCTACCTGCAGCTGGAGTACCTGGCCGGCGCCCGCCATGACCTGGGGCAGTATCTGAAGCGCAACCCGGAAGCCAGCGACGCGCAGTGGCTGCGCGAGAAGCTGATCGACCTCGGCGGGCCAGTGCCGCGGTTGCATTGAGACTATCGGTGTGCGGACCAACGGTCCGCACCCACCGGTAGCGCCGGGCCATGCCCGGCGGCCATTGCAAACAAAACACCACGGCCCACTCGGAAAAGGCCGTGGGGACCCCCCCGGCCC
>NZ_JAWIRS010000014.1:21024-42856 GCF_036320005.1 Stenotrophomonas sp. SMYL11
ACGCTTATCGCCCCGGGGGCCCCCGGCCCGGGTTTGATTTCCCCCCCCCGGGGCGGCCCCCCCCGCCCCCCCCCCACCGGTAGCGCCGGGCCATGCCCGGCGGCCATTGCAATCAATCGACCTCGACCATCTCGAAATCGGCCTTGGTCACCCCGCAGTCCGGGCAGGTCCAGGTCTCGGGGATGTCCTCCCAGCGCGTCCCGGGCGCGATGCCCTCTTCCGGCAAGCCTTCCGCTTCGCTGTAAAGAAAGCCGCAGACCACGCACATCCAGGTACGCAAGGTGGTGGGGGTGGCATCGCTCATCGGATAATCAAGGCTGGATTCACGGGCCGCCATTGTCCCATCGCGGCCCACTCACCGGTAGCCATCGATGACTTCTGCTTCCCCGGCGCCCCGTGGCGTCTACCTGATCACCCCGGACGAGCCCGATACCGCGCGCCTGCTGGCCCGTACCGCGCCGCTGCTGGCTGCGGGCGCCACTTGGCTGCAGTACCGCAACAAGACCGCCAGTGACGCGCTGCGGCGGGAGCAGGCCACCGCCCTGCAGGCGCTGTGCGTGGAACACGGCGTGCCGCTGATCGTCAACGACGCCCCGGCGCTGGCCAAGGCGGTCGGCGCCGCCGGCGTGCACCTGGGCGGCACCGACGGTGACATCCCCAGCGCGCGCGCCCTGCTCGGCCCCGATGCCATCATCGGCGCCTCCTGCTACGACCAGCTGGCCAACGCCGAGAAGGCCGTGGCGGCCGGCGCCAGCTACGTGGCCTTCGGCGCGTTCTATCCGACCACCACCAAGATCACCACCAGCCGCGCCCATACCGACCTGCTGCGGCAAAGCGCCGCACTGGGCGTGCCGCGGGTGGCGATCGGCGGCCTGACGCCGGACAATGTCGGTCCCATCATCGACGCCGGCGCCGATCTGGTCGCCGTGGTCAGCAGCGTGTTCGCCGCCGAAGACCCGGTTGCGGTCCAGCGCGCCTACCTCGCCCAGTTCGCGTAATGCCCAGGAAAGCCCCATGAACCACGACCAGTCCCACGCCTTGTTCTCCCGCGCCCAGCAGCTGCTGCCGGGCGGCGTCAATTCGCCAGTGCGCGCGTTCAAGTCGGTCGGCGGCGAGCCGTTCTTCGTCGAGCGTGCCGACGGCGCCTACCTGTACGACGTCGACGGCAACCGCTACATCGACTACGTCGGTTCCTGGGGCCCGATGATCGTCGGCCACAACCACACGGCGGTGCGCCAGGCGGTGAAGAAGGCGATCGACAATGGCCTGTCCTTCGGTGCGCCCTGCGCGGCCGAAGTGACCATGGCCGAGACCATCACCCGACTGGTGCCGTCGTGCGAGATGGTGCGCATGGTCAACTCCGGCACCGAAGCCACGCTGTCGGCGATCCGCCTGGCGCGTGGTGCCACCGGCCGCAACCGCATCGTCAAGTTCGAAGGCTGCTACCACGGCCATGGCGACTCGTTCCTGGTCAAGGCCGGCAGCGGCATGCTGACCCTGGGCGTGCCGACCTCGCCGGGCGTGCCGGCCGGCCTGAGCGAACTGACCCTGACCCTGCCCTACAACGACTTCGAAGCGGCTACCGCCCTGTTCGAACAGCAGGGTGACGACATCGCCGGCCTGATCATCGAACCAGTGGTCGGCAACGCCAACTGCATTCCGCCACGCGAGGGTTACCTGCAGCACCTGCGCGAACTGTGCAGAAAGCATGGCGCACTGCTGATCTTCGACGAAGTGATGACCGGTTTCCGCGTTGCCCTTGGCGGTGCACAGGCGCACTACGGCATCACCCCGGACCTGACCACCTTCGGCAAGATCATCGGCGGCGGCATGCCGGTGGGTGCCTACGGCGGCCGCCGCGAACTGATGCAGCAGATCGCCCCGGCCGGCCCGATCTACCAGGCCGGCACGCTGAGCGGCAATCCGGTGGCGATGGCCGCCGGCCTGGCGATGCTGGAACTGATCCAGCAGCCGGGCTTCCACGCCGACCTGGCCGAGCGCACCGCGCGCCTGTGTGCCGGCCTGGAAGCGGCCGCCGCCGACGCCGGCGTGGCGGTGACCACCACCCACGTGGGCGCCATGTTCGGCCTGTTCTTCACCAGCGAGAAGGTGGAGACCTATGCGCAGGCCACCGCCTGTGACATCCCGGCGTTCAACCGCTTCTTCCACGCGATGCTGGAACAGGGCGTGTTCCTTGCGCCGTCGGCATACGAGGCCGGGTTCCTCTCCAGCGCCCACGATGATGCCGTGATCGAGGCCACCCTGGCCGCTGCACGCGTGGCATTCAAGACCGCCAAGGGCTGAGCCTCGCTCTGGTAGGTACCAACCTTGGTTGGCACTGCCGCATCTGGTAGATGCCAACCTTGGTTGGCACCGAGCAGTCGAGCATGGCTTGACGCTACAGACGGCATCAACCGAAGACGAACTTGCCCTTCATCATCGCGAAGTGGCCGGGGAACGAGCAGAAGAAGGTGTAATCCCCACCCTTCTGCAGGCCCTGGGTAGAGAAGCGCACGCGCGCGGTTTCACCACCGCCGATCACCTTGGTGTGCGCCAGCACGCGCTTGTCGGCCTTCGGCAGGTAGCTGTCGGCCAGGGTCATGCGCATGCCGGCCATCGCCACCGGCTGGTAATCCGCGCTGCGGGTCAGCACCCAGTTGTGGCCCATCGCGGTAGCGGCCAGCTTGCCGGTGTGGCGCAGGGTCAGATCCACGGCGGTGCAATCAGCGGCCACCTTGATCTCGCGGCTGCTGAAGCTCATCTGGTCGGTGCTGTCGATGCTCACCGCACATACCCGCGCCATTGCCGAAGGCGCCAGCATCAGCGCGCCCAGTCCCACTACCACCATCCAAGCCTTCATCGTTGCATCTCCTGCGGATTCAAGCGCCATTCTAGGCAGGCCCCTGCGGCCGCGTCTGCGACCGTCTGTCGCATGACTGATCCAGAGTTTCCCGCGTGTTCACTGCAATGGCATGCTCGACCAATGCGGATCGACCTGTTGCTGCTGGATGTGGATGGCGTGCTGGTGCAGTACCAGCGCGCGCAGCGCGTGCTGCACCTTGCGCAGGCGCTGGATGTCGCGCCGGAAACCGTGCAGGCCGCGCTGTACGACAGCGGGCTGGAAACGGCACATGACAATGGCACGCTCGATGGCCCGGCCTATCTGGCGCAGCTGGGAGAGCTTCTAGGCACGACGGTCGATGTGGCTGCTTGGACCGCGGCGCGGCGGGCCGCCAGCCATCCGCAGGCTGCCGTGTTGCAGCGGCTGCAGGCCCTGCAGTTGCCGCTGGCAGTGCTGACCAACAATGGCGCGTTGATGGTAGAGGCGTTGCCCACCCTGCTGCCGGAACTGTTCCCGGCCCTGCAGGACAGCGTGTTCTGCAGCGCCGATTTCGGCCTGCGCAAACCGGCGCCGGAAGTCTTCCTGCGCACGCTTGAGGTACTCGGCGTGGCGCCTTCGCATGCGCTGTTCGTCGATGACCTGTTCGCCAATGTACGCGGCGCACGCGCCGCAGGCCTGCACGCGGAAACCGTGCGTGATGGCCGTGGGTTGGGCAAGGTGTTGAAGCGTTACGCCGTGAACTGATCGGGGCCAGAGCCCTCTCCGCAGGAGAGGGATCCGATCCCAGCGCCGGGGCTTCAGCGCGCTGCGATGAACGCTGCAATCGCAGCGCGAAGGCGCTTCAGCCCTTCGGCCACTTCTTCGTCGGTGATGTTCAGCGACGGCACGAAGCGCAGCACGTCCGGGCCGGCCTGCAGGGTCAGCAGGCCCTGCTCGGCGGCATGGTCGAGGATCGCACCGGCCTGGCCGGCGAAGTCCTTGCTGAGCACCGCGCCCAGCATCAGGCCGCGGCCACGCACATCGCTGAACACACCGAACTCGTCGTTGATGCGGGCGAAGCCATCGCGCAGCGCCTTCGACTGGCGGCTGACGTTGGCGGCGATCTCCGCCGAGGCCAGCTTGCGCAGTGCCACGCGGGCCACGGCAGCAGCCAGCGGGTTGCCGCCGAAGGTAGTGCCGTGTGCGCCGAACTGCATGGTTTCGGCCACCTTCGGGCCGGCCAGCATCGCGCCGATCGGGAAGCCGCCGCCGAGCGCCTTGGCCAGGGTGACCATGTCCGGCACCACGTCGTCCTGCCAGTGCGCGAACAGCGTGCCGGTGCGGCCCATGCCGGCCTGGATCTCGTCCAGCACCAACAGTGCGTTGTGCTGGTCGCACAGTTCGCGCACGCGCTTGAGGAAACCGGACTTGGCCGGCATCACGCCGCCCTCGCCCTGGATCGGCTCCAGCATCACTGCGGCCACGTCGCCGGCGGCCATCGCGGTTTCCAGCTGCACTTCGTCGTTGAAATCGATGTAGCGGAAGCCACCGGGCAGCGGCTCGTAGCCTTCCTGGTACTTCGGCTGGGCGGTAGCGGTCACCGCGCCCATGGTGCGGCCGTGGAAGCTGCCGCGGAAGGTGATGATGACGCGCTTGTCAGCCGGGCGGCCCTGGCTGGAGGCCCACTTGCGGACCATCTTGATCGCCACTTCGTTGGCTTCGGCGCCGGAGTTGCACAGGAACACGCGCTCGGCGAAGCGGCTGGCCTTCACCAGTTCCTCGGCCAGGTGCAGCGGCGGCGCGCTGTAGAACACGTTGCTGGTGTGCCAGAGCTTGCCGGCCTGCTCGACCAGCGCGGCCACCAGGTCCGGGTCGTTGTGGCCCAGGCCACACACGGCGATGCCGGCGGCCAGGTCGATGAACTCACGGCCCTGGCTGTCCCACACGCGGGCGCCCTGGCCTCGCTCCAGTACCACCTGGCGGGGCTTGTAGACCGGCAGGTAGTAGTGCGAAAGGGAGATCAGCGGATCGGTAGCGGCGGTCATGGCAGTCGGCAGGGTTCAGGAATCCCCATTCTCGCGCCGGAACCCCTGCGGCACAATGCGTCCATGCGACCGTTTTCCGCCCCCCAGCTGAACCCCGCCACCGAGACCGGCTGGCGCCGTCGGTGGTTCGACATCATCTATCGCCACGACTCGCGGCCCTCGCGCAATTTCGACCTGATCCTGGTGGTGGCAATCATCGCCAGCATCCTGGTGGTGATGATCGACAGCGTGCAGCACCTGCATGCCGAATGGTCCACAGGCCTGTACATCCTGGAATGGGGCTTCACGATCATCTTCACCGCCGAGTACCTGCTGCGGCTGGCGGTGGTCAAGCGCCCGCTGCGCTACGCGGTGAGCATCTGGGGCATCATCGACCTGCTGTCGATCCTGCCCGCCTACCTGTCGATGTTCATCCCCGGCGCGCAGAGCCTGCTGGTGGTGCGCGCGCTGCGCATCCTGCGCGTGTTCCGCATCCTCAAGCTGACCCGCTACATCGAGGAAAGCGGCGTCCTGATGACGTCACTGTGGCGCAGCCGGCGCAAGGTGCTTGTGTTCCTGTTCACGGTGATCACCATCACCATCATCGCCGGTGCGCTGATGTACGTGATCGAGGGCCCCGAACACGGCTTCACCAACATCCCGGCCAGCATGTACTGGGCGGTGGTGACCATGGCCACGGTCGGCTTCGGCGACATCGTGCCGCAGACCGTGCTCGGCCGCTTCGTCACCTCGGTGCTGATCCTGATCGGCTACAGCATCATCGCCGTGCCCACCGGCATCTACACCGCCGAACTGGCCAGCACCATGCGTGAAGCCGAGCAGGCCGCGCGCCGCGATGCGCGTGGCTGCCCGGACTGTGGGCTGGAAGGGCATGAACCGGATGCACTGCACTGCCGCAAGTGCGGCGGCAAGCTGCCGGATGCGTTCAACCATTGAGGCACATGCCGGCCAGCGGCCGGCACTACCTCTCGGCGGTTACGCATGGATGCGTGTGCCGTTGCTCACCGCATGCGGTTGCTGGTGGTCACCAGATCGTTGTATGCGGCGAGGATCGTTGACTGCGCCCCTTCCGGGTCGGTGGTGAGCCAACTGCCCGACGCCTTCCGCTCTGCCGCCAGCGCTTCGGCGGTGATCGGCTTGTGCAGCTCCAGGCGCTCGACGCCACGTCCCGCAGTACGCACCAGCTTGTCCGCCGAACGCTGCACGTGGCCCCACATCGGGTCGTCCTTGCCGACACCGCCGTTCTGGATTTCCGTCACCAGTGCCTGATAGTCAGCCAGCTGCACGCGCAGCGCCGCAACGTCCGGTGCGTCGTCCTGGAACGCCGTGGCCAATCGCTTGCCGTCGCCCAGCAGGCGAAGGTGGTAGTAGGCCAGCGAGCGCCCTTCGCTCTCCTCGATCTGCTTCAGCTGCGCGGCACGGCGATCGTTCTCGTTCTTTTCCAGCGCCACATCCATCGCTTCGCTGGCCTTGAAGAAATCAGCATAGGCCTGCATCAGCGGGGCATGCTGGCTGCGCATCCCTTCACCACCATCACGACGATAATCCTCGCGGGTGAAGTAACCGTCGGCGCGCTCGACCAGGGTGTTCAATGCCTGGAAGGCCTGCTGATAGTCACGCGCGGGGCCATCCATCGGCAAGGCCGGGATCTTCGCCAGCGCGTCGGTCAGTGGCTGGCCGCAGTACTCGACGCGGTGCGACAGCACCTTCCCGGGCGAACGCGGTTGCGCTTCCTTGCCGGTCGGGCCGGCTTCAGGGTCCTTCATCCAGCTGGTGTAGGTCTGGAAACCCTCGTGAATGGGTTGTTCAACGCCGTTGTAGCACTCGATGTAGGCGTTCACCTTCTCCAGGCCGGGGTCGGCCAGCGACAACCCTGCCGGTTTGTTGCAGCCGCTCAGGCCAGCCACAGCGCCGATCAGCAGCAGCGGCGCAGTACGCAGACAGGAAGCCGTCATGGTCTCTCGCATGGGTGCTGGCGCGCCGGTCACTGGCGGTTGCTCTGGAAAACGAGCGTGTTGTATTCCTGCATGAGCTTGCTGGCAGAGCCACGCGGCGCCATCGACGGCGAATCAAGCATGCGTCGTTCGAAATCGGTGTAAGGCTTTTTCTCGCTGACGCGTTGCAGCCGCTCCTTGCCTTCGCGCCGGAAATTCTCGGCCCCACGCTCGAAGCCTTCCCAGTCCGACTTGCCCGGCTCCTGGTCGGCAACCTTGGCGTGCGCTTCATCGGAAATGCGGTTGAAGGCATCCAGACGTTCGCGGGCCTTGGCCTGATCGAAATCATCCTCGCTCATCAGATCCATGATGGCCTTGGCTTCCAGCATCATCGCCAGACGGTAGTACTCGCGCGTGCGCCCCTCGGCCTGTTCCAGCGCCTTGAGCTGCTCGCGCTGGGCAGCATCGTTCTGGCGCTCCAGCTCGGCATTGAACGTTTCGCTGGCAGCCACGAAATCCTTGAAGGCGGCCATCAAAGGCGCGTGCAGCTGCTTGCCCTTGGCGAACTGGTCGTCCTCGTAATCCTGGCGATCGTAGTAGTCGTGCGCGTCCTTGCTGACCGGCGCCAGCGCCTTGAGCGCCTGCTGGTAATGGCCCGCAGCCGCATCCAGATCGGCCAGCGCAGGCTTTGCAGCGATCGCCTCGGTCACCGGGGCATCGCACTGCTTCATGTCGTAGTCGCTGATCTCGAACGGGCCGTACACGTGCGTCTCGCGTCCGGTCGGGCCAGCGTCGACATCCTTGATCCAGCGCGTGTAGGACTGGATGCTGCCGTGGGTTTTCGAATCCAGCGCGTTGAAGCAGCCGATGTAGGCGTTGAGCTTGGCGGTCAACTGCTGCTGTGTATCGGACGGGGCCGCGCTGGCGTCCGGCGTGCCGGAGGCAGCGGCGGCGCCCGCAGCTGCAGGTGCCTTGCCACCGCAGGCGGTCAGGAACAACGACAGCGAAGCGGCCAGCGCCGCGACAGAAAGAGTGCGTGACATGTGCTCACATCCTTGTTGAAAACGGTTACAGCCATGCATTCTAGCGCAGGAGGCCGAGAGTCGCAGCCCTCGGCCTCTTCCAGCGACGCGCGGTCAATCCAGGAACAGATCCGGCAGCAACGGCCGCGACGGATCCACCGCGTATCCGGAAAGATCGGTGATACCGGCCTGTGCCAGCACTTCATCGTCGATCAGGAACCGGCCGTGGAAGCCGGCCGCTTCGCGCACCAGCACCGCATGTGCGGCATCGGCCATGATCTGCGGCGTGCGGCAGCCGGCCGCATCCACGCCCGGAATCATGTTGATCGCATCGGTGGCGATGACCGTGCGCGGCCACAGCGCGTTCACCGCCACGCCCTGCGGACCGAATTCAGCGGCCAGGCCCAGGGTGACGAAGCTCATGCCCATTTTCGCCAGCGTGTAGCCGGTGTGCGGCGCCCACCACTTCGGCGCCAGGCTCGGCGGCGGCGCCAGAGTCAGGATGTGCGGGTTCGGCGCCTGCAGCAGGTACGGCAGGCAGGCCTGCGCGCACAGGAAGCTGCCGCGCGAATTGACCTGCTGCATCAGGTCGAAACGCTTCATCGGCGTATCCAGCGTGCCGCGCAACCAGATAGCGCTGGCGTTGTTGATCAGGATGTCGATGCCACCGAAGGTATCGACCGTGGCCGCAACTGCGGCCTGTACCTGCTCCTCCTCGCGGATATCGCACTTCAGCGCCAGTCCCTGGCCACCGGCGGCCGTAACGGCCTCGGCCGCCGTGTGAATGGTGCCCGGCAGCTTCGGGTTCGGCACCGACGACTTGGCCGCGATGGCCACGTTGGCGCCGTCGCGCGCGGCGCGCAGTGCGATGGCCAGGCCGATGCCACGCGAGGCACCGGTGATGAAAAGCGTTTTGCCCTGCAGACTGCCCACGTTCCACACTCCAGCGTATGCATTGAGCCGCTAGTATGCCGCGCCGACGCGGAGTTCACCCGGCCTTGACGATACTCGGGCCTCCAGACAACGCACGAGGTCCACGCCATGCGCCGTTCCCGCCTGTTGCTGCCTGCCCTGGGGCTTGCCCTGCTGACCGCCTGCCAGGGCCGTTCGCCGGAACCCGGCAAGGAGCCGCCCGCCGGTGACGCGCCCAGTGCGGAGAAGGCCGCCACCGACGGCAAGATGCGCTGGAGCGAGGCGGTGGTCTGGGATGGCGACCTCAACGCCTGCCGCCAGGGCGAGAATGCTGCGACCCGTGATTGCCTGCGTGATGCGATGCGCGCCGGTGGTGCCAGTGCCGATGCCGTTACCGCCGCCGAGCAGTTGTCCAGTGGCGGTGAGCTGGCCTATGTGACCGCCTGGCACGAGAACGAAGGACTGGGCATTGCCACGGTCGAGTATCCGTTCCGCGCCAACACCAATGAAGGCACGCGACTGGTCGATGCCAGCGGCAAGCGCATCGACGTGGATGCCGTGCAGTTGGACGACACCCTGCGTGCCGATCCCACTGTGCAGGAACTGCTGAAGGCCAACCCGCAAGCCACGCCGTTCGCACCAGCGCAGTCGGCCGGCGCCTCGCCGTTGGAGAACGGCGGCATCCGCCTGCTGTACCGCACGCCGTTGCGCGACTGCCACGCGTGCCCGGATGTGGGGCAACTGCAGATCGCCTACGACTTCGACGCCAAGCGCAACTTCATCGGCCAGCAGGTCGTGCCGGCAACGCCGTAAGGCCACCGGCCTCTGTAGAGCCGAGCCATGCTCGGCTCATTGAATGCAGCCGAGCATGGCTCGGCTCTACAATACGGTTCTGCCCGGCGCATCCACGCATGGCGTGGATCTACCGGTACAACTGCACCTGCTTTTTCAGCAGGTGCGGCACGATCAATCGATGTACCGGCGCCACCGGCAGCATGTAGACCCGGCCGAACGCGTTGTGCGTATGCACCACGGTCGCCACTTCCAGCACGTCGTCCTGCCATTGCAGCGCCAACTGCACACGCAGGTGGCGGTCGTCGTCTTCCAGCACGATGGCATCGTCGTCCAGCGACTGCAGGGTGAAGATGCCCAGCCGCTGGCCGGGTTGAGGATCCTCAACATCCTGCACCGCACGCAACGAGCCCAGGTGCTTCATGCCGAGCAGGCGCATGCCGCGATTGCGCAGCGCCATCAGCCCATCGAACCAGCCGGGAATGGTCGCCGCCATATCGCGATAGGCCTGCAAGGCCGAGCGCCCATCGCGACGGGTCGTCGCCTGGCAGGCGTGCACGAAGTCGGCGCCAGCCAGCTGTGGGCGCAGCACGCTGCCCGCACCCGACGGGCCGGTCACCACCTGCGCACGGCTCACGGCTTGGGCCCCTGCCCTTCGTTGTCTTCCCAATGCAGAATGCGGCGGGTGACGAAGCGGTAGACCGGCTTGCCGGTGGCGAACCACAGCTCGCGCACCCACGAGGTGCGCTTGAGCACGCGCTTCTCCACCGGGGTGAGCGATTCACGGCAGTACATGCGCTTGTGCTTGAGCAGGTGGCGCAGGTCCTCGCGGGCCAGCAGCCGCATCCAGCGCGAGCGCGGGTTGCCGATCACCGCCAGCTGGAAGTCGATCAGCGCCGGGCGGCCGTCTTCGGTCACCAGCCAGTTGGCTTCCTTGGCCAGATCGTTGTGGGCCACGCCATTCCGATGCAGCTGCTGCAGCAGCCGACGCGCCGAGCGGAACCAGGCCAGATCGCCACGCGGCGGGCGCTGGTACATGGCATCGCCGGCCATGAAGCTGCGGTCGAGATGACGGCCATCCCACGCCAGCAACTGCGGCACATCGGCCATGCCGTGGATGTGCTGCAACGCGCGTGCTTCGCGGCGGGCCAGCCACCAGGCCGGCAGCCGCAGCCACAGCGGCGTGGCGCCCAGATCACGGCGCACGAAGGGGCCATCGGGCCCTTCCACAAGAAGGATCTGGCCGAAGCTGTCGGCCTTCAAAGCATGCGGTGGAGCGTCTGGCGTATGCGGCATGGGGCCATTCTAGGCGAAGGCGCCGGTTGCAAACGGTCACGAAGCGGCTGGGAACCAGTCACCTTCACGCCCCTATAATCGGGCAATGGACTCTTCATGGATCGACGCCACGCTTGCGTGGATTGCCGCTCACCCCGTGTTGGCGGGTGCCGTTATCTTCCTCATCGCCTTCTGCGATGCGGTGATCATTCTTGGCGCCATCGTGCCTGCGCTGCCGTTGCTGTTCGCGGTGGGTGTGTTCATCGGCCTGGGCCAGATCTCCGGGCCATACGCGGTGGCGGCAGCCGCCTTGGGTGCGTTCGCTGGTGACGGCATCAGTTACTGGATCGGCCGACGCTGGGGCGACCGCCTGCGCGGTATCTGGCCGTTCAGCCGCTACCCGCAGCTGCTCGACCGCGGCGAGAACCTGTTCCGCCGCAATGCCTTCAAGAGCATCCTGATCGCGCGCTACGTGGGCGCGATCCGCCCGTTCGTGCCGGCCATCGCCGGCATGATGAAGATGCCCGTCAGCCGCTACATGCAGGCCAGTGGTATCGCCAGCATTTCGTGGGCAGTGCTGTTCCTGGCACCCGGCTGGATTCTCGGCGAGGCCTACGACGCGGTGGCTGCGGTGGCCGGGCGACTGGTGGTGGTGGTCGGCCTGTTGGCGGTGATCCTCGGCCTGGTCTGGGCCATCGTGCTGTACGGCTACCGCTGGTCGGCCGCGCGCATGGACAACTGGCTGGCACGCCTGCTGGACTGGTCCAACCGCCACCCGACGCTGGGCCGCTACACCGTTGGCGTGCTGGACCCGAAGCGCCGCGAATCGGTGCCGCTGGCGATGCTGGCGCTGATGCTGCTGGTGCTGGGCTGGGGCTGGTTCGCGCTGCTGACCGTGGTGGTCGCGCACGGCGAGCCGCTGGCGATCGACCTGCTGGTGCACCAGGCCATGCTGGCGCTGCGCAACCCGCTGGCCGACTACCCGATGGCCGCACTGGCATCGCTGGGCGCCTGGCAGGTACTGCTGCCGGCGACCGCGGCGGCGATGGCCTACCTGATCTGGCGCCGGCGCTGGATGGCGGCCGCGCACTGGCTGGCCGCGCTTGCGTTCGGCCTGGCATTGACCATGCTGCTCGGTGCCACCGTGGATGTGGTGCGCCCAGTGGACGCCAGCAGCGGCTTCGGCTTCCCCTCGGTGTCGGTGACCATGGCCACCATCACCTTCGGCTTCTTCGCGGTGCTGATCGCGCGTGAGATGCCCGGCCGCACCCGCGTCTGGCCGTACCTGGTGTCGGGCATCGTGGTCAGCCTGATCGGCTTCTCGCGGCTGTACCTGGGCGCGCATTGGCTGAGCGACGTGATCGGCGGCATGCTGTTCGGCACGTTCTGGCTGCTGGTGCTGGGCATCGCCTACCGCCGCCGCTTCAACCGCTCGTTCTGGGTGAAGCCGGTGGCCTGGCTGTTCTACGGCGTCTTCGCCGTGGCGGCGATGTGGTACGCGCCGCGTAACATCCCGGTGAAGCTGGAACGCTTCGAACCTACCCTGCCGGCCCCGCAGGCCATGGATGCGCAGGCCTGGTGGCAGCACGACTGGGCCACGCTGCCGGCGCGCCGCAACGAATTCGACGACGACCAGCGCTGGCCGCTGGACGTGCAGGTGGCGGGCCCGCTGGCGCCGCTGCAGGCGCAGCTGGAAGCCCGCGGCTGGAAGCGGCAGGAGCAGGCCGGCTGGCAGCAGGCGCTGCTGATGCTGGACAAGAACACCGGCGCCGATGAGCTGCCGGTATTGCCGGCGACGCTGGACACCCGCGTGGAAGCACTGCTGATGGTGCGCCAGGGTGCGAAGCCGGATGAGCGCTATGTGCTGCGCCTGTGGCCGGCACCCGCGCAGCTGCAGCCGGGCAACACGCCGCTGTGGCTGGGCAGTGCACAGACCCTGCGTTACGAGCGCCACTTCGAATGGATCGGCATGTGGCACCCGCTGCGGGGTGTCGACCCGGCGTTGAACGCGGTGAAGGACGCCGTGCAGGACCTGCCGCAGCGGGAGGATGTGCACAGCGAAACCGGGCTGCCGGTGTTGCGGTTGAAGACCATGCCGTGATGGCGCCGGTGCTTCTCTGGTAGTCGCCAACCTTGGTTGGCGCTTCCGGTGAAGGCTGCCAACCAAGGTTGGCAACTACCGGTTCCGGCGCGCTCTGTCCGTCGCCGACCCTGGTTGGCGTTTCCCGGTTCCGCTGCGCCCTGGTAGTCGCCAACCCTGGTTGGCGTTTCCGGTTCCGCTGCGCCCTGGTAGTGGCCAACCTTGGTTGGCGGTTATCGGCTACGGCATCCAGCCCAGCAACTGCTGCAATCGCTGGTGCGGGTCATCCATCTGCAGCAGCTGCAGGCGCTGCTGCTCGCTCAGCGGCAGCAGTTCGGCCAACCGCCAGCCGACCCAGCTGGCCTGGTCCAGCAACGCCGGGTTGGCCGGCGCATAGGCCTCGCCGGCCTGTTCGATGATGTGCCCCAGCACCGTGGCCAGCAGCGCATGCTGCGGCCGTAGCTCATCGTCAGGGTCTTCATCGCACCAACGCACGTCGGCTACCACCAGGCCGTTGTCGCGTACGCGGGTGCGCTCGACATGGAAGCGGCGGGTGCCACGCAGGCGCAACTGCAGCACGCCGTCTGCGCCGACATCGAAGTCTTCGATGCGTACCTGCACGCCATACGCTGCCGGTGTCGCCGGGGCTCCCACTTCCTGGCCGTCGAGGATCAGGCAGACACCAAACCCCTCACCACTGCGGCCGCTGTCGCGGACCAGGTCCAGATAGCGGCGCTCGAATACACGCAGGCCCACCGCTGCACCCGGCACCAGCGTGGTGTGCAGCGGAAACAGCGGCAGCGAACCGTCGACGCTCATCGGGCCTGCAGCGCGGCAAGGAAGCGGCGCGGTGCGCCGTCGAAACCACCGTTGGACATGAACACCACGTGGTCACCACTGCGCGCGCTGGCCTGCAATTGCGCCAGCAACGCGTCGGTATCGGGCACCGCGTGCGCTTCGCCACGCACCGCGGCGATCACCGCAGCGGCATCCCAGGCCAGTTCCGGGCGATGCAGGAACACCACTTCATCGGCCAGCGCCAGCGACGGAGCCAGCGCCTGCGCGTGTGCGCCCAGCCGCATCGAATTGCTGCGCGGCTCCATCGCGACCACGATGCGCGCATCACCCACCTTGGCACGCAGGCCTTCCAATGTGGTGGCGATCGCGGTCGGGTGATGGGCGAAATCGTCGTAGATGGTGATGCCGTCATGGTGGCCGATCACTTCCATGCGGCGCTTGACGCTGCGGAAGCGTGCCAGTGCAGGAATCACGTCGGCCGGTGCCACGCCCACCGCATGCGCGGCGGCCAGCGCAGCCAGGCCGTTGAGCACGTTGTGGCGGCCCAGCAGCGACCACTGCACATCGCCCATTGCCTGCCCGCGGTGATGCACGCGGAAGGCGCTGCCATCGGCGGCCAGCAGCTCGGCATGCCATTCCAGCGACGGATCGAATCCGAAGCGTTCGACCGGCGTCCAGCAGCCCATCGCCAGCACTTCGGCCAGATGCTGATCCTCGCCGTTGACGATCAATCGGCCACGCGCCGGCACCGTGCGCACCAGATGGTGGAACTGGCGCTGGATCGCGGCCACGTCGGGGAAGATATCGGCGTGGTCGTATTCAAGGTTGTTGAGGATGGCCACCAGCGGCCGGTAGTGCACGAACTTGCTGCGCTTGTCGAAGAAGGCGGTGTCGTACTCGTCGGCCTCGACCACGAACTCGCGGCCCTGGCCCAGGCGGGCGGAGACGCCGAAATCCTCGGCGACGCCGCCGATCAGGAAACCGGGCGAACGACCGGCGCTTTCCAGCAGCCAGGTGAGGATGGTGGTGGTGGTGGTCTTGCCGTGGGTACCGGCCACGGCCAGGGTGTCGCGGCCCGGCAGCACCTGTTCGGACAGCCACTGGGCGCCGGAGATGTAGCGCTGGCCGGCATCGAGCACGGCCTCCACGGCCGGGTTGCCGCGCGAGAGCGCGTTGCCGATCACCACCTCGTCGGTGCCGGCCGGCACGCTGTCGGCGCGGTAACCCTGGTCCAGGGTGATGCCCAGCTGTTCGAGCTGGGTCGACATCGGCGGATAGATGGCCTGGTCGCTGCCGCTGACCGTATGGCTCAGTTCCCGCGCCAGGGCGGCCACGCCGCCCATGAAGGTGCCGGCGATTGCAAGGATATGTACGCTGCTCATGACCGAGGATTGTGACCGATGACGGCTGTATAGGGCCAATGTCCGATCCGGGGTAAGACAAGTCCTACACAGGATGTGAGAAAACTCCAATCATCTGTCAGGGAAATCCCGATAGCGATGTTCTGTGAACCCGGACACAATTCGAACTGCCAGCCGCAGTACCCGAACCGGTCCTACTCCCCAAGAGGCCATCCCCAAGGGAGCTCATGCTGCGGGGCCCTGAGCAAGCCCTCTGCTGGCGCCTATCAAACGACACAGGCCTGGTCCTCGCGGACCAGGCCTGTGCTTTTTGCGCCCGAAGGACCGGCAGTGCACCGGCCCTGCAGGATCAACCCTTGATCGCCGCCAGGATGCGGGCTTCGATCTCGTCCAGCTCACCGACGCCGTCGACGCGGGCCAGGGTGCCACGGCCGGCGTAGAAGTCGACCACCGGGGCCGTCTGGTCGTTGTAGACCTGCAGGCGCTGGCGCACCGCTTCCGGCGTGTCGTCGGCGCGGCCCTGTTCCTTGGCACGACCGGCGATGCGCTCGACCAGCAGCTCGGTGGCCACGTCCAGCTGCACCACGGCATCCAGCGGCTGGCCGATCTTGGCCAGCAGGCCGTCCATCGCATTGGCCTGGGCCACATTGCGCGGGTAGCCATCGAGGATGAAGCCCTTGGCGACATCGGCCTGGGTCAGGCGCGACTCCAGCATGCCCAGCAGGATGTCGTCCGACACCAGGTTGCCGGCATCCATCACCGTCTTGGCCTGCTTGCCCAGCTCCGTGCCCGCGGCGATTTCCGCGCGCAGCATGTCACCGGTCGAAATGTGGGCGATCCCCAGCTTTTCCTTCAGGCGCGTCGCCTGTGTCCCCTTGCCCGAACCGGGCGGTCCCAACAGAACCAATCGCATTGACCTGACTCCAACGTGTTGAAAACAAAGAACGTTCGCGTCCCGGACGGACCGGTATCGCTGCACCGCAATAGCGCCACTTTACCGCATCCGGGTAATGTCCCTGCAATGTCCCCTCCCCCGAGCAGGTAGAAGCATGCGCAACGGTACTCTCCTCTACGCCCAGTCCGGCGGTGTCACCGCGGTCATCAACGCCACGGCAGCGGCGGTGATCGAGCAGGCCCGGGCCAAGGGCATCAAGGTCCTGGCTGCCCGCAACGGCATCCTCGGCGCCCTGCGCGAGGAGCTGATCGACACCAGCAAGGAGAGTGCCGCCGCGATCCGCGCGCTGGCCCATACCCCGGGCGGCGCCTTCGGCTCGTGCCGGGTCAAGCTGAAATCGCTGGATGCCGACCGCGCCCGCTACGACCGGCTGCTGCAGGTGCTGCAGGCCCACGACGTGCGCTGGTTCCTCTACAACGGCGGCAATGACTCGGCCGATACCGCGCTGAAGGTCTCGCAGCTGGCCAAGGCCTCCGGCTATGACCTGACCTGCATCGGTGTACCCAAGACCATCGACAACGACCTGGCGGTGACCGACACCTGCCCCGGCTTCGGCTCGGCGGCCAAGTACACCGCCGTGTCGGTGCGCGAGGCGGCGCTGGACGTGGCGGCAATGGCAGAGACCTCCACCCGCGTCTTCATCTACGAGGCGATGGGTCGCCATGCCGGTTGGCTGGCGGCGGCCGCCGGCCTGGCCGGCAATGGCGATGACGAGGCCCCGCACATCATCCTGCTGCCCGAACGCGCCTATGACGAAGCGGCGTTCCTGGCCAAGGTCAAGGCGGTGGTCGAGCGCGTCGGGTACTGCGTGGTGGTGGCGTCGGAAGGCATCGCCACCGCCGATGGCCGCTTCGTCGCCGACGCGGGCGGCGGCAAGGACTCGTTCGGTCACTCGCAGCTGGGCGGCGTGGCCGCGCACCTGGCCGGCCGGGTCAAGGACCAGCTGGGCCTGAAGGTGCACTGGGCGCTGCCCGACTACCTGCAGCGCTCGGCCCGCCACCTGGCCAGCAAGACCGACTGGGAGCAGGCGCAGGCGGTCGGCAAGGCCGCCGTGCAGCTGGCACTGAAGGGCCAGAACGGCGTGATGCCGGTGATCGTGCGCAGCAGCGATGCGCCCTATCGCTGGAAGATCGAAGCGGCGCCGCTGTCGAAGATCGCCAACCACGAGAAGAAGATGCCGGCCGGCTTCATCCGCCGCGATGGCTTCGGCATCACCGCCAAGGCACGCGCCTACCTGTCGCCGCTGATCAAGGGCGAAGCCCCGCTGCCGTACGGCACCGACGGTCTGCCCAGGTACGTCACCCTGAAGAACGTGGCGGTGAAGCAGAAGCTGCCGGCCTTCGAGGGCTGAGCCGAAAAAGGGGACGGAGGGGATTAAGTCGTATACGCCCCTCTGTGCTGAGCCCTGTGCGGAGCGCAGGGCACATTGCGGCGGCCGCCGAAGCACCCCACAATCGGGCTCCGGCCCGGGGCAAAGGGGCCGCCGCAAGCCAGATTCGACGCTGCCCGGCCTTCAAGGCCCGGGCCTGTGCTGCCATTTCACAAGGACTGTAACCATGAAGCACCCGATCCTGATCGCCGCGCTGCTGTGCGGTGCCGCCGCGCCGGCCTTCGCTGCGACCTGCGAAAGCAACTTCCAGAAGAAGGGCAATCCCTTCGTCGGCACGACCTTCACCTCATCGGTCACCCATCCGGACCTGACCGTGGCCAGTGCCATCGGCCAGATGCGGGTGATCGCCAAGAACGCCAACATGGACGTCCTCAGCGAGGACGTGGAAGGCGGCTCGATGCTGATCGAAGAGCCGGAATCCATGGCCCACAAGCCGATTCCGATGATCATCAGTGCCACCTCCGAAGGCGGCCAGGGCACCGTCGGCATGGTGGTGAAGGTCAACAAGGGCGCCATTGCCTCGGCCGATGGCGTGCGCGAAGAAATGTGCAAGCTGCTCAACCAGGTCAAGCCGGGCAAGGCTGGCGAACAGGCAGCCAAGGCCACTCCGCAGGCGTCGGTGGTAACGATTGCCGCCGACCGCTTCGGCTTCCAGCTGCGCAACCAGAACAAGGACAACCCGGCCGCGGTCGAGCCGCGCTACAAGGGCAAGACCTACGCCATCACCGGTCGCATCACCTCCGTGCTGCGCAGTGGCGGCACCTACAACACCAGCTTCGACCTGCCCAGCGATGGCAGCATCGACTTTGAGCGCGTGGCCATTTCCTGCTCGTTCGCAGCCAACCAGGCCGCGTATGCACTGGCCCTGCGCCCGCGTGAAAAGGTGACGCTGACCGGCGTGGTCGACAGCTACGACCAGATTGGTCGTGTGTTGTGGTTGAAGGACTGCCGCGGCAACTGATCGCTGCCAGCATGGGGAAAGGCCCGGGTGCGCAGGCGCCCGGGCCTTTTCGTTTCCACAGCGGTTCACGCCTGGCGCACGTGCATCGCAGGATGATGGATGCCCCGCCTGGAGGTCATCATGGCACTGCGTGTTGTTCGACTGGGTGCGCCGCGCCACCCCGGCGAAGGGCTGCGCATCGGTACCGTGCGGCGGCCGCCGCGCGGCGTGCCGCGCAGTGAGTTCGCGGAACAGGACTGGTACGACGTCTGGTTCCCGACCCTGTCACCCAGCGCGGAACTGGTAAAGCGGGCGCACGAAGCGAAAACCGCGGCTGACTGGAATGCGTTCTTCCGCCACTACAAGGCCGAGATGAAGGCGCCGGACGCGGCCCACGCGCTGGATCTTCTGGCCGCGATGTCACAGCACAGCGACATCAGCGTGGGGTGCTACTGCGAGGATGAGGCGCATTGCCATCGCAGGGCCCTGCGAGAGCTGCTGGTGGCGCGCGGGGCGACGCTGGCGGAGTGATGATTGCAGGGTTGCCGGCCAGCGGCCGGCACTCCCAGTGGATGACCGCGTGGGTACAGCGCCCACGCAATTTCAATTGCAGGCCTTGCCTTCCATCTGCAGCTGCGCGGCGAACATCGTCACCTGCGGAATCTGGCCGGCGGCGGCCTGCTTCTTGGCCTCTTCCAGATAGATGCGCGACTGGCCTTGCCCGTCCAGCTCGACCTTGTTGCTCGACGGGAGGCGCCACACGCGCACCACCGCCTGCTGTGCCGGGCAGGCTGCGCTGGGCACGCGAATCACATCATTGAGCTTCCAGCCCTTGTCGGCGCTTGGCTGCGCCTTGGCGTAGTCGACGAAGCGCGCGCGCGGCTGGCACTGCTCGCTGGTCCGCACCGGCGCGAAGCGATACGGCTCGGCCGCCTGACCGGTGAAGGCACCTTCCAGGCGCGCGCAGGCCTCGGGGATCTGCCGCAGGGTATGCACCGCGCCCACGGCCTGGGGTGCACCTACGGCACGCTGCAGCTCCGGGGTTTCGGCCGCCAGCACGGGCATTGCCGGGGCCAGGACGACAAGCATCAACAGGGACAGGCGCATGCGTGATCTCCTTCAGGACTGTGCGCAGGCTTGCAGAGGGATGCTTAACGGGGTGCAAAGGCGCAACCTCGCAGAAGCCAGTCGAGCACGGCTCGACTCTACAGTGCGCTGAACGCATACTGCGGGCACCAGGGAATGCTGAACACCGCCATACGTCGGACGACCACCAAGGTCGGTACGGGTTGGTTCCAGGCTGCAGCCCGTCGTCCCCCTCGTGGTGCCGTTCATCGCCACTGGATGCCTACATCCATTCTGCGGAGGGGTCTAATGCTGGAACGTCACGGGCTGTCATTGGCGCTGGGCTGCGCCATTCTCGCGATCCTGTTCGGAATCGTCTCGGCGCGCTGGATCCTGCGCCAACCCACCGGCAATGAACGCATGATCGCGATCGCCACCGCGATCCAGGAAGGTGCGCGTGCCTACCTCAACCGCCAGTACCTGACCATCGGCGTGGCCGGTGTGGTGCTGTTCGTGCTGGTCGGTGTGTTCCTCAGCTGGTACACCGCGATCGGCTTCGCGGTCGGTGCGGTGCTGTCCGGCGCCGCCGGCTACATCGGCATGAACGTCTCGGTGCGCGCCAACGTGCGCACCGCTGAGGCAGCGCGCCACGGCATCAGCGCGGCGATGGATGTCGCCTTCCGCGGCGGTGCGATCACCGGCATGCTGGTGGTTGGGCTGGGCCTGCTGGGTGTGGCCGGCTACTACGCGCTGCTGCTGCGCATGGGCCTGCCGATGGAACAGGCGCTGCACGCCCTGGTCGGGCTGGCGTTCGGTTCATCGCTGATCTCGATCTTCGCGCGGCTGGGCGGTGGCATCTTCACCAAGGGCGCCGACGTCGGCGCCGACCTGGTCGGCAAGGTGGAAGCCGGCATTCCCGAAGACGATCCGCGCAACCCGGCAGTGATCGCCGACAACGTCGGTGACAACGTCGGCGACTGCGCCGGCATGGCCGCCGACCTGTTCGAGACCTATGCGGTCACCGTCATCGCCACCATGCTGCTGGGCAGCCTGATGCTGGCCGAGGCGGGCGCCAATGCGGTGCTGTATCCGCTGGTGCTGGGCGGCGTGTCGATCATCGCCTCGATCATCGGCGCGCTGTTCGTCAAGGTGAAACCGGGCGGTTCGATCATGGGCGCGCTGTACAAGGGCGTGATCGTCTCCGGCGTGCTGGCCGCGATCGCGTTCTACCCGATCACCACCGGGTTGATGAGTGACAACGTGCACGGCCCGATGGCGCTGTATGGCTGCGCGCTGATCGGACTGGTCCTGACCGGCCTGATCGTGTGGATCACCGAGTACTACACCGGTACCCAGTACAAGCCGGTGCAGCACGTGGCGCAGGCCTCGACCACCGGCCACGGCACCAACATCATCGCCGGCCTTGGCATCTCGATGAAGTCCACCGCACTGCCGGTGGTGGCGGTGTGTGCGGCCATCTGGGGCGCGTTCGCGCTTGGGGGCCTGTACGGCATCGCCATCGCCGCCACCGCGATGCTGTCGATGGCCGGCATGATCGTCGCCCTCGATGCCTATGGACCGATCACCGACAACGCCGGTGGCATCGCCGAGATGGCCGAGCTGCCCTCGGAGATCCGCGACATCACCGACCCGCTGGATGCGGTGGGCAACACCACCAAGGCAGTAACCAAGGGTTATGCGATCGGCTCTGCGGCACTGGCGGCACTGGTGCTGTTCGCCGACTACACCCATAACCTGCAGGCCGCGCATCCCGGGCAGGAATTCCGCTTCGACCTCAGCGACCACACAGTGATCATCGGCCTGCTGATCGGCGGCCTGATTCCCTACCTGTTCGGTGCGATGGCGATGGAAGCGGTCGGCCGCGCCGCCGGTGCGGTGGTGGAAGAGGTGCGCCGCCAGTTCCGCGAGATCCCCGGCATCATGCAGGGCACCGGCAAGCCGCAGTACGACAAGGCGGTGGACATGCTGACCCGCTCGGCGATCCGCGAAATGATCGTGCCCTCGCTGCTGCCGGTGGCGGTGCCGGTGGTGGTCGGCCTGCTGCTGGGGCCGCGCGCACTGGGCGGCCTGCTGATCGGCACGATCGTGACCGGCCTGTTCGTGGCGATCTCGATGACCACCGGCGGCGGTGCCTGGGACAACGCCAAGAAGTACATCGAGGATGGTCACTTCGGTGGCAAGGGCAGCGAGGCGCACAAGGCCGCGGTGACCGGCGATACCGTCGGTGACCCTTACAAGGACACGGCCGGTCCGGCGATCAATCCGCTGATCAAGATCATCAACATCGTGGCACTGCTGCTGGTGCCGCTGCTGTAGATCCACGCCATGCGCAAACCCGTAGAGTCGAGCTTGCTCGACTGCTTTTGGCCCCCAACCCCACGCCACTCGCGCCAGCTCCACCCCGCCACGTCACCCCCCCCC
>NZ_JAWIRS010000014.1:42866-65721 GCF_036320005.1 Stenotrophomonas sp. SMYL11
TCCCAAACCCCGTAGCTGGGGGCGGGCCGCCTGCCTTGCGCCCCACACCGCAAGAGCAGTCGAGCAAGCTCGACGCTACAAGGTCACCGCCCGCGCAGGAAGAACGACACCGGCACCATCACTTCCACCGGGTCGCCGGCCACTTCGTCCGGCGGCGCCGGTACCGGGCTGGCCCGCTGCACGGTGTCCAGCGTCTCCTGGTCGAGCAGCGCGAAGCCACTGCTGCGGCCCAGTTCCAACCCCGAGACAGCGCCATCGCGGGCCACCGCAAAGCGCACGTAGACCACGCCCTGCTGGCGCAGCCGCTCGGCCTGGCGCGGATAGCGGCGGTGTTTCTGCAGGTGCCCGAGCAGGCGTCCTTCCCAGGTCGCCTCGGCACGACTGCGCTCACCCGCCGTGGTCTGCGGTGCGGTGTAGCGTGTGGCCGCATCAGCCGCCACCTGCGGCGGTGCGCTGGTCTGCGCGACATTGGCGTCAGCGGTGTCCGGCGACGGCGTCGGCTCCGGTGTACGCGGCGGCGGCAGGTCACCCTGCGGCTGCACCGGCGCCTTGGGTTGTTCACGCACGGCCGGCGTCGGCGCCTGCCGCTGTTGTTGCTGCTGCAGCGGCCCGGTCGCGACCTCGCGCGGCGGCACCGGCGGTGCCTGTGCCATCGGCGCCAGTTCCAGCATCAGCGCCGCAGGCGGAACCGCAGCCGTCAGCGCCGGCGCACGGGCCGCCCACCAGCAGGCCGCGCCGATCAACAGCGCATGCACCAGCAGCACGATCGCCAGGCTGGTCGCCCAGCGCCGCAGTCCACTCATCGTGCGCCCTGCTCCAGGCCGACCAGTGCCACCTTCAGGTAGCCGGCCGCTCGCAGCGCATCCAGCGTGGCCATCAGTTCGCCATAGGGCACGCGGGTATCGGCACGCAGGAAGATGCGCTGCGTGGTGTCACTGTGAGTGGCCGCCTGCAATGCAGCCGCCAGCCCGTCGCGCGCTACGGCCTGTTCACCAACGCGCAGCGACAGATCGGCCTGCACGGTCACATACACCGGTGCCTGTTCCGGCGGCGTGGCGCTGGCGCTGCTGGCCGGCAGCTGCACCGGCACCGACACGGTGGCCAGCGGTGCGGCCACCATGAAGATGATCAGCAGCACCAGCATCACGTCGATGAAGGGCGTGACATTGATCTCATGCGCTTCTTCCAGCGCATCGTCACGGTCGGACGCGGTCCTGATCGCCATCGTCGCGCCTCAGTGCACCGCACGCAGCGGCGCCGCTGCGGTACGCGGAACGGCACGATCGAGATCGCGTGAGACCAGTTGCTGCACGGCCGCCGACAGATCACCGAGCAGACCCCGCAGGCCGGCCAGTACACGGCTGAAGTGGTTGTAGACCAGCACGGCGGGAATCGCTGCGACCAGACCCAGCGCGGTCGCCAGCAGAGCCTCGGCGATGCCGGGCGCAACCACCGCCAGGTTGGTGGTGTTGCTGTGCGCGATGCCGATGAAGCTGTTCATGATGCCCCACACCGTGCCGAACAGGCCGACGAACGGCGCCACCGCGCCGATGCTGGCGAGCGCGCCGATGCCGCGTCGCTGCACGCGCGCGGTTTCCAGTTCAATGCGGTCCAGGCGCGAGGCCACGCGCTCCTTGATGCCGTCGCGGCTATCCAGTTCCTGCGACAGGCGCAGTTCGGTGCGCGCTGCGTCCAGCATGGCGAGTGCGGTACCCTGCTGCATACTGGCGTCGGCGCTCTCGCCGGGCAGGCTCGGCGCCTGCAGCAGCAGCGCACGCGCTGCGCGCAGCTGCCGTGCCTGGCGGGCCAGCTCCCAGCCCTTGGCCAGCAGCACGGTCCAGGTGGCCAGCGACGCCAGCGCGAGCGCGATCATCACTGTCTTCACCACCACGTCGGCGGCCAGATACATGCCCCAGGGCGTCAGTGCGGGGGCAGCCACGGGGGCCAGTTCAGCAGGCAGCATCGTCTCGTTTTCCATCAGCATCAGGGGTCGCTGCACGGCGGCGTGCCGCGCGCGGATCATTGACGTCGTCCACTTCCACGACCGGGTTGGGTTCCAGCCGCGGTGCGGGCCGACTGAGCACGTAGCCGGCGCCGACCGCGAAGAACAGGCCCACGCCCAGCAGCAGCCGCCAGGACGGGTGCGCGCCCAAGCAGAACAGGGCGAAGCCCACCGCCATGCCGGCGCTGGCAAACGCCTTGCCCTTGCGCGACACCGCGCCCTGCTCGCGCCACAGCCGAAGTGACGGGCCGTAGCGTGGGTGCGCCAGCAGGCGTTGCTCGAACCTCGGCGAACTGCGCGCGAAGCAGCCCACGGCCAGGATCAGGAAGATGGTGGTCGGCATCACCGGCAGCAGCGCGCCGATCACCCCGAGGCCGACCATCACCCAGCCCAGCGCGAACCAGAGCCAGCGCATCAGCGTTGCGCCGATAGGCGGGAGGCGTGCATCAGGCGAATTCCACTTCAACGTGGCCGTGCACGCTGCGGAACGCAGCATCGGCCGCATCGATCACCTGCTGCTCCTGCTCGGCGCTCAGCGGCACCGCATCCAGCGCAGCAGTGAATTCACGCCAGTGGCGCGCCGCGCCATCCGGGTGTGCGGCCAGGTGACGGGCACCAAAATCGCGGTCCAGGCCGAGCTTGGCAGCCATCTTGTACAGAATGGTGCCGCCGAGATTGGAGCCTTCGGCCACATACAGCCACCCCAATGCGGCGGGCAGCGCCAGATCGGACGGCAACGCCGCGATGTCGGCCCCCGGCAGGGTCTGCTCCAGATCCTGCAGGTCGCGCGCCACCTGGGTCAGGCGGCGGCGCTCGCCCAGGTCGGGCAGCAGTGCGTCCAGCGCAGGGTTGGCATACAGCGCATCGATGCTGCGGTGGAAGCGGTACTGCACGCGCAGGAAACGGGCGAAGTTGCTGCGGTCGGCGAAGATGTCGCCGGCCATGATGCGCTTGTCCAGCGCGCCATGGCTGTCGCGGGTGGCGGCCTTGAGCCGCAGGCTGCGGCTGTCTTCAGGGGCGATGTGTGCGTTCATGGGGGATGCCAAGGGGGTCGTCCTGCTGTAGACGTTCGCCATGGGGCTTTCCCCAAGGCCATGTACACCGATAATGGCGTATCCCTTCTTCCCGCAGGAACCGACGATGATCACCACCGAACCGCGCATGACCAACCTGTTCCTGCAGCTGGGCCTGGACGCCAGCGCCGAAGGCATCGCCCGCTTCATCCGCGAACACCAGCTGGCCACCGATGTGGAAGTGGTCGAAGCGCCGTACTGGAGCGATGCCCAGCGCCAGTTCCTGTCCGAGTCGCTGCAGGCCGATGCGGCATGGACCACGGTGGTGGATGAGCTGAACGAGTCGCTGCACGAAGATGCGGTGAAGGCGGCGACCGGGCTGTAACTGGCTGGAGGAAGGCGCCGGGCATGGCCCGGCGCTACCGTTGTCTCCCGCTGGGGTCAGAGCCCTTTCTGCAGGAAAGGGATCCGACCCCGCCGATCAGTACTTCCAGGTCAACGCCAGGCGCGCGGTACGGCCCGGGGCCGGCATCACGCCCAGGGCAAGCGGGTCCAGGTAGTAGCGGTCGGTCAGGTTGTCCACGCCGGCTTCCACCGACAGCTGGTCGTTGAAGCTCCAGCTGGCGAACAGATCCACCAGGGTGGTCGGCCGGTACAGCTGCTGGATCGCCGACAGGCCCACGTTCCAGTCCTTGTCCAGCTTGCTGATCGGGCCGGCATTGTGGACCACGCGGGTACCGAAGGTCAGGCGCTCGTCGAACAGGCGCGAGCCCAGGGTCAGGTTGACCATGTAGCGCGGCGGGTTCTGGGTATTGGTGTACGAGCCCTCGAAGCCGCCGTCCACGCAGTTCGGCGTGTTGGCCAGTTCATCGTTCCTGCGCTGTGCACCATAGGCACGGCGCTCGGCTGCGATGTCCGGTGCGCAGGTCTTGGCCTTGAAGTAATAGTGCGCGGACAGATCAGCAAATACCCTGCCGCTGTCATAGCTGGACTGGAACTCCATGCCCGAGACCTTGAACTGGTCGACGTTGCGGATCAGGCCAGCCGACAGCGTGCGGTAGTCGCGGGTGATCAGGTCATCGATGCGGGTATCGAAGTAGGCCAGCTTCAGTGCCAGACGGTCGCCGGCAGTGAACAGGTCGTAGCGGATGGTGCTGGCACCGATTTCCCAGCTGCGCGCACGCTCCGGCTTCAGCTCGCCCACCGGTTTGGCGGCGGTGAACAGGCCCAGCGTGGTCTCGAACAGGCTCGGCAGCTTGGTGCCTTCGGCGTACTTCACATAGACCATGGTGTCTTCGCTGAAGCGGTAAGCCACGCTGGCGGTCGGCGAGAACGCGGTGTCACGACGGCGGATCGGTTGCGACCAGGTCCAGCTGACCGGCACCTCCAGGTCCTGCGCCTTGCCGGCGTCGTAGAAGTTCCAGCCACCGATGTCGCCCACCGTACCCTTCTTGTACGGTGAAGCCAGCAGCGATTCCTGGGTGAAATTGCCGTTGGCGTCCGGATACCAGTTCAGCAGCGCGATGCGCTTGGCCCGCCACGACGGCAGCGCCGGGTTGCCATTGAGCAGCTCGGTGTAGCGGTACTGGCCCTGCACCTCGTAGGCATCGGGCGTGGCCAGGCGGTTGCGGTCGTGCACATCCACGCGGTTCCAGCGGCCGCCCGCCAGCAGTTCCCAATGCTCATCGGGCTGCCACTTCAGCGAGGCCACGGCACTGTATTCCTTGCGCTCGGCGTTGCGCAGGAAGCGGTTGTTGATCAGGTCATCGTGCATGACCGGCCCCGAACTGCCCGGCGCGATGTCTTCGTCACTGTAGGACAGGCCGTAGTCGAGGGTGAATGCACCGGCACGGGTATCAAACCTGGAAGTGTTGCTGGCATCCAGGCCGAAGCGCTTCTGCCGCAGCGGATTGCGGTAGGCATCCTTGTAGCCGGGGTCACCGCTGAAGCTGGGCGCGTCATACCACTCGGTGCGGCGGTCGAAATACCACGGCGTGATGCCGGTCAGGCTGTTGTACATCACGCTGTCAGTGTCGGTGTACGCGGCATTGACGCGCAGGTCGACCAGCTCGCTGTCCGGGTTGAAGCGGTAGCGCAGGTTGTAGCTGTCCATGTCGACGTGGCCCGGATCCCACTGCGGAATGCGGTCACGATCCACGCGGATGATCTGCGAGGCCATGATCTCGCCAGCGGTACCTTCGTATCGGCGGTAGCCGGCCTCCAGCGTCTGCGCGTCGTCGATGCGCCAGGTGCCCTTGAGCAGCGCCGACTTCGAGCGCGACGAGGTATTGAACACCTCGGTACGCGGCGGGTTCAGCGGCGCCAGCGTGCGCCGGGTCTGCGGGAAGTCATCGTAGCCATGCTTGCCGGAGAAGTAGTTGCCGTTGTCGCGGTAGGCATAGGCGGCAACCAGATCGAAGCGATCCCAGTGTCCCGCAGCGGCCACGTTGAAGAACTGGCTGCCAGTGGCGCTGCGGTCGGTACGCGGCGCGGCGCTGTAGGACGGCAGGTTGTTGGCGCTGTTGTTGGCCAGGCCGCCACGCACGCGCACGCCGAATTCCCGGCCTTCGCGCAGCACGTCAGCGATCTTCAGCGTCTCCATCTCGACCACGCCGCCGATACCACCGGAGGCGTTGGCTTGCAGGCTCGGGCCCTTGGTGATGGTCAGGCTGGAGATCAGGTCCGGGTCGAGGTAGGTACGCTGCGACTGGCCGGCATAACCACGGTAGGTATCCATGCTGGACTGGCCACCGTCGATGATCACCGGCACGCGGCCCTGGCCCTGGATGCCACGGATGTTGACGTCGAAGCCGTTGCCCACGCGCGGATCACCGGCGGTGACGCCAGCCACGCCCTTGACGATGTCGCCGTTGGACGTACCGCGGAATCGCTCCAGGTGCGTGCGGTTGAGCGTGGTGGTGGAGCCGACGCTGCGATAGCCGTCGAGCAGGCGCGCCTCGTCGCTGGTTGCGCCGCTGTCGATACGGTCGCCGGCCACGCTCAGCGTATCGGTGACGATCACACCGCTGTCGGCCTGGACCGACGCTGCCGCTTCCAGAGTCACCGCATCGGCACTGACCCTGCGCACCGCCAGGCCACTGCCCTGCAGCAGGTGCTGCAAAGCCTCGCTGGCCGACAAGCTGCCGCTGACCGCACGCGAGGTCACACCCCGCGCCAGGGTGGCCGGGTACACGACCTGCACGCCGGACTGGCGCATATAGCTGCGCAGCGCTTCATCCAGCGGCTGCGCGGGAATGTCGAAGCGCTGCACGGCAGCGTGGTCACCGCTGGCGTTCTGCGCCAGTACCGACGGCGCGGCGCTGGCCAGGCCGGCCGCCAGCAGGGCGATGCACAGGCGGGACGGGCGCGGCATGCGGCCCGGACGATGGAAATCGAACATGGGGAAACCTGTCAGGTAATCAGTGCCGCGGGCGCGGCGTCATCCGCGACACGGGCGGACACGGCGACGTACTGGCGGCGGCGGGTACGTTCGCGGAGTAAGACGGATGAAAGCGTGGCAACCCCAAGAGCGATTTGCGGTCGCGGAGGGTGCCGACCGTTGGTCGGTACATTGGGAACATCATCCACGCATGGCGTGGATCTACTGATGGATGATGGCGACGCCGAGCGGCAGGCGGGTGACCTGCAGGCCTGCTGTTGCCGCCAGTGCATCCAGCGCCTGCTCCGGGCGATCGATGCGCAATGCGGCACTCACTGCGGGCAGTCGCGACAGGTCACCGCGCACGAAGGTCGGGCCAGCACGATAGCGCCCGACCCATTGCACGGCGTCGGCGACGCTGGCCTGCTCCAGCAGCAGTTCACCCTGCCGCCACGCGCCCACACTGTCGGCCGCCACATCCTGCAGACGCGCCACGCCGCTGCGCTCGCCATAGGCCGCGCGCTGTCCCACCTGCAGGTAGGTCCAGCCACCGTCGGCCGGGCTGGCCACGCGCACCCTGCCCTGCCCGACCTGGGTTTCCACCTGATCGTTTTCGCGTGCGACGGAGAACGCGGTCGAGATGTCCTCGACCACGCCATTGCCCGCGCGCACGCTGAAACGCCGCTGGGCATCCGGGCTGACCTCGAACCAGGCGCGCCCGCGCAGCAGCTCGATCCGGCGTGCATCGGCATCAAACCGCACGGCGATCGCGCTGTCCGCATCCAGCACGGCACGACTGCCATCGGGCAGTTGCACGTTCTGCACGACATGCGTGCTGCGATGGTCGGCCTGCAGCCGCAACCAGGCCTCCGGCCATGCCACCAGCATCGCCAGCGCAGCTGCAGCGGCCATTGCCCAGCGCAGCCGCCGCGGGCGCCGGCGTTCGACGCGCTGGGCCTGCGGGCGTGGTCCGACGCTGCGCCACAGCGCGCGCTCGTGCTCGAAGGCCCGACGGTGCCCCGGCTGTGCCAGCCAGCGTTCGAACTCATGCATGCGCCCCTCGCCGATGTCACCCGAGGCCAGCCACGCGATCCAGCCCCGGGCCTGTTCGGCCAGGGCATCGTCATTGGCGGCGGGCAGCGTGTTCGGCGGGCTCATCGGCTGGCGGACAGGCGCATTCAAGCGCGGGCGGAGGAACTAGACCGCATCCGCGGTCCAGTGATCAAGACGTTTCAGCGAGGGCCAGCCCCAAGCCGGGGAGATCATCGGCCGCTGCGCGCCCAGGCCAGGCGTTGCAGCGCGGTGCGCACATGGTTCTCGACGGTGGTCACCGACACCCCGAGGCGGCGGGCGATCTCGGCCTGGGTCAGCCCCTGCAGGCGGTTGAGCCGGAAGATGGTGCGGGTCGGCTCCGGCAGGTGTCCCGCCGCGTCAAGCACCCGCTGCAGCTCATCCTGTGCCATCGCCTGCTCTTCGGTCGAGATGGCTTCGTCCGGCCCCCACAGGTAGTGGTCGGCCAGCAGGCGGTTGCGCCGGGTCGATTCGCGGCCGTGGTCGGTGGCCAGGTTGGCGGCCAGCCGGTACAGATAGGCGCGCGGGTTGTCGATGGCCTGGCTGTCATCGACGCCACGTGCCTTGAACCACACCGCCTGGATCACGTCCTCGGCGCCGTTGTCGCCCCCCAGGATGCGTTGCACCCGGCGCAGCAACGCAGGCCGCTCGCGGATCAGCAGTTCGGTGAGGGAGGCGGCATTGGAGGACATGCGCGGAACCGGGACGACAGACGGAAGGCGCCGCGCATGCTACTCCGTTAATGAGAATCAGTCACGTTCGCATCAATGGATGCACCCGGTCAGCCCGTCATAGACGCTCTGCGAGGTCCCCGGCAGCGGGTCATGCAGGGGATTGCGGGCGGCGAGCGCGGCATGGAAGGCTTCCACCGGGGTTCCCGCCACCAGCGGCAGGCGGCACAGCCAGGTCGGCTGCCGGGCCACGATCGCGCCATCGTTGCGGGACACCTCCAGATCGCTGGCGGCGAATGCCCACAGGCATTCATGCACGGTTCCCCGCACCGCATCCACCGAACAGCGCACGCGCAGGGCGCGGATGTCGCTGTATTCGCCCTCACAGAAGGTGTCGCCACAGATGGCGTCGAAGCCATGCTGCAGACGTCCCTCCAGGGCAAAGAAGCGGTCCCAGTTGGCCTCCTGATGCGGGTAGTCGACCAGGTCGACATAAGGGGACGCCTGGGCCAAAGGCGCAACCAGCAGCATGCAGGTCAGGCCAAACGGCAGGGCAGACACGTTCATGGGCGGACTCCTTGGGAAGGTTGGTCCAGCCTGCGCTCCCATGCCGGCCGCCCCCATCAGCCAATCCCGGCCTGCCGGGTAGTCCCCCGCCCCGCAGCGCCGTCGGCCCCTCCCTCTGCACAGCGCCCGGCAAAGGCATAAAATGGGGGGCTATCCGTCTATATCCCCCACCTGGAGCACGACCATGGGTCTGGAACTCGTCTCGCCCGGCAAGAACCCGCCGGAAGAAATCAACGTCATCATCGAGATCCCGAAGGACTCGGAGCCGGTGAAGTACGAAGTGGACAAGGAAACCGGCGCGATCTTCGTCGACCGCATCCTGTCCACCCCGATGCGCTACCCCTGCAACTACGGCTACGTGCCGAGCACCCTGTGCGGCGACGGCGATCCGGCCGACGTGCTGGTGGTGCTGCCGCTGCCGCTGGTGCCGGGCTCGGTCGTGCGCTGCCGTCCGGTCGGCGTGCTGAAGATGAGCGATGAGGCGGGCAGCGACGAGAAGATCCTGGCCGTGCCGGTGTCGAAGATCTTCAGTGGCTATGCCCACGTGGAAGACATCGCCCAGGTGTCCAGCCACTGGCTGGAGCGCATCGGCCACTTCTTCGAGCACTACAAGGACCTGGAGAAGGGCAAGTGGGTCAAGCTTGACGGTTGGGGCGGCGCCGCTGAAGCCAAGCAGATCCTGATCGAGGCGCACCAGCGCCATCTCGACAGCAAGGCCTGAGCCTGAACCGGATCGCTCCGGCGGCATCCCGCCGGAGCGATGCGGGTCACGTTTCATGACGACGGCACATCACTCTTGCCGCCGTATTAGGTAAATTGCGTCACTTCACACGTCGTCGACATCCACCGTCGAGACAGCCAGGGGAATGTGTCGTGCGTATTCTGCTTGTTGGGGATGCAGCCAGCCTGCCGGCTGAGCTGACCGAATTCATTGCCGATCTTGGGGAAGACTGGCAGCCGCTGACCGCCACCGATGGCCAGACCGCGATGACTGCGGTGGCCACGCAGGGCGTGGATGCGGTGATCGTCTGCCCGCAGCTGCCGGATCTCAATGCCACCACGCTGCTGGGCCAGATCCGGACCTTGCGCCCGGAAACCATCCGCATCGCGCTGATCGATGCCCAGCACGGCAACCGGCCGCCGCCGGCACGCCTGATCGGTGTCGCTCACCGTTTCCTGCCGTTGCCGCTGGCACCGGAAGTGCTGCTGGAATCGCTGACCAGTCTGGAAGAGCTGCGCGAAGTACTGGACAGCCCACGCCTGCGCGACGCCATCGGCCGTATCGAGAAGCTGCCTTCGCCGCCGCACCTGTACCTGAGCCTGACCCAGGCGCTGGAGCATGACGACGACGCCGACAGCGCCGACGTAGCCAAGCTGGTGGCGGCCGACCCGGCCATTGCCGCGAAGGTGCTGCAGCTGTCGAATTCGGCGTTCTTCAGCCAGGGCCGCACCATTGCCGACCTGCGCACTGCCGTGACCCGCCTCGGCCTGTCAACGCTGCGCGACCTGGTGCTGGCCAGCGAGGTGTTTTCCGCACCAACGCTGTCCACCGCCGAACGCAATTCGCTGCAGCAGCGCGCCCTGCTCGCCTCGCGCCTGGCCGCGCGCCTGCTGCCCGAATCCAGTGCCGAACTGGGCGCGACCGCCGCCCTGCTGGCCGACATCGGCCTGCTGCTGCCCGGCGTACGCAACGAGCGCAGCGAACCGTCGCTGGCCGGTGACACCCGCCCCGGCCATGCCGAGGCCGGCGCCTACCTGCTGGGCCTGTGGGGCCTGCCGATGCCGATCATCGAAGCGGTTGCCTTCCACCTGCAGCCGCAGCGCGCCAATACGCGCAGCTTCTGGGTGACCGGTGCGGTGCATGTGGCGCTGGCGCTGGTCAACGGCGATCCGGTGGATGAGGACTACCTGCAGCGCGCGGGTGTGCTCAACAGGCTGCCGCAGTGGCGCGAGCATGCCAATGCGTTGATGGGACTGGTACCCAGCGAGGTCTGAGCTGTCAACGCAGGAACAACCTCGAAGGCGCGCCCAAAGGCGCGCCTTTTTTTGCATCAGCGCGCGCCGCAGGCATCCTGCACGCAGTGGCGATACTGCAGATCACACAGGACCTTCGACTTGCCTGCAGCCAGGCATTCCTGACGCAGCTCCTCGCAGTACAGCCCGCCTCCACAGACGCCGCCGGCCTGGGCGAACACCGCACCCACCAACGTTGCATGGATCAGTGCAGCAGCAGACAGTTTGTGCAACAGCGTGCACTTCATCGCTCTCTTCATATGCAAGTGTCCGCAAGCGGACCAGCAACTGTGTTGATTACGACACGACAGGAACGTGACTCTGCTCACCTTCCAAGACATTTCGGCATTCCCCTACAAAAAAGAGGGCGGACCTTGCGGTCCGCCCTCCCTGTATTGCTATCGCACTTCGAACGATCAGAAGCGCTGGGTGTACTTCATGTACAGGAAGCGACCGACGTCGAAGCCACCGTAGTAGGCGAAGCTCGAGTTCGGCGCCGAGTACTGCAGCGCACCGCGGTGATCGAACACGTTGTTCGCACCCAGGGCGATGGTGGCATCCCACGGAGCCTTCCAGCTGACCTGCACGTCGTGGAAGGTGTTGGAGCCGGTGTGGCGCAGCGGATCCGGCTCACCATTGGCGTAGTGGTTCGGGGCGTCGCACCATGCGTCGTCGATGCAGCTTTCCTTCATGCCCGAGTAGTAACGAGCAGTCCAGTTGACACCGAAGTCACCCAGCTCCCAGTTCACGCCCAGGTTCGAACGGACGCGGAACAGGCCCGGCTCACCAACGCGACCGATGGTGATGTTCTCACCCTTCTTGTTCTGGCCGGCTTCGTCGTACTTGGCCAGGTAGCTGGTCTGCCAGTCGATGCTGAACTTGCCGATCGACAGTTCCGGCAGGCGGTACTTGACACCCAGGTCGTAGCCTTCGGTCTCCATCGAGCCGAGGTTGGCCAGGCCGTAGGTCAGCGCCTCGATATGGCCATCGGCGGCACGGGTGACGCCTTCGCAGCGAGCTGCGTTGCCCAGCACGTAGCAGTCACGCAGGATGCGATCAACGCTGTCAGCGATGATCATGTTCTTCAGCTCGTAGCGGTACCAGTCGAGCGAGATGTCCAGGCCCTGCACCCAACGCGGGCTCCAGACCAGGCCAACCGTCTTGCTCTTGGAGGTTTCCGGCTTCAGAGCCGGATTCGAACCGCTGACGAACTGGTCCGGGGTCGCGCACGGGAAGGTGCTGCAAGGCGCGAAGCCCTGGCCGACCTGCACGTAGTTGGCCGGCACGCCAGCCCCGGCGCAGGCAGCATTGCCAGCGACGTTGCCCGGCGAGGTCGAACCGCACGGATCGGTGTAACGCTCGAAGCTCGAGTTGGTGCCACCGTACAGATCGTCGACGGTCGGCGCGCGGAAGCCTTCTGCGTAGGTACCGCGGACCAGCAGCTCTTCGATCGGGCGCCACACCAGGCCGAACTTCGAGTTGATCGTGTCACCGAAGTTGCTGTAGTCGGAGTAGCGGCTGGCGACGTTGAAGGTCAGTTCCTTGGCAAACGGCAGGTCCGACAGGATCGGCACGTTCAGTTCCAGGTAGAACTCATCCAGCGAGTAGTTGCCCGAGGTGGTGGTCGACGCCAGGCCGGTCGACTGGCCCGACTGACGGAAGGCGTCCGGCACGAAGCGGCCTTCTTCCTTGCGGTGCTCGTAGCCCATGGCCACGCCCAGGTCACCGGCCGGCAGCTCGAACAGCGAACCGGACAGGTTGGCGGTGTAGCTGGTGGTCTTGGTCACACCGGTGTCGGTGTAGGTCGGGAACAGGAAGTTCTGCAGATCACGGTCGGCAAGCGAGCCCTGGCCGTTGACGCCATACGGCAGCAGCGGGTTCCACGGACGGCACTGGCTCAGCGGGATCGGGTTGGCGGCGGTGCCGCACTGGGCAACACCCTGGCCGTTGATGAACGACTTGCCAAGTGCCTGCTCGGATGCGATCAGGCTCATGTCGCCGTAGCCGGTCTTGGTCAGCTCGTTGCGGTTCCACAGCGCACCGACGTCCCAATCCCAGGTCTTGCCGGCGAATTCGAAGAAGCCGCTCAGGCTCGGCGCGAAGCGCAGGGTCTTGAGGTCGCTCTTGGTGGTACGCGGCACTTCCCACAGGCGGCGACGGAACTCGACGTCCTGACCGATCGGGTTGAACGCGCTGTCCTTCGACAGCGGGGTACCGAACGACAGCGACTGGTACGGATAACCCGCGATCTGCTGGTCGGTGGTGCGCTGGTTGTACAGCACGTCAGCATTGAAGGTGATCGAGTCGGCCAGATCGTAGCTGCCGTTGACATACACGGACTTACGCTCGATGCCGGTCTGCACCATCATCTGCTGGTTGGCATTGGAGTACTCGGCCGGGGTCAGCTGGTGGTAGTCGGCCGCATTCTTCGGGTCACCGCCCGGATTCAGGGTCATCCACTCCGGCTGCGGCTGGCCTGCAGCGCGCGGCTTGCAGTCGCCCCACACGCGCGGGTCGCACCAGGTGCTGTTCTGGCTCAGCGGGCTCCAATCACCGGAGGTGGTGTTCGGGCCCAGGCCGCCGTCGCGGCTGAACCAACGATCCTTCGCCCACACCGGATCCTGCTTGGAGTATTCGGCCGACAGGGTCACGCCGCCACGCTCGCCTTCAGAGCCGAGGGTGAACGAGTAGGTGTTGGTGTCGCCGTCGCCGCGGCCGTACTGGCCAACGTAGACGCTGGCTTCAGCACCGTCGAAGCGCTTGCGGGTGATCACATTGACCACGCCAGCGATGGCGTCCGAACCGTAGATGGCGGAGGCGCCATCCTTCAGCACTTCGATGCGCTCGACGGCGGCCATCGGAATCTGGCTCAGATCCTGGTAGCCAGCAGTGGTCGCGCCCAGGCGCTTGCCGTTCATCAGCACCAGGGTGCGCTGCGCGCCCAGGTTGCGCAGGTCGACGTAATAGCCGCCAACGTTTTCGCCGGAGGACAGCGAGTCCGCACGGGAAATGGCCGGCGAACCTGCCGAGGTCAGGTTCTGCAGGACATCGGCGACGGTGGTGTAGCCCTGCTTTTCCAGGTTCTCACGGCTCAGGGTGAGGACCGGCTGCTGGGTCTCCATCGAGGCGCCGCGGATGCGCGAGCCCGTGATTTCGATGCGATCCAGGGTGGTCGCATCCTTTGCTTCCTGTGCAGAAGCAAAGGCGGGCGTCAGCGCCAACGCAATGCCAGCCGGCAGAAGGCCCAGCCGCACTGCGGGATTACGAACGTTCATCTATCTCTCCAAGGTACGTGTTAGCAGCGTGTTAAAACACCCCAGCACGTTACGATTGCGTTGCAGCGCTGTATTTGCGCGAACCAACCGGAGACTTTGCAGATTGTGGCGGCAGCAAGCCGCCGTTCTCCCTGAAGCGCGATGCGGACTGGCCGTAGCGGGCGCGGAACGCACGCGCGAAGCTGCAGCAGTTGTCGAAGCCACTGGCTGCAGCAACCTCGCCGACCATCATGTCGGTGTCACGCAGCAGGTCGGCAGCGCGCTCAAGGCGCAGCCGCGCCGAAAGCGACTGCGGGCTTTCCTCGTACAGGCTCTGGAAGGTCTTGGAGAGATACCAGCTGGAGAAGTTGGTCAGCTCGGCCAGTTCACCGATGCGCACCACGCGGTGGCTGTTGCCTTCCAGATACAGGCGGGCGCGCTGCATGCGGCCGAACACCTGGCGCTTGCGGCTGCGCGAGCGCCCCGGGCAACGCTGCACGTTGTCGGCCAGCCCACGCTGCAGGCCCGCCAGGTGCAGCAGCAGCGGGCGCAGTGCCTGAGCCGGCTGGCCACTGGCCAGCGCATCGCGCCACAGGCGCAGCGCAACGCGGGCATCGCCACGGTTCATGCGGCCACGCCCGGCATACAGGCCGCAATCGGCCATCTCGGCCAGCACGCGCAGCGCTTCGACCGTCAGGTTCAGGCCAACGCACAAACCGTTGCGACCGGCCTGCACCAGCGGCCGCGACTCCTTCTCGAAGGCGATCCACTCGCCCTGGCGCAAACGGAAGCGTCCCTCCTTGGCTTCCACCCAGGAGCTGCCGCGCACCTGCATCCACGCAGTGAAGCTGCTGCCTGCAGTCTGCAGGCTGCCGAGCCGGGCCACGCCCAGGCAGGTCGGCGCAGCATCGTCGAGCGACCGGTCCAGAGAGACGGTTTGGCCGCGATCGGCCAGCGAGAGTTGACGCATGGGGGCACCACGGATTTGCCTAGTACAGGCCTCCGTTTTGCCAAATCAGGCGGCACCACGTCAGGAAAGTCAGACGAGATCGCCACGAATTCGCGGCGAGGTCGCCACGAAAAAATTACGAAGGCCCATTTCCGTTGAACAACAACAACTTGGAGAACGCCGGAAGCAGCGTCGGCGAGCGCTCGGGCAAACGCATCACACCGATGTCGGCACCGTCGCTGACCGCCATTGCCACGAACAGGGTGCGCCCATCGGCGCCGGCACTCAGCCCGTTGCCGGCACTGAGGCGTTCCGCATCCAGGCAACGTTCCGGTTCATCGCGCCCGGCCTGGATCAGCACCAGTGTCGTACCGCAGCGGGTGGACGTACCGAGATAGCCGATCGCACTGTTGCCGGCCACGGTCCAGGCCCGGTACCGCCACCGGCTGGGCTGGTCATCGCTGATCTGCTGCACGCTGCCTGGCGCCAGCGCCGCATCCACCGACCACAGGCCACCTGCCGCCAGGCGGGTGAACAGCACACGCCCGCTGCTGCGATCGAACCGCGCCTGAGACACGCCCTCGATGCTGGCAAGGCGGCGCCAAGGCTGCACGCTTCGATCAAACAGGCTCAGCCGGGTCTGTTGCTGGTCATCGCGCTCGACTACCAGCAGCTGGTCCGGGTTTGCGCCGTACAGTGCCTGCAGCGGCTGCTCCGACGGTACCGGCAACGGCTGGACGCGTTCGTCACGTGGGGCGATCTCATAGACCACCGTGCGTCCGTGTTCGTCGCGCCCCACCACCAGCAACCGCCGGCTGTCGGCCGACCAGTCCGGTGCCTGACGTGCCTCAGGCCGCAATCCTTCGACAGGCCGAAGCGAATCGGGGCGCTCCATGTCCGCCCACCACAGCGCGAAGCTGCCTGAACGATCGGACGTGAACACCAGTTGGCGTCCATCCGGCGCTGCCATCGGCTGCCCATCCCGGCCACTGGACGCAAACAAGCGCTGCGGGGGTGAACCGCCCTCCATCGGCACCTTGAAGATGCCGAACTGCGCGCGGCGGTGAACAAAGGCCAGCATGCCCGCGCGGCGCGCCGTCGCCGGCCACTGTGCGTCGTCGAGCCCGGCATCGCGCAGCGTGCGGCTCTCGACATCCAGGTAGTACAGGCGTACCTCACTGTCGACACGGCGTCCAAACACGATCGTCCGGCCATCACGCAACCAGGCCCAGCCACGCAGTTCAGCGGCCTCGTTGGTCAGCTGCTCGGGCGTGCCACCCGCGGCCGGTATGCGCCACAGGTCGCCCAGCTGTGGATTGCGCACGAATACCAGCCACTTGCCATCAGGCGAGTAGCGCGGCGCATAGTCGAAGTCATCCTCGGCGACACCGTAGTCCAGCGCCTCCCATTGGCCACTGGCCAGATCAAGCTTGCGGATGCCGCGATGGGCATAGCGCCCCACCATGCTGCCGAACACCAGACCACGGCCGTCCGGCGTCCAGTCGAAACTGAGCAGCTCGGTGCCATCGCACCGTGTGGCCTGGCGCAGGGCACCACCGGTCGCGCTGGCGATCAGCACCTGGCAACCGCCGTTGTTGCTGAACCGCGCGAAGGCGATCTCGCGTCCATCCGGCGACCAGCTCGGGAAGCGATCGACCGAGCCGGCCGGCGGGGCCAGCAGCTGCCGCGCAGGCGCGTTGCCGGAGGTCTGCACCTTGATCGCCCCACCGCCCTGCCCGTCTTCGTTGGCGCCCTCATAGGCCACCAGTGAACCATCCGGTGAAAGCGTGGGATAGGTTTCAAAGCCGCTGGTCGCGGTGATCAACCGATAGGGACGCTGCGGGCTGCCGATCACGCGCGTGCCGTTCTCCACGGCCGCGTCCACAGCTGAACTGCTGGCCGGTGCCCGCCGCAGCAGCAGCGCGGTCAGCACCACCACGGTGGCCAGCATCAGCACGCCCAGCACCAGCAGTACGCGCCGGCGGACGTGGCGCCAGCGGCGGCGCGATGCCTGCACGTGTGGCGGCATCACCTCGGCGATGGCCATCGCCGGTTGCATGTCCACGATTTCGTCATCGGCTCCCGCGGGCGGCGCCGGCTCGACATCGTCCAGTATCTGCACCGGCACCAGCAGGCGATAGCCGGTCTTGGCGATGGTCTCGATATAGGCCTGGCCGTTGTCGTCGTCGTTGCTGAACGCCTTGCGCAGCTGGGTGACGGCCTGGGTAAGCACATCATTGGTCGGCAGCGTGTCCGGCCAGACTTCCGCGAACAGTTCATCGCGGGTGACAACACGCCCCGGCTGGCGCAGCAGCACACGCAGCACGCCCAGCGCCTTCGGCGTCAGCCGACGCGGGCGACGTGCACCGACGACCTCGACTTCGCGCGAGGACAGAGTGACAGTGCACTCTCCTATCCGGATCCGATCGAATCCGGGGGGCTGGTTTTCACTGCTGTTCATTTTCCGCTACACAGTAGAGACAGGTCCGGGGCAGCGTTTGCCTTCGATACCCTCCCGTCCTGGGAACAGCAAAAAGCCAGACTCCGCACAAAGCATCGGCGCATACCGCAAAAACAATGAAGCGGGCGAATACTAGCCTATGAGGGTTACCTCGCCTATCGCGTGGTCGACATCCAGGCTCTCTCTCGCCGACGCATTCACATAATTTGCTGCACCATTCGCGCCCTGCGGGGCGCGAAATTTTTATCTGGCGTTCATTTTCACATGCGCCGCAGCATGGTCAGTCCAACCAGTCGCGAAACCACCAAAGCTACGTACATCACGCCTGAAAACTGCTCCAGCATGACCAAGGCGCGCGCCTGCGGATGCAGCGGCACAACGTCGCTCAAGCCAACACCCGAGAGCAAGCTGAAGCTCAGATAAAGAAGCTCCATCCAGGTGCGCTGCGCGCCACCACCGGTGCCCTGGAAACTGCCCGGATACCATTGCTGGCACACGGCGAAAGCAAACGCGAAGGCCCACGCCAGCAACGTGAATGTCGCACCTGCCGCGAACAGTTCATCGCGGGTGACTTTATGGTCCTGGAGCATGTAGGCAATGAGCGCACCGGCCGTATAGAAGTACAGCAGGCTTTCCAGCAGCTGCGCGGTGGTCAGCAGCGCACTGCGATCCAGCAGTGCGCCGGCCAGCGAGAACACCACCGAAGGAATGGCCAGCAGCAATGCCAGCCAGGTGCCCAGCGGGCTGCGCTGGACCACCCACAGCGCCAGGCCGAGTACCGCCATGCCGAACATGCCCAGTGCCGCACGGCCGCCGGCGGTGTCATCAAGTGCGGGATACAGCAGCACCGCGATCAACTGGGCACCCAGCAGCCAGGCCGAGGGATGGCGGCGGGCAATGGCCAGCCAGCGGGTGGTGATGGCAACGGGCATGGCGTCCTTTCCCCAGGATGATGGGCGGAGGATAGCCGGGAGTGGCGTGATGAGCGGTAGTGCCGACCACTGGCCGGCACTCTCCCCGGTCCCGTGCACGACGGAATGCCGGCCAGCGGCCGGCACTACCCGTTGCACGTCAGCCCTGGTGATAGACCTCGGCGCCGGCCGCGCGGAACTCTTCCGACTTCTCCTTCATGCCGGCCTCGGCGTAGTCGCGCACGTCCTGGGTGATCTTCATCGAACAGAAGTGCGGGCCGCACATCGAGCAGAAGTGGGCCAGCTTGTGCGCGTCCTTGGGCAGCGTCTCGTCGTGGAACTCCTTGGCCTTTTCCGGGTCCAGGCCAAGGTGGAACTGGTCTTCCCAACGGAACTCGAAACGCGCCTTGCTCAGCGCGTTGTCGCGCACCTGCGCGCCGGGGTGTCCCTTGGCCAGGTCGGCTGCATGCGCGGCGATGCGATAAGCCATGATGCCGTCACGCACGTCCTGGCGGTTGGGCAGGCCGAGGTGTTCCTTCGGCGTCACGTAGCAGAGCATGGCCGTACCAAACCAGCCGATCATTGCCGCACCGATCGCGCTGGTGATGTGGTCGTAGCCCGGTGCGATGTCGGTGGTCAGGGGGCCCAGCGTATAGAACGGCGCTTCGCCACACTCTCGCAACTGCTTGTCCATGTTCTCCTTGATCAGCTGCATCGGCACGTGGCCGGGACCTTCGATCATGGTCTGCACGTCATGCTTCCAGGCAATCTTCGTCAGCTCGCCCAGCGTTTCCAGCTCACCGAACTGCGCGGCATCGTTGGCATCGGCGATGCAGCCCGGGCGCAGGCCGTCACCCAGCGAGAAGGTCACGTCATAGGCCTTCATGATCTCGCAGATCTCTTCGAAATGCGTGTAGAGGAAATTCTCCTTGTGGTGCGCCAGGCACCACTTGGCCATGATCGAGCCGCCGCGGCTGACGATGCCGGTCACGCGCTTGGCGGTCAGCGGCACATAGCGCAGCAGCACACCGGCGTGGATGGTGAAGTAATCCACGCCCTGCTCGGCCTGTTCGATCAGCGTGTCGCGGAAGATCTCCCAGGTGAGCGCCTCGGCGCGGCCGTCGACCTTTTCCAGCGCCTGGTAGATCGGCACGGTACCGATCGCCACCGGCGAGTTGCGGATGATCCACTCGCGGGTCTCGTGGATGTGCTTGCCGGTGGACAGGTCCATCACCGTGTCACCGCCCCAGCGGATCGCCCACACCAGCTTCTCCACCTCTTCGGCAATGCCCGAGGACACGGCGCTGTTGCCGATGTTGGCGTTGATCTTGGTCAGGAAGTTGCGGCCGATGATCATCGGCTCGCTTTCCGGATGGTTGATGTTGTTGGGCAGCACCGCACGGCCGCGGGCGATTTCGTCGCGCACGAACTCCGGGGTGATGATCTTCTGGATCGAAGCGCCGAACGCCTCGCCCGGGTGCTGCTGCAGCAGGCCGGCATCGCGGATCGCGTCCAGCCGCTGGTTCTCGCGGATGGCGACGAATTCCATTTCCGGCGTGATGATGCCGCGGCGCGCGTAGTGCATCTGGGTGACGTTGGCACCTGCACGCGCACGGCGTGGCAGGCTGCGCGCGGGGAAGCGCACCGCATCGAGCTTCGGGTCATGCTCGCGATCGCGACCGAACGAAGAACTCAGTCCTTCAAGCTGCTCGGTATCACCGCGTTCCTCCACCCAACCACGACGCAGCGTCGGCAGGCCGACGGACAGATCGATACGCACGTCCGGATCGGTATACGGACCCGACGTGTCGTAGACCGTGACCGGTGCATTCTCTTCACCGCCGAACAGCGTCGGCGTGCGCGTCAGCGCGATCTCGCGCATCGGCACCTGAAGATCCGGGCGTGAACCGGGCACATGGATCTTGCGCGAACCGGGAATCGGCCGGGTCACGGATTCGGAGAGTTGCTGGGCCTGTTGCTGCAGGGCGGAGAGCTGTGCGTTCATCGGGCATCGTCCAGGAAGGTCAGGGACGAAGCGGCGGCGCACTGCTGCCGCGCCCGGACAGTCCTTGGGGGGAGTCCGGGCATGGCTGCATTGCAAAGCTTCCCTACGCCGGTATGAGCCGGATCAGGTTCCAAGGGACTGTCTCAACCGTGGCCACATGGCCGCGGTACCCCCGCTTCTTGGTGTGCATTAGAGCATAGAACGCACTGCAGCTCCTGGCTGTTCCATCCGCGCACGGCGTGGATCCGCTGTTTCTGTATTAACAGAACCATGACATCGCATTCAGTAACGTGCACGCGCATCGTGCCGCTGCGGCCGGTGTTTCCGTTGCCGTCCTCACGGCCCCTGCCCGGCTCGTGCTGCATGCCACCGGCCCCCTCGCAGCAAGCTCTGCTCGCTCCCCTCAATCCCTTGATCGGAGAAGCCCCTTCATGGTGTTTCGCGTTTCCATTGCACTGGTCCTGCTGCTGGTGCTGCTCGCCGGTGTTGCACCCGGCCCCTTCAATACCGTGGTGCAGAGCATCCTCGGTGAACTCATCCGCGGCATCGGCTGGCTGTACCTGCTGGTTGTGTTCCTGACCCTGGTATTCCTGATGTACCTGGCATTCGGTCGCTTCGGCAACCTGCGCATCGGCGGTGAAGATGCCGAGCCAGAGTTCTCGCGCGCCAGCTGGATGTCGATGCTGTTCGCCGCCGGCATGGGCATCGGCCTGGTGTTCTGGGGCGCCGCCGAGCCGATTTCCCACTTCAGCAAGCCACCGGAAGGGCTGGCACCTGAAAGCATGGACGCTGCGCGTGCTGCCATGCGCTACGTGTTCTTCCATTGGGGCCTGCACCCCTGGGCCATCTATGCGCTGATCGGCCTGGCCATGGCCTGGTTCCAGTTCAACCGCAACGGCCGCGGCCAGATCAGCGATATGCTGCAACCGATCATCGGCCGTCACCATCGTGGCTGGATCGGGCATGTGGTCAACATCTCGGCGGTCGTCGCCACTGCGATTGGCGTGGCTACAGCACTGGGCTTCGGCACGGTGCAGATCGCGGCCGGCGTGGAACGCGTGTTCGGCGTGCAGGCGGGCGTTCCGCTGCAGCTGACCATCATTGCAGTGGCCTTCGTTCTGTACATGGCGTCCACGCTCAGCGGCGTCGGCCGCGGCATGAAATGGCTGTCCAACTTCAACCTTGCATTGGCGGCGCTGCTGCTGGCGCTGGTGCTGGTACTCGGCCCGACTGGTGCGATCTTCAACACCTTCACCACCACGCTGGGCTCCTATCTCAATCAGCTGGTGACGATGAGCCTTCGCATGTCGCCATTCTCGTCCAGCACCTGGGTGGCCGACTGGACGATCTTCTACTGGGCCTGGTGGATTTCCTGGGCACCGTTCGTCGGTTCGTTCATCGCGCGCATCTCGCGCGGGCGCAGCGTGCGCGAGTTCGTGATCGGCGTGGTGCTGGCACCGACCCTGCTGGGCTTTTTCTGGTTCTCGGTATTCGGCGGCACCGCGATCTGGATGCAGATCTTCGGCCAGGCCGATCTGCTGCAGGCGCTGGGCAATGGCTATGAGACGGTGCTGTTCACCATGTTCGACAGCATGCCGCTGCCGTTGCTGCTGTCGTGCATCGCGCTGGTGCTGCTGATGATCTTCTTCGTGACCTCGGCTGATTCTGCGGTACTGGTGCTGGCCAGCATGTCCACGGACGACGCTGGCGAGCCATTGCGCAAGCACAAAGTGGCGTGGGGTGTCGGCATTGCGCTCGTGGCGGGTTCCTTGCTGTTGGCAGGCGGACTGGAGGCGCTGCAGGGCATGATCACCATCGCCGCGCTGCCGTTCGCGCTGCTGATGCTTCTTGTGATGGTGTCGCTGTATCGGGTGCTGGACCAGGAGTACACGCGGGAGCGGCGGCAGGCGCAGCGCCAGAGGCACATGATCGATGCGTGGATCGCACGCGAGATGGCGGCGCAGGAGGAGACCCAGGCGGAGGCGGCGCGCGCGCAGGATTCGGATTGAGGGTGTTTTGCAGCCTGCGGCTGCACCGCTTTTTTCAAGCAAGTGCAAGTGCAACTTCAAAAGCCAGAGCGGCTCTGGGTTGCTGCTGGTTGGGCGGGGCGGTGTGGGTGGGCAGGACACGCCGTAAACCCGTCCCTGGGGGCTCGATGGCGCCCTCCATGGCGCCAACGGTCCTGGCCCCCCCCGCCCCCCCCCCCCCCGCGCGGGGGGGGGGGGGCCCCCCCCCCCCCCCCCCGCCCCGGCCCCCCCCCCCCCCCCCCCCCCCCGACAGGTTCCGTGTGACGGTTGGTCCATCCACGCCATGCGTGGATGAGGTGTATAGGAAAACAAGAAGGGGTCGGATTCGTTTTCCTCCGGAAAACTGATCCGACCCCAACTCACAGCACGCGGCTGTTGCCGTTGCCTTTGCTCTTGATCTTCTTTTTTCTTTTCCTGCGGTGATGGACACGGAAACTGTCAGAGGCCGGGGGGGGGGGGGGGGGGGGGGGGGGGGGGGGGGGGGGGAGGGGGGGCCGGCCACACCGGGCGGAGGGGGGAGGGGGCCCCCCCC
>NZ_JAWIRS010000014.1:65731-107693 GCF_036320005.1 Stenotrophomonas sp. SMYL11
GGGGCGGGCGCGCCGCCCCGCGCGCGGCCCGCGGCCGCCCCCCCCCCCCCCCCCCCCCCCCCCCCCCCCCCCCCCCCCCCCCCCCCCCCCCCCCCCCCCCCCGGCCCAATCACATGATCCCGCTTCCACGAACCATCACCTCAGAGGGCGCTGCGCCCGGTGGCCGGGAAACCTCAATACCCCGCCGCCTGCCCATCCTTGCGGCTCTCCGAAGCACCGTAGTAAACCCCGGTCTCGGGATCACGCATGATCGCCTGGTACCCGCCATACGGACCGTCGGCGAACACGATGCGATGCCCCTTGCGCATCAACGCACGCACCGTCTCGTACGGGAAGCCGGTTTCCAGATTCACTTCACCGCCATCGCTCATTGCCGTGGCCTGCCCGGTCGGTTCAGTGGAACCTTCGTGCTGGATGCGCGGTGCGTCGCCGGCTTCCTGCAGGTTCATGCCGAAGTCCACCAGATTCATCACGATCTGCGCATGGCCCTGCGGCTGCATCGCGCCGCCCATCACCCCGAAGCTGGCGTAGGGCTTGCCCCCCTTGGTGATGAACGCCGGGATGATGGTCTGGAACGGTCGCTTGCCCGGCGCGTAGCCGTTGGGATGGTTCTTCTGCAGCACGAACATCTCGCCACGGTCCTGCAGGATGAAGCCCAGTCCCGGCGGTGCCATGCCGCTGCCCATGCCACGGTAGTTGGACTGGATCAGCGACACCATCATGCCGTCGGCGTCGGCCACGGTCATGTAGATGGTGTCACCCTCTTCCAGCTGCTTCGGCGTGCCCGGCTGCACTTCCTTCAACGCCTTGTCCATCGAGATCAGCGCGCGGCGCTGTGCGGCGTATTCCTTGGAGATCAGCTTCTGCACCGGCGCCGGCTGGAACGCCATGTCGGCATAGAAGCGCGCGCGGTCGGCGAAGGCCAGCTTCTTCGCTTCAACGAACAGGTGCACATGCTCCGGTGAACCAAACGGGATCTTCGAGAAGTCGTAGCCTTCCAGCACGTTGAGGATCTGCAGCGCGGCGATGCCCTGGCTGTTCGGTGGCAGCTCCCAGACATCGTAGCCACGATAGTTGCTGCTGACCGGTTCCACCCATTCACCGTGGTGGTCGGCCATGTCCTGGTAGCTCAGGTAGCCGCCGTTGGCCTTGAAGTAGTCGCCGATGGTGCGGGCGATCTCCCCCTTGTAGAAGGCATCGCGGCCACCGTCGGCGATCTTCTGCAGGGTGCTGGCCAGGTTCGGGTTCTTCCACATCTGGCCCTTGCGCGGGGCATGGCCGTCGATGGTGAACTGCTCGGTGAAGCCGGGGTACTTCGACAGGCGCGGCACCGAACGATCCCAGTAGTAGGCAATCACTTCGGCCACCGGATGGCCCTCGCGGGCATAGCGGATGGCCGGGGCCAGATTGTCGGCCATCGGCCTGCGACCGAAGCGCTCGTGCAGGGCGAACCAGCCATCGACCGCGCCGGGCACCGACACCGGCAGCGGGCCGGTAGCGGGAATCTCCTTCAGCCCGCGGCGCTGGAACTCGGCCAGCGTCAGCGACTTCGGTGAGCGCCCCGAGCCGTTGTAGCCGTACAGCTTCTGCGTCTTCGGGTCCCACACGATGGCGAACAGGTCGCCGCCGATGCCGTTGCCGGTGGGTTCCATCAGACCGAGCGCGGCGTTGGCGGCAATCGCCGCGTCCACCGCCGAACCACCGCCCTTCATCACGTCCAGCGCGATCTGGGTGGCCAGCGGCTGCGAGGTGGCGGCCATCGCATGCGGGGCGATCACCTCCGAACGGGTAGCAAAGGTGTGGCCGCTGATGCGGTCGGCGGCAAAGGACAACGCGGGCACGGCAGCCAGCACGGCGGCGGCGAGCAGGGAACGGGCAAGGCGTCGGGACACGGTCGGGTTCCGATGGAAGGGTGGTTCCCCGATCTTCGCCGCTGCAGCCTTCACGCGGTATCGGGCAGAGGTCATGGGCGTTGATCCTGGGGTGGGTGCGGAACACGGTCCGCCCCACCAAGGCGAAAATCCGCCGGATTCCGCGCAAAAACCGCGCTGAAAGGAGTGAATTCGGGTTCACCGAAACACTTTCAGCGGCAACCATCCTTGTGCCGCAAGCGATTGCGCTGGATGCAGCGGAAACCGATGGAAAATCGGTCGTGAGGGTTGACAGCGCAGAAACGGCTGTGTTTCTCTCGATCACATGTTGCATCACAACACGCCACCGCGAACCCACATCGAAGCCGCCGACACCGGCGCCGCCTCGCTGCGTTCGATTCTTGTGCTCGTACTTATTACCCAACCTACAGGTGCGGGACGAGCCAGCGTGTAAGCAACAGACACACCGGAACTCTTCAAAAACCCGCACCCGCCCCGGTGCGGGTTTTTTCATTTCAGGACCTGGTTTCAGACGCAACCACCATGCACACCGCCAACCGCACAACCCGGACCCGCAGCACCACGATGCCCCGTGGTGGCTGTGCCTGTGCGATGCGCGGCGCCTCCCCCACCGCTTTCCCCTGACCGGCCGGCACGTCACCTCGACGACCGGCCGTTCTTTTTTCTTCCCACCGCAAGGAACCTCCCCCATGAGCACCAACGACCTGCCCCAGACCAAGATCGCTGTCATCGGCTACGGCAGCCAAGGCCGCGCCCACGCGCTGAACCTGCGTGAATCCGGCTTCGATGTGGTGGTAGGCCTGCGTCCGGGCGGCCCGACCGAAGCCAAGGCGCAGGCCGATGGCTTCACCGTGATCGCGCCCGCTGAAGCGGTGAAAGACGCCGACCTGGTCGCCGTGCTGACCCCGGACATGGTGCAGAAGAAGCTCTACAACGACGTGCTGGCGCCGAACATGAAGCAGGGCGCCTGCCTGCTGTTCGCGCATGGCCTGAACGTGCACTACGGCATGATCGAGCCGCGCGCCGACCTGGACGTGGTGCTGGTTGCGCCGAAGGGCCCGGGTGCGCTGGTGCGTCGTGAGTATGAGATCGGGCGCGGCGTGCCGTGCATCTGGGCGGTCTACCAGGATGTCAGCGGCAAGGCTGCGCAGCATGCGCAGGCCTATGCGGCCGGCCTCGGCGGCGCCCGCGCCAACCTGATCCAGACCACCTTCAAGGAAGAGACCGAGACCGATCTGTTCGGCGAGCAGGCGGTGCTGTGCGGCGGCGCCTCGGCGCTGGTGCAGGCCGGTTTCGAGACCCTGGTCGAAGCTGGCTACCAGCCGGAGATTGCCTACTACGAAGTGCTGCACGAACTGAAGCTGATCGTGGACCTGTTCTACGAAGGCGGCATCTCGCGCATGCTGGAATTCATCTCCGAGACCGCGCAGTACGGCGACTACGTCAGCGGCCCGCGCGTGATCGATGCCGGCACCAAGGCACGCATGAAGGAAGTGCTGAAGGACATCCAGGACGGCACCTTCACCAAGAACTGGGTGGCCGAGTACGAAGCGGGCCTGCCGAACTACAACCGGTTCAAGCAGGCCGACCTGGAGCACCCGATCGAAAAGGTGGGCAAGGAACTGCGCGCCAAGATGGTCTGGTTGCAAGGACAGGCCGCGTAACCACGCGGCCCTCCCCCACCCGCTTTGCAAGGTTCCCCCATGAACTCTTCGACACATCGCAGCGCGCCGCCCAACGGCGCGCGCTGGCTGACCCAGGCGCTGGAGGCCGAAGGCGTCCGTACGCTGTTCGGCTATCCCGGTGGCACCATCATGCCGTTCTACGACGCGCTGGTGGATTCGTCGCTGAAGCACATCCTGGTACGCCATGAGCAGGGCGCGGCGCTGGCCGCCAATGGTTTCGCCCGCGCCAGCAACCAGGTGGGCGTCTGCGTGGCCACCTCCGGCCCGGGCGCCTCGAACCTGGTCACCGGCATTGCCGATGCGATGCTGGATTCGGTGCCGATGGTCTGCATCACCGGCCAGGTCGGCACGCCGTTGCTGGGCACCGACGCCTTCCAGGAGCTGGATGTGTTCGGCCTGACGATGCCGATCGTCAAGCACAGCTGGCTGGTGCGCAGCGTCGATGACCTGCCGCGCGTGGTCGCCGATGCGTTCCGCATCGCCCGCGAGGGCCGTCCCGGCCCGGTGCTGATCGACCTGCCCAAGGACGTGCAGCTGGCCGATGCCGGTCATCTGCCAGCGCACGTGCCGAGCGGCGTCGAGCCGCCGCCTGCGCCGGCCGAAGCGGCCATCGCCGAAGCCATCGCCGCACTGGCAGCCGCCGAAAAGCCGGTGGTCTACGCCGGTGGTGGCATCGCGCTGGGCGATGCGGTGCAGGACCTGCGCGATTTCGTCGAGGCCAGCGCCATCCCCACCGTGATGACCCTGCGTGGGCTGGGCGCGTTGCCGGCCAACCACCCGCAGTCGCTGGGCATGCTGGGCATGCACGGTACCCGCGCGGCCAACATGGCGGTGCAGGAAAGCGACCTGCTGCTGGTGCTGGGTGCACGCTTCGACGACCGTGCCACCGGCAAGCTGGCCGAGTTCGCACCGTTCGCCCGTGTCGTCCACATCGATGCCGATGCCTACGAGATCTCCAAGCTGCGTAGCGCCGATGTCGCCGTGCCCGGCAATGTCGGCCATGCCATCCGCGCCCTGCGTGCGGCCTTCCCCTCCCCCAAGGCCCACCAGGACGCATGGCGCAAGCGCTGTGCACAGCATCGCGATCGTTTCGCCGCACGCTACGACGCGCCGGGCCAGCACATCTACGCCCCTGCGCTGCTGAAGCGCCTGAGCGAGCTGGCACCGGCCGATGCGGTGATCGCCTGCGATGTCGGCCAGCACCAGATGTGGGTGGCCCAGCACTGCCGTTTCAACCACCCGCGCAATCATCTGACCAGTGGCGCGCTGGGCACCATGGGCTTCGGCCTGCCGGCCGCGATGGGTGCGCAGTTTGCCTGCCCCGGTCGCACCGTGGTGCTGGTGTCCGGCGACGGCAGCTTCATGATGAACGTGCAGGAGCTGGCCACCATCGCGCGCTGCCGCCTGCCGGTGAAGATCGTGCTGCTGGACAACAGTTCGCTGGGCATGGTGCGGCAGTGGCAGGAGCTGTTCTTCGCCGAGCGTTACAGCGAGATCGACCTGTCCGACAACCCGGACTTCGTGGCACTGGCGCAGGTGTTCGGCATCGCCGCCACCCGCATCGACAGCCGCGACGACGTGGAAGGCGGCCTGGCCGCGCTGCTGGCCGAACCAGGCCCGGCGCTGCTGCACGTGGCCATCGATGCACGCGCCAATGTGTGGCCGCTGGTGCCGCCGAACACTGCCAACAGCACGATGCTGGAAAGCAATCCCGCCCACGCCCGCCAGGAGACCCCCAATGCAATACCGGCTTGACCTGGTGCTGCACCCGGCCGAAGGCGCGCTGCTGCGCGTGATCGGCATGGCCGAACGCCGTGGCTTCGCGCCGCGTGCGATCAGCGGTGCGCCGGTGGCCGCCGACGATGGCCGCTGGCACCTGCAGCTGGTGGTGGATGGCCAGCGTCCGGCGGAAACGCTGTGCCGGCAGATCGAGAAGATCTACGACTGCGTGTCCGTGCAGGTCACCGCAGTGGAAGGAGCATCCGTATGAACACCCGTACCGTAGCGACCACGGTGCCGGTACGGAGGCGTCTTCTTCGTCGCCCGTGCCCGCATGCGGCGGTCTTCCGCACCGCGCTGGTGGCCCATGCCGGCCGCTGACACCAGCCAGGAAAGCGATGTCGGCGACGTAAGCGTCGCCGACGTACTGGCGGCGCAGGCCCGCCTGCGCCGCTTCCTGCCGCCCACGCCGCTACACCATGCCGAACGCTTCGGCACCTGGCTGAAGCTGGAAAACCTGCAGCGCACCGGCTCCTACAAGGTACGCGGCGCATTGAATGCGCTGCTGGCCGGCCGCGAGCGCGGCGATACCCGGCCGGTGATCTGCGCCTCGGCCGGCAACCATGCCCAGGGCGTGGCGTGGGCTGCCTATCGCCTGGACGTGCCGGCCATCACCGTGATGCCGCACGGCGCACCGGCCACCAAGATCGCCGGCGTCGCCCACTGGGGCGCCACCGTGCGCCAGCACGGCACCAGCTATGACGAGGCCTACGCCTTCGCGGTTGAACTGGCACAACGCCACGGCTACCGCTTCCTGTCCGCATTCGACGATGCCGATGTGATCGCCGGCCAGGGCACGGTCGGCATCGAGCTGGCCGCACACGCGCCGGACGTGGTGATCGTGCCGATCGGCGGCGGCGGTCTGGCCTCCGGCGTTGCATTGGCACTGAAATCACAGGGCGTGCGCGTGGTCGGCGCGCAGGTGGAGGGAGTGGATTCGATGGCGCGTGCGATCCGTGGCGACGTGCGCGAGATCGCCCCCGTTGCCTCGCTGGCCGATGGCGTCCGGGTGAAGATCCCCGGCTTCCTGACCCGCCGCCTGTGCACCTCGCTGCTGGACGATGTGGTGATCGTGCGCGAAGCAGAGCTGCGCGAAACCCTGGTCCGGCTGGCACTGGAAGAACACATCATCGCCGAGGGCGCCGGTGCGCTGGCGCTGGCCGCCGGCCGCCGCGTCGCCGGCCGCCGCAAGTGCGCGGTGGTCTCCGGCGGCAACATCGATGCCGGCGTACTGGCCGGCCTGCTCACCGACATCCGTCCGCGCCCGCCACGCAAACCGCGGCGACGGCGCAACGAATCCCCGCGCTCGCCCAGCAAGGCCAGCGCCACCGCTTCCCACACCTCTTCCCCTTCCCCCCTGCAAGCCGTCACGCCCGCTGTCGAGGAGATTTCCCTGTGACCACCATCGAACGAATTACCACCCCGCGCATCCGCATCTTCGACACCACCCTGCGTGACGGCGAGCAGTCCCCCGGCTGCAGCATGAGCCCGCCGCAGAAACTGGTGATGGCGCGTGCGCTGGACGAACTGGGCGTGGACATCATCGAGACCGGCTTCCCGGCCAGTTCGCAGTCCGACCGCGAAGCGATGGCGCTGATCGGCCGCGAACTGCGCCGCCCGAGCCTGACCCTGGCCGTGCTGTCGCGCTGCCTGCAGGCCGACATCGAAACCTCCGCACGTGCCCTGGAGGCCGCTGCCAACCCGCGCCTGCACGTGTTCCTGTCGACCAGCCCGCTGCACCGCGAGCACAAGCTGCGGATGACCCGCGAGCAGGTGCTGGAGTCGGTACGCAAGCACGTCTCGCTGGCCCGGTCCTACATCGACGATGTCGAGTTCTCGGCCGAGGACGCCACCCGCACCGAGCTGGACTACCTGATCGAAGTCGCGCGCGTGGCCATTGCTGCCGGCGCCACCACCATCAACCTGCCCGACACCGTCGGCTTCACCACGCCGGAAGAGATCCGCGCGATGTTCCAGCAGGTCATCGCCGGCGTCGCCGACGTGCCGAATGCCGCCAATGTGATCTTCAGCGCGCACTGCCACAACGACCTGGGCCTGGCCGTGGCCAACTCGCTGGCCGCCATCGAAGGCGGTGCACGCCAGGTCGAGTGCACCATCAACGGCATCGGCGAGCGCGCCGGCAACTGCTCGCTGGAAGAGATCGCGATGGTGCTGAAGGTGCGCCAGGCCTTCTACGAACAGGACAGCTCGATCAACACCCCGCGCATCGTCGGCACCTCGCAGCTGCTGCAGCGCCTGGTGGGCATGCCGGTACAGCGCAACAAGGCCATCGTCGGCGCCAATGCCTTCGCCCATGAATCGGGCATCCACCAGCACGGCATGCTGCGCCATCGCGGCACCTACGAAATCATGCGTCCGGAAGACGTGGGCTGGGAGGATTCACAGATGGTGCTGGGCCGCCACAGTGGTCGCGCCGCCGTCGAAGCACGCCTGCGTGCGCTGGGCTTCTGGCTGGACGAAGACGAACTGAAGCTGGTGTTCGAGCAGTTCAAGGGCCTGTGCGAGCAGCAGCGCGTAGTCACCGATGCCGACCTGCAGACCTTGATGCAGGGCGGCTCCAACGCGCAGGGCTATCGCCTGGCGTCGATGACCATCAGCGACGTCGGCAGCCGCGCCAATGCACTGGTCGAACTATCCGACCCGGACGGCAACCGCGTAGCCGAGACCGCGCAGGGCGACGGCCCGGTCGATGCGCTGTTCGGCGCGCTGTCGGCGGCCACCGGCGTGCAGCTGATGCTGGACAGCTACCACGTGCACAGCGTCGGCATCGGCGCCGATGCGCGCGGCGAAGCCAATCTGAGCGTGCGCCACGAGGGCGTGGAGTACGACGGCACCGGCACCAGCAAGGACATCATCGAAGCCTCCGCGCTGGCCTGGCTGGATGTGGCCAACCGCCTGCTGCGCCAGCGTCAGGCTGCCGCCCACAGCAGCACCGACGTTGCCACCCCTGCCACCGCCTGAGGAACCAGCCATGAGCGCCTTCGACACCCCCACCCCGGCCGGCACCGCTGGCCAGCAGTGGAACGCCCAGGACTATGCGATCGACGCCGGCTTCGTGCCACTGCTCGGCGGCGCGGTATCGCGCCTGCTCGACCCGCGCGCCGGTGAACGCATCCTCGACCTGGGCTGTGGCGATGGCGTGCTCAGCACCGAGCTGGCGCTGAGCGGCGCGCACATCCACGGCGTGGATGCCTCGCCGGAGCTGGTGATCGCCGCGCGTGCGCGCGGCGTCGATGCGCAGGTGATGGATGGCCACGCGCTGTCGTTCGACAGTGAGTTCGATGCGGTATTCAGCAACGCAGCAGTGCATTGGATGAGCAACCCCGACCGGGTGATGGAAGGCGTGCGCCGCGCACTGCGCCCGGGCGGCCGCTTCGTTGCCGAGTTCGGCGGCCACGGCAACGTGGCCACGATCATCGCGGCGGTACAGGGCGCACGCGTGGCCCACGGTCATGGCGCCAGCGCGTTCCAGTGGTATTTCCCGACGGCCGATGCCTACGCCGACCGCCTGCGCCAGCATGGCTTCCAGGTGCAGCTGATCGAGTGCACGCCGCGACCGACCGCACTACCCGCCGGCGTGGCCGGCTGGCTGCGGGTATTCGCCGCACCACTGCTGGACGACCTGCCAGCCGAGGCCCGCGCCACCGTGCGCGAGGCCGCCACCGCATTGCTGGCCGAGCTGCCGCGCAATGCCGCGGGTCAGCCGTTGGCCGACTACGTGCGGCTGCGGGTGCTTGCCCGTCGCCGCTGACTTGACCGTTCCGTTTTCTTTACTGATGTTCGCTATTTCGTACTTCTGCCAGGCATACGCATGACTTCCGCACCCCGCACCCTGTACGACAAACTGTGGGACGCCCACGTGGTTGTCCCTGAATCCGACAGCGCGCCCGCCGTGCTGTACATCGACCTGCACCTGATCCACGAGGTGACCTCGCCGCAGGCGTTCACCGAACTGCGCGAGCGCGGCCTGTCGCCGCGCCGCCCGGATCGCACCAAGGCGACGATGGACCACTCCACGCCGACCCTGCCGGCTGCCGCCGATGGCAAGCTGCCCTACGCCAGCGCGGCGTCCGAGGCACAGGTCGCCACGCTGGCACGCAACTGCGCAGAGCACGGCATCGAGCTGTTCGACATGGCTTCGGACAACCGCGGCATCGTCCACGTGATCGCGCCGGAACAGGGCTTTACCCAGCCCGGCATGACCATCGTCTGTGGCGACAGCCACACCTCCACCCACGGGGCGTTCGGTTCGCTGGCGTTCGGCATCGGCACCAGCGAGGTCGGCCACGTGCTGGCCACGCAGTGCCTGCTGCAGCGCAAGGCGAAGACCTTTGCGATCACCGTCGACGGCCCGCTGGCGCCGGGCGTCGGCGCCAAGGACGTGGTCCTGCACATCATCGGCGTGATCGGCGTCAACGGTGGCACCGGCCACGTGATCGAGTTCCGTGGCAGTACCATCGAAGCGATGGACATGGAACAGCGCATGACCCTGTGCAACATGTCGATCGAAGCAGGTGCACGTGCCGGCATGGTGGCGCCGGACCAGGTCACCTTCGACTTCGTCGCCGCGACCCCGCGCGGCCCCAAAGGCGCCGACTTCGACGCCGCCGTGGCCCGCTGGCAGCAGCTGCGCAGCGATGAGGGCGCGCGCTTCGACAGCGAAGTGCACATCGACGCGGCCGACATCCGCCCGACCCTGACCTGGGGCACCCATCCGGGCACGGCCATCGCAGTGGATGCACCAATTCCCGCAGCCAACGATGCCGCCGCACAGAAGGGCCTGGACTACATGCACTTCCAGGCCGGCAGGACGCTGGCAGGTACGCCGGTGGACGTGGTGTTCGTCGGCTCGTGCACCAATGGCCGCCTGAGCGACATGCGCGAAGTGGCGCAGGTGCTGCGCGGTCGTCGCGTCGCTGACCGGGTGCGCATGCTGGTGGTGCCGGGCTCGGAGATCGTCAAGCGCGAGGCCGAGGCCGAAGGCATCCACGAGATCGTGCGCGCCGCCGGCGCCGAATGGCGCGAGCCGGGCTGCTCGATGTGCATCGCCATGAACGGCGATCTGGTCGCGCCCGGCCAGCTGGCCGTGAGCACCAGCAACCGCAATTTCGAGGGCCGCCAGGGCCCCGGTTCGCGCACGCTGCTGGCCTCGCCGATGAGCGCGGCGTGGGCCGCAGTGAACGGGCACGTTGCCGATACCCGCGAACTGTTCGCACAGGAGGTGGCGTGATGGCCGGTTTCCGTACCCTGACCTCGGCCAGCGTGGTGCTGCGCCAGACCAACATCGACACCGACCAGATCATTCCGGCGCGGTTCCTGTCCACCACCGAGCGCGCCGGCCTGGGCCGCAACGCCTTCAATGACTGGCGCTGGCAGGCTGACGGTTCCCCGGTGGCCGACTTCGCCTTCAACCTGCCGCACAACGCGGGCCGCAGCATCCTGCTGGCCGGCCGCAACTTCGGCTGTGGCTCCTCGCGCGAGCACGCGCCATGGGCACTGACCGACCTGGGCCTGCGCGCCATCGTCAGCAGCGAGATCGCCGACATCTTCCGCGGCAACTCGCTGAAGAATGGCCTGCTGCCGATCGTGCTGGACGAGGCCGATGTGCAGGCGCTGATGCAGCGCCCGGACGACGAGCTGACCATCGACGTGGCCGCGCGCGAACTGCGCACGCCAGATGGTCGCGTCTATTCCTTCCCGCTGGATGGCTTCTCGCAGACCTGCCTGCTGGAAGGTGTCGACCAGTTGGGGTATCTGTTGGGCCGTGTCCCTGAAATCGAACGCTACGAGAGTGAGCATGCACGCTGAAATTGTTGTCCTGCCCGGTGATGGCATCGGCCCGGAAGTGGCCGCCGCGGCAGTCGCCGTGCTGAAGGCCGTCGCCGAACGCTTCAACCACACCTTCACCTTCAGCGAGCACGACATCGGTGGCGTCGCCATCGATCGCCATGGCGAGCCATTGCCCGCCTCTACGTTGACCGCCTGCCAGGCCGCCAACGCCGTACTGCTGGGTGCGGTCGGCGGCCCGAAGTGGTCCGACCCGAATGCCAAGGTGCGCCCGGAGCAGGGTCTGCTGGCGATCCGCAAGGCGCTGGGCCTGTATGCCAACCTACGCCCGGTGCGTACCCATGAAGCCGCCCTGCACGCTTCGCCGATCAAGGCGGAGCTGCTGCAGGGGGTGGACTTCGTGGTGGTGCGCGAGCTGACCGGCGGCATCTACTTCGGCGACAAGACCCGCGACACCGACAGCGCCAGCGATCTGTGCCGCTACACCGTGGCCGAGATCGAGCGCGTGCTGCGCAGCGCTTTCCGCCTGGCGCGGCAGCGTCGCGGCAAGGTCACCTCGGTGGACAAGGCCAACGTGCTGGAAACCTCGCGCCTGTGGCGTGACGTGGCCGCGCGGATCGGCCGCGAGGAGTTCCCGGATGTAGCGCTGGAGCACCAGCTGGTTGATTCGATGGCGATGCACCTGCTGGCCAAGCCGCGCGAGTACGACGTGATCGTCACCGAGAACATGTTCGGCGACATCCTCACCGATGAAGCGTCGATGCTGGCCGGCTCGCTGGGCCTGCTGCCCTCGGCCTCGCTCGGCGAACCCGGTGCGGTCGGCATCTACGAGCCGATCCATGGTTCGGCCCCGGACATCGCCGGCAAGGGCATCGCCAATCCGTACGCGACGATCTTCAGCGCGGCGATGCTGCTGCGCCATTCGCTGGGGCTGGAAGCGGAAGCCGCTGCGGTGGAAGCCGCCGTGCACGCCGTGCTGGACGACGGCGTGTTCACCGCCGACCTCGCGGCCAAGGGCCAGGCCGTCAGCACCGCTGCCGCCACCGACGCGGTGCTGGCCAAACTCAACTGATCCGATAGCGCCACGCCATGCGTGGCGCGTCTCCCTTTGGACATTGTGCGCAGCCACCCATGGGGTGGCTCTACTGTAGTTCCACGCCATGCGTGGATGTGCCATCCGTGCCAACCAAGCTTGGCACCCACCACCGCTGTAGAGCCAGGCCCTGCGTGGCTGCGTTATTTGGTGGTGTAACCGCCATTGACCAGGATGGTCTGGCCAGTCATCCACCAGCCATCGGTGACCAGAAAGCGGATCCACGGCACGATGTCGGCGATGTCGGTCAGGCCGGTCCGGGTGAAAGGCGAAAGTGCCGCAGCCGTCTTGTGGTACGCCTGCGCGTCGGCACTTTCGGCCGGATAAAAGAACGGCGTGTCCATCGGACCAGGGCCGATCGCGGTCACCGAGATACCGCGCTCACCGAACTCCTTCGACGCCGCACGGGTGAAATGCTCGACCGGCGCCTTGGTGCCGGCATAGCTGGAATAGAACGGCGTGAACGCGCCCAGCAGTGAGGTGACCAGGGTGCAGATGCGGCCGCCGTCGTTGACGTGGCGACCGGCCTCCTTCAGGAAGAAGAAGGCAGCCTTGGCATTGACCGCGCTCATCTCGTCGTACTCCGCTTCACTGATCTCAAGCAGCGGCTTCTTCAATACCTTGCCGACCGTATTGATGGCGATATCGGGACGGCCAACTGCGGCCACGGCGTCGGCGAACAAGCGCTCCATGGCCGCCGCCGACGTCAGGTCACCCTGCAGGGCCACCGCCGTGCTGCCGGCGGCCTGCACGGCGGCGACGGTCGCCTCTGCATCGGCCTGGGTGGCAGCGCTGTTGTAGTGGATGACGATGGCTTTGGCGCCCTGGCTGGCGAAGTCGCGGGCGATCAGTCCGCCCAGGTTCTTGGCGCCACCGGCGATCAGCACGGTCTTGCCCTTGAGGGAATGGTCGGTCATGGCGTCGGTCTCGGAAGGGGGCTGCCCGGGGTGGCAACCCTGCCCTGACGACGATATCGTGCAGAAATTGCGGATAAAGCCCGCCACATTGACTTAACTTTCCAGAGCCAGCGAACAATGGACCGGATCGATCGCTTCCGCATCTTCACCCGGGTGGTGGAGTGCGCCAGCTTCACCCGCGCCGCCGACCAGCTCGGCCTGCCCCGCTCCACCGTCTCGGCGGCCATTGCGGAGCTGGAGCAGCGGCTCGGCACCCGCCTGCTGCAGCGCTCGACCCGGCGGGTCTCCACCACCCACGACGGCGACGTGTTCCATGCCCGCTGCCTGCGCCTGATCGCAGAGGTTGAAGACGCCGAATCGTTGTTCCGACAGGATGACGCACAACCGGTGGGCCTGCTGAAGATCGACGTGCCCAGCCGCATCGGCCGCCGCATCATTGCCCCGGCGCTGCCCGACTTCTTCGCGCGCCATCCACAGGTGGAAGTGGACCTGGGCATGACCGACCGCGCGGTGAACCTGATCGAAGACGGGTGCGATGCGGTCCTGCGGGTCGGTCAGTTGGGTGACTCCAGCCTGGTGGCGCGCACACTGGGCCAGCTCGACTTCGTCAATGTTGCCGCGCCGGCCTACCTGCGCGAGCACGGTGTGCCGCAGCATCCTGCCGACCTGCAGCAGCACCGCGCGGTGAACTATGCATCGCCGACCACGGCACGGGTGGAACCGTGGGAATGGCAGGACGGTGGCCAGCTGCGCACCCTGCCGATGCCCGGCTGGGTGCGGGTGAACAGCGCCGAGGCGTCGATCGCGTGCTGCGTGGCGGGGTTGGGGCTGCTGCAGATTCCGCGCTACGACGTGCAGGCCGAACTGCAATCTGGTGCGCTGGTGGAAGTGATGCCACAGCACGTGGCGCAACCGCTGCCGGTGACCCTGCTGCAGCCGCACCGGCAGCATCGTGCGCAACGCGTGCAGGTGTTCATTGAATGGCTGCTGCCGGTGCTGCGGAACGGCCTGCAGCTGCAGTAGATCCACGCCATGCGTGGATGCGTGCATCAGTGCCAACCAAGGTTGACACCTACCAGGGCAGTGGCCGCAGAACCCGGGGCTTCACGCCCCGGATTCATCCGGCTTGACCCGGAACCATGCCGCGTACAACGCCGGCAGGAACACCAGGGTCAGCACCGTGCCCACGATCAGGCCGCCCATGATCGAAATCGCCATCGAGCCATAGAACGCACTGCGCGACAGCGGAATCATCGCCAGCACCGCGGCAAGCGCGGTCAGCACGATCGGGCGGAAGCGGCGCACCGTCGCATCGATGATCGAATGCCAGCGGTCATGCCCGGCGTCGATGTCCTGCTGGATCTGGTCGATCAGGATCACCGAGTTGCGCATGATCATGCCGGCCAGCGCGATCGTGCCCAGCAGCGCCACGAAGCCGAACGGGGCGCGGAACAGCAGCAGGAACAACGTGGCGCCAATGATGCCCAGCGGCGCGGTCACCAGCACCATCGCCGCGCGCGAGAAGCTGCGCAGCTGCAGCATCAGCAGCATAGCCACCACGATCAGGAACAACGGCATGCCGGCCTTGATCGAGTTCTGCCCACGTGCCGAATCTTCCACCGAACCACCGGTTTCCAGCAGGTAGCCACTAGGCAGTTCGGCACGGATGCCATCCAGCGTCGGCACGATCTGCTGCACCACGTCCAGCGCCTGCATGCCATCGCTGATATCGGCACGCACGGTCACCGTCGGCAGGCGGTTGCGATGCCAGATGATGCCGTCCTCGAAGGCGTACTCCAGCCGCGCGACCTGCGACAGCGTCACTGCCGTGCCACTGCTGGTGGGCATCGCCAGGCTGCCGATCAGGTCCAGCTGCGCGCGTTCGTTGTCCGGGCCACGCAGCAGCATCTCGATCTGGCGGTTGCCTTCGCGATAGGTGCTGACGCTCATGCCCGACAGCGAACTGCTGAGGAACTGGCTGACCTGCGCGCTGCTCACGCCCAGCGCGCGTGCACGGTCCTGGTCGATCACCAGCCGCACCACCTTGCTCGGCTCGCTCCAGTCCAGGTTGACGTTCATCACATGCGGGTTCTCGCGCACCTTGGCTTCGACCTGGCGCGCGATCGCCTGCACCTGCGCGATGTGCTCGCCGGACACGCGCATCTGTACCGGATAGCCGACCGGCGGGCCGTTCTCAAGCCGCGTCACGCGCATCTGCACGTCCGGGAACTGCTTGATGACGTCCTTCAGCATCCAGTCACGGGTCGCTTCGCGGGCCTTGGCATCTTCGGTCAGCACCACGAACTGGGCGAAGTTGGTCGCCGGCAGCTGCTGGTCCAGCGGCAGGTAGAAGCGCGGCGAACCGGTGCCGACGTAGGCCACGTAGTTGCTGATGCCCTCGCGCTGCTTCAGCAGCTTTTCCAGCTTGCTGGCCTGCGCCTGGGTGGCGGCCAGCGATGCGCCTTCGGCCAGTTCGATGTCCACCATCAGCTCGGGCCGGGTGGAATCGGGGAAGAACTGCTGCGGCACGAAGCGGAACAGCATCAGCGAGCCGATGAACAGCGCGATGGTCGCACCGATCACCCACCAGCGATGGCGGAGGCAGGTATCCAGGAAACCCCGGAAACGGGTGTAGAACGGCCGCTGGTACGGATCATGGTCGTGCGCATGTTCCTTCGGCGCGATCCAGCGCGCGAGCGCCGGGTGGCGGTCAGCCCACTGCAGGCGCTTGGCACGCCAGCGACCGGCCAGGCTGTCGGGCTTGGGCAACTGCGGATTGAACAGGTCCGGCAGCATCTTGTCGCCGAGGTACGGGATGAACAGCACCGCGGCGATCCAGGACACCACCAGTGCGATGGTCACCACCTGGAACAGCGAACGGGTGTACTCACCGGTGCTCGATGCGGCCGTGGCGATCGGCAGGAAGCCGGCCGCCGTGATCAGGGTACCGGTCAGCATCGGGAACGCGGTCGATTCCCAGGCGAAGCTGGCCGCGCGCAGGCGGTCGTAGCCCTGCTCCATCTTGGTGGCCATCATCTCCACCGCGATGATCGCATCGTCCACCAGCAGGCCCAGCGCCAGCACCAGCGCGCCCAGCGAGATCTTGTGCAGGCCGATGTCGAAGTAGTGCATGACGAAGAAGGTCATCGCCAGCACCAGCGGAATGGTCACGCCCACCACCAGGCCGGTGCGCAGGCCCAGCGAGAAGAAGCTGACCAGCAGCACGATCACCACCGCTTCGGTCAGTACCTGCACGAACTCGCCCACCGACTCCTCCACCGCGTGCGGCTGGTCGGACACCTTGCGCAGCTGCATGCCGGCCGGCAGGGTCTTCTGCAGGCGCTCGAACTCGGCATCGAGGGTCGCACCGAGTTTCAGGATGTCGCCGCCTTCCTTCATCGCCACCGCCAGGCCGATCGCATCCTGGCCCATGAAGCGCATCTTCGGCGAGGCCGGATCGGCAAAGCCCCGCTTCACCTCGGCGATGTCGCCCAGGTGCACGGTGCGCTCGCCGGCCTGGATCGGGAACCTGCGGATATCCTCGATCGAATCGAACTGGCCGGTCACGCGCAGCTGCACGCGGTCGGTCGGGGTCTCGAAGAAGCTGGTGGCGGTCACCGCGTTCTGGTCGGCCAGTGCCTGCTGCACCTGCTGCAGCGACACGCCCAGCGTGGCCAGCTTGGTGTTGGACAGTTCGATCCAGACCTTCTCGTCCTGCAGGCCGACCAGATCGATCTTGCCGACGTCGGGCACGCGCTGAAGCTCCAGCTGGATGCGGTCTGCGTAATCGCGCATCACCGCATAGTCGAAGCCTTCGCCGGTGAGCGCGTAGATGTTGCCGAAGGTGTCGCCGAACTCATCGTTGTAGAACGGCCCGACGATCTCGCGCGGCAGCGTGGCGCGGATGTCACCCACGCGCTTGCGCACCTGGTACCAGAGGTCGGGAATCTGCTTGGAACGCAGGCTGTCCCGGGCCATGAAGATCACCTGCGATTCGCCCGGGCGGGAGTACGAGCGGATGAACTCGTACTCGCCGGTGTTCATCAGCGCCTTCTCGATCGGCTCGGTTACCTGCCGCGAGACCTGCTCGGCGGTGGCGCCCGGCCACATCGTGCGCACCACCATCGCCTTGAAGGTGAAGGGTGGATCTTCAGACTGGCCCAGGTGCTTGTACGACCAGGCGCCGATGACGGCGAAGGCCAGCATCGCAAACAGCACCAGCGGGCGATTGCCCAACGCCCATTCGGAGAGATTGAAGCGGCGCACGGATCAGTGCCCCTTGCCTGCGGCCGGCGCAGCGGCCGGCGTGGTCGCCGCTGCCAGGACCGGGCGATTCTGGCGGTCGACCGGCGTCACCCGCTGGCCCTCACGCAGCAGGTGGCCACCGGCAGCCACCACCCAGTCCCCTGCGGCCACGCCGGACAGGACCGGCACCGCCTGCGCACCGTAGGCACCGACCGTCACCGGCGTTGCCTTGACGGCGCCATTGGACGGATCGACCACCCATACACTGGCCTTGCCATCACTGCCCCGCTGCACCGCCGCCAGCGGCAGCTGCAGCGTGCCACTGCGGCCGGCAGCGGCGAATACCCGCGCGCTCTGGCCCAGTTCCACTTCGCTCAAGGCTTCCGGCGCCAGGCTGACCCGCGTGGCATAGGTGCGTGCCTGCGCATCGGCGGCTGGCGCGATCTCGCGCAGGGTACCCGGCAGCAGCTGGCCCGGGCGGTTCCACAGTTCCACCTGCACCGGCTGCCCGACCCTGTAATCACGGATGTTGCTTTCCGGCAGCGCGATCAGCACTTCGCGGCCACCGTCTGCGGCCAGGGTGAACACCGTCTGCCCGGCACTGACCACCTGCCCGGCTTCGGCCTGGCGGCTGGCGATCACACCGTCGGCCGGCGCGCGCAGCTGCGCGTACTCGGCCTGGTTGCGGGCCACCGCCAGGTTGGCGCGGGCGGCATTGGCCTGGCCCTGCGCCGCCTTGAACGCGGCGGTCTGCTGGTCCAGCGCCGAGCGGCTGACCAGCTGGTCTTCGGCCAGCTTGGCATAGCGCTTCTGGTCATCGCGGGCGCGTACCAGGTCGGCCTCCGCCGCCGCCAGCTGCGCCTGCGAGGCGGCTGCCTGCGAGGCGTAGTCGGCCACGTCCAGCTCGGCCAGCAGCTGGCCCTTCTTCACGCGCTGCCCAGCGTCGACATGACGCTTGATCAGGTTGCCGCCGACCCGGAACGACAGCGGACTCTCCTGGCGGGCGCGTACCTCGCCGGGGTAGGCCGCCGGCGCCTGTCCGTCCTGCGTGGTGGGATGCACCACCAGGACCGGAATGGCCGCCACCGGTTCGGCGGCCTGCCTGCCGCAAGCCGCCACCACCACCGCCAGCACGCCAACACCCAACCAACGCATGTTCTTCATGAGGTACAGGACCTGAAAAGGGGATCCGGGGGAACGCGCCGGCAACATACTGTTGCGACACGGACATTAGTGAACCAGTCGGTATAGTATAAATATCGAACCGCTTGGTCTAGTATTGTGGTGATGAGTTCTCACACTTCCCGCAAGCCGTCGGCCAAGCCCGCTGCCAAGGCCGCCGGACCCGGGCGCCCCAAGGACCTCGGCAAGCGCGCGGCGATCCTTGAAGCAGCCAAGGCACTGTTCATCGAACAGGGCTATACCGGCGTGAGCATGGACACCATCGCCGCTCAGGCCGGCGTCTCGAAGCTGACTGTGTACAGCCACTTCGGCGACAAGGAGACCCTGTTCTCCGAGGCCGTGCAGTCAAAATGCATTGAAATGCTGCCTGACGCGCTGTTCGTGGCCGACGCGGACGGCCCCCTGCGCGACCAGCTGATCGGCATCGGCCTGGCCTTTTTCGAGCTGATCACCTCCGACGCGGCGATCTCGATCCAGCGCATGATGATGGCGCCGGAGACCGATGAGCGCCTGCGCGAGCTGTTCTGGCAGGCTGGCCCGGAGCGTACCTGCGAAGCCCTGGCCGACTTCCTGCGCGCCCGCGGCGAACGCGGCGAGCTGGAGATCCCCGACTATTACCTGGCCGGCCAGCAGTTCCTGACCCTGGTCAAGGGCGAAGTGCACATGCATATGATGTGCGGCATGCCACTGTCACCGGTGGAGTGCGACCCTCTTGCCCATGTGACCGCCAGCATCGACTTCTTCCTGCGCGCCTATGCGCCGCGAGGGGCCGGGACGGCTGAATAACCAAAACTGAACGAACCGGAGGTCGCGATGACTTCCGGCACTGCGACCCCGGCCCCCCGGCAGCTGATGCTCTGGGCGCGCCGCCGGCCTCCGGCACCGGTAAAATGGCCGGCCCACTGCGCTGGATTTGAACCTCATGACGATTGATTACGCCCACGCCCGCGAACTGATGGTGGAACAGCAGATCCGTCCCTGGGACGTGCTGGACATCAAGGTGCTCGACGTCCTGGCCCGCCTGCCGCGCGAGGCCTTTGTCGCCGATGCACACCGGGCACTGGCCTATGCCGATGTTGAACTGCCGATCGGCCATGGCCAGAAGATGATGAAGCCGGTCATCGAGGGCCGTACCCTGCAGGCGCTGGACCTGCAGCCGGGTGACGAAGTGCTGGAAATCGGCACCGGCAGCGGCTTCCTGTCGGCCTGCATCGGCGCGCTTGCGCGCGACGTGCTGAGCCTGGAAATCGACCCGGAACTGGCCGCCGCCGCGCGCGCCCGCCTGGACGCCTCCGGCCTGGGCACCAACGTCCGCGTGGAAGTGGCCGACGCCCTGTCCTGGCAGACCGAACGCCGCTTTGACGTGATCTGTGTCACTGGCGCGGTCGACGTGGTGCCGTCACAGTTCGCTTCGTGGCTGCGTCCGGGTGGTCGCCTGTTCGTGATCCATGGCCGTTCGCCGGCGATGGAGGCCTTGCTGGTCAAGGCCGACGGCAGCAGCGAGTCCCTGTTCGAGACCGATATCGATTACCTGCGTGGTGCCGCCCCGGCCCCCCAGTTCCACCTCTGAGTCCAAGGAAGCCGCAATGATCCGCCGATCCCTCGCTGTTGCGCTGGCCACTGCCCTGCTGCCGTTGTCCGCCCATGCCGCCGACCTGCTGCAGGTCTACGAAATGGCGCGCAATGGCGATCCGCAGCTGTCCGCCGCCGAATCGACCCGGCTGTACGACAAGGAAGGCGCCGTGCAGGCCCGCGCTGCCCTGCTGCCGCAGATCAACGGCCAGGCCACGCTGAACCGCTCGCGCAGCGAGGCGGACCATGACGCCAACTCCGGCACCGTGACCAGCAAGCGCCGCAACTACACGATCGAAGGAAGCCAGACGCTGTTCAACTGGACCCAGATCAACAACCTGCGTTCGCAGCGCGAGCTGAGCAAGGCGGCGGACTTCACCCTCGATTCGGCCAACGACAGCCTGATCGTGCGCACCTCGGCGGCCTACTTCAACGTGCTGGTGGCGATCGAATCGCTGAACGCCGCACAGACCAATGAAGCGGCCGCGAAGAAGCAGTTCGACTTCGCCGACAAGCGCCTGGAAGTGGGCCTGGCGCCGATCACCGACGTGCACGAAGCACGCGCCCAGTACGACCAGGCGCGCGCCAACACCATCGTTGCGCAGAACACCCTGGCCGATAACTACCAGGCCCTGACCGAACTGACCGGCCAGCCGGTGGCGAACCTGCGTGGCCTGCCGGCCGACTTCCGTCCGGAAGTGCCGGCCAATCGCGGCAACATCGATGAGCTGGTGCACCAGGCCACCACCCAGAATCCGGCGCTGAAGGCCCAGGAACTGAAGGTCAGCGCCGCCGAGGCCGGCGTGCAGGCCGCACGTGGTGGCCACTACCCGACCCTGTCGCTGGGCGGCAGCTGGGGCAAGACCGCAACCTGGGGCGACAGCACCGGTGCCGGCTCGTTGTCGCCGGATGCACGCACCAACAGCATCGGGCTGACCCTGAGCGTGCCGATCTTCGCCGGTGGTGCCACCCAGTCCGGCGTGCGCCAGGCACTGGCCCAGCGCGACATCGCCCAGGACGGCTACGAGCAGCAGAAGCGTGCCCTGGACCGCAACACCCGCAATGCCTACCAGACCCTGGTGCAGGGCATCAGCGAAGTGGAAGCCCGCCGTCTGGCGGTGGTTTCGGCGCAGAGCGCGTATGACGCGTCGCAGGTCGGCCTGGAAGTCGGTACCCGTACCGTGCTGGACGTGATCCAGAACCAGCGCATCCTGTTCTCGGCACAGCTGGACTACGCCCAGGCCCGCTACACCTTCCTGCAGAACCGCCTGCTGCTGAGCCAGTCGCTGGGTGCGCTGGACGTGGCCGAGCTGCAGGACGTCAACCGCCTGCTGACCCAGGACGCGGGCAACCCGGCGACGACCACGCACTGATCCGTCGCCCTGCCGGCAACGAAGAAGCCACCCGGGAGGGTGGCTTTTTTGTGGGCGGCGCGTACGGCCCCACCCAGGCATGGCGCAGATCCGCCGGCCGTCAGCCCGGCCACGCGCCTGCCCGCTCCACTGCGGCCAGCACGCACAGCGCCGCGGCCAGGGGCGCAAGCACCATCGCAGCACCCGGCATCGGCGCGCGCACACGCAGCGCTGCCAGGCACAAGGCCGCCATCACCAGCAGGGTTGCCGGACCCGGCAGCACCGGCAATGCATCGACGGGCGCTCCCAACGCCAGCAGCGCCGCCAGCACCACGGTGACCGGTATCAGCCGCGTCCGGAACCCGGGCGCTTCATCCGCGACCACAGGCCAGAGCTGCGCTGCCAGATGTGTAGCCAACGGCAACAGCACCAGCAGCAGTGCTGCCAGCCCGGCCATGCCCGCCAGCGGCAGCAACGGCAGCAGCCACTGCAACTGCGGATGGCCCTGCAATGCCACCGACAACGGCCGCGTACTGGCCAATGCCGGGAACTCGACCAGGCCGGCCTGCAACGCCGCCAGCACGATCAGCAGCAGCATTGCCAGCAGCAGCGCGGCCGCAAGCAGCGCTGGTGACCACGCACGCACCTGCGGGCCACGCCCAGGAAACCCCAATGCCAGACCCACACTGGCAAACACCGCCAGCAAGGGCACGCTTGCCGCCAGCACCCCGCCGGGTCCGAACCGATAGGGCGCGGTGGCGTCCGGCAGCCACGGAATCCAGTTCGCGTAGTGCACGTAGCGGACCGCCAGCGCCAGCAGCAACAGCCCAACACCGATCTTCGCCGTCAACAGCACGCAGACCATCAGCACGATGCGACGCGGAGGCAGCAACACGAACGCACCCAGCACCAGCAGGCTGGTGACGGCCATCACCGGATCCGGCAATGCGCTGCCGGTTTCAATACCGCGACTGGCAAACACCGCACGCGCGTGGCCCGCCATGGACCGCGCCACGCCGGCGCTGGTCACCACCAGCTCCAGCAGCAGCACAGCACCCAGCAGGCGCGCGACTGCCGTGCCCCAGGCGGCCCGCAGCGGGCCGTACAGGCCATCGGCTTCCGGCTGCTGCTGGTTCAGCACGTGCAGGCAATACAGTATCGGCGCTGTGCCCAGTGCGGCCAGCAGCAGACTCAGTACGATGGCCGGGCCGGCCTGGGCGGCGGTGTACTGGCCGACCAGGGCGATCACGCTGCCCCCCAGCAACAGGGTCAACGCCACCAACGCGAAGTGATCCATTCCCAGCAGCGCGTGCCGGCCACGGCGGTTGTCGCTGTCCATCGCAAGCCCTCTTGATTCCGCCCATGCGCGGTCGACAGCAGGCTGGCAGCCTGCGCCAAAGGGCGGTATCAGAATCCGTACCGTGCGCATCGCGATGTGACCACAAACACGTTCGCAGCCACGCATCCGGTCCTGCTGCGACAGGAATCCGGCTGCTAAGCAGAATTGATGCAGTCGATCACGTCAGTCGGTCCACGTAGTGTCCGCCCGGGCGGTGTTGCTGCCCGGCTCAGCTGCGCGGCGGCGGCAGATGTGGCGCGACCAGCGCCAGCGTGCGCTGCAGGGCACCACGGCCATTGCTGACCAGCGTGCATCCAGCACGGGCCATGTCCTCGCGCGCCGGTGCGTCGCCCAGCAGGTGCTGCAGCAGGTCACCTACCGCCTGCACGTCCTCGCCGATCAGCAAGGCACCGGCCTCACGCATGCGCCGTGAGATCTCGGCGAAGTTGTGCAGGTGCGGACCGGTCACAGCGGCAGTGCCCATCGCCGCCGGTTCCAGCAGATTGTGGCCACCGATCGGCTGCAGGCTGCCGCCGACGAAGGCGACCTGCGCGCAGGCATAGAACGGCATCAGCTCGCCCAGGGTGTCGATGACGAAGACATCCGTGCCGGCCTCCGGCCATTGCTTCGCGCGACGGGTCGTCACGTTCCAGCCCTGCTCGCGCGCCAGCGCCTCCACCTTCGGGAAGCGCTCGGGGTGCCGCGGCGCCCACAGCAACAACAGGTCGGGGTGCTGCTGGCGCAGGCGCCGATGCAGGTCGATCACCGCCTGCTCCTCACCATCGTGGGTACTGGCCGCGATCCACACCGGGCGCCCTTCAGGCACGCAGGCGTGGAACTGCGCGACGAAGCCCTGCACATCCGGCGTGGCGATATCGAACTTGAGGTTGCCCAGCGCCTGCACCTGTTCACGCGCAGCACCCAGCTGCACGAAGCGCTCGGCATCGTCCTGCGACTGCGCGGCCACGCAGGTGACCGTGCGCAGCGCACGGCGGATCAGCGCCGCCAGCACCCGGTAACCGCGCAGCGAACGCGCGGACAGGCGGGCGTTGAGGATGTAGACCGGGATGCGACGGTCGCGGCAGCCGAACAGCATGTTCGGCCACAGCTCGGTTTCCAGGATCAGTGCCAGGCTGGGCTGGAAATGGCCGAGGAAGCGGTTGACGCTGCCCGGTACGTCGTACGGCAGATAGACATGGTCCAGCGCGTCTCCCCACAGCGCGCGCACGCGCTCCGAACCGGTCGGGGTGATGGTGGTGATGACCCAGCGGATGTCCGGACGCTGCTGGCGCAGGGCATTCACCAGCGGCGCGGCGGCATTGACCTCGCCCACCGAGACCGCGTGCAGCCAGACCCGCGGCTGGCCGGTCGGCTGCGGATACGAGGCATAACGCTCGTCCCAGCGCCGGAAGTATTCACGGACCCGGAAACCGCGCCAGACCAGGTGGTACACGGTGATCGGCAGCAGGATGTAGAGCACGGCCGAGTACAGGCCGCGCAGGATCCATTCGACAGGGTCTTTACGCATGCGGCAAGGATACGGGAGCCCCCCGGGAAAGACACGCAGCCGGGTTGGTAGAATGGCGCCATGTCCGATGCCACCACCGCCGTCCGCCCGTCGCTGCGCGATCCCCGCAACTGGCCGATGTTCGCCGCCATGCTCGGCGCCTTCGCCATCGCCCGCCTGCCGTGGATGCTGCAGCGTGCGCTCGGCCGTGGCGTCGGCTGGATCAGCTGGCGCCTGCTCGGCAGCCGCCGTCGCGCCGCCGAGGTCAACCTGCAGCTGTGCTTCCCGGAGAAGGACGAAGCCTGGCGCCAGCGCCTGGTGCGCGACAGCTTCGACGCGCTGGGCGTGGGCGTGCTCGAGTGCATCCGTGCCTGGTGGGGCAGCATCGACCGCATCCGCCCACAGGTGAAGATCGAAGGCCTCGAGCATCTGCGGCAGATGCAGGCCGAAGGCCGCGGCGTGCTGCTGGTCTCCGGCCACTTCATGACCCTGGAAATGTGCGGACGCCTGCTGTGCGACTACGTCGATCTTTCAGGCATGTACCGCAAGCACAAGAACCCGGTGTACGAGTGGGCGGTGAAGTTCGGCCGCCTGCGCTATGCCAAGGCGATGTTCGCCAATGAGGACATCCGCGCGACCGTGCGCCACCTGAAGAAGGGCGGCTTCCTCTGGTATGCGCCGGATCAGGACATGCGTGGCAAGGACACCGTGTTCGTGCCGTTCTTCGGCCATACCGCATCCACCATTACCGCCACCCACCAGCTGGCGCGGATGACCGGCTGTGCGGTGATTCCGTACTTCCACCGCCGCGAGGGCGGGAAGTATTTCCTGAAGATCGGCGCACCGCTGGAGAATTTCCCCAGCGAGGATGTGGAAGCCGATACCACGCGGGTCAACCAGGCCATCGAAGAAATGGTGCGCGAGGCCCCGGACCAGTACCTGTGGATCCACCGCCGTTTCAAGCGCCAGCCGGGCGGGCGGAGTGATTTTTACAAGTAGATCCACGCCATACGTGGATGCTCTTCGATTCCGTGCCGGGATTCACAACGGCCAGCGGCACCAGGCGTACGGGCACTCCCCCACCACGCACGCCAAGCCCGCACGGACCGGATTGGCCAGGATGTATATCGCCTTCTCGTGAAGAGACTCATCGCTGCGTACGGCGTGATCGTGGTAACCGTGCTGCCACAGCGACCCTCGCCGCTCCAATCGCCGATTCAGCAGTCGGCTGCTGCGTGATTTGAGCAGGGCCATGCACTCGGCCAGGGTTCCCCCGCGCAATTCCATCAACCAGTGCAGATGGTCGGGCATCACCACCCAGGTGAAGCTGTGGCTCACGCCCTTGCGCTCTACGAAGCGCAGTGCCTCAACCAGAATCGCTACGTTGGAAGCATCGGCAAAGAAGGGTTCACGATCGAGGGTTACCGTAGTCAATGAATAGACGTTACCGGTGCAGGAGCAGCGACCGTAGCGGAGCCTTGGGCTGGCCATGGCCTCAGCGTGCGATACACAAGGAGGCACGGCTAGTGGAGGTTGGCGCGTGTCTGCGTCGGTAAAGCCCCATCCACGCATGGCGTGGATCTACCACGGCGACGTTCGTTCGGTGACCGCCCCATGCACGCCATGGCGTGGATCCACCATGGGAACGTTTGTTCGGTACGTGGAGTGGAGCCACGCCATGCGTGGTTGGACGATCACACCACCGTCGGCGTGTCGTCCGTTTCGCGGGCCAACAGGCTGCCGGCGAACAAGGCGGCCAGCAGCACGGTCAGGCCACCCCAGAACGCGGAATAGAACGCCAGATGCGTATTGAGCGGGAACACGGTGACCGCCAGCGCCAGCATCGCCGGCCGCGCACGCTCACGGGCAGCGGCCGGCGCGTAGCGCCATGCCCGCCAGGCCTGGGCGACCGCCGCCAGCCACAGCAGCAGGCCGAGCACACCGGTCTCCGCCAGGATTTCCAGCACGATCTGATGGGCATGCAACGCCGGTTGATTGCCCCACACGGCGGGGCCCTCTTCGGCCACGCAGGCGGGATACGCATCGCGGAAGCCACGCGCACCGACACCGTTGACCGGATGTTCCTCGATCATGCACACGGCCGCAGTCCAGATGCGCGCGCGCCCCGACAGTGCCTCGTCAACGCCCTGCCCGTCTTCGTTCCATGCCTGAGCCGTGCGCGCAACACGCTCGCGTAGCTGCGGCACGCCCGCTGTCAGTGCGACCGTGCCCATCGCCGCCACCAGGGCAAGCAGGAGCAGACGCTTCCAGCCGAACTGGCGCACGCCGCTGTAGGCCAGCACCAGTGCAAAGGTGATCCACGATGCGCGCGAACCGGCCAACAGCAACACGCATCCCAGTGCGGCAGCGGCCAGCAGCCACCCCGCGCTGCCGAACCGCCGCGCCATCGGCAGCAGCAGGAACGGTGACAGGCTGGCCAGCACCTGGCCGAATTTCAGGTTGCACGGCCCGAGCGCGCCACTGAGGCGGTCGGCCAACGCGGCTTCCTCGGCCGGGCACAGCGCATGGCCGCTGACGGTGAGCTTCAGCTGCTGCAGCGACCAGAACCACGGGCTGGTGCCCGCCACCGACTGCACCAGCGCATCCAACGTCCACAGCGCGGTGATCAGCGCCAGGCCACCGAAGATCAGGCGGCGCCGCTGCTGGGTGGCCACGGCGATCGCCACCAGCCACATGAACGGCAGGTAGCGCAGGCCGGCGGCCGCCTTGGTCCACGACGCCGCCGGATCGATCGCATCGAACGCGGAGAACGCCTGCGGCAGCCAGTAACCGAGGAACAGGATCGAGGTCAGCGCCCACGCGGCGGGTGTCAGCAGGTGCGGGCGGCGCTGCAGGCGGCGCATGATCATGCGCACCGCGGCATACAGCGCACCAAGACCCAGCACGGTTTCAGCGATGCCCGGCAACGGCCACAGCGCCACGTAGGCCAGCACCCACCAGGGCGCCCAGCGCCCGGCGCGGTCCTCGCGCACGAGGGTTGCGGCGTCAGCCTGCAAGGTCGGCATAGAGGCGGAGGGTGTCGCGCTGCATGGCCTGCAGGGTAAACGGGATGCGGGTCGGCAAGGACGGCGGCTGCGCCAGCAGGGCCAGCGCACGTTCACCCAGCGCCCGTGCATCGCCCAGCGGCACGGCGCCGGCCGGCTGCAGCTGCTGCAGCAGTTCGCCCACGCCACCATGGTCCCAGCCCAGCACCGGGCGACCGACCGACAGCGCCTCGACCACGGTACGGCCGAACGCTTCGGGCTTGTCCGACAGCTGCAGCACCAGATCGCTGGCCGCATAGGCCTGGGCGATGCGCGCGGTCGGCGTGCTGATCTGCACTGCGTCGGTCACGCCCAAAGCAGCCGCCTGCCCGCGCAGGTCGGCCACGTAGGCTTCACGGCCGGGTTCATCGGTGCCCAGCATCCACAGCTGTGCCGGCACACCGGCCGCGCGTACATCCGCCAGCAACTGCAGCGCATGAGCATGCCCCTTCAGCCGGGTGCCCCGCCCCGGCAGCAGCAGCAGCGGGCCCTCAACCTGCGCCAGCCACGGGTAATCGGCTGCCAGCGCCAGTCGTGGCCGGCGGTCGGCGCGGGCCACGCGCGGAAACTGTGCGACATCGACGCCGCGCGGAATCACCTGCAGCCTCGCTTCGGGAACCGTCGGGTAGTGCCGCTGCACGTAGTCGCGCACGGTGTTGGACACGCAGATCACGCGTTCACCGCTGGTCATCACCGCGCTGTAGCGACTGGGCGAATTCAACCCGTGCACGGTGGTCACCCAGTGCGGGCGCTGCACGGCAGGCATCGCACGGATCGCGTACAGGCCCAGCCAGGCCGGCAGCCGTGAACGGGCATGCACGATATCCGCGCCAACTTCGGCGAACAGGCGGCGCAACGTCGGCAGGTGGCGCAGGGTCAGCAGCGACTTGCGGCCGATGTCGAGGGTGAGGTGCTCGGCACCGCTATCGAGCAGCGGCTGCACCAGGCGGCCACCGGCGGAGACCACCAGCGCACGATGGCCAGCAGCGACCAGGGCCGCAGCGATTTCCAGGGTCGAGCGCTCGACACCGCCGGAGTGCAGCGCCGGCAGCAACTGCACCACGGTCAATCGGCGCATCGAAGAGGCGGCCGCTTAGTCGGCCAGCACGAACACGGAACCGCAGTACGGGCACTGCGCTTCGCCGTTGGGTTCGTCTTCGATCGGCAGGTACACGCGCGGATGCGAGTTCCACAGCGCCATTTCCGGGGTCGGGCAGCTCAGCGGCAGATCGCTGCGGTGCACGGTGTAGCGCTTCTCGGCGTTGGCGGGCGCAGTGGCGGTATGGCTCATGGCGGATGTCGATGAACGGGTTGCGAGGCCTGTGATTCTAGCATCTGGGCCGCCCCGACATTGCGCCGCAACGGGTCTTTGCGCGTACCGGGCCGATTCCCTGCGGCCTTGCATGCCGCCTCGGGACGGGGTGCCGGTGGAAATTCCCGACCGATCCTGCAGGTTCATGCCGAAAATCCGCCGACAACGATATTTCCCGCATTTGGATCGAACTAAATGGCACTTGTCAGGTTGCCACGGCTGTTGCAGGATCGGGCCAGGTCGTAAACCGGCCCACTCCAATCCGACCCGATCGCATGGCCCGCCCCCACCGGACCGGCATCGCTTCTTCCACTGCCATCCCGGCGGGCGGAGCGATGCTGTCCGTGGTGTCCGCCGATGCGGGTTCTGCCCGCCGCCTGCCCTTCCGGGAGACTCCTGCATGACCCTGTCCGATCCACGCCGCGCCCTGCTCCCGCTCGCCCTGGCCCTGGCCTGTGCGACTACCGCGATGCCGGTGCTGGCACAGGGACTGCAGACCTCGTTCGAACCGGGCCAGCCGGCTCCGGCACCGGCCGCAGGCGCACTGCAGGTCACGATCGGCAACGGCCCTGCTGCGCCTTACGCCGCCAAGCGCAATGCGGGCTACAGCGGCCTGCATGCACTGCGCTACAGCAGCGAAGGCGGCAGCGCGCGGCGCGAGCTGTTCAAGGCGGACATGACCATTGAGGCCGATACCACCCTGTCGTGGCTGGTGCTGCCGGAGATCGTCGGCAAGGACACCGTGGCCTCGACCTATGTGTCACTGGACCTGCTGCTGGACGATGGCAGCCGCGTTTCGGCCAGCGCTGCACGCGACCAGCATGGCGTGGCCATCGGTGCGCGCGCGCAGGGCGATTCGAAGACGCTGTATCCGCAGCAGTGGGCGCGCAAGGCGGTACGGCTGGGCGACGTGCCCGCGCTGAAGGGCCGCCGCGTGGTGGCGATCGAACTGGACGTGGCCAGTGCCGACGGTGCACCGGTCTCCGGCTGGATCGATGACGTGCGCCTGGACACAGTGCCACGTCAGCAGCCAGCGCGCGTCTCCGACTGGGTGCTGACCACCCGTGGCACCCAGGCCAACGGCACCTTCTCGCGCGGCAACAATTTCCCGGCCACCGCGGTACCGCACGGATTCAATTTCTGGACCCCGGTGACCGATGCCGGCGCACTGAACTGGCTGTACCGCTGGAACGAACAGAACGACGCACAGAACCGCCCGCAGCTGCAGGCGCTTGCGCTGAGCCATCAGCCCAGCCCGTGGATGGGCGACCGCCAGACCTTCCAGGTGATGCCCTCGGCCAGCCGTGGCGTGCCGGAGGCCGACCGTCGCAAGCGCGCGCTGTCGTTCGAGCGCAGCCATGAAAGCGCGCGCCCGTATCGCTACGACGTGCGCTTCGACAACGGCATCGCGGCCGCCATCGCGCCGACCGATCATGCCGCGCTGTTCCGCTTCGACTTCCCCGAGGGCGGCGACGCCAACCTGCTGTTCGACAATGTCGATGCACGCGGTGGCCTGACCCTGGACGCTGCCACGCAGACACTGTCCGGCTACACCGATACGCGCAGCGGGCTGTCCAATGGTGCCAGCCGCATGTACGTGGCAGCGAGCTTCGACAGGCCGTGGCGCAGCAGTGGGCGCCTCAACACCGGCCGACCGACCGGTTACATCAAGTTCGATGCCGGCAGCGACCGGCGGGTGACCATGCGCATCGCCACCTCGCTGATCTCGGTGGAACAGGCACGGCACAACCTGGCCCTGGAAATCGCCGCAGCCGATACGCTGGAAAGCGTGGCCGGCCGTGCACAGGATGCATGGGATGCGCGCCTGGCCCGTTTCGACATCGGCGATGCCAGCGACGACCAGAAGACCACGCTGTATTCCAACCTGTACCGGCTGTTCCTGTACCCCAATTCCGGCCATGAGAACGTGGGCAGCGCCACCGCACCGGAGTGGCGCTACGCCAACCAGGCCAGCGCCAGCGATGACAACACCGAGGGAAGCGCGACCCGCAGCTATGCCGCCGTGCGCGACGGCAAGGTATTCGTCAACAACGGCTTCTGGGACACCTTCCGCACCACCTGGCCGGCCTACGCGCTGTTCACGCCCGACGATGCCGGGCAGCTGGTGCAGGGCTTCATCGAGCAGTACCGCGCCGGCGGCTGGATCGCACGCTGGTCGTCGCCGGGCTACGCCGATCTGATGGTCGGCACCAGCTCCGATGTGGCCTTCGCCGATGCATGGCTGAAGGGCGTCGGCGGTTTCGATCCGGCCGAGGCCTATGCCGCCGCGCTGAAGAACGCAACCGTGGTGCCGCCGGACCGCCATGTCGGCCGCAAGGGCATGAGCCGTTCGACCTTCCGGGGCTATGCCAGTGCCGACGTGCACGAAGGCATGTCGTGGACGATGGAAGGCGCACTCAATGACTTTGGCATCGCCAACATGGCCGATGCCCTGGCCAAGCGCGCGACCGCGCCCGCCGCACGCGAGCGCTACAGCACCGAGGCCGACTACTTCCGCCATCGCGCCGCCAGTTACGCGACGATGTTCGATCCGGCGGCAGGCTTCTTCCAGGGCCGCAAGGCCGATGGTCGCTGGCGCGTGGACGCCAAGGCCTACGATCCGCGCGTGTGGGGCCACGACTACACCGAATCCAATGGCTGGACCTTCGCCTTCACCGCCGCCCATGATGGCGAAGGCCTGGCCGCGTTGTACGGCGGCCGCGAAAAGCTGGCGGCGAAGCTGGATACCTTCTTCGCCACGCCGGAAACCGCGGACCCGGCACTGGCCGGCTCCTACGGCGGCACCATCCACGAGATGACCGAAGCGCGCGACGTGCGCATGGGCATGTACGCGCACAGCAACCAGCCGGCGCACCACATCCCGTGGATGTACCTGTACGCCGGGCAGCCGTGGAAGACCCAGCAGCACGTGCGCGAGATCCTGTCGCGGTTGTACGTCGGCAGCGAGATCGGCCAGGGCTACCCGGGCGATGAGGACAACGGCGAGACCTCGGCATGGTACGTACTGGCCTCGCTGGGCCTGTACCCGCTGCGCATGGGCGCCCCGGAGTACGTGATCGGCTCGCCGGCATTCGAGCATGCACGGGTGGAGCTGCAGGGTGGCGCGGTGCTGACCGTGAACGCGGCCAACAACTCGCGCGAGAACGTCTACGTCCAGTCGCTGAAGATCAACGGTACGCCGTGGACCAAGACCTGGGTGCCGCACGACCTGATCGCCAAGGGCGCGACCCTCGACTTCGTGATGGGCCCCCGCCCCTCGCGCTGGGGCAGCGGCGTGGACGATGTGCCGCGCTCGTTGACCGCGCGCGGCCAGCACCCGCAGCTGCTGCACGACCTGCTCGGCAGCGGCGCGAAGGCGACGCTGGCCGATGGCCGTGCCCTGCCCGCGCTGGTCGATGACGATGCCGGCACCACGGTGGGTCTGGGCGCCGGTGCAACCATCGCGCTGACCGGCCTGGCCGAGGGCACCCCGACGATGTATACGCTGACCAGCGGTGACGGCCGCATCCAGGGCGGTGAGTGGACGCTGGAGGCGCGCAACGGCGGCGGCAGCTGGGCCGTGCTCGACCAGCGCAGCGGCGAAGATTTCGAATCCGCCCGCCAGACCCGTCCGTTCCGCATCGCCAAACCCGGTCGTTACAGCGAGTACCGCCTGCGCCTGGTGGCACCGGCACGGCTGCCGCTGGCGGAGATCGAACTGCTGGCGCCCGGCACCGTACAATGAGCTGCATGCGCTTCCGTCTTCTGCCTCTGGCCCTTGTTGCCCTGTCCTTCCCAAGCTTCGGCCAGACCCAGGCGTTCGATACGCAGCTGACCCGCGACGGCGTGACGCTGAACTACCAGGACGCCCGTGGCGCCCTGGCCGCACCGCAGCGCAAGCGGGTGATCGATACGTTCTTCTTCGCGTACCTGCGCGAACGTGCCGACTTCCATCCCGCTGCGCCGTCAATGGTTCGCATCGTGATCGATCCGGCCTACACCGGCATCGCCTTCGTCGGCGACAAGGACCAGGCAGCGACGATCACCATCAATCCGGGTTGGCTGGCGCAGCATCCGAACGACATCGACCTGGTCACCCATGAGGCGATGCACATCGTGCAGGGGTATCCCGGCTACGGCGATGCACGGGTACCGGGCTGGCTGGTGGAAGGCATCGCCGACTACGCGCGCGACCGCTACGGCATGGACAACGCCGCCGCTGGCTGGGCATTGCCGGTGAAGGTCGAGAAGGGGCAGAACGTCGACAGCGGCTACCGGGTAACCGCCGCGTTCCTGAAGTGGGCGGAGGCAGAACATCCCGGCCTGGTGCTGGCACTGGACAAGGCGCTGCGCGACGGCCGCTATGCACCGGCGCTGTGGCAGAAGCACACCGGCAAGGCACTGCCGGCGCTGTGGGCGCAGTACGCCAAGCTGCGTTCGGATGCACCGCCGCCGGCGCCGGCACGCCGCGGCAAGCGGCACTGAGCGGGTTGGCGACTGGGTAGAGTCGACTGTTAGTCGACTGCCTTTCGTACAGCCACCAAAAACCCCGTGCTTCGCGCGATAGTCGACTCTACCTCGCTGTCTTCTGCGCCTCAGCGCGACTGCACGAAGCCAGCGTAGAGCGCGAACAGTTGCTGGAAGTACCGCCGCGTCACTCGATTGCGCATGACACCCTCGCCCATGAAAAGTTGGTCGGGCCCAGGGTGGGAAGGCCGGTCCGGTCCCTTCCCACGGCCGGGCCGCGTGGGCGTATTGGGCCGCACAGGCGTTGCAGGGACATGACCGGGTTGCGTAGCGCGTGTGGCAGCGATGGGACCGGCTTCGGGACCGGTAGAGTCGACCGTTGGTCGACTATCGCGCAATAGCGCGGGATTTTCGGCGCCCGAATCAAGAGCAGTCGACTAACAGTCGACTCTACCCGTTTCCGCTTTGCGGAAACAGAAACGCGCCCCGGGGGGCGCGCTTCTGCAGCTGGAATCGGGAAGAAGGCTTACGCCTTCTTTTCCGCTTCCAGCTGCTTGCGGATCTGCGCATCCACCGCGGCGATCGCGGTCATGTTCAGGATCCTGCGCGAGGTCGCGCTGGTGGTCAGGATATGCACCGGCTTGTTCACGCCCATCAGGATCGGGCCGATCGCCACGCCGTCGGTGAACACGCGCACCAGGTTATAGGCGATGTTGGCCGCTTCCAGGTTCGGCAGCACGAACAGGTTGGCGCGGCCCTGCAGGGTCGAGCCCGGCAGCAGCTTCTGGCGCAGCGCTTCGTCCCACGCGGTGTCGCCCTGCATCTCGCCGTCCACGTTCAGGCGCGGGTTGCGCTTGAGCAGCAGCTCACGCACCTGGCGCATCTTCAGCGCGTCCTTAGAATCGTGGCTACCGAAGTTGGAGTGCGACAGCAGCGCCACCTTCGGTTCGATGCCGAACAGCTTCATGCGGTAGGCCGCCTGCAGGGTCGCTTCGCACAGCTGCTCGGCGGTCGGATCTTCCTGCACGTGGGTATCGACGAAGAAGAACACGCCCTGCTGGTTGATCACGCCGGTCATCGCCGAGGTCGAGGTGACCTTCGGCTCCAGCGGCAGCACGCTGCGCACGTAGCCCAGCTTCTTGTGGAAGCGGCCGACGATGCCGGTCAGCATCGCGTCGGCTTCGCCACGGGCCACCATCACCGCCGCGATCAGGGTCGGACGCGAACGCATCAGGTTCTTCGCCGCGGCCACGGTCACGCCACGACGGCCGGTCAGGCCGTGGTAGTACTGCCAGTACTCGTTGAAGCGCGGGTCGTCGTTGATGTTGGTAACTTCAACGTTCTCGCCGATCTTCAGGCGCAGGCCGAGGCGCTCGATGCGCGATTCGATCACTTCCGGGCGGCCGATCAGGATCGGGTGCGCCAGGCCGTCATCAACCACGTTCTGTACCGCCTGCAGCACCACTTCCTCTTCGCCTTCGGCGTACACCACGCGCTGCTTGTCGCTGCGCGCGCGGTCGTAGACCGGCTTCATCATCAGGCTGGTGCGGTAGACGAACTGGGCCAGCTTGTCGCGGTAAGCGCCCATGTCGTCGATCGGGCGCGAGGCCACGCCCGAGTCCATCGCGGCCTGGGCCACGGCGGCCGACAACTCCACCAGCAGGCGGCGGTCGAACGGGCGCGGGATCAGGTATTCACGGCCGAAGCTCGGGGTCTCGCCGCCATAGGCCGAGCCCATGTCGGTGGCGGCACGGCGTGCCAGCGCGGCGATGGCGCGCACGCAGGCGATCTTCATTTCTTCGTTGATCGCGGTCGCGCCCACGTCCAGCGCACCGCGGAACAGGTACGGGAAGCACAGCACGTTGTTGACCTGATTCGGGTAGTCCGAACGGCCGGTGCCGATGATCGCGTCCGGACGCGCAGCGCGCGCCACCTCCGGCATGATTTCCGGGGTCGGGTTGGCCAGTGCGAAGATCACCGGATCCGGCGCCATGGTCTTGACCATTTCGGCGGTCAGGATGCCCGGCGCCGACAGGCCCAGGAAGATGTCCGCGCCGTCGACGATCTCGGCCAGGGTGCGCTTGTCGGTGTCGCGCGCATAGCGCTGCTTTTCCGGGTCCAGGTCGGTACGGCCGGTGTGGATCACGCCCTCGCGGTCGAAGGCCAGGATGTTTTCCGGCTTCAGGCCCAGCTGCACCAACATGTTCACGCAGGAAATGCCGGCCGCGCCCATGCCCGTGGTCGCCAGCTTCACCTCTTCGATCTTCTTGCCGGTGATCGCCATGGCGTTGAGCACCGCTGCGCCGACGATGATCGCCGTGCCGTGCTGGTCGTCATGGAACACCGGGATCTTCATGCGCTCGCGCAGCTTGCGCTCGACCACGAAGCATTCCGGGGCCTTGATGTCTTCCAGGTTGATGCCGCCGAAGGTCGGCTCCAGCGAGGCGATGATGTCGACCAGCTTGTCCGGGTCGGTTTCATCCACTTCGATGTCGAACACATCGATGCCGGCGAACTTCTGGAACAGCACACCCTTGCCTTCCATCACCGGCTTGCCGGCCAGCGCGCCGATGTTGCCCAGGCCCAGCACCGCGGTGCCGTTGGAGATCACCGCCACCAGGTTGCCGCGGGCGGTCAGCTCGCTGGCCTGCTGCGGGTCGGCCTTGATCGCTTCACAGGCGTACGCCACGCCCGGCGAATACGCCAGCGACAGGTCGCGCTGGGTCAGCATGGGCTTGGTAGCGGAAACCTTGATCTTTCCCGGCGGGGACATCCGGTGGTAATCGAGGGCGGCCTGTTTGAAATCTTCGTTGGACATCGATGTGGGTTACATGAATGGGCAGAAGGGACAGGGGATGATACCCCCGTTGGAGCGTCTGGACCTGTCGCTATCCTGTCGCAGGCATGCTGCGACCGCACAATTCCGTGCCGTATGCGACGGTACCGCGACACCAGCTTCGGTGCGTCCCATGACAGCCATGGGACGCCTTGAAACGCCGCGGGGCCGTACCACTGTCGTGATCGGCCCCGCGGTACCACACACCTGGATCAGCCCCTGGCCGGCAGCGCCTCTGGCACGGCATCGATCAGCGGCGGCAGTTCGCTTTCGCGGCCGTCCAGCGCCAGCTTCAGGCGGTTGCGGTCCAGCGCCCCCTCCCAGCGCGAGACCACCACCGTGGCCACGGCATTGCCGATGAAGTTGGTCAGCGAGCGGCATTCGCTCATGAAGCGGTCCACGCCCAGGATCAGCGCCATGCCGGCCACCGGCACCTCCGGCACCACCGCCAGGGTGGCGGCCAGGGTGATGAAGCCGGCGCCGGTGACGCCGGCCGCGCCCTTGGAGCTGAGCATGGCGACCAGCAGCAGGGCAATCTGATGGCCCAGGGTCAGTTCGGTGTTGGTGGCCTGGGCGATGAACAGCGCGGCCAGGGTCATGTAGATGTTGGTGCCGTCCAGGTTGAACGAGTAGCCGGTCGGGACCACCAGGCCCACCACAGACTTGCTGCAGCCGGCGCGTTCCATCTTCTCCATCAGCGACGGCAGTGCCGATTCCGACGAGGAGGTGCCCAGCACCAGCAGCAGTTCGGCCTTCAGGTAGCGCGCCAGCTTGAACACCGAGAAGCCGCACAGGCGGCAGACCAGGCCCAGGATGACCGCCACGAACAGGAAGGCGGTGAGGTAGAACGAACCCACCAGCCAGGCCAGGTTGATCAGCGAGCCGACGCCGTACTTGCCGATGGTGAAGGCGATTGCGCCGAAGGCACCGATCGGTGCGGCCTTCATCAGGATGTGCACCAGCTTGAACACCGGGGCGACCAGCGCCTCCAGGAAGTTCACGATCGGCTTGCCCTTCTCGCCCACCGATACCAGCGCGATGCCGAACAGCACGGCCACGAACAGCACCTGCAGGATGTTGCCATCGACGAACGCGCTGAGCAGCGTCTTCGGGATGATGTCCATCAGGAAGCCGACCAGCGTCAGGTCATGCGACTTCTCGACGTAGCTGTGCACCGCGGTCTGGTCCAGCTCGGCCGGGTTGATGTTCATGCCGGCGCCGGGCTGCACCACGTGCGCCACGATCATGCCGACGATCAACGCCAGCGTGGAGAAGAACAGGAAGTACGCCATCGCCTTGGCGAATACGCGGCCCACCGTGCGCAGGTGGGTCATGCCGGCGATGCCGGTGACGATGGTCAGGAAGATCACCGGTGCGATGATCATCTTCACCAGGTTGATGAAGGCATCGCCGAGCGGCTTCATCTTCTCGCCGATCAACGGTTCGTAGTGGCCGAGGATGGCGCCCAGGACGATCGCCACGATCACCTGGAAGTACAGCTGGCGATAGATCGGCAACGGCTTTGCAGGCACCGGTGCTGCGGTCGGGATGTGCATGGCGGACTCCGGAAGGGGCGTTTTCAGGCACGTACGGCCCCGGGACTGCACGGGAACCGTTACCGTGGAAACTGACCGCAGGCCCTGTGCTGCACGCGCAGGGGGTGCGACCAATGGACGCCTTTGTACGCGTCGGGCACGCCGGCGCAGATAACCTATTGGTACTAGCCCCCCGGTTCAGGTGGCCGCGATGCCTACACTGGCGCCGCACCGCCCGATCACGGGGAGGCCGGTGGCCCGAGCTGAACGGCCGGGCGCGTCATTGCGAAAGTTCCGGCCCTTGCGGCCGTTGTTGTCCTGTCCACACGCAATCTGAGAGAGCCGCACCCAACATGCGCCCGATTCCCACCTTGCTGGCCCTGTCGCTGGCAGCGCTTCCCGCCTTCGCTTCGGCTGCCGATTTCGACAACTGGCCGACCAAGTACGCCTTCGGCGACGGCACCGAGCTGGCCGCTACCGCCAACATCGCTTACGACTACAACGATTTCTCCTCGGGCAGCGGCCTTGAGGACGACGACGCCGTGCGCCGCAAGGAGTTCGGTGCGACGCTGAAGAAGAAGGGCGTCTACGACGCGATGGTCTATTACGACTTCCAGTCCGATACCTGGCTGGACGTGTTCGTGCGCTTCGAAAGCAAGGCCTTCTTTGGCCGCGACATCGGCCGCTTCCGCTTCGGCTACATGAAGACCCCGGTCGGTCTGGACGCGAACACGTCCTCGCGCGCCGGCAGCTTCCTGGAAACCGCACTGCCCGTGCAGGCCTTCTACGCCGGCCGCCGTACGGGTGTGGAATGGGTGCTGGAGCGCCCGCAGTACCTGCTGCAGGCCGGCGCCTATGGCGGCAAGGACCTGCAGGGTGACAACCCGGGCACCACCCAGGCCGTGCGTGCGGTGTGGACCCCGGTCAAGGCGCCGGGTGACGTGATCCACCTGGGCCTGGCCTACTCGCAGGAAAATCCGCGCGGTTACAGCGATGGCCGCGACGTGCACCACGAGGCCAGCGCGCGCCTGCGCGCACGTCCGGAAGCTGGCCTGACCGACATCCGCTATGTCGATTCCGGCGCGCTGGTCACCGCCGACCAGATCCGCCGCACCGGCCTGGAAGGCATCTGGATCCGTGGCCCGTTCTCGCTGCAGGCCGAAGCCCTGCAAGCCACCGTCACCCGCCACGATGGCAAGCCCGACTACACCGGCCACGGCCAGTACGCCATGGCCAGCTGGGTGCTGACCGGCGAATCGCGCCCGTACAACGCCGGTGCGGTGGCCAACATCAAGCCGGCGCACGACTACGGCGCGGTGGAACTGGTGGCCCGTTACAGCCGCATGGACCTCGACGATGGCAGCATCCTCGGCGGCCGCCAGCACGACCTCACTCTGGGTGCGAACTGGTACCTGACCAGCCACTTCAAGTTCCAGGCCAACTACGTCAAGGTCGACGCCAGCCGTCGTGGCGTGCACAGCACGCCGGAGATCTTCGAACTGCGCGCGCAGATGCACTTCTGACCCCTTCCACGTCAGATCCCGGCGGGCGTGCACGCCACGCCCGCCGGCCCTGCGTAGACTGCCGCCATGTACTGGCTCAGCCGCCACCGGATGCTGTTGCTGACCATCGCGGTGATGGTCGGCGGCACCGTGCTGTGTGCGGTCGCCGCCGGCCACTACGCCTGGCGGCGCGCTCTCGGTGATGAAAGCAGCCAGGTACAACGCCAGCTGCAGTTGTATGGCCAGGGCCTGCAGCAGCGCATCGACCGCTTCGGCACGCTGCCGCAGGTACTGGCGCTGGATCCGGATCTTCTGCACGCCCTGCGTGTGCCGCCCTCGCCCACCGAACGGCAGCGGCTGAACCTCAAGCTGCAACGCGCCAATGAAGTCACCCGTGCCTCGACCCTGACCCTGGTCGGTCACGATGGTGTGGCGGTGGCGGCGAGCAACTGGGACCAGCCGACCACCAACGTCGGTGAGAACTACAGCTATCGTCCCTATTACCGCCAGGCGCTGGCCCAGGGCCGCGGCCGCTTCTACGGTATCGGCATGACCACCGGCGTGCCCGGCTACTACCTGTCGCAGGCCATCGAGGAAGACGGCAAGCGGCTCGGCGTGGTGGTGATCAAGGTCGAGCTGTCGGCACTGGAGCAGGAGTGGCTGAGCAGCCCTGACGTGGTGCTCGCCAGTGACGACCATGACGTGGTGTTCCTGGCCAACCGTGACAGCTGGCGCTACCGCCTGCTGCGCCCACTGGGCGCCGATGAGCGCCGCGAGATGCTGGACGCCCGCCAGTACGCCGATCGCAACCTGCAGCCACTGCGCGCACGTACCGAGGATGTACTGGCCGATGGTGGCCGCATGGTACGCCTGCTGGATCCGGCATTGCCGCAGCCGATGCTGTGGCAGAGCCTGGCGCTGCCGGCCGAAGACTGGAACCTGCATCTGCTGCACGACGCCAGTGCCGCCACCGCCGCCGGCCGTGCGGCCGCGCTTACCGGAGGTGCTGCGTGGCTGGCGCTAGGCTTCCTGGTGCTGTTCGTACAGCAGCGCCGGCGCTTGGCCAAGCATCGCCTGCGCAGCCGCCGCGAGCTGGAAACCCTGCTCAAGCAGCATGCACAGGAACTGCGCACCGCCCAGGATGGCCTGCTGCAGGCCGCCACGGATGCCGACAGCGGCCTAAGCCGCAGTCTTGAACACCTGCCGCAGGGCGTGGTGGTGATCGACCGGGACCTGCGTCTGGTCGCATGGAATTCGCGCTACCTGGAACTGTTCCGTTTCCCGCTGGACCTTGTGCGCGTGGGGCGGCCCATCGAGGAACTGTTCCGCTTCAACGCCCGCCGGGGCCTGCTCGGTCCCGGCCCGGTCGACGAGGCCATCGAGCGTCGCCTCAACCACCTGCGCAGCGGCCGTCCGCACATGCGCGAAAGTGAGAAGGACGACGGTACGGTGCTGGAAATCCGCGGCAACCCGCTGCCCGACGGCGGTTTCGTCACCAGCTACGCCGACATCACCAGCTACAAGAACGCGGCGCGCGAACTGCGCTCGCTGGCCGATGCACTGGAACACCGCATCGCCGAGCGCACCCGCGATCTGGACGAAGCGCGCCGCGAAGCCGAGCAGGCCAACCGCTACAAGACCCGCTTCGTCGCCTCCGCGGTGCACGACCTGCTGCAACCGCTCAATGCCGCGCGCATGTTCGTCTCGGTGCTGCGCGGCAAGCTGAGCGACCCGGCGCAGCAGCAGACCAGCGATCACATCGACGCTGCACTGGCCGCGCAGGATGCGATCCTCAACAGCCTGCTGGACATTGCGCGGCTGGAATCGGGCAGCCTTCCCACCCGCGTGCAGGCGTTCCGGCTCGGGCCGCTGCTGCAGACACTGGCGCGCGAATTCGGCATCGCCGCGCAGTCGCGTGGCCTGGTGGTGGACTGGGTCGATACCGCTGCCGTGGTGGTCAGCGATGAAGCGCTGCTGCGCCGCATCCTGCAGAATTTCCTGTCCAACGCGCTGCGCTACAGCGAGCGCGGCCGTGTGCTGCTCGGCTGCCGTCGCCGCGAAGGCCTGCTGTGGATCGAAGTGCACGATCAGGGGCCCGGCATTCCCGACGCGTTGCAGGGCGAGATCTTCGAGGAGTTCCGTCGCCTGCACGACGGCCAGCAGCGTGGTGCCGGCCTCGGCCTGGCCATCGTGGACCGCATCGGCCGCCTGCTCGGACATCCGATCCGGCTGCGCTCGCAGCTGGGCCAGGGCAGCGTGTTCGCCGTGGGCGTGCCGTTCGGCGACGCCAGCGCGATTCCCGCCACCGCGCCCACGCCGGTGCTGGCGCAGGAACCGGCGGCGGACAACCCGCTGCGAGGGCGCCGGGTGTGGGTGATCGATGACGATCCGCACGTGTGCGCGGCCAGCCGCGCGCTGCTGGAACGCTGGGGCTGCGAAGTGCTGCTGGCCGATGGCCCGCAGGCAGCGCTGCAGTTGGCCGCGACGGCAACCGTGCCGGAGCTGGTGCTGCTGGATGTGCGCATGGGTGACCACCACGGGCCGGTGCTGTACGAGACATTGGCAGAGCTGTGGCAGGCCCGCCCGCCGGTGGTGCTGGTCACTGCCGAGCGCGATGCGGGATTGCGTGAGATGGCCGCCGAACGCGGCTGGGGAATGATGGCCAAGCCGGTGAAGCCGCCGGCGCTGCGGGCGCTGATGAGTCAGTTGTTGATCCGCCATCGAGGGTGATTCCAGCCAACGGCGCAGCCCCACGTGGGTCGTGTCTGGTTGGTCGTGGAAAGCAAAAGCCGTGGGGGGGCCGGTCGGGTTGGGTGCGCGGGGGACGCCGTGAATCCGTCCCTGGAGGCTTGGCAGCCGCATCCATGCGGCTGACACCCCCGCGAACCCAACCCG
>NZ_JAWIRS010000015.1:0-2500 GCF_036320005.1 Stenotrophomonas sp. SMYL11
TAAACCCTGGCGATGACCTACTCTCGCATGGCTTGAGCCACACTACCATCGGCGCAGCTGCGTTTCACTTCCGAGTTCGGGATGGGATCGGGTGGTTCCACAGCGCTAATTTCACCAGGGAGGCGGTTGGAGCGTCGCCATCCGATACAGCTGGATAAGGCGCCTGCCTCTCATAGTTCTTGTGACGTAGCGTGCACTTGGATGCTCTTACGACGCTGTCGTAAAGCCAAGGCAACTTGAGGTTATATGGTCAAGCCTCTCGGATCATTAGTATCAGTTAGCTCAATACATTGCTGTACTTACACACCTGACCTATCAACCACGTAGTCTACATGGTTCCTTCAGGGGGCTTGTGCCCCGGGAGATCTCATCTTGAGGCGCGCTTCCCGCTTAGATGCTTTCAGCGGTTATCGCTTCCGAACATAGCTACCCGGCAATGCCACTGGCGTGACAACCGGAACACCAGAGGTTCGTCCACTCCGGTCCTCTCGTACTAGGAGCAGCCCCTCTCAAATCTCCAACGCCCATGGCAGATAGGGACCGAACTGTCTCACGACGTTCTGAACCCAGCTCGCGTACCACTTTAAATGGCGAACAGCCATACCCTTGGGACCGACTACAGCCCCAGGATGTGATGAGCCGACATCGAGGTGCCAAACACCGCCGTCGATATGAACTCTTGGGCGGTATCAGCCTGTTATCCCCGGAGTACCTTTTATCCGTTGAGCGATGGCCCTTCCATACAGAACCACCGGATCACTAAGTCCTAGTTTCCTACCTGCTTGATCCGTCGATCTTGCAGTCAAGCACGCTTATGCCTTTGCACACAGTGCGCGATGTCCGACCGCGCTGAGCGTACCTTCGAGCTCCTCCGTTACTCTTTAGGAGGAGACCGCCCCAGTCAAACTACCCACCATACACGGTCCCCGACCCAGATAATGGGCCCAGGTTAGAACGTCAAGCACGACAGGGTGGTATTTCAAGGATGGCTCCACTGCAGCTAGCGCCACAGTTTCATAGCCTCCCACCTATCCTACACAGACGAACTCAACGTTCAGTGTAAAGCTATAGTAAAGGTTCACGGGGTCTTTCCGTCTTGCCACGGGAACGCTGCATCTTCACAGCGATTTCAATTTCACTGAGTCTCGGGTGGAGACAGCGCCGCTGTCGTTACGCCATTCGTGCAGGTCGGAACTTACCCGACAAGGAATTTCGCTACCTTAGGACCGTTATAGTTACGGCCGCCGTTTACTGGGGCTTCGATCAAGAGCTTCGCCTTGCGGCTGACCCCATCAATTAACCTTCCAGCACCGGGCAGGCGTCACACCCTATACGTCCACTTTCGTGTTTGCAGAGTGCTGTGTTTTTGATAAACAGTCGCAGCGGCCTGGTTACTGCGACCCTCTTCAGCTATAGCTCGCACGAGCCACCAAAAAGGGTGCACCTTCTCCCGAAGTTACGGTGCCATGTTGCCTAGTTCCTTCACCCGAGTTCTCTCAAGCGCCTGAGAATTCTCATCCTACCCACCTGTGTCGGTTTACGGTACGGTCTGCGTAAGCTGAAGCTTAGGAGCTTTTCCTGGAAGCGTGGTATCAGTGACTTCGCCATAAAGGCTCGTCTCGGTGCTCGGTCTTAAAGGATCCCGGATTTGCCAAAGATCCAAACCTACCGCCTTTCCCCAGGACAACCAACGCCTGGTACACCTAACCTTCTCCGTCCCTCCATCGCACTTACGCGAGGTGCAGGAATATTAACCTGCTTCCCATCGACTACGACTTTCGTCCTCGCCTTAGGGGCCGACTCACCCTGCGCCGATTAACGTTGCGCAAGGAAACCTTGGGCTTTCGGCGTGCGGGTTTTTCACCCGCATTATCGTTACTCATGTCAGCATTCGCACTTCCGATACCTCCAGCAGACTTCTCAATCCACCTTCAACGGCTTACGGAACGCTCCTCTACCGCGCATAACAAAGTTATGCACCCCAAGCTTCGGTTCACTGCTTAGCCCCGTTAAATCTTCCCCGCAGACCGACTCGACCAGTGAGCTATTACGCTTTCTTTAAAGGGTGGCTGCTTCTAAGCCAACCTCCTGGCTGTCTGTGCCTTTCCACATGGTTTTCCACTTAGCAGTGAATTTGGGACCTTAGCTGTGGGTCTGGGTTGTTTCCCTTTTCACGACGGACGTTAGCACCCGCCGTGTGTCTCCCATACAGTCCGTCTCGGTATTCGGAGTTTGCAATGGTTTGGTAAGTCGCGATGACCCCCTAGCCATAACAGTGCTCTACCCCCGAGAGGATACATATGAGGCGCTACCTAAATAGCTTTCGAGGAGAACCAGCTATCTCCGGGTTCGATTAGCTTTTCACTCCTAATCACACCTCATCCCCTACCTTTGCAACGGGAGTGGGTTCGGGCCTCCAGTGCGTGTTACCGCACCTTCACCCTGGGCATGACTAGATCACCCGGTTTCGGGTCTACTGCCCGCGACTATGCGCCCTTAT
>NZ_JAWIRS010000015.1:7500-99141 GCF_036320005.1 Stenotrophomonas sp. SMYL11
CCCAGGTGCCGAGATCGCCTTCGACATGCCGCTGTCCGGCGACCTGCGCAGCATCCGCTTCGACCGCGATGCCGACAACCGGGTGGAACTGAGCCTGGCCGGCGATGACATCAAAGAGAAGGTGACCAAACGCGAGACCTCCACGCGCACGGTGGTCACCAGCGGCGAGATCACCAGCTCGCTGTATGCCGCGGCCCGGCGCGCCGGGCTGTCGCCGTCGGCGATCGCGACGATGACCGACGACATCTTCAAGTACGACATCGACTTCTCGAAGGACCTGCAGCCGGGCGACCGCTTCAGCGTGGTGATGGATGAAACCTGGCGCGAAGGCGAGAAGGTGGACACCAGCAAGATCCTGGCGGCGACCTTCACCACCGGTGGCAAGACCTATTCCGGCTTCCGCTTCGACCGCAACGGCAAGTCCGAGTACTACGACATCAACGGCCGCTCGCTGAAGAAGAGCTTCATCCGCATGCCGATCCCGTTCGCGCGGCTGAGCTCGACCTTTGGCGCGCGCAAGCACCCGGTGCTGGGCAAGATGCGCATGCACAAGGGCGTGGACTACGCCGCGCGCACCGGCACCCCGATCATGGCCGCCGGCGATGCCCGCGTGCAGTTCGCCGGCGTGCAGCGCGGCTACGGCAACGTGGTGATCCTCGACCACGGCCGCGGCCACACCACCCTGTACGGCCACATGTCGCGCTTTGCGAACATCAAGACCGGCCAGCGCGTGGCGCAGGGCACGGTGATCGGCTATGTCGGCTCGACCGGCCTGGCGACCGGCCCGCACCTGCACTACGAATTCCGCGTCAACGGCGAGCACCGCAACCCGCTGACCGTGACCATGCCGCCGCCGGAGCCGCTGAAGGGCGCCGAGCTGGTTGCCTTCCGCGCGCAGACCGCACCGGCAATGGCGCGCATCCAGGGCATGGAGAAGCTGATCTACGCCGACGCCAGCCCGGCACCGACCAGCCGCGACGAGGCCGCCCCCGAGGTTGCCAGCGCCAAGGACAAGCAAGCGACCGGCCGCAAGCGCGGCTGAGCGCCCTGCGTTGACGAAGAAGGACGCGGCAGCCCAAGCTTGCCGCGTCCTTTTTTTATGCCTGCCATGAACACGACTGCCGACGCTGACGCCCCCCTGTACCTTGGCCTGATGTCGGGCACGAGCGCCGATGGCATCGATGCCGCGCTGGTGCAGTTCCCCGCCGCCGGTGGCTGCCGCTTCGTGCATGGCCTGACCGCCCGCTGGCAGCCGGTGCTGCGTGCGCGGCTGGTGGCGCTGGGCGAAGGCGGCCCGCTGGACTCGCTGGAGGAGCTGGGCGAACTGGACGCGCGGATCGCGATCAGCTTCGCTGAAGCCGCCAACCAGCTGCTGGCCGAGGCCGGGGTGGACCGCAGCCAGGTCCGCGCGATCGGCTCGCACGGCCAGACCGTGCGCCATCGTCCGCTGGCCAACCCCGCCTTCACCGTACAGCTGGGCGACGGCAACCGCATCGCCGAGCTGACCGGGATCACCACGGTGTGTGATTTCCGCCGCCGCGACGTGGCAGCCGGAGGCCATGGTGCGCCGCTGATGCCGGCCTTCCACCTCGGCATGCTGGGCACGGCTGATGAAGACCGCGCCGTGCTCAACCTGGGCGGCATCGCCAACCTGACCCTGATCCCGCGCGAAGGCGCGGTGCGTGGTTTCGATACCGGCCCGGCCAACGCGCTGATGGATGCCTGGTGCCAGCGCCACACCGGCCGCACCTTCGATGCCGACGGCGCGTATGCCGCCAGTGGCGCGGTGGACGAGAGCCTGCTGGCGAGTTGGCGCTCGGATCCGTGGTTCGCGCTGCCGCCGCCGAAGAGCACCGGCCGCGAGCAGTTCCACCTGGCCTGGGCCGAGGCCCACATGGGCGAAGGCCAGTACGCTGCCGCCGATGTGCAGGCCACCCTGCTGGAGCTGACTGTGGCGACGGTGGCCGATGCGCTGCTGGCGCAGCAGCCGCAGACCCGCCGCCTGCTGGTCTGCGGCGGCGGGGTGCGCAACCGGCAGCTGATGAAGCGGCTGGCTGCACGGCTGCCGGGGGTGCAGGTGGAGTCCAGCGCGGTGCATGGGCTGGACCCGGAGTACGTGGAAGCGATGGGTTTCGCCTGGCTGGCGCAGCGGACGATGGACGGGCTGGCCGGCAACCTGCCGAGCGTGACCGGGGCGACGGGGCCGCGGATCCTGGGTGCGATCCACCTGGCGTGAGGTGGTCATCCACGCATGGCGTGGATCTACCGGGAACGGCGGTCGAGCATGGCTCGACTCTACATGGGGGCTAGTCGAAGCCCTGCCCTGCGGGCAGGGCCTGCAGGGCGGCGATGGCGTCGGAGAGCGCGTCCACTTCGGGATCGCCGAAGCCGGAGCGGACCTCCAGTTCACTGCTGAACAGGCCCTGCTCCAGCAAGGCGGCGCAGGTCTGTTCGTGGGTCCAGCCGCGGGCAACCGCGACACGTCGGATACGTTCCAGCAGCAGCGGGTCCAGGTCCCGCAGCACAACGTCGGCCATGCTCACTTCCCCGTTCGCAAGGCACCGCCCCCTCGGCGCGTCGGGGCGATGATCCCGCAGACCAGGCGGGCAGGCAATCAGGTGGCGCTTGCGGCCTGGCGACGGCGCTGCTGCACGATCAACAGAGCGCACAGGATCACCACAGGGATCGCCACCAGCGCGGTACCGACGAAGAACAGCGCGTAGCCTTCCAGCAGCGTCCGGCCCTGTGCGAGCGTCTGTACCGACCACCCTGAGAGTCCCTTGAGCGCCTTGCCGGGCATCGCGTAGAACGAACTCAGCAGTGCGTACTGGGTTGCGGTGTATCCGATGCTGGTCAGGCTCGACATATAGGCGATCAGCGCCGTACCGGCGAAACCGCTGGCGAAGTTGTCGATTGCCATGGCCACCGCGAAATGGGTGGTGTCCGGGCCCGAATAGGCCAGCCAGGCAAACGCCAGGTTGGAGGCCGGACCCAGCACGGCGCCCACCATCAGCGCCGCCAGCACGCCCCAGCGAACAGAGACCAGGCCCGCTGCGGCAATGCCGACGAAGGTCGCCACCAGGCCCACCGAGCCACGAACAGCGCCAACGGTGTCCTCGTCCAGGCCAAGATCGACGTAGAACGGATTGGCCATCGGCCCCATGACGAAGTCGGCCATGCGATAGACGCTGATGGCCACCAGGATCAGGATCGCGCCGCTGCGATGCTCGCGGACGAAGGCGATGAACGGCCCCGCCACGGCGTCGAACAATCCGCGCGGCGTCCACAGCGAGGTCGCCTGTGCCTGCACGGCAGCCACTTCCCGCGCGGGTTCACGGGCCATGACCACGGCCACCACGCCAAGCGCCATCAGCACGGCCATGATCTCGTAGGAGACCTGCCAGCCAACGCGGGCCGCGATGATCAGGATCAGCGCATCGGTGACCAGCAATGCGGTGCGATAGCCCAGCGCCGAGGATGAGGTCAGCAGGCCCAGCTGCTCGCTGTTGTCAGCACTTTCAATGCGCCAGGCATCGATGACGATGTCCTGGGTGGCCGAAGCAAACGCCACGATCACGGCCATCACGCCGAACACGACGATGTGCTGCCAGGCGATACCCAGGAACTGGATCTGGCCCCCCTTGGGCTGGACCAGCGCCATGCCGACCAGGCCCACCACCACGACCAGCTGCGACAGCAGCATCCAGCCACGACGGCGGCCAAAGCGACCGAACAGAGGCACGTCGGTCTTGTCGACGATCGGCGCCCACAGGAACTTCATGGTGTAGGCCAGCCCGACCCATGACAGGAAACCGATCGTGCTCAGTTCGATGCCTTCCTTGCGCATCCAGAAGCCGAGCGTGTTGCCCACCAGATAGATCGGCAGGCCGGAACTGAAGCCGAGCAGGAGCATCGCCAGCACCTTGCGCTGGCTCAGGTTGGACACCACCTGCTGCCATGGTCGGCGCGGCTTGGCAGCCTCGGTCACAGGTCGTAGTCCACGATGAACGGCGCGTGGTCGGAGAAGCGCTCGTCGCGGTAGATCGAGCAGCTGCGCAGGCGGTCACGCAGGCCCGGGGTGATGAACTGGTAATCGATGCGCCAACCGACATTGTTGGCGCGGGCGGCGCCACGGTTGCTCCACCAGGTGTAGTCCTCGCCGGTGGGGTTGAGCAGGCGGTAGGCATCGGCCCAGCCGCGGCCAGCGGCGACATCGGTAGCCTGGCCGTGGTCGGCGCACAGGGCGTTGAGCCAGTCGCGCTCTTCCGGCAGGCAGCCGGAGTTCTTCTGGTTGGACTTCCAGTTCTTGATGTCCAGCGCCGAACGCACGATGTTCCAGTCGCCGCACAACACGTAGTCGCGGCCGCTGCGCGCCCATTCCTCGAGGATCGGCCGCAGCCATTCCATCACTTCGAACTTGAAGCCCTGGCGCAGGTCGCCCGAGCTGCCCGACGGGATATAGAAGGAGACCACGCTGAGGTTGCCGTAGCGCGCCTCGATGTAGCGGCCTTCGTCGTCGAACGGGGCCCAGCCCAGCGAGGTGATCACCTGGTCCGGCTCGCGCTTGCTGTAGATCGCCACGCCGCTGTAGCCCTTCTTGGTGATGGCGTCGCGGTAGAAGCAGTGATGGCCGTCCGGGCGGAACATCGGGTCGGTCAGCTGGTCTTCCTGGGCCTTGGTCTCCTGGATGCACAGGACGTCGGCGTCCTGGGCACGGAACCAGTCGAGGAAGCCCTTGGTCGCGGCGGAACGGATGCCATTGGCGTTGAAACTGATGATGCGCATGCGGGGGACCTGCGGCGGGAAACCGGGCAAGCATACCGGTTGCCTGCGGGGCTGCGCAGTCCGCCAGGCCGGGCCGCGACACCCTTCACAGGGCCCCGGACGAGCGCGAAACGCCCAGCTGGATTAGGATTTGTGCTCCAAATGAAGATGAATCGAGTTTTGATGAGCGACCACCGCCACCGTTTCCTGCAGCTGGCCCTGACCGCCGACGCCCTGCGCTTCGGCCAGTTCACCCTCAAGTCCGGCCGGCTGAGCCCCTATTTCTTCAACGCCGGTCGTTTCGACTCCGGTTCGCTGCTGTCGCAGCTCGGCGCCTGCTACGCCGATGCCATCGATGCCACCGGGATCAAGTACGACGTGGTGTTCGGCCCGGCCTACAAGGGCATCCCGCTGGCCACTGCGATGGCGTGCGAGCTGGCCCAGCGTGGCCGCGACCTGCCGCTGTCGTTCAACCGCAAGGAAGCCAAGGACCATGGCGAAGGCGGCCAGCTGATCGGCGCCGACATGAATGGCAAGCGCGTGCTGATCGTCGACGACGTGATCACCGCCGGTACCGCGATCCGCGAAGCGCTGGGCATCATCCGCGCCGCCGGTGGCACCCCGGCCGGCATCGTGGTGGCGCTGGACCGCCAGGAGATCGCTTCGGAAACCGATCGCCGTTCGGCGGCACAGTCGGTGGCCGAGGAGGCCGGCATTCCGGTGATCGCCGTGGCGTCGCTGGCCGACCTGCTTGATTTCGCCTCCGGCAACCCGGAACTTGTGGGTTACCGGCAGCCGCTGGAAGCCTACCGGGCCCAGTACGGCGTCCGTTCGATCCGCTGAGCGACCCAGGGGAAAGGTCATGTCCCGAGTTCCTGCTGTTCTCTTTGCCGGCCTGCTGCTGGCCGTGCCGTTCACGCTGCCGGCGCAGTCGCGGGGTGGCGACAAGGTGGAGAAGAAGCTGTACTGCTGGAACGAGGGCAAGGAGCGGATCTGCAGTGATTCGCTGCCGGCCGACGCGGTCAACCATGCCCGCGAGGAGTTCAACGCGAAGAGCGGCCTGCGCAATGCGCAGGTCCAGCGCGCGTTGACCGACGAAGAGCGCGCCGCCGCCAGCACGGTGGCGGCGCAGCAGCAGCTGGACCTGATGGCCGCGCAGACCCGCCAGCGCACCGAGCAGGCGATGCTGACCACCTATGGCAGCGAGGACGACCTGCGCCGGGTGTTCGCCGAACGCCAGGAAGTGCTGGACAACAACCTGAAGACGGCCGAGTACAACGTCACCAGCCTGCGTGAGTCGCTGGTGGCGCTGCTGGCGGCCGCGGGTGACCGCGAACTGGCCGGTGGCAAGGTGGCCGACAAGCAGGCCGAGGCGATCCGCCAGCGGCACGTGCAGCTGCAGTCGCAGCAACGCCTGCAGGCCGGGTTCCTGCAGCAGCAGCAGGCGTTGAAGGCGGAAATTGAAAGCACCCTGCAGCGCTATCGCGAGCTGAAGGGGCTGGTGCCGGCGAGCCAGGCTCCGTGATTCGCCTGTAGCGCCGGGCCCGCGCTCGGCTCTGCGTGAGCGCGGGGAACAGCCGCCGAGCATGGCTACGCTCTACAGAAGCGGGTTGTCGCGCGGCCTCGCCCGATCGGTGCGCCATCCACGCATGGCGTGGATCTACGGAGAGCGCAGGCGCAGGGGTTGGTTACGGGTTGGCCCATGGAATTTATGCACTCTTTACGCGTCGGCCCGGTCCGGCGCGTAGTGCGTTTATGGGGGGCAGGACGACGATGACGGCCTGAGGTGGAGGGGTTCCACCAGGACGCTATTGCAATGTCCCCCTGGCTGTCGTTGTTGTGTGGCGTGCTGGTGCTGGTCGCCGCCGCCTATCTTCTTTATGTCGTGCTGCGGCCCGAGTCGTTCTGAGCGGAGCCGGCCATGACTGAGATGCTTGTGATTATTGCCGCCAGCCTGCTGCTGGCGTGGCCGCTGGGCCTGTACCTGGCCCGCGTGATGCGTGGCACGCCGATGAAGGTCGACGTGCTGTTCCACTGGATCGAGAAGCCACTGTACAGGGTGTTCGGCGTCGATCCATCGCGTTCGATGTCTTGGCGCGGCTACGCGTTGGCCTTCGTACTGAGCAACGTGGTGGTCGCGGTACTGACCCAGGCGGTGTTCATGACGCAAGCCTGGCTGCCGTTGAATCCGGACCAGATCCCGAACATGCGCTGGGACACCGCGCTGCACACGATGATCTCGTTCCTGACCAACACCAACCAGCAGCACTATTCGGGCCAGGCGCAGCTGTCCTACCTCTCGCAGATGACTGGCATCACCGGCCTGCAGGTGGTGACGCCGATGATGGGCCTGGCGCTGGCGGTGGCGACGCTGCGCGCGTTGTTCTCACGTGCGCCGCAGGCGGCGGCGACGGGTACCGGCGATGACCGCCAGGTGGCGGTGGGCAACTACTACGTGGACGTGGTGCGCCTATGCGTGCGTTTCCTGCTGCCGCTGTGCCTGGTGTGGACGCTGGTGCTGACCAGCCAGGGCGTGCCGTCGACGATGGCCGGTGGGCCGCAGGCCACGCCGATCGACGCCAGCGCCGGCATGGCCGAACAGAAGCTGCCGTTGGGCCCGGTGGCGGCGATGGTCGCGGCCAAGCAGCTGGGCGCCAACGGTGGCGGCTGGTACGGCCCGAACAGCAGCTTCCCGCTGGAGAACCCGACCCCGCTGTCGAACGCGCTGGAGATCGTCGGCATCCTGCTGGTGCCGATGGCAGTGATCTTCATGATCGGTGCTTTCACCGGCCGGCGCCGCTTCGGCGCACTGGTGTTCAGCTGCATGCTGGGCATGTCGCTGCTGTCCACCGGCGCGATGATGTGGAGCGAAGGACATAGCGCCAGCGCCGCCACCCCGCTGCTGATGGAAGGCAAGGAAGTGCGCTTCGGCGCAGACGGCACTGCGCTGTGGGCGGCGGTGACCACCCAGGTCTCCAATGGCTCGGTCAACGGCATGCATGACTCGCTGTCGCCGCTGAGTGGCGGCATCGCGATGGTCAACATGCTGGTCAGCGCGATCTGGGGCGGCATCGGTTGTGGCCTGCAGCAGTTCATCGTGTACCTGCTGCTGGGTGTGTTCCTGGCCGGGTTGATGACCGGGCGTACGCCGGAACTGTTCGGCCGCAAGCTGGAGACGCCACAGGTGCGCCTGCTGGCCCTGCTGGTGCTGCTGCAGCCGATCACCCTGCTGGTGTTCACTGCGATCACCCTGGCCGTACCCGGCCTGGCGGGCACCTCCAACCCCGGCTTCCATGGCATCAGCCAGGTGTTCTACGAGTACGTCTCGGCCTACGCCAACAACGGCTCGGGCTTCGAAGGGCTGGGCGACGCCACGCTGTGGTGGAACCTGAGCTGCTCGCTGGTACTGCTGCTGGGCCGCTTCCCGCTGCTGATCATTCCGCTGGTGGTCGCCGCGCAGCTGGCCGCCAAGCGCCAGGCGCCGGAGTCTGCCGGCAGCCTGCAGATCGAAACCCCGACCTTCGCCCTGACCCTGGTCTCGGTGATCGTCATCCTGACCGTGCTGCAGTTCATGCCGGCGCTGGTACTCGGCCCGATCGCCGACCACCTGAGCCTGGGACTGCACTAAGGACACCCTGATGAGTACCCAAGCAAGTTCAACCCGTAGTACCCATGCAGCGCGCCCTGCCCTGCTGGATGGCGCCGGCCTGCGCCGTGCCCTGGTCGAAGCGGTGCGCAAGCTGTCGCCGATGCATCTGGTGCGCAGCCCGGTGATGGCGGTGGTGATGGCCGGCACGATCGTCGCCGCGATCGTCACCCTGACCGGCAATGCACCGTTGGGCTTCGGCCTGGCAGTGACCGCGATCCTGCTGGTGACCGTGTTGTTCGGCAACTTCGCCGAAGCGGTAGCCGAAGCGCGCGGCCGTGGCCAGGCCGCCTCGCTGCGCCGAGCCCGCCAGGACCTGGTGGCACGCCGGCTGGCGGCGCCGCAGCCGGGCGCCGCCGAAACCCAGGTGCCGGCCGCCGAACTGCGCCCGGGTGACCATGTGATCGTCAGCGCCGGTGAGCTGGTGCCGGCCGATGGCGAGATCGTGCAGGGCCTGGCCACCATCAACGAAGCGGCAGTGACCGGCGAATCGGCCCCCGTGCTGCGCGAGGCCGGTACCGACCGTTCCGGCGTGATCGGCGGCACCAAGGTGCTGTCCGACCAGATCATCGTACGGGTGACCGCCGAACCGGGCCACAGCTTCCTGGACCGGATGATCGCGCTGGTGGAGGGCGCCAACCGCCAGAAGACCCCGAACGAGATCGCGCTGACCCTGCTGCTGGCGGCGATGACGCTGACCTTCCTGGTGGTGGTGGCGACGCTGCCGGCGATCGGCGCGGCCGTGGGCGTGCAGGTCGATCCGCTGCTGCTGATCGCGCTGCTGGTGTGCCTGATCCCGACCACCATAGGCGGCCTGCTGCCGGCCATCGGCATCGCCGGCATGAACCGTGCGCTGGCCGCCAACGTGCTGGCCAAGTCGGGCAAGGCGGTGGAAGTGGCCGGCGATGTCGACGTGCTGCTGCTGGACAAGACCGGCACCATCACCTACGGCGACCGCCAGGCCAGCCACTTCCATCCGCTGGCCGGCATCGATGCCAGCCAGCTGCGCGAGGCCGCACTGCTGTCCTCGCTGGCCGACCCGACCCCGGAAGGCAAGTCGATCGTGCGCCTGGCGCGCGAACAAGGCTGCGCCACCGCCGAGCCGGACCATGCCGACTATCTGGCCTTCACTGCCCAGACCCGCATGTCCGGCGTGGACCTGGAACATGGACGGCAGATCCGCAAGGGTGCCGCCGATGCCATCCGCGCGCATGTGCAGTCGCTGGGCGGCAACGTGCCTGCGGAGCTTGCAGGTCGCGTCGAGCAGGTCGCACGCAACGGTGCGACCCCGCTGGTGGTGGCCGAGGGCCGCCACGTGCTGGGCGTGATCGAGCTGTCGGACGTGGTCAAGCACGGCATGCGCGAGAAGTTCGCGCAGCTGCGGGCGATGGGCATCCGCACGGTGATGATCACCGGCGACAACCCGCTGACCGCCGCCGCCATCGCTGCCGAGGCCGGTGTCGACGACTACATCGCCGAGGCCCGCCCGGAAGACAAGCTGGCACGCATCCGCCAAGAGCAGGCCGGTGGCCGCCTGGTGGCGATGGTCGGTGACGGCACCAACGACGCGCCGGCGCTGGCGCAGGCCGACATCGGCCTGGCGATGAACTCCGGTACGCAGGCGGCGAAGGAGGCCGGCAACATGGTCGACCTCGATTCGGACCCGGCCAAGCTGCTGGCGGTGGTGGAGGTGGGCAAGCAGCAGCTGATCACCCGCGGCGCGCTGACCACCTTCTCGCTGGCCAACGACGTCTCCAAGTACTTCGCGATCCTGCCGGCGCTGTTCGCCGCTGCGGTTCCGACCATGGCCGCACTGAACGTGATGCAGCTGTCGAGCCCGCGCAATGCGGTGCTGGCGGCGCTGATCTTCAACGCCCTGGTGATTCCCGCCCTGATCCCGCTCGCCCTGCGTGGCGTGCGCTTCCGCCCGGCCACCGCGACGGCGCTGCTGCGCCGGAACATGCTGGTGTACGGCCTCGGCGGCGTGTTGCTGCCGTTCGCAGCGATCAAGGCGATCGACCTTCTTCTTGTCCTGGTATTCGGCGCATGAACCGTACTGCTTCCACTTCATCTTCCCTTCCGCGCGAACAGAAGGCCGAGGCCCGCGTGGCCAGCCTGCAGGATGGTGCCAGCTGGCGCCCGGCGATCGGCCTGGGGCTGGCCACACTGCTGCTGGCTGGCGCGGTCTACGCCGGCATCGCCACCGGCTTTGCCGGCCTGGCCTACCCGACCCAGGCCGAGGGCAGCCTGCTGCGCGATGGCAACGGCCAGGTACGCGGCTCGGCGTGGCTGTCGCAGCCGTTCACTGGTGACGGCTACTTCCAGGCACGTCCGTCGGCAGCCAACTACGACCCGATGGCCGCGGCCGGTTCCAACATGGCGCGCAGCAACCCGGCCCTGGCCGAGCGTGTTGCCGCCAGCACCGCTGCGGTGGCCGCGCGCGAAGGCGTCACCCCGGCGCAGGTGCCAGCGGACCTGGTCACCCAGTCCGCCGGCGGCCTGGATCCGCAGCTGTCGCCGGCGGCGGCGCAGCTGCAGGTGGCACGCGTGGCACGTGCCCGCGGCCTGCCGGTGGAGCGCGTGCAGGCACTGGTGCAGGCGCATACCGAAGGGCGCCAGTGGGGCCTGTTCGGCCAGCCGCGGGTGAACGTGGTGACGCTGAACTTCGCGCTGGACCACGCGGCCAAGGCACCGTGATGCCGACCTGCACCGGCTGCGCGCACAATGGCGGCCATGACTGATGCACGTACCCGCCAGGCCGATGCCCTGGTTGAAGGCCTGCAACGCGAAGCCAGCGGCAAGCTGACCGTGTTCCTTGGCGCGGCGCCGGGCGTGGGCAAGACCTACACCATGCTGACCCGCGCACAGGAACAGCTGCGCCGCGGTGTCGACCTGGTGGTAGGCCTGGTGGAAACCCACGGCCGTGCCGATACCCAGGCGCTGCTGGAAGGCCTGCCGCAGTTGCCGCTGAAGGCCGTGGCCTACCACGGCCATACCCTGCAGGAGATGGACCTGGATGCCGTGCTCGCACGGCATCCGGCGCTGGTGCTGGTGGACGAACTGGCCCACCGCAATGCGCCGGGCAGCCGCCACGAGCGGCGCTGGCAGGATGTGATGGAGCTGCTGGACGCCGGCATCGACGTCTGGACCACGGTCAACATCCAGCACCTGGAAAGCCTCAACGATGTGGTGATGCGGATCACCGGCGTGCGCGTGAGCGAAACCGTGCCGGACGTCGTGCTCGACCGCCTGCATGACATCGTGCTGGTCGACCTGCCGCCGCGCGAACTGATCGCGCGCCTGCAGCAGGGCAAGGTCTATGTGCCCGAACAGGCCGCGCAGGCCCTGCAGGCATTCTTCTCGCCGGCCAACCTGACCGCGCTGCGCGAACTGGCGATGCAGGAAGCCGCCGACCGCGTCGACAGCAGCCTGCGTGAAGCGCGCGCCGCACGCGGCGAAAGCAACCTGCCGCTGCGACGCGGGGTGCTGGTGGCCATCGATGGCGGCGGCCAGAGCGAATACCTGGTGCGCGTGGCACGGCGCATCGCCGAACGCCGCGACGCACCCTGGACGGTGGTGACCGTGCAGGGCCGGCGCCAGGACGAAGCCACCCGGCGCGAGATCGATGCGGCCTTCGCACTGGCACGGCGGCTGGGTGGTGACGCCGAACTGCTGCATGGGTCGAGCATCGCCGATGCCCTGCTCGACCATGCCGCGCACAATGGCGTATCGACCCTGGTACTGGGCCGGACCCGGGAACGTCCCCTGGCGCGGATGTTCAACCGTACCTTGACCCAGCAGCTGATCCAGCGTGGCGTCCACTATGAGATCACCATCATCAGCACCCCGCAGGCGCGGGCACGCTCGCGCCGCCAGGGCCTGCTGCCACCTGTGCGTGCCATCAGCCATGAACCGGTGCAGGCACTGATCGCCACCGCACTGGCCTGTGCGGTGGCATGGCTGGCCGAGCACTGGGTCGGCATGGCTGACCTGTCAATGGTGTTCATTGTCGCGGTGGTGGTGGTGGCCGCACGCACCCGTGCCAGCGTGGCGGTGATGGCGGCCATCCTGTGTTTCCTGTCCTACAACTTCCTGTTCATCGCACCGCGTTTCACCTTCGCCATCGGTGCCCGCCAGGGCGTGATCACCGTGTTCCTGTTCCTGGCCGCCGCCTTGGTGGCCGGACGCCTGGCCTCGCGGCTGCGCATGCAGGTGATCGCGCTGCGTGCGGCGAATCGACATGCGCGTGCGCGCCAGCAGCTGGGCCGGCAGCTGGCCAGCGCCGCCGGCAACGGTGAGGTGGCGCAGGCGGGACGGCACGCGCTGGAACAGGCCATGGATGTGCCAGCGTGGCTGCGGATCGGCGCCGATACCGCAACCGGTGGCCGCAGCCAGCCCGGCGACACCGACTTGGCCGCCGCCGACTGGGCGCTGCGCCATGGCCAGCCCAGTGGACGCTTCACCGATACCCTGGCCGGTGCGCAGTGGTGGTTCCTGCCCCTGCTCGACGGCGAGGACCGCGCGATCGGCGTGGCCGGCCTGTACCTGCCCGGCGCACAGGCGCGCCTGCTGCCCGAGCAACGGCAGCTGGCCGAAGCAATGGTCGACGACATCGCGCAGGCCGCGCTGCGCACGCGGCTGGTGGCCGAACTGGAACAGGCCCACGTCAGCAACGAGACCGAGCGACTGCGCTCGGCGCTGCTCTCTTCGGTGTCGCACGACCTGCGCTCGCCACTGGCGGCGATGATCGGCTCGGCCGACAGCCTGGCCAGCTATGGTGCGGCGATGGATACGGCTGATCGCCGTGCGCTGCTGGACACCATCCTGGTCGAAGGCGAGCGCCTGGACCGCTACATCCAGAACCTGCTGGACATGACCCGGCTTGGCCACGAAGGGCTGAAGATCAACCGCGACTGGATCGGCGTGGATGAACTGATCGGCTCGGCGGCGCGCCGCCTGCAGCGCTACCAGCCCAAGGTGCGGCTGGAGCTGGACATTCCGGCCACGCTGGCGCCGATGTGGGTGCACCCGGCCCTGGTGGAACAGGCCGTGTTCAACGTGATGGAGAACGCGGCCAAGTTCTCGCCGCCCGGTGCCGCCGTGCAGGTCCAGGCGCGCGAGCTGGACGGCCAGCTGCGCATCGACGTGATCGATGCCGGCCCCGGCATTCCCGACGACGAGCGCGCGCGCATTTTCGACATGTTCTACAGCGTGGAGCGCGGTGACCGTGGCCGCCACGGCACCGGCCTGGGCCTGACCATCTGCCAGGGCATGATCGGCGCGCATGGCGGCAGCGTGCAGGCGCTGCCCGGACGCGACGGTCGCGGTACCCTGATCCGCATCACCCTGCCCCTGCTCAAGCCAGCCTCCCACGATGAGCCCGACCCCGATTGATGCCAGCGTGCCGGCCGCGCGCGTGCTGGTGATCGATGATGAAACCCAGATCCGCCGGTTCCTGGACATCAGCCTGCGCGCGCAGGGCTACCAGGTGCGGCAGGCCGCCACCGGCCAGGAAGGCCTGCAGCTGGCCGCCAGCGAGGACATGGATCTGGTGATCCTGGATATCGGCCTGCCCGACATGGAGGGCCACGAGGTGCTGGAACAGCTGCGGCAGTGGAGCCAGGTGCCGGTGATCATGCTGACCGTGCGCGCTGGCGAGGCGGAGAAGGTGCGTGCGCTGGATACCGGCGCGAATGACTACGTGACCAAGCCGTTCGGCACGCAGGAGCTGATGGCGCGGGTGCGGGCGCTGCTGCGCACGCGCAGCGTGCCCAGTGATGGCACGCCGCCGGTATTCGACGATGGCCACCTGCATGTGGACCTGGTGCGCCGTGAGGTGGCGCTGGATGGCGAGCCGGTAGCGTTGACGCGCAAGGAGTACGCGTTGCTGTCGCTGCTGCTGCGCAACGCCGGGCGGGTGGTGACCCAGCCACAGATCCTGCAGGAAATCTGGGGACCGACCCACCAGCACGACACCCATTACCTGCGCATCCTGGTCGGCAAGCTGCGGCACAAGCTGGGTGACTCAGCGCTGGATTCGCGCTACCTGTTCACCGAACCGGGCGTGGGGTTGCGGTTCAAGGGGTAGTAGATCCACGCCATGCGTGGATGGACATCATCGAAGCCGGAAGAGCATCCACGCATGGCTTGGATCTACTGTGTCGACCAAGGTCGACACCTACCAAGAGCAGGCAAGGCGTGCCGACCAACGGTCGGCACCCACCAAGATCGATCAGAACCCCAGCGGGGTGTCGCCCAGCACCGGTTGCAGCTGGCTGCGGAACAGCGCCTGGATGCGTTCCAGCGCCGCCTCGTCATTGCCCTCGAAGCGCAGCACCAGCACCGGCGTGGTGTTGGAGGCGCGCACCAGGCCCCAGCCATCGGGGAAGTCCACGCGCAGGCCGTCGATGGTCGACAGGCGACCGCCCACATACGGGTTGTCCGGCGACTGCGCCGCCGCCACAAGCATCGCCACCAGCGCGTGCGGCGTACCGTCGGCCACCGGCACCTTCAGTTCCGGCGTGGCCACCATCTCCGGCAGCTCTGCCAGTACCTCGTCCGGGGCCTCCTCGCGCTGGGCCAGGATCTCCAGCAGGCGCGCAGCCGCATACAGGCCATCGTCGAAACCGAACCAGCGCTCCTTGAAGAAGAAGTGGCCACTCATCTCGCCAGCCAGCTCGGCATCGGTCTCGCGCATCTTCGCCTTCATCAGCGAATGCCCGGTCTTCCACATCAGCGGGCTGCCACCATTGCGCAGCACGTGGTCGGACAGCTTGCCGGTGCACTTCACGTCGTAGATCACCATCGCGCCCGGATTGCGCATCAACACATCGGCGGCGAACAGCATCAGCAGGCGGTCGGCATAGATGATCTTTCCTTCGCCGGTGACCACGCCCAGGCGGTCACCGTCGCCATCGAAGGCGACGCCGAGGTCGGCGCCGAAGCGCTTGACCGTCTGCACCAGGTCTTCCAGGTTGGCCGGTTCGCTCGGGTCGGGATGATGATTGGGGAAGGTACCGTCCACATCGCAGTACAACGGGATGACTTCCGCACCGATCGCTTCCAGCAGCTGCGGCGCGAGCGCACCGGCGACGCCATTGCCGGCATCGGCCACGACCTTCAACGGGCGGTCCAGCTGCACGTCGTCGGCGATGCGCTGGATGTAGTCGGCACTGACATCGCGCTGCTGGTAATCGCCCGGCTCGGCGGCCTGTACCAGGCGGCCTTCGACGATGCGCTGGTACAGATCGGTGATGGCATCACCGGACAACGTCTCGCCGCCGATGACCACCTTGAAACCGTTGTACTCGGGCGGGTTATGACTGCCGGTGACCGCCACGCAGGTGCCGGTACGCAGATGGAAGGCGGCGTAGTACACGACCGGGGTCGGTGCCAGGCCGATGTCGATCACCGCGCAACCGGCGCGCCTCAGGCCCTCGGCCAACCCTGCGGCCAGTTCCGGGCCAGACAGGCGTCCATCGCGACCGATCACCACCTCGCGCAGACCCTGCTCCAGTGCCACGGTGCCGATGGCCTGGCCGATCAGCGCCGCCGTCTTCGGCGTCAGTTGGCTGCCAACCACGCCGCGGATGTCGTAGGCGCGGAAGATGCCGGCCGCCAGTTCCTCAGCCGGAACCGGTGGCGGGGGCGGCGGTGCACTTTCAGTTGTGCTGGCCTCGGCCACCGGCGGCGGCACCATCTGCAGGCTCTCGCTCAGGGTCGGGCCATGATCCGCTTCCGCCACGGCCGCACGGCGCGGCAGCGGCAGCGACTTCGGCAGGCGGCCGCGCCCCACCACCAGCAGCACGGCGATGAACGCCAGCAGCAGCGCAACGATGGCGCTGGCCAGCGAACCCAGGCCCAGCGGACCGGGTTCGACATTGGGTACGGCGGCGACCAGCCGCAGCGGTGTACCGGCGACCGGCCGTGCCAGTGCCTCGGCGCTTTCAGCCAGGCCGGAATCGCCCTGGGCGACGAGGTCGTGCGCGCCCTGGCGCAATCCGAGGAAACCCGTCGACGGCGCGCTGACCTGATCCAACGGTGAGGTCAGCCGCAGCAACGGCTGGCGCACATACAGCACCGCCGGGCCGAGACTGCCCAGTTGCACCGGTGCTGCCAGGCCCAGGCGATTGCCACCGCCATCGCGGACCACGCGCAGGCTGGGCTTGCCTTCGGCCAATGCCGCTTCCAGCAGCGCCAATCGCGCATAGCCAAAGGCGGCCGGGTCCGCGTAGGCGTTGGCCAGATCGGCGGTCAGCACGTCTGCCTGCTCCACGCCGGTCCAGCTCTCGCGCACGGCCAGCGCCGCTGCCGCGGCATCACCGGCCTGCAACGCCTGCTGCACGCGTTCGTTCTTCAGCTGCTGCTGCAGCTGCCTCAGCTGGCCGGCGGCCGCCTCCTGCAGGCCCTGCACGGCCTGATCACGTGCTTCTTCCAACGCCTGGCCGTTGGCCTCCTGGCGCCATTGCTGCACCGCGCTCCATCCGAACCAGCCAGCCAGCAGGACCAGCAGCACCCCCAATAGTGGCGCGCTGCGTCCCAACGACCGTCCCCGCTGTCCTTCCCCGATGCCGCTCATCGATGTCCCCCGTCAACGCACCCCGGTATGGCCGAATCCACCCGTTCCCCGCACGCTGTCGCTGAAAGTATCCACCACCTGCAGGCTGACGCGGGCAATCGGCACCACCACCAGCTGCGCGATGCGATCGCCCGGCTCGATGGTGAAGGCCTCGCGACCACGGTTCCAGACGCTGATCAGCAGCGGGCCCTGGTAGTCGGCGTCGATCAGGCCGGTGCCGTTGCCGAGCACGATGCCATGGCGATGGCCCAGCCCCGAGCGCGGCAGGATCACCGCGCACAGGTTCGGATCGGCGATGTGGATGGCCAGGCCGCTGGGCACCAGCGCGGTGTCGCCCGGTTGCAGGGTCAGCGCGGTATCCAGCGCAGCGCGCAGGTCCATGCCGGCGCTGGCTTCTGTGGCGTAGGCCGGCAGCGGCCAGCTGTCGCCGAAGCGCGGATCGAGCAGCTTGACCTGCAGCGGTTGGGAAAGGGAAGCCTGGGTCATGCCTGGAGTCTCCGCGCGATCAGCGCCAGCAGTTGTTCGGCCAGCTCGCGCTTGGAGGTGGCCGGGAATACCTGTTCACCGTCCTGCCAGAAGGCCGTGGCGGCATTGTTGTCGCTCTCGAAACCGCCGCCGCTGATGCCGACCTGGTTGGCGATCACCAGGTCCAGGCGCTTGTCGACCAGCTTGCCACGCGCGTATTTCTCCACGTCGTGGGTTTCGGCGGCAAAGCCGACCACCAGCTTCAGCGACTGCGTCTGCGCGGCCACCTCGGCAAGGATGTCCGGCGTGCGCACCAGCTCGATCACCAGCGACTGGCTGTCGGCGGTCTTCTTCAGCTTCTGCGGCGCGACCTGGCGCGGCGTGTAGTCAGACACCGCAGCGGCACCGATATAGATGTCGGCCGGCAGCGACTTCAGCACAGCATCGCGCATCTGCGCGGCCGAGCGCACGTCCACACGCTGCACGCCGGGTGGCGTCGGCAGCTGTACCGGGCCGCTGACCAGCACCACCTGTGCGCCCATCGTCGCGGCGGCCGCGGCCAGGGCAAAGCCCATCTTGCCGCTGCTGCGGTTGCCGACATAGCGCACCGGATCGATGTCTTCATAGGTCGGGCCGGCGCTGATCAGCAGGCGCAGGCCCTGCAGCGCGCAGGTTTCCGGCGCGGCAACGGCCGCGGCGCTGCTGCCATTGGCGGCCAGCGCGGCCACGATGTCGCCCGGTTCGGCCAGACGCCCCGGACCGGACTCGCCTTCGGCCAGCGGGCCGTCGACCGGGCCGACCACCTGCGCGCCGCGCTGGCGCAGCAGGGCGATGTTGGCCTGGGTGGCCGGGTGCAGCCACATGCGATGGTTCATCGCCGGGCAGATCGTCAACGGCGCGGTACTGGCCAGGCACAGCGTGCTGACCAGGTCATCGGCATGGCCCTGGGCCAGCCGGGCCAGCAGATCGGCGGTTCCCGGGGCAACCACGATGCGGTCGGCCCAGCGCGCCAGCTCGATGTGGCCCATGGCCTGTTCGGCGGCGCTGTCCCACAGCGTGGTGCGGGTGGGCTGCCCGGACAGGGCCTGGAAGCTGAGCGGAGTGACGAACTGCTGGGCACCGGCGGTCATCGCCACCTGCACCTGGGCACCGGCGTCGCGCAGGCGCCGCACCAGTTCCAGGGCCTTGTAGGCCGCGATCCCGCCTCCGACGCACAACAGCAGTTTCTGACCTTCCAGCGCGCGGGCCGGCGCGGGGGAAGCGTTGGGGGAGTCAGCCACCTGGAATTCCTGTGCAAACGAGGGCGCTAGCTTACCCGATGGTCGGTAATGTCCCGGTGCAGGGTGCACATAGCGGACAGCTATCAGTAGATGGAGCGCGCTGCGCCTGACCCTGGGTTATCCGGGCATCGGTTTCGGACCTTTCCTATACCTCTACGGGTCTGCGCTTTTGCAGAATCAGGCATTGGCTGCCGTCTGCCGTGGCCTGTTCGACCTTCGAGGAGCCTCGTGCATCCACGCATCATCATTGCCGACGACCATCCCGTGGTCCTGCATGGCATCCGTATCGTGCTGCAGACCCACCTGATGGACATCGTCGGCAGTGCACGTGACGGCGCCCAGCTGCTGGAGCTGGTGGACCACCACGACTGCGATGCGGTGCTGACCGACCTGTCGATGCCGGGTGACGGCCCGGACGGTCCAGAGCTGATCGACGCGCTGCGCGTGCGTCACCCCGGGCTGCCGGTGGTGGTGCTGACCGGCGCCCGCCATCCCGGGCTGCTGGACGGACTGCTGCGCGAGGGCATCAGTGGGCTGGTCGACAAATGCGCCGATTTCGCCGAACTGCCGCAGGCACTGAACGCCGCACTGGCCGGGCAGGTCTTCGTCTCCCAGCAGCTGCGCCACCACCTGCAGGCGCGCGACCTGCTGTTTCCGCGCGAACCATCGCCGCTGTCGGCACGCGAACAGGAAGTGCTGGAGCTGCTGGCGGCCGGGCTCAGCGTGAATGCCGTCGCCGAGCGTTGCGGGCGCAGCCCGAAGACCATCAGCCGGCAGAAGGCCGAAGCCAAGCGCAAGCTGGGCCTGCAGAACAACCAGGAACTGTTCGACTATCTGCAGACCCGGCGCGGGTGAGGCATCGTCCGACCCGGTGCTGCGGTATGCACCGATGGGAGCCGCCGGCCGGGCTGGCGATGATGCAGGCATGCCCATCCATGACTGGCCCGAACAGGAACGCCCCCGCGAGAAGCTGATCGCGCGCGGGCCCACGGCACTTTCCGACGCCGAACTGCTGGCCCTGTTTCTCGGCTCCGGGTTCGGTGGCCGCGATGCCGTGCAGACCGCGCGCGACCTGCTGCAGGCGCACGGCCCGTTGCGGGTGCTGCTGGACCGCCCCGCGCGTGAACTGGCCCGCCTGCCCGGGCTCGGCCCGGCGCGCAGCTGTACGCTGGCTGCCGGGCTGGAACTGGCCCACCGCTACCTGGCTGCCGAGCTGGAACACGGCGAAACGGTCGGCAACAACCCGGCCGCGGTCGGCCGCTACCTGCAGCACCGCCTGCGCGGGCAGGCCCGGGAAATCTTCATGGCCCTGTTCCTGGACAACCGGCACCGCCTGATCGCCTGCGAGGAGCTGTTCCACGGCACCATTAACGCCGCCCCGGTCTACCCCCGCGAAGTGGTGCGGCGCGCCCTGCTGCACAACGCGGCGGCGGTGATCCTCAGCCACAACCACCCTTCCGGCGACCCGGAACCCTCCAGCGCCGATACCCGCATCACCGACGAACTGCAGCAGGCACTGGCAATGGTGGACGTGCGCCTGCTGGACCACTTCGTGGTCGGTGAGGGCCGCCCCGTTTCGTTTGCTGAACGAGGCCTGCTGTCGCCGCCCCAGCCCCGCCTGTTCGGCTGAGCGCCCGCCCTTCAGCCGCCATCGGTCGTCCCCACAGGCAGGTTTCGGTCAGCGTGGCCGCTGGTATCTGCGCTAAAATGGGCGATTCCGCCGCTCATTCTCACAGCAGGCCTCGTGAAAAATCTCCTCCGCGCCCTGATCAGCCAAGGCATCGAAGCCTTGCGCGCCAATGGCACCCTGCCCGCCGACTCCCTGCCGCCGGACTTCGTGGTCGAGCGCCCGAAGACCCGCGACCACGGCGACTTCGCCACCAACGCCGCGATGCTGCTGGCCAAGGCCGCGCGCAGCAATCCGCGCGCACTGGCACAGGCGCTGGTCGAGGCACTGCCGCGCAGCGAGGATATCAGCAAGGTCGAGATCGCCGGCCCCGGCTTCATCAATTTCCACCTGGCGCCGGCCGCGTACCAGCGCGAAGCCGCCTCGGTCATCAAGGAAGCCCACGACTACGGCCGCAACCTGTCCGGCAATGGCCGCACGGTGGGCGTGGAGTATGTGTCGGCCAACCCGACCGGCCCGCTGCATGTCGGCCACGGCCGCGCCGCGGCGATCGGCGACTGCGTGGCCCGTGTGCTCGACGCCAACGGCTGGAACGCAAAGCGTGAGTTCTACTACAACGACGCCGGCGTGCAGATCGAGAACCTGGCACTGTCCACCCAGGCGCGGATCAAGGGCATCGCGCCGGACCAGGATGGCTGGCCGGAAGGTGGCTACCGCGGTGAATACATCGCCGACGTCGCCCGCGCCTACATGGCCGGCGCCAGCGTCGATCTGGAAGGCAGCACCGTGGTCGGCGCCAAGGACCCGGACGACATGCAGGCGATCCGCCGCTTCGCCGTGGCCTACCTGCGCAACGAGCAGAATCTGGACCTGGCCGCGTTCGGCGTCGACTTCGACATTTATTTCCTGGAAAGCTCGCTGTACGCCGACGGCAAGGTGGCCGAAGCGGTAGCCAAGCTGCAGGCGTCGGGTCATACCTATGAAGAAGGTGGCGCGCTGTGGCTGCGCAGCACCGACTTCGGTGACGACAAGGACCGCGTGATGCGCAAGTCCGACGGCACCTTCACCTACTTCGTGCCGGACGTGGCCTACCACCTGTCCAAGTGGCAGCGCGGCTACGAGCGCGCGATCACCGAGCTCGGCGCCGATCACCATGGTTCGCTGGCACGCGTGCGCGCCGGCCTGCAGGCGATGGAAGTGGGCATCCCGCAGGGCTGGCCGGAATACGTGCTGCACCAGATGGTCACCGTCATGCGCGGCGGCGAGGAAGTGAAGCTGTCCAAGCGTGCCGGCAGCTACTTCACCCTGCGCGACCTGATCGAAGAAGCCGGCCGCGATGCCACCCGCTGGTTCCTGATCGCGCGCAAGCCCGACTCGCAGCTGACCTTCGACATCGACCTGGCCCGCCAGCAGAGCAACGACAACCCGGTGTTCTACGTGCAGTACGCGCACGCCCGCGTCTGCAGCCTGCTGCGCCAGGCGCAGGAGAAGGGCCTGGTGTACGACCAGGGCAACGGCCTGGGCAACCTCGGCCGCCTGGCCGACGACGCCTCGCTGCTGCTGATGAACGAAATCTCGCGCTACCCGGAAGTGGTCGAAGCGGCCGGCGTGGCGCTGGAACCGCATCTGGTGGCGCAGTACCTGCGTGAATTGGCGCACGCGTTCCACACGTGGTATCACGGGACGCCGGTGCTGGTGGAAGACGCTGCGGATCGCAACGCCAAGCTGACCCTGGCCTGCGCCGCGCGCCAGGTGCTGGCCAACGGCCTCGAACTCCTGGGCGTCAGCGCCCCGGAAAAAATGTAAGCATCAGGAGACGCAGTACACATGGCAGCACGACGCGGCAAAAACCAGGCACGACGCAACAGCAGCAGCCAGGGCACACCCGGATGGGTGTGGCTGGTCGCTGGCGTGGCGATTGCGGCCGTGGTGTTCCTGGCGGCGCCGAACCTGTTCAAGGGCGAAGGCGATGGCTTCCTGCGCGCCGGTCCGCAGCCGAACCCGAACGCGCAGCCGGCCCCGGTCGCTGATGCCGACAGCGATGTCGGCACCCAGCCGGCCGCGCAGCCGGCCACGTCGAAGCCGGCCGAACCGGAAAAGCCGGCCGCCCCCCAGTACGACTTCTACACCCTGCTGCCGGGCAAGGAAGTTGAAATGTCCGACGCCGAACTGGCTGCCAGCGCGCGTGCCGAGGACCAGCGCCGGGCCAAGGCCGAAGCGCAGCGCGCGCAGGCGGCACTGGAAGGCAAGCCGGTTCCGCCGCCAGCGGCTACCACGCCGGCACCGACGGCAACCGCCAGCGTGGCCAGCACCGCACCGGTGACCGCCACCAGCCGTCCGCTGCCGGCACCGCTGAGCGAACGACCGGCTGCGGCAACGCCTCCAGCCAGCACGCCGACGGCGTCGACCAGCACCGCCGCAGCCACTCCGGCAGCGCGTGCGGAAACCGCGCCGACCGCGGCCACTACCCCGGCCACTGCGGCACCGGCTGCCGCCGACAATGCCCGCTACATCCTGCAGGCGGGTGCGTTCGGTGCCTCCGGCGATGCCGAAGCGACCAAGGCCAAGCTGGCGATGATGGGCCTGGCGGCACGCGTGGAATCGGCGCAGATCAACGGCAAGACCGTGTACCGCGTGCGCATGGGGCCGTATGGCAGTGCAGGTGAACTGTCTGAAGCCAAGCAGAAGCTGGATGGCACCGGCCTGCAGGCGATGGCGATCAAGGCACAGTGAGTCTGCCGAAGTGAATGTAAGAGCCGGGCACAGCCCGGCTTTTTCTTGTCTGTGTAGAGTCGTGGGGGGGGGGGGGGGGGGGGGGGGGCCGGGGCCCGCGCCACGAGAACAAAAGGCGGCGGGCGGCGGGGGGCGCTGTTTTTGTTTTGTCCTGTTGCGTCCTGCGCCCCCCCCGCCCCCCCCCCCCCCCCCCCCCCCCCCCGACTCTACAGACGGCGGTCAGCCTTCGCGGGCGACCTGGAAACCGGCGAAGGACTGGCTGACCGGCATCAGTTCCAGGCGATTGATGTTCAGGTGCGGCGGCAGGCTGGCCACCCAGAAGATCTGCTCGGCGATGTCTTCGGCGGTCATCGGGTTGGCGCCGGTATAGAGCTTGTCCGACGCCGCCTGGTCGCCATGGGTACGCACCACGGTGAACTCGGTTTCGGCCATGCCCGGCTCGATCGTGGTCACGCGCACGCCGGTGCCATGCAGGTCCGAACGCAGGCCCAGCGAGAACTGGCTGACGAAAGCCTTGGTGCCACCGTAGGCGTTGCCACCCGGGTACGGGTAGACGCCGGCCACCGACGAGATGTTGATGATCGCGCCCTTGCGCTCCACCAGCTGCGGCAGCAGGCGGTGGGTCAGGGTCACCAGCGCGGTGATGTTGGTGTCGATCATCGTGGTCCAGTCCGACAGCTTGGCACTCTGTGCCGGCGCGGTGCCCTGCGCCAGGCCCGCGTTGTTGACCAGCAGATCGATCTCGCCGAAGGCCGGCGGCAGTGCCAGCAGCGCCGCTTCCATCGCCACCGGATCGCGGATGTCGAAGGCGGCGGCATGCACCACGTCCTCGCCATAACGGTCAACCAAGGGCTGCAGGCGCTCGCTGCGGCGGCCGGTGGCGATCACCTTCCAGCCCGCCTGGGCGAAGCGGTGAGCGGCTGCGGCGCCAAAGCCGGAGGTGGCGCCGGTAATCAGGACGGTGCGGGTCATGCAGACAACTCCGTGAGGAACCAGACCATCATTCTGGCACCGTCGGCCGGTCGCTGCGTTGCCGCATCAGGCCGCGGTCAGGGCCGGCGAGATTCAACGCAGGCGGAACACCCTTGCCTTGGGCAGGTCTTCATCCACCTGCAGGAACCAGCGCCCCGCGATCCCCGGAATCACTTCGATCTGCGGTGACTGCAGGGTCTTGCGCAGCGTCATCTGGCCCTTCATCACCTGCCACTGCTGGCCGTTGTCCAGGGTGAACACCGTACCCGGTTCCCAGCCCGCGACGTCTCCGACCACACGGGCGCTGACCGGCCCCTCATCCAGGCCCAGGTGCATCGCCGCCGGGGCGGGAACGTTGGCCGGCACCGGCGCGCCCGCAACCGCAGTGACCGGCACCGTGTGGCGCCCCTCGGCATCGCGCAGCACACGGTTCAGTGCCTGCAACTGGGCCGCACTGAGCCCAACTTCGGCCAGTTGGGCCGCATTGAGCCGTTGCTCGACCGGCACGAAGCGGTCCTGTGCGTTGGCGGCGAAGCTGCTGGCAGCAAGCAGGGTGGCGAGGAGGTACCGGCGCATCGGCAAAGATCTCTGCAGGAGAACGCTCACGATGCTGCAATATGATGACAGTCCGGTGACAAGCGCCAGGCCGGTACAATTGGGCCATGATCAACAACGATGTCCTGCGCAGCGTGCGCTACTCCCTGGATCTGGGCGACCACCACGTGGTGACCCTCTGCCAGATGGCCGACCCGGCCTTCGCCGTGGATCCCGAGCAGGTGAAGGCCTGGCTGCGTCGCGAGGACGAAGCCGGTTTCGAAGCGATGAGCGACAGCGCGCTGGCGCACTTCCTCGATGGCCTGATCGTGCACCTGCGCGGTCGCGACGAGAGCCAGCCGCAGCGTGCGGTGGAAACCCGCATCGACAACAACCTGGTGCTGAAGAAGCTGCGCGTGGCGTTCCAGCTGCGCGACGTCGATCTGATGGAGATCTTCGCCAGCGCCGGCTTCAACGTCTCCAAGTCGGAAGTGGGCGCACTGTTCCGCCAACCCGGCCACACCAACTACCGGCGTTGCCTGGACCAGATGCTGCGCAATTTCCTCAAGGGCCTGAGCCTGCGCCTGCGCGGCTGAGCACGGCCTCGACGAACGCCCGCGCCGCCGGTGTCGGCAGCCGCTGCCAGACCAGGTGCACGCGGCGGGTCGGGGTCGGCTGCAGCGGAACCTGCACCACCCCTTGGAATCCTTCGGCGATCAACGCTGGCACGATGCCAATCGCCAGCCCATGGCGGACGAAGCGCTCGATCAGTTCCATCAGATTGACCTCGAAGCGCACCGTATGCGGCAGGCCAGCGGCGGCGAAGGCATCGTCGGTCTGCCGCCGCGCACCGGTGCCGCGCGGGAAGTCGACCAGCGCCTCGTCCTGCAGTTCGGTCAATGGCAGCCGCTTGCGCCGGGCCAAGCGGTGCGACGGCGCCAGCACCGCCACCAGATCTTCTTCCTGCAGCATCTGGTGGCAGACCCCGTCCAGCCCCGCCGAGGGTGACAACCCGACCAGCGCCACATCCAGGTCGCGCGACTGCACCTGCGCGATCAGGTCCTCGCTCTTGTCGACCCGCAGCTGGAACTCCACTTGCGGGTGCGCCTGCTGGAAGGCTGCCAGCATCGCCACCACATCGATATCGGTCAGCGAGGAGATCTGCCCGATCGCCAGCAGACCACGCACCTCGCCACTGACCGCGGCCACGTCGGCGCGCAGATGGCGCAGGCTGACCAGCACCTGGCGTGCGTGCACCAGCAGCGCCTCACCGGCTGCCGTCGCCCGCACCTGCCGCGGCAGGCGCTCGAACAGGGGCGTGCCCAGCTCCTGCTCCAGGTAGGCAATCTGGTGGCTCAACGCGGACTGCACCACATGGCAGCGTTCGGCGGCACGGGTGAAATTGCCCTCTTCGGCCAGAGCGACGGCAAATTCGAGCTGCTTGAGATTCATCCAACCATCTTGTTTTCAGATGACAGGGATGATGATGATTCATTTCCATCATGACTGCAGCAGGCGGACACTGTGCACCCCCGCTTCCTGGAACACCGCGTGAGCCCGTCCCTCCCCCCTCTGCACCGCTGGCAGGTGCTGCTGATGTCGGTGGCTACCGGCGTGGCCGTGGCCAGCAACTACTATGCGCAGCCGCTGCTGCACACCATTGCCGATGCCTTCGGTGTGCCGTTCGGCCAGGTCGGCATGGTGGTCACTGCCGCACAGCTGAGCTATGCCGCCGGACTGATCCTGCTGGTGCCGCTGGGAGACCTGTTCGAGCGCCGCCGCCTGATCGTGGTGATGAGCCTGTTGTCGGCAGGCGGGCTGGTCATCAGCGCCTGCGCGCCGTCGCTGACCTGGCTGCTGGTCGGCACCGCGATCACCGGCCTGTTCTCGGTGGTGGCGCAGGTGCTGGTGCCGTTTGCGGCCACGCTGGCCGCGCCGGAACATCGTGGCCGCGTGGTCGGCACATTGATGAGTGGCTTGCTGCTGGGCATCCTGCTGGCGCGCACCGTGGCCGGCCTGCTTTCCAGCCTGGGCGACTGGCGACTGGTGTATGCGATCGCCGCCGGCACACTGGTGCTGACCGCGCTGGCGCTGCAGCGCGGCCTGCCGCGATTCCACCACAGCGCCGGCCTCGGCTATTTCGCATTGCTGCGCTCGATCGGCGTGCTGTTCGTGCAGGAGCCGGTGCTGCGCCAGCGCACGCTGCTGGGCGCCTGCAGCTTCGCCATGTTCGCGATCTTCTGGACGCCGCTGGCGTTCCTGCTGGCACAACCGCCCTACGCCTACAGCGACGCCACCATCGGCCTGTTCGGGCTGGTCGGTGCGGCCGGCACGCTGGCGGCCGGCCTGGCCGGCCGCATGTCCGACCGCGGCCAGACCGGCCGCGCCACCGCCATCGCGCTGCTGCTGTTGCTGCTGTCGTGGCTGCCGCTGGGGCTGTCGGCACACTCGCTGCTGGCGCTGCTGGTCGGCGTGGTGGTGCTGGACCTGGCCGCGCAGCTGCTGCACGTCAGCAACCAGAACCTGATCTATGCACTGCAACCGGCAGCGCGCAACCGCCTCAATGCCGGCTACATGACCGGCTACTTCATCGGTGGTTCGCTGGGTTCGCTGCTGTCGGCGCAGGTCTACCAGCGCTTCGGCTGGAGCGGCGTCTGCGTGGCCGGTGCTGCGGTGGCCATGCTCGCCCTGCTGCTGTGGCTGCCCGGCGCGCTGCGCGCGCGCCAGGCTTCGGTGACTGACTAGAAGCTGCCCTGCAGCGCCAGCTCCCAGCGTCCGCCGGCATTGCCCGGAAACAACCGCTTCGCTGCGTTGTCGGTGTCATGCACGGTGGCGCGCAGTTCCCATGCCGGGGTCAGCGAGGCGATGGCACTGAGCTGGCCATGCAGGTAATCAGACCCCTGTGCGGTGGCCAGCCAGTACTGGCCTACCGCAGCTTCGAGGCGGAAGCGCTCGTGCAGCGGCACCCGCACACCCAGCTGGGCATAGGTGCCGCGATGGCCGCCCGCCAGCGCGTCGTTGGAATGCGCCAGCTGCAGCCAGGCGCGCTGCTTCCAGGTCACGGTGGTATTGAGCTCGGTCCAGTCCAGCGCGCGGCCGGTGCCCGGGTACATGTAGCGGGTCAGGTTGGCATCCAGTGTCCAGTCTGGTGCCAGTGCACCACTCCAACCGGCCACCAGGTCGAACTCGCTGCGCGCGCCGTTGTCCGGCTTGAACGAAACGTTGGAACCCCACACGCTGGCATACCAGCCCGATGCGGCCGAGATCTTTGCGCCCGCCTGCACCGCCGGATCGCCGTCGCTCTGCGAGCTGCCGCGCCACACGTAGTCACTGGTCAATGCGGCATTGCCACTGACCTGCACCTGTGCCTGCGCGCTGCCGATCCCGAGCAGCCCTGCCAGGGCGGCCACCACCGCCGCCATCATCCCCTTGCTGTTCACTGCACTGTGTTCCTCGTCGAAGGCGGTCACGCCGCCGGGAACGCAGTGTCGAGGCGGTGGCCGTAACGGATCGAGGGTGCTGCCGGGCCCGTGGCGCAAATTCGGCGTAAAGCCGGTGAATCCGGGCCACATGCCAGCAGCGCGGTATCATGGCGCCCTGTTTCCAGGAACCAACCGTGTGGACGCCATCCTGACTCCGGTATCGATCGGCGAGCTGATCGACAAGATCACCATTCTCGAGATCAAGGCCGAGCGCATCGACGATGCGGCCAAGCTGAGCAACGTGCGCACCGAGCTGGACGGCCTGCTGCCGTTGCTGCAGCAGCAGCTGCAGGCACAGCCGGCGCTGGCCGTGCTGAAGCAGCAGCTGAAGGCGATCAACGAACGCATGTGGGACATCCAGGACCAGCTGCGCGACAAGGAAGCGGCCCAGGTGTTCGACGATGCCTTCATCCAGCTGGCACGGGGTGTCTATGGCACCAATGGCGAGCGCGTGCAGGTGAAGAACGAGATCAACCGCGTGGCGGGTTCGGCCCTGGTGGAAGAAAAGCAGTACCAGGGCGAATAAGCCCGCTCATCCGCATTCGAGCAGGTGCCGGATGCGGAACAGCTCACCATCGCTGTGGATACCCAGCTTCTCGTAGGCCGTCCGCTTCTGCGTGCTGACCGTACTGGCCGTGCGCCCGAAGCGCCGCGCCACCTCGCCGGTGGTGCAGCCCTGCAGCACCAGCCGGAGCACCTCGCGCTCGCGTCGGCTCAAGGGCGTGAGCACCGGCGCCGGTGTGCGCCGCATGCGCGATCGATTCAACTGCGTGCGCAGCTCCGGGGGCACAAAGCGGCCGCCACGGGCCAGCACGTCGATCGCACGCATCAGCATCGCTGGCGAAGTGCCCTTGGGCAGGAACCCGCGCGCACCGGCCTGCATCGCCATGGTCACCGTGCTGGCATTGCAGTGTTCGGACAGCACCAGCACCGGCAGCAGCGGCCAGCGTCGTGACAGCAGCCGCAGCAGGGCCAGGCCCTGTTCGGGTCCTCGCGGCGCCAACAGATCGATCAGCAACAGGTCGGCGCCACCGGGTTCGCGATGCAGCAGGTCGAGCAGATCACCTTCGCGGGTGAAGCTGCCACAGATCTGCACGCCGCCGTGCTGGCGCAGCACTACCTCCACCCCCAGGCGCAGCACGGGGTGCGGCGCCAGCATTGCCAGGCGGCGGGGTCGATCGAGGGGCAGAGCGGGAACAGCAGGCGACATCACGCGGATCCGGCGGTACGAAGTGCCCACCGTAGGCCCGCGCCGGGAGCAGCGGAATCCAATTTATTGCAACGCACCAAATACGCGCGCAGGCGCTCAGCTGTGGTTTCGGATCGCTACAACGCGACAGGCCCGGCAGAAGCCGGGCCTGTCGAGGCATCTTCAGCGCGCAGGCGCGCCGAGGAAGCAATTACCAGCTGAAACGCGGGCCGACGGTGTATTCCTTGTCGCCGTCGCGGTTCATCTTCAGCTCGCCGTTCAGGCCCCAGTTCTGGTTCAGCTTGACCTGACCACCCAGGCGGCCGTACCACTGGCCTTCCGGATTGATGCCGTGCTTCTTCGAGAAATCTTCGTAGCCGACCATGCCGTAGACTTCGGCGTGGGCACCGAAGGCGGTGCGGATACCCGCTTCAGCGCTGTAGCCGTTGAAGTCCAGGCCGTGCTTCTGGTCGCGCTTCTGGTAGGCAACGCGGGCAACGAAGTCGGTGGTCGGAGCGATTTCAACGTTGTAGCCGGCGCCGATCTTCCACTGGTCCAGCTTGATGTTGGTGTGGTCGATTTCCTGGCGGCTGTACTCACCGAACGCGTGGAAGTTCGGCAGGAAGCCGTACGAACCCTTCACGCCCCAGCCGTCGGCCTTGAACGCGTCGATGTCGGTCTTGGCGTAGTCGGCTTCGGCGTAGTTGTAGGACAGGTTCTCAGCAGCCGAGGCGGTGAACGGCAGGGCAGCGGCCAGGGCCAGAGCAATCAGCGAATTCTTCATGGGGGTACACCTTTACTTTCTTATGGTGTGCAGCAGCGCCAGGGCGCCATCGCATCGGGAATGTAAATTCTCCGTTATTCGCCACAACGCTCCCTGAAAACAGCGGTCTTCGCATTGCTGAATTTTCTGGCTTGATTCAGGCTGTCTCTGGCATACGCGCGCGGCGCGCGTGCATTTGTGATTCGTCGCCGATTGCAACAGGAGGTTGCCTTGCACGTTTCCGATCCGCTGCTGATGCCTGTTCGCGCCGTCCTCCTGGCCTGCGCTGCCCTCCTGTTTCCGATCCACGCTGCGCACGCGCAGCAGGCGGCTGACTACCAGCGCGCCGAACGCGTGCATGACAGTCATCTGCGCGGTGCGCTGCGCAATGCCTCGGTCCTGCCCAACTGGCTGGCCGACGGCCGCTTCTGGTACGAACGTGAAGACACCCAGGGCCGGCGCCAGGCGGTACTGGTCGATCCAGTACACGCCACACGCCAGATCCTGTTCGAACCCGATGCGCTGGACGCTGCGGTTGCACCTCTCGGCGCCAGCGGACCACGCCTGCGCTTGAACAGCGTGCAGGTACTGGATGAAGGCCTGCGCCTGCGGTTCAGCGGCGAGGCGGCGATCAGCTGTCAATGGCCACGCCTGCAGTGCGTTCGTTCGCAGGATGCAGTGCCAGCGGCCGATGCGCTGCCATCGCCCGGCGGTGATGCCTGGCTGCAGGTACGCGATCACAACCTGTGGCTGCAGTCATCCGGAATGGCAGCACGAGCGCTGACCAGCGGCGGTGAACCCAATCATGGCTATGGCGTGCTGCCGGACTTCACCCTGCGCGGCATTCCACGCCGCCAGGGCCGGACGCCGACGCGGCCGTTCGCGGTCGACTGGTCACCGGATGGCCGCTACGTGGCCGGCATCCGCTACGACGAACGCGCGCTGCAGGACTACCCCTATCTGGAAAGCAGTCCGGCCAACAGCGCGCGGCCGCGCGTGCATACGGTGAAGCTGGGAGTGCTGGGCGATGCACAGCAGGTACGCGACAGCGTGTATGTGGTCGACATCCGCAATGGCCAGCAGCATGACATCGCCTTGCCGGAAGGCTGGAATACCCTCAGCGAAGCCGGCGTACTCGGATGGGACGGCGACCGGTTGTATGCCGTTATCGCGCACTTCGGCACACCGCGCAGGCTGCGCCTGGTGGAGATCGATGCCAACAGGGGTGCATTGCGCACGGTTCTGGAAGAAGCCAGCGACACTCGCCTGCAGCTCAACGTGTATTCCTACAACCGGCCAGCGGTGGCCATCCTTCCCGGCCAGGACACCGCCGTGTGGTTCTCGCAGCGCGATGGTTGGGGCCATCTGTACCGGGTGCGCCTGTCCGATGGCAAGGTGCTGCGCCAGCTCACCCGCGGCAAATGGGTGGTGCGCGACCTGCTGGGTGTGGACGCTGCGGGTGGCTGGGCGTACTTCAGCGCCGGTGGCATCGACGGTGGCGACCCCTACGTGCGCGGCCTGTACCGGGTATCGCTGCAGGGCGGTCCGATCCAGCGACTGGCCGCCGATGGCAGCGACCACATGGCCGATGCCGGTACCGGCGCGCTGTTCGGGGGACGCGCGCCCCAGGCGCTGTCGCCTGGCGGTGGCTATCTGGTGGATACCGTTTCCCCTCTCGACCAGCCACCACGCACCGTGCTGCGGGCCAGCGATGACGGCCGTGAAGTGATGGTGCTGGAAACAGCCGATGACAGCGCTATCGCTGCTGCCGGCTGGCGCCCACCACGGCGCGAGCGACTGCTGGCCGCCGATGGGCGCACGCCGATCTTCGCCACCGTCTACCTGCCCCGTGACTATCGCCATGACGGCAGCTTCCCGGTGATCGACGCGATGTACGGTGGCTCGTTCATCAGCAATGCGCCGGTGACCTACGCCGAGGCGGTGTCTGCCTTGAATCCGGTGTCACGCGCCAGCCTGGCCGAACTGGGCTTCGTGGTGGTCAGCATCGACGCGCGCGGCACCGGTGGCCGCGACAAAGCGTTCCATGACAGCAGCTTCCTGCACGGGACAGATGTGCAGCTGGATGACCATGTAGCTGCGCTGCGCCAGCTGGGCGAACGCTACCGGGGCATCGACCTGCAGCGGGTCGGCATCTATGGGCATTCGTTCGGTGGTTACAGTGCAGCGCGCGCCCTGCTGCGCTATCCGGCGTTCTACAAGGTGGGCGTGGCCTCGGCCGGCAGCCACAATTTCCAGGGCATGTACGGCGGGGCATTGCACGGCATGGACCGGTTGTTCGGTGGCGTGCTGCCGCCAACAACCCTGGCCGATGGCGTGCCGGCGCCGTTTGCCGGACTCGACAATGCAGCACTGGCCAGCAACCTGCGCGGGCATCTGCTGCTGGTCTATGGCGAACTGGACGAGAACGCGCCACCGGCGCTGACCCTGCAGCTGGCCGCCGCCCTGAACAAGGCCCAGCGCAGCTACGACCTGCTGTACCTGGCCCGGCAGGACCACGAACTGTTCCGCAACGACGCCACCTACACGCACCGCATGTGGAACTACTTCGTGCGCCACCTGGCCGGCCAGCAGCCACCAGAGACGGTGCTGGCGCCGCTGCCCGGCGGCCCCGGCTGAACAGGCACACACAGGATGTCGATCCACGGCGCGCTGGTTCGTCGTGTACTTGAAGGCCGTGCATGCGGCACGGTCCATCCGGAGGCAGGCAATGAGCTACATCGATGGTTTCGTCCTGGCGGTGCCCACCGCCAACAAAGAGAAGTTCCTCGCCCATGCACGCACAGGGGATCCCGTTTTCATCGAGTACGGCGCGCTGCGCGTGGTCGAGTGCTGGGGTGACGACGTACCGCACGGCAAAACCACCGACTTCTTCGGCGCGGTGAAAGCCACGCCGGATGAGACGGTCGTGTTTTCCTGGATCGAATGGCCGGACAAGCCGACCCGCGACGCCGGGATGAAGAAGATGATGGAAGACCCGCGGTTTGATCCGGCGACGAATCCGATGCCGTTCGACGGCGCGCGGATGATCTACGGTGGGTTCGTGCCGCTCTACGAGCTGACGCGCTGAATCCGGCGGACGTGCTCAGCGCGCGTCCGCCTCATCGCTGGCGGAGCCATGGCCGGCGCCCAGTGCGGCGCCGGCGCCGAGGCCCATGCCGCCCATGCCGGCCCCCATTCCGCCACCACCACCCGCACGACCGCCCTTGGCATCGCCATCGTTGCGGCCCTTGCCACCGCCACTGGCAGCGGGCCGGGTCGGCCCTTGCGGCGGTATCTGCAGTCCGGCCGGAATCGGCGCCAGGTCCAAGGCGTCGCGCACGAAGTCGCGCAGCGAGACCACCAGTTCGTGTAGGTGCACCGGCCGCCCCTGTGCCAGTTCGTTGGCCGCACGCGCGGCCAGCCGCACCTGCTCGTCGGTGCCCAGCAGCAGGATGTCCGACAGTGCCGCTTCAACCGCATCGCGGATGCGGCGCGCGCGATCCGAGCGGGGTTCGGCGATGCCTTCGGCATCTTCGCGCTGGCGCAGGTCACGGCGATGGCTGGGATCCACGCCCAGTTCGCCAGTGAACGAACCGCCCAGGGTCTTGTAGGCCGCCATCAGCGTGCGCAGCCGTTCGTTGATCTGCCGGTTCTCGCGTTCGCGACGCTGCTGCAGGGTCTGCATCACCAGCAGGCGGATGCCCACGCCCAGCAGGGTGATCAGGACCAGGCCGGCCAACGTGGACAGCACGCCCTGCCAGGAACTGAAATCGATACCGCGCATGCCAGGAGCTCCAGCAGGAAGAACCTGCATCTTGCCCCAGACCGCGCCCCAGAAACGCGAAAGGCCCCACCACCCGGAGGGTGGCAGGGCCTTCGGTCACGGCGCGATTACTTGCGCTTGGCGACCTTGCGCACGGCCTTCTTGGCCGGAGCCTTCTTGGCCGGAGCCTTCTTGGCTGCGACCTTCTTCAGCGGCGCAGCCTTCTTGGCGACCGTCTTGCGGGTGGCGGCAACCTTCTTGCCAACTGCCTTCTTGGCAACGACAGTCTTCTTGCCGACGGCCTTCTTGGCGACGGCAGCCTTCTTGCCGACAACCTTCTTGGCGGCCGTGGTCTTCTTGGTGGCGACCTTCTTGGTGGCGGCAACCTTCTTGCCGACAACCTTCTTCGCAGCCACGGCCTTCTTGCCAGCGACCTTCTTGGCGGCGACGGTCTTCTTGGCCACGGCCTTCTTGGCGGTGGCGACCTTCTTGCCGACAACCTTCTTGGCAACGGTCTTCTTGGCAACGGTCTTCTTCGCGACGGCGGCCTTCTTGGTGGCAGCCTTCTTCACGGTGGCGACCTTCTTGCCAGCAGCCTTGGTGGCAGCCTTGGTGGACTTCTTGGCAGCGGCGGCCTTCTTGGTCACAGCCTTGCCTGCAGCCGCCTTCTTCTTGGCCACTTCCTTCTTCAGGGCAGCGGCTTCGGCCTTGGCGTTCTTCTTGGCGGCTTCCAGCTTCTTCTTGGCGTTGGCAACAGTCTTGCCGACCGACTTGGCAGCCTTCTCGGCCTTCTTGGCAACGGTCTTCTCGACCTTGGCCACGGCCTTCTTGGCCTTGGCAACGCGGGTACCGGCAGCCTTGGTGGCGCGCTTGACGGTCTTCTTGACCGACTTCACTGCGTCTTCGGCAGCGTGGGCGATGGTCTCGCCAACGTTGGTGGCGGTTTCTTTGACGTTCTCGACGGCGTCGGTCACGACCGACACACCATTACCGTTGCTCATGTTGCCCTCCTGCGGGCCTTAAGTATCAAAACGGGGCGATGCTATACCGACATTGACGATCGTGGAACGGGGCGTGCGCCCGCAATCGCATCTGCTGCGACGGCAATGGTGTAGCCCAGCACCCTCTCGAGCACAGTGGGTTGACAGGAAACCCCTTTTTTTCAGTGCTGCGCCGCACGATGCGGGTAGCGGCAGGTGCTGCCTGCGCGCACCTGCCCGAATGCGGCGAAAGGCATGCGATATGGCGCATCGCGGCACCAGGATGCGCAGAACTGCGCAAGTATCGGCCTGTATCCACACGCGCTTCGGTAGACGCCGGCACGTTGCGAAGCACGCCCGACGTTGTCGCCACCGCCCCATAGATGGCGACGCCGACCCGCGTTCCGGGCGCCCGGTTTTCATGGCGCATTTATCCAGATCGCGACACACTCATTCAGCTTGTTTTACCGTAGGCCCGAACCGCCCCCACCCACGCCAGCGAACCGACTCCCATGCGACCGCTTCCCACCCTGCTCACGCTCGCAATCGCCGCCGCCTTCGGTGGCTTCGTTGCCACCGGCATCAATGCTCACCTGGACAACCGTGCCGACGCCGCGCCGCTGCCAGCGGTGCTGCCGACCACGGCGGCACTGCCGGCCTCGGTGGCCGGACAAGCGGTGCCGTCGCTGGCACCGATGCTGGAGAAGGCGATGCCGGCCGTGGTCAGCGTCAACACCAAGCAGGTGGTGCGCGTGCGCAACCCCTTCTTCAACGACCCGTTCTTCCGCCGCCTGTTCCCGGACATCCCGCAGGAACGCATCAACGAATCACTGGGCTCGGGCGTGATCATCGACGCCAAGGAGGGCCTCGTGCTGACCAACCACCACGTCATCGACAACGCCGATGACGTGCAGGTGACACTGGCCGACGGGCGCACGGTCAAGGCCGAGTTCCTCGGTTCGGACCGCGATACCGACATCGCGCTGATCCGCATCCCGGCGCAGAACCTGACCGACATCAAGCTCGGCAACAGCGACCAGCTTCGGGTCGGTGACTTCGTGGTGGCGATCGGCAACCCGTTCGGTTTCAGCCAGACGGTCACCTCCGGCATCGTCTCGGCGGTGGGCCGCAGCGGCATCCGCGGGCTGGGCTACCAGAACTTCATCCAGACCGATGCGTCGATCAACCCGGGCAATTCCGGTGGCGCACTGGTCGACCTGCAGGGCCAGCTGGTCGGCATCAATACCGCCAGCTTCAACCCGCAAGGCAGCATGGCCGGCAACATCGGCCTGGGCCTGGCGATCCCCTCCAACCTTGCGCGCAGCGTGGTCGACCAGCTGGTCAAGCACGGTGTGGTGGTGCGCGGCACGCTGGGCGTGGAGAGCCAGAACCTGACCGCGCAGATCGCGCAGGGCCTGGGCCTGGGCGAAACCCGTGGCGCACTGATCACCCGCGTGCTGGCCGGTTCGGCCGCTGCGACCGCCGGACTGAAGCCGGGCGACGTGGTGGTCTCGGCCAACGGCCAGCGCGTGGACAGCGCAGAAGCCCTGCACAACGTGGAAGGCCTGGCGGCGGTCGGCAGCGCGCTGACGCTGGACGTGCGCCGCGAGGGCAAGCCGCTGCAGATCAAGGCAACGCTGAAGGAACAGGCGCGCGCGGTCAGCGGTGAGAGCCTGGACCCGCGCCTGACCGGGGCCACCTTCGTCGACCTGCCGGAGTCGCTGCGCCAGTCCGGTGTCGGCGGCGTGCTGGTCAGCGAGGTCAAGCGCGGCAGCCGCGCGGCCACCAACGGCCTGCAGCAGGGCGACATCATCACCGATGCCACCGTGGGCGAATTCGCCGACCTGGCCAGCTGGCGCGCCAACTTCCAGCAGCGCCCGCCGACCCTGGTGATACGCGTGCTGCGCAACAATGGCCAGCAGCAGGGCCAGCTCGTGATGCGCTGATCGCCTTGCCGTAACACCCCCTATACCCCGGCAATGCTATTGCTGTCAGTCCAGGTCGGCACCGCCGACTCCCGTTCCCCCATCGCAACAGGAGTGATTCGATGAGCCCCACCAATACCGAGAACCTGAAGGAACACCTGGGTGAAGCCGGTTCCCACCTGAAGCAGGCCGCCACGGCCGCCGGCGGTGCGATCAAGGGCGCAACCGGTGCCGCGACCGACGAACTGCGCATCGGCAAGGCCAACGTCAAGGCTGAACTGTCCGACAGCGCCCTGTCTGGCCTGGCCGCCGCCGAGTTTGGTGGTGCAGCCGCCAAGGAACAGGTCGACGCGCTGATGGACAAGGGCAAGGACCTGATCGACAGCGCCGCTGAGCTGATCCGTGAACGTCCGCTGGCCTCGTTCGGTGTCGCCTTCGCTGCCGGCTGGATCATCGCCAAGCTGGCCCGCGGCAGCAGCGACAAGTAAGCCGCGGCGTGAGCGAAGACAACGCGCAAGCGCCTGATCCGGCGGCTACCCCGCCGCTGGATGAGAGCATCCGCCAGGTCGGTGCGGCCGGTCGTGCCGCTGCCGATTCTGCCAAGCACACGCTGCGCTCGCTGCGCCGGTTGGCCTCGGCCGACTTCGCGCTGGCGCGTAGTGCATTCGGTCGCGCGCTGGCCTGGGCCGGCGTGGCGATCGTGTTCGGTGCCTCGGCCTGGCTGCTGATGGCCGCCACCCTCATCGCCCTGCTGCAGAGCTGGGGCCTGAGCTGGCTGCAGGCGCTGCTGATCACCTCGCTGCTGAGCCTGGCCGTAACCGGTTATGCGATCTGGCGGGTGTCCTACTTCTTCCACCACACCGGCATGCACGCTACCCGGCGCCAGCTGTCACGCCTGGGCCTGTTCGACGAACCTAGCGAAGACGATCCCGATGCCGAGGTGCAGCTGCCCGAGGGCAAGCCATGAAGTTCGGCGCGCTGCAACGGCGGGTGAAACGCTGCGAACAGGTGGTGACCGTGCGCTTGGGCGAAACCCAGGACCACTGGTCCACGCTCAGCGACGTCTGGCGAAAGGGCTGGTCGCCGCTGCGCATCGTGGTGGTCGGCCTGGCCGGTGGCTTCATCGCCGGCAAGCTGGAAGTGCCGGGCAAGGTCAATGGTGCCCGCTGGCTGCAGATGGTGGGTTCGGTCTCGAACCTGTTCGCCAGTGCACAGGCGGCGTTCGCCACGGCGATGGCGGCGCAGGCCGCAGCCACTGCCGACGACGCGGCTGAGGAAGCCGACGAAGCCAGCGAACAGGCACAGGCAGCGGCCTCCGCTGCCGAGCCACGGCCGGCACCGGCCCCACGCTCCGTGCCGGAGCCAGAACCGGACCCGCGCGGACCGCGTCCGGCCGAAGCGGCCACCGAGCTGTCCGAACGTTGATCCATGGAATCCGCCGCGCCGATCGCGGCCGGCGGATAATGCGCTCCCCTTCCCGGTTGGTGCGTCGATGAGTGAGTCCCTCCTGTCCCCGTCACCGGCCGGCCCCGAACAGCCCGACGCCCCGTTGCCGCCACCGTCGCGTCCGCGCGGACCGATGTCGCTGGTGGTGCTGGCGACCCTGGCGGTGGGCTACACGCTGTGGGCCGCGCAGGACATCATCCTGCCGGTGCTGCTGGCGATGTTCTTCGCACTGGTCGGCAATCCGATCCTGCGCCTGCTGCAGAAACTTTGGATTCCGCGTGCGCTGGGCGCTCTGCTGATCCTCGGCGCCGGCCTGGGCGTGACCGGTTCGCTGGCGGTGCAGTTGATCGGCCCGGCGATGGAATGGGCACAGGAAGCACCGCAGCAGCTGCGCAAGATCGCCCGCCAGGTGCAGGACCTGACCAAGCCGGTGCAGCAGGCCAACCAGGCGGCGGAGAACTTCGCCCGCGTGGCCGGTGGTGACAGCAACCGCAAGGTGCAGGTGATCCGCACCCAGCTCGACGACCCGTACCGCATGCTGACCCGTGCGCCGCGGCTGGCCGCCTCGGTGCTGGCGGTGGTGCTGCTGACCCTGTTCTTCATGATCTATGGGCAGAACCTGCAGCGCGCGGCGATCGCTCTGTTCCCGAACCGTCAGCAGCAGCGCTTCACCAGTGACATCCTGCGTTCGATCGAACGCGAGGTCTCACGCTACGTACTGACAATCAGCGTGATCAACACCCTGGTCGGGCTGGTGTTTGCCGGCGTGCTGATGCTGCTCGGCATCGGCCTGCAGGAAGCGCTGCTGTGGGGCACGGTGGCTGCGCTGCTGAATTTCGCTCCGTATGTGGGTCCGTTGATCGGCGTGGCGCTGATGCTGCTGATGGGCTTCGTCGAATTCCGCGACCCGCTGCAGGCCCTGCTGCCTGCCGCCGCCTACCTGGGCCTGCACACCCTGGAAGGGCAGATGGTGACCCCGATCGTGCTGGGCCGTCGCATGAAACTGTCGCCACTGGTGCTGATCCTTGCGCTGATGGTGTTCGGCTGGGCCTGGGGCATGATCGGGCTGCTGCTGGCGGTGCCGCTGCTGGTCTGCATCAAGCTGGTGTTGGCGCGGCTGGACGGAATGCAGGGCTGGGCACGGCTGCTGGAATGATCGCGTCCCATCGGCGGGTGCGCTGGAAAGCAACGGTGGAAAAGCCAAGGCTGGCAGAATGGGTGCCCGCTTTTTTTTCAGGATGGAACCTCTCTCATGTTCTCTTTCGCCCGCCGATGCCTCGCCCTGACCTGCCTGGCCGTCCCCGCCTTCGCCGCAACTCCGCCCAGTGCGGACGTGGCCCGCACCCAGCTGGTGGAGGCCGTCACCTGCCAGCGCCATCTGACGCCTGAACAGTTCGATGCCATGGCCAAGGTACTGATGCCTGGCGGGGCCAAGGCCAGGGACGAGCACGACAATGGCTACACGTTGGCCGCGCCACTGACGGTGCTTGGCCTGCCGGTGACCCATGTGAACGCCTACGATGGCTCCAGCGGCGAGGATGGCGTGGACAGTTACACGGCGTACTTCGGCAGCACGGAGATCAGCAAGGTCGCCGCGTTGGCGAAGATGCCGCCGCCAGTGGCAGGCAGCTACCGCCGCGAGGTGGGCCGGCATGATCTGGTCGTGAACCGCCTCGACGGCCAGACCATCCTGTATTGCGAATACGATCTGCGCGGCCACTGACGGCCGCGGCGCCTGCCCGTCGCGCGGCATGAAAGCCCGCGCGGGCAGGGGTAGAATGGCGGGGTGAATTTCCCCGTCCAAGCCATCACCCTCGACCTTGACGACACGCTGTGGCCGTTCGCTCCGATCGGCGCCCGCATCGACCTGGTCCTGCACGAGTGGATGCGTGAACACAGCCCCGCCACGGCCGAGATGTATCCGGTGGCGGCGATGCGCGAACTGCGCGAGCGCCTGTACCACGCCCATCCGCACCTCCATCACGACCTGAGCGCACTGCGCCGGCTGACCCTGCACGAAGCGCTGCACACCAGCGGTGCCAGCCTGGATCTGCTGGAGCCGGCGTATGACGTGTTCTTCGCCGCGCGCAACCAGGTCGAATGCTACCCCGATGCGATCGACGCACTGGCGCGGATTGCCGCGCGGGTACCGGTCGCAGCACTGAGCAACGGCAATGCCGATCTGGAGCGGATCGGCCTGGCCCATCATTTCGCCTTCCAGCTGGGCGCGCGAGAACACGGCGCGGCCAAGCCGGAGGCGAGCATCTTCCACGCCGCCTGCACCCGACTGGGTGTGGCGCCGGCACAGGTACTGCACGTCGGCGACCACGCCGAAATGGACGTGGCCGGGGCGATCGCCGCCGGCCTGCGCGGCTGTTGGATCAACCGCGAAGCAGCCACCTGGACCCATCCGCAGCTGCAGCCGGACCTGCAGTTCGACACCCTCACCGGCCTGGCCGACTGGTTGGATGCCAACCTCGACGCTGCCGCACCCCGGAGTATCTGACGCATGAGCGAGATCACTGGTTTCACTGCCGACACCGCCGCAGCACTGCCGCTGTACGTGCTGGACCGCGAGCAGTTCGCGGCCTGGAAGGACGGCCAGCCGGCCGCCACCCAGGCATGGCTGGCGTCGCAGGGCTTCACCGCCGGTGCCTTCACCACGGCGTTGCTGCCCGGCGCCGATGGCCTGGCCGGAGCGGTGATCGGTGTCGGTGATCGTGCCGATGCCTACAGCTATTCGCATGCACCGCATGCCCTGCCGGAAGGCAGCGTGTGGCAGCTGGCCAGCGAACTGCCGGCCGCCGAACTGGCGCTGCTGCAGCTGGGCTGGGGCCTGGGCAGCTACCGCTTCGACCGCTATCGCAAGCGCCACCGTGCGCCGGCGCGCCTGGTGGCCGAGCCGACCGGCGAAGTGGCCGACCTGATCGCCGCCAGCCTGCGCGTGCGTGACTGGGTCAACACCCCGACCGAAGACATGGGTCCGCAGCAGCTGGAAGACGCCGCGCGCACGCTGGCCGATGCGCACGGCGCGCAGGTCGAGGCGATCACCGGCGATGAGCTGCTGAAGCAGAACTTCCCGGCCATCCACGCCGTCGGTCGTGCCTCGCATCGCGCACCGCGCCTGGTCGTGCTGCGCTGGGGCAAGGACACCGATCCGGCACTGGTGCTGGTCGGCAAGGGCGTGTGCTTCGATACCGGCGGCCTGGACATCAAGCCGGCCGACGGCATGCGCAACATGAAGAAGGACATGGGCGGCGCCGCGCATGCACTGGCCCTGGCCGGCCTGGTGATGGCGCGCGGCCTGCCGGTGCGCCTGACCCTGCTGGTGCCGGCAGTGGAAAACGCGATCGGTCCGGATGCGTTCCGCCCGGGCGAAGTGATCGCCACCCGCAAGGGCCTGAGCGTGGAGATCGACAACACCGACGCCGAAGGTCGCGTGATCCTGTGCGATGCACTGACCTTCGCCAGCGAGCAGAAACCGGACCTGGTGCTGGACTTCGCCACCCTCACCGGCGCCGCGCGCATCGCACTGGGCCCGGATCTGCCGGCGCTCTTCAGCAATGACGACAACGTGGCGCAGCAGTGGTTGCAGGCCGGTGATGCGACCCGCGACCCGGTCTGGCGCATGCCGCTGTGGCGCCCCTACCTGCGTTACCTGAGCAGCGGCATCGCCGACCTGGCCAACGCCGGTTCGCGCATGGCCGGTTCGGTCACCGCCGCGCTGTACCTGGAACGCTTCCTGGAAGACGGCCAGCGCTGGGCGCATCTGGACGTGTACGCCTGGAACGACGGTGAGCGCCCGGGCCGTCCGGCCGGTGGTGAAGCGCTGGCGCTGCGTTCGGCGTGGGCGATGCTGAAGCAGCGCTACAGCTGATCGGGTGGGTGCCGACCGTTGGTCGGCACGCCGTCCCCGCCAAATCTGACGAAAAATTGAATTTCGGCCCCGGCCGGGTTCTGCGAGGATGTGTGGGTCGACCACCCACACGCTCCGTGAAGGCAGGACTCCGACCATGTCGCTCTTCCGCTACACCCGCGCCGGCCAGACACCGGGCGCACCGCGCAAGCATTCGCCGCTGCCCTGGATCGCACTGATCGCGCTCATTCTGGGTGCCGTCGCGCTGGCCTTCGCCTGGCTGGCCGGCTGGATCGGCGACCGCCTGACCGCGCAGCGCTTCACCGACACCATCGAAGCTACCGGCCCCGCCCATCCCGGGTTCCGTCGTGCGCACAGCAAGGGCGTGTGTGTAAGCGGTTGGTTCGAACCCAGTGCGCAGGCCCCTACCCTGTCCAGCGCCCGCGTGTTCTCGCAGTCACGCGTACCGGTGATGGGCCGCCTGTCGATCGGCGGCGGCGACCCTTACGGCGCCGACAACACCGCACGCGTGCGCAGCCTCGCGGTGCAGATGGTCAGCGATGATGGCCAGGAATGGCGGATGGCGATGAACAGCTTCCCGTTCTTTGCCGTGCCCAACGCCGAGGCGTTCTACGCGCAGACGCGTGCCTCCATCCCGGACCCTGCCACCGGCAAGCCCGACCCGCAGAAGATGGCCGCCGTACTGGCCAGGTACCCCAGTGCGCAGGCGTTCCAGCAGTGGGCCAAGACGGCGCCGTGGACCAGCAGCTGGGCCGACACCACCTTCAACAGCGTCAACAGCTTCTGGTTCACCAACGCGCAGGGCCAGAAACGCGCGGTGCGCTGGCGCTGGCAGCCGCAGGCACCGGTGGTGGAGATGGATGCGGAAACGCGCAAGCACGCCAGCGTCGATTTCCTCAGCCAGGAACTGCAGCAGCGCCTGGCCAGCGGCCCGGTGCGCTGGAACCTGGTCGTCACCACCGCCGAGCCTGGCGATGCCATCGATGATCCGTCGGTACCGTGGCCCGAGTCGCGTGATCAGGTGGTGGCCGGCGTACTCAGCCTGGACCGCATGCAGTCGCAGGAACAAGGCGCGTGCGGCCAGATCAACTTCGATCCGCTGATCCTGCCCAGCGGCGTGCGCGGCAGTGACGATCCGATCCTGGCCGCCCGCTCGGCGGTGTACTCGCAATCCTTCAACCGACGCGAACGCGAGCGCGCCACCGGCAACGTCGAGCAACCGAAGGAGGCCGCACGATGAGCACCGGCAACGGCCACTTCAACCTGCTCGCGCGCGTGCTGCACTGGTCCATGGCGCTGATGATCATCGCTATGCTGTTCATCGGCGTGACCATGGTCGCCTCGCTGCAGCTGCGGCCGATGCTGATCGATCTGCACCGTCCGCTGGGCATCGCCATCGGCGTACTGGTGCTGCTGCGCCTGTACAACCGGCTGCGCCATCGCCCACCGCCGTTGCCGGCGGATCTTCCTGTATGGCAGGTGATGGCGGCCAAGGCCTCGCACTGGATGCTGTATGCACTGATGCTGGCGATGCCGCTGATCGGCTGGGCGATGCTGTCGGCCGGCGGTTACCCGATCGTGCTGTGGGGTGGCCTGCACCTGCCGCCGATCGTGCCACACACCCCGGCGCTGTACGCCGCGTTGCGCAATGCACACAGCCTGCTGGCGTATGTGTTGTTCGCCACGGTGCTGATGCATGTGGGTGCGGCGCTGTTCCACCTGTGGGTGCGGCGTGATGGGGTGTTCCAGGCGATGGCGCGCGGGAAGGATTGAGCGGGTTCGCCGGGAGTTCCCGCCGGATCGTTTCCGCGACTGCGGAGGGGTGTCACTTTCTTTGCGCGCAAAGAAAGTAACCAAAGAAACGCTCCGCCGGCCGCGAGCCGACGTGCTTCGCACGCCGGTGCCCTGCGCTCCTCGATCCGTCGAGGGACGGCGCGGGAACTCGCTGCGCTCAGACACCCGCGCCTCTTCGCCCTCGCCGGACCTGCGGTGCTCGGCTCGCTCAAGGCGGACTTGAAGGTCAAGATCAATGGCAACAGCATCCACGCATGGCGTGGACCTACGGGGTGCAACATCGGCTTTTGACGTTGGGTCCGCCTTTTAGCGAGCCGAGCATCGCAGGGGAATCAGGGGCGAAGAGGCGCCGATGTCTGAGCGCAGCGAGTTCGGCGCCGTCCCCTGATTCACCGAGAAGCGCAGGGCACCGGCGCGCAGCGCCGGCTCGCGATCTGGCGGCGTGTTTCTTTGGTTACTTTCTTTGCACGAGCAAAGAAAGTGACACCCACCCGCGGTCGCGGAAACGACATCATTGGGAACAGCTGGGCGCCACTACAACCACCCCTTCTGCCGCGCCAGCCGATACGCCTCGATCCGATTGGCCACACCCAGCTTGCCGATGCACTCGGACAGGTAATTGCGCACCGTACCGTGCGACAACCCCAGCTGCTCGGCGATCTCGCTGGCGGTGCGGCCCTCGCCCGCCAGCCGTAGCACGCGGCGCTCGCGGTCGGTCAGCGGGTCGGCCTGAGACCACGCATCCAGCGCCAGCTGCGGGTCGATCGCACGGATGCCCTGCTTCACCTTGCGCAGGGCGTCCGCCAGGTTCTCGGCCGGTGCGTCCTTCAGCAGGTAGCCCAGCACTCCCGCTTCCAGCGCGCGGCGCAGGAAACCGGCACGGGCGAAGGTGGTCACGATCACCACCTTGATCGGCAGTTCGTGGCGGGCGATGCGTTGCGCCAGCTCCAGCCCGCTCAGGCCCGGCATCTCGATGTCGGTCACCAGGATGTCCGGCTGCAGCTGCTGCAGCATGCGCCAGGCGGCCTCGCCATCGGCAGCACTGCCCAGCACCTCGATATCCGGCTCCAGGCCCAGCAGCGCCGACAGTGCACCGCGCACCATCGCCTGGTCTTCGGCCAACAGGATGCGGATCATGCGGCACCGTCCTGCGCCAACGACGTGGATGACAGCGGCGTGGTCGCGGCCATCAACGGCACCCGTACCGTCAGCACCGTGCCGGCCCCGCGCGGCGACTGCAGCGTCAACTGGCCACCCAGTGCTGCGGCCCGCTCACGCATGCCACTCAATCCATTACCCTCGGCATGCACGCCGCCACGGCCATCATCGCGTATCTGCATCACCAACTGTCGATCCTCAAGCATGAAATCCACCTGCACCCGGGTCGCCTGCGCATGGCGCACGATGTTGGTGGCGGCCTCGCGCAACACCAGCGCCAGCCCGCGCTCCACCTCAACCGGCATCGCTGGCGGCGTCGTGTACTGCAGATGTACCTGCTGGCATTCCAGCAGCAGGCGCGCCGATGCCAGCTCGCCAGCAAGGTCGCTGGCGCGGATGCCGGTCACTGCACTGCGCACCTGTGCCAGCGCTTCGCGTGCAATGTCCTCGGCCTCGCCGATCTCCTGCCGCGCGCGCACATCACCGCGGTCGTGCAGCTTGCGCGCCAGTTCCAGTTTCAGCGTGATCAGCGACAGGGTATGGCCCAGCAGATCGTGCAGGTCGCGGCCGATACGCTCACGCTCGGCGGTGGTCGCCAGCCGCCGCACCTCGTCCTGGGACAGCTGCAGGGCGACGTCACGCTGCTGGCTCAGGGCCTCCACGTTCACCACCAGGCCGACGATGAACGAGACCGCCGGCATCCACACCATGGCCTGCCACGGATAACCGAAGTACAGCGCGGTGCTGCAGAACAGAAGGTTCAGCCCGGTGAGCTGCAGCAGGTACTGCCACCAGCCGCCCCGGCTGCTCATGCGGATCATCACGCAGCCGAACACGAAATAGCTCAGTCCCGAGGGGTACCACGGCAGCAGTACCAGGGCCATCACGATCATGCCCAGCGCGTAACGCCATGCATGGTGCCGTGGCGCCAGCATCACCTTGGCGTAGAACAGCAGGAACAGCGGATAGCTGACCAGGGTCAGCAACAGCCAGCGCAGGGTGAAGCCGTTCCCCAGCACCGGGGTGAGGAAGATCCATACCGACCACAGCAGGTGGATCGCACCGCTCCAGGGCGATTTGCCACGCCGCAGCAGCTCGGCCACCGCCGAATCCGGTGCGGGGCGCAGCAGGGACGCAAGCCAGCTCGACGACACGGGAGGATCCAGGCGGGGACGATCGCTGCCGATCATGCCAGTTCAGCCGATCCGGCGCAGGCGCCGGCGCGCCAGCAGCAACGCGACCACGGTCACTGCCAGCAGCACCAGCAGATGGCCGGCCACGCTGCCCACCGACGGCAGCCCGACCACCGGCAGCGCCAGCTGCGCCAGATGCCAGGCCGGCCACAGTGGGGCCATCGTCGAGAAAAGCTTCGGCAGCGCCGACAGCGGCAGCCACAGGCCCGACAGCAGGGCCAGCGGCAGGTAGACCAGATTGACCATCGCCGGTGCCGCGCTGGCACTGACATGGCTGCCGATCAGCAGGCCGATCGCCCCCAGCGGCAACGCCGCCAGGCCCGCCACCGCCAGCAGCTGCACCATCTGCAACGCCTGCAGCTGCACACCACCGAACACGCGCGCGACGCCGATCAGCAGCAACGCCACCAGCAGCGCGAACATCACCGCCATCGCCAGCCGCGCCAGCAGCGGTGCTGCCGCCGGCATCGGTAGTGCGCGCTTGAGGGTCAGCAGGCCGCCTTCACGGTCCAGCGCCAGCTGCACGCCGAAGCCGAACAGGGCCGGGGCCATCGCGCCAAACACGCAGTAGGTGGCCAACAGATACAGCGGCGCGTGACCACGCCCGAGCAGCACGCCGAACAGCAGGTAGAACAGCACCGGAAACAGCAGCGAGGGCACCGCGAACGCCGGCGTGCGCCAGGCCCGGCGCAGTTCGGCCAGCAGTTCGGCGCGGTAGGGGCGCAGTACGCTGCGCCATGAGGCTGCTGGCGCGCTGGCGGTACGGATCAGGGTGTTCATGCGGCCTCCCGGGTCATGTCGAGGAAGGCGTCGGCCAGCGCCGCGCCCTGTACTTCCAGCTCGCGCAGCTGCGCGTCGGCGGCCAGCAGGCGCGCCACCACCGGCTCGGCCGGGCTCGCCAGCAGCTGCAGGTGCTCGCCGTCGCGCTGCACCTGCTGCACGCCCGGCCACTGCTGCACGTCCTCAATGGGCAACCCGCTGCGGCAGCGGATGCGGCGCGGCCGATCGGCCAGGCGCAGCTCGCTCAGCGGCGCGTCGGCCAGTACCCGGCCCTGCTCCAGCACCACCACCTGCTGCGCCAGCGCTTCGGCTTCCTCCAGGTAATGGGTGGTCAGCAGCACACCACAGCCTTCGGCCACCAGCTGCCGGATCGCCTGCCACATCACCTGCCGCGCCTGGATGTCCAGGCCGGTGGTGGGCTCGTCCAGGAACAGTACGCGTGGCCGCCCACACAGCGCGATGGCGAACTGCACGGCGCGCTGCTGGCCGCCGGAGAGCTGGCCATAGCGGCGGCCTGCAAGCGCCTGCAGGCCAGCGCGCTGCAGCACCTCCTGCAACGGCATCGGGTCGGGATAGCAGGCGCTGGCCTGCGCCACCAGTTCGTCCACCTGCAGCATCGGCGGCAGGCTGGTGCTCTGCAGCATCAGGCCCAGGCCGAGGCGGCTGCTGCGCTGCTGCGGGTCACCGCCGAGCAGCTCGACCTGGCCGACATCGGCGCGGCGCAGGCCCAACAACACGCTGATCGCGGTACTCTTGCCGGCACCGTTGCGGCCCAGCAGCGCCAGCACCTGGCCAGCGCGTACCTGCAGGTCGATGCCATGCAGGGCGGTATGGTCGCTATAGCGCACCTGCACCTGCTGCAGGCGGGCCAGCGATGGGGCGATCGGATCCATGGGCGGTACCGGTAGCGGGGACGTTGCCATCCTGTGCCGCCGTGGTCACATTTCGCAGTTGCCGCCGTCAGTGTCATCGGGTGACAGCTGTCACTGCCGTCATCGCTGTGCCTGCCTTCATGCTGTGCCGCACGCTCCACCGCCGGAACCGCCGCCGTCTGCCCTTCCGGTCACACCCGCCCGAATGCCTGTGATGGAACGAATGAACGCTTCTGCCGAGCTGTTGAAGGAACTCCGTATCGACCGCAAGTCCCCGCCGCCCGCCTCCGGTGGGAGTGGCAGTGGTGGTGGCCGCCGCTGGCTGTGGATCGCGATCATCGTGGTCGTGTTGTTGCTGGCCGCTGTCGCTTTCGCCCTGTTCGGGCGTACGCCAGCGGTGGAAGTGGAAACCGCGCCGGCGGTGGCCATCCAGCAGGGCAACGCCAGCAGTTCGGTGCTCGACGCCAGCGGATATGTAGTTGCGCGGCGCATGGCCACGGTCTCGGCCAAGATCACCGGCAAGGTGCGCGAGGTGATGATCGAGGAAGGCATGCGCGTGGAGCAGGGCCAGATCATGGCCACGCTGGACCCGATCGATGCCGACGCGCAGCGCAGCCTGTATGCCTCGCAGCTGCAGGCCGCACGCAGCCAGGTGGCCGGGCTGGAAGCACAGCAGAAGCAGGCCGCCGCCGAAGCCAGCCGCCTGCAGGCGCTGGTCGGCCAGCAGCTGGTGTCGCGCTCGCAGTACGACCAGGCGGTGGCCCAGCGCGACAGCCTGCGTGCACAGCTGGACACCGCACAGCGCAACGTCAAGGTTGCCAACGACCAGCTGGCCATCGCCGACCTGGGCGTGGACAACAACATCGTGCGCGCGCCGTTCTCCGGCGTGGTCACCGCCAAGGCGGCGCAGCCGGGCGAAATCGTTTCGCCGCTGTCGGCCGGCGGTGGCTTCACCCGTACCGGCATCGGCACCATCGTCGACATGGACTCGCTGGAGATCGAAGTCGAGGTCGGCGAGGCCTTCATCGGCCGCGTGCAGCCAAAGATGCCGGTGGAAGCCACGCTCAACGCCTATCCGGAGTGGAAGATTCCCGGCGAGGTGATCGCCATCATCCCCACCGCCGACCGCGGCAAGGCCACGGTGAAGGTGCGCGTGGCGCTGAAGGTGAAAGACCCGCGCATCGTGCCGGAGATGGGCGTGCGGGTCAGCTTCCTGGAACAGGCGCAGCCGCAGGCCGCGGCCAAGCCGCAGGGCGTTCGCGTGCCGGGCGGCGCCGTGGTCCAGCGCGACGGCGCCTCGGTGGCCTTCGTGCTGGGTGACGAGAACCGCGTGCAGCAGCGCACGGTCGAGGCCGGCCAGGCGATGGGCAAGGACCGCCAGATCCTCAAGGGCGTGAGCGCAGGTGAATTGGTGGTGGTAAACCCGCCCGACACCCTGCGCGATGGCGCCAAGGTGCAACAGAAACAAGCGCAGTAACGGCCTGGCGCCCACGGGCGCCGCCGGCAGCACCGTTCGACGCACGCCCGCGGCCGCCGCCGGCGCGTTTCCCTGTTTCCCGCCTTCCGTGGAGAACCACCCATGTCGACCCTGGTTTCATTGCGCAACATCACCAAGACCTACCAGCGTGGCCCCGAAAAGGTGCAGGTGCTGCACGGCATCGACCTGGACATCGCCAGCGGCGACTTCGTCGCGCTGATGGGCCCGTCCGGTTCGGGCAAGACCACCCTGCTCAACCTGATCGGTGGCCTGGACAACCCCAGCGGCGGCGAGATCAGCATCGAAGGCGAGCGCATCGACCAGATGAGCGGTGGCCAGCTGTCGACCTGGCGCAGCCACCACGTCGGCTTCGTGTTCCAGTTCTACAACCTGATGCCGATGCTGACCGCGCAGAAGAACGTGGAGCTGCCGCTGCTGCTGACCCACCTCAATGCCGCGCAGCGCCGGCGCAACGCGGAGATTGCACTGACCCTGGTCGGCCTGGCCGACCGCCGCAGCCATCGCCCGAATGAACTGTCCGGCGGCCAGCAGCAGCGCGTGGCGATCGCGCGGGCAATCGTCTCCGACCCGACCTTCCTGATCTGCGACGAACCGACCGGCGACCTCGACCGCCAGTCCGCCGAGGAGATCCTCGGCCTGCTGCAGCAGCTCAACCGCGAACACGGCAAGACCATCATCATGGTCACCCATGACCCGAAGGCCGCCGAGTACGCCACGCACACGGTGCACCTGGACAAGGGCGAGCTGGCCGACGCGCCGCTGGCCCACTGACGGAGGCCACGGCGATGAAATATTTCTCGTTGGTGTGGGCACAGCTGTTCCGCAGCCGCACCCGTACATTGCTGACCCTGCTTTCGGTGGTCGCGGCGTTCCTGCTGTTCGGCATGCTCGACTCGGTACGCGTGGCGTTCAATTCCGGCGGCAGCGTGGAAGGTGCCAACCGCCTGGTCACCGCCTCGCGCCTGTCGATCACCCAGTCGCTGCCGATCCGCCTGGAAACGCAGATCCGCCAGGTCGATGGCGTACGCGACGTGGCCTATGGCATGTGGTTCGGCGGCATCTACCAGGACCCGAAGAACTTCTTCCCGAACTTCTCGGTGTCGCCCAACTACTTCGACGTCTACCGCGAACTGCAGATCGACCCGGCGCAGCTGGAAGACTGGAAGCAGACCCGCACCGGCGCCATCGTCGGCGAGACCCTGGCCAACCAGTTCGGCTGGAAGATCGGCGACACCATTCCGCTGCAGGCCACGATCTTCCCGCGCGGCGGAAGCAATGACTGGCCGCTGGAGCTGAAGGGCATCTTCCGCTCGAAGGACCGCGCGCAGGCAAGCAACGAAGAACGCCAGCTGATGATGAACTGGAAATACTTCGACGAATCCAACGACTACATCAAGAACCAGGTGAGCTGGTACACGATCACCCTGGACAACCCCGAACATGCCTCCCGCGTGGCGCAGGCCATCGATGCGATCTCGGCCAACTCCGACCACGAGACCAAGACCCAGACCGAATCGGCGTTCCAGCAGGCCTTCGTCAAGCAGTTCGCGGATATCGGCATGATCGTCACCTCGATCATGGGCGCGGTGTTCTTCACCCTGCTGCTGCTGACCGGCAACACCATGGCGCAGGCCGTGCGCGAGCGCATTCCCGAGCTGGCCACGCTGAAGACGCTGGGCTTCAAGGACAGCACCGTGCTGACGCTGGTGATGGTCGAGTCGGTGCTGCTGATCGGCCTCGGCGGCCTGATCGGCATGGGACTGGCCGCACTGGTGCTGCCGGCGATCGCACCGAAGAGCATGGGCATGCTGCCACCTCACGTACCCACCCCCACCTGGCTGGTGGGCATCGGCCTGATCGTGGTGATCGGCGTCGTGGTCGGGCTGCTGCCCGCGCTGCGCGCCAAGCGCCTGAAGATCGTCGATGCACTGGCCGGTCGCTGAGGAGGACTCCCGATGAACAGGATGAAGAAGTGGTTGGGCAATGCGCTGACCGTGCTGCTGCTGGCGGTGGGCCTGGTGCTGTGGATCGGCTTGCCGTGGGTCGGTGTGCTGGCCGTGGCGGTGCTGGTGGCGCTGTGGCTGCTGCTGACCCGCAGCGGGCGACTGGCGCTGGCGGCCACCCGTATCGGCATCGCCAGCCTGCCGCAGCGCTGGGGTGCCTCCTCGGTGATCGTGGTGGGCATTGCCGGCGTGGTCGGCGTGCTGGTGGCGATGCTGGCCATGGGTGAGGGCTTCCAGGCCACGCTCAACAACACCGGCGATGACACCACCGCCATCGTGCTGCGTGGCGGCTCGCAGGCCGAGACCAATTCGGTCATCACCCGCGAGCAGGTGCCGATGCTGTCCACCCTGCCCGGCATCAGCTGCGATGGCGAAGGCCGACCGCTGCTGTCGCCGGAGCTGTCGCAGGTGGTGAACCTGGTCTCCAAGGCCGATGGCACCGACGTCAACGCGCAGTTCCGCGGCGTTGGCCCACAGGCGTGGGCAGTGCATGACAAGGTGAAGATCGTGCAGGGTCGCACGTTCGGCACTGGCCTGCGCGAGATCGTGGTCGGCCAGGGCGCGCGGGGACAGTTCCGCGATCTGGACGTCGGCAAGACGCTGACCCTGGGCAACCAAGCCTGGACCGTGGTGGGTGTGTTCGCCTCGGGGGATGCGCACGATTCGGAAATGTGGACCGATGCCGATACGCTGGCCACCACCTACCAACGCAGTGCATGGCAGTCGATCAGCGTGCGCACCGATGGCAAGGCTGGCTTCGAACAGTTCAAGGCGGCCGTAGCGGCCGATCCTCGGCTGAAGCTGGACGTGGAAACCACGCGTGCGTACTACAGCAAGCAGGGCGGCGGCCTGACCAAGCTGATCGACATCCTTGGCAAGGTGATCGGCACGATCATGGCGGTGGGCGCCGTGTTTGGTGCGCTCAACACCATGTACGCCGCAGTCGCGACGCGTGCACGCGAGATCGCCACCATGCGTGCGATCGGGTTCCGCGGCCTGCCGGTTGTGACCGCGGTGATGCTGGAAACCATGCTGCTGGCGCTGATGGGCGGGTTGCTGGGCTGTGCGGTGGCCTGGCTGCTGTTCAACAACTACAGCGTGTCCACCATAGGCAGCAATTTCAGCGCGGTGGTGTTCAAGTTCCATGTGTCGCCGGAACTGCTGTGGAATGGGCTGAAGTGGGCGCTGGGCATCGGCCTGGTCGGCGGCCTGTTCCCGGCACTGCGCGCGGCACGTTTGCCGATCACCACGGCGCTGCGCGAAACCTGAGCATCACGCAGCGATACAACGCGCATTGCGCAGGGGACGGAGCGAAGGCTCCGTCCTTTTTTTTTTGCGCGTCATCCACGCATGGCGTGGATCTACCGAGGGCGATGCAGCCAGGCCTGGTGATGAACCAGTACGTCCAGTAGATCCACGCCATGCGTGATGGATGCCTGCGCACACGCACTGCTACAGATTGCGGTGAATCCGCCGCTATCGATGCCTCTGCCCACCGCAAACGCAACGCACGTGACGTTGCGCACATCACATCTGTGGATTGTTGGTTGCGATTCATTTTCGCGCACATCCGCGGCACAGCGATAAACAGTTACGAATGGAAACATTCTAGAATCGCGCCCCCACGTTGGTTTGCAGCACCCCACGCGCCCATAGAACGGGCGCATGTTTTTCCTGAAACACGAGATTTCACGGATGTCCCTGAAAACCACTCCGCTGCGCAACGCGATCGTCATCGCGCTGGCCGCCAGCTGCACCACCCCCGCCTTCGCACAGAGCGCCGGCGATACCCCCACCAACCTCGACCGCATCGAAATCACCGGCTCGCGCATCCGCCAGGCCAGTGTCGAGACCGCACAGCCGGTCGTCGCGCTCAGCCGCGCCGAGATCGAGAAGAAGGGTTACATCAACGTCGCCGACATCCTGCAGGACGTCACCGCTGCCGGCGCACCGAGCCTGAGCCGCTCGTCGTCGCTGAGTTCTTCGCGCGACTTCGGCGGCACGTACGTCAGCCTGCGCAACCTCGGCCCGGAACGCAGCTTGGTGCTGATCGACGGCCGCCGCATGGGCGTCAGCGCCGGTGGCTACTCCGACCTGGCTTCGATTCCCTCGGCCATCGTCGAGCGCGTGGAGGTACTGACTGATGGCGCGTCCGCGCTGTACGGCTCGGATGCCATCGCCGGTGTGGTCAACATCATCACCCGCAAGAACTTCGATGGTGGCGAAGCCAGCGTCTACGTTGGCCAGTACGGTGAAGGCGACGGCCAGAAGCGTTCCTACAGCGCGACCTTCGGCAAGACCTTCGACCGCGGCTGGTTCAGCGTTGGCGCCGAGCGCACCAAGGAAGACGAGATCCTCGGCAGCGAGCGCGAGTTCAGCCGTTACCCGGGGGGCCCGCGCCATCCTGACGACGTCAAGGCACTGAACCAGACCACGCAGTGGGGCGGCGTCACCGTCGACGGCAAGTCACTGACCGTGGGGCCGGGCGGCGACCCGAGCCAGAAGGGCAATTTCCACACGCCCAATCCGGCCGATGGCGCCAACACCAAGACCAACATGAGCCTGCTGAGCGGCATGGAGCGCACTTCGGTGTTCGCCAACGGTGGCTTCTCGATCACCGATGACCTGCGCATCGTGGCCGACGCGCTGTACAGCAAGCGCAAGTCGACCAAGCACCTGGCCGGCTACCCCTACTCGGTGTCCACCGCACAGGCGCGCAACGGTTCCCGTGCTGCCCTGTCCAAGGACAGCGCGTTCAACCACTGGGGCCAGGACGTGCTGTTCTCGCACCGCACCGAAGAAATGCCGCGTGCGACCGAGAACAACCTGGACACCAAGCGCGCCAGCATCGGCCTGGAAGGCAGCTTCGAGACCGGTTCGCGTTACTGGGACTGGAACGTCAGCTACATGTACAACCGCAATGAAGGCGAGCGCATCGGTACCGGCAGCATGTACCAGCCGCACGTCGACCAGGCCGTCGGCCCGTCCTTCATGGATGGCAGCGTGGCACGCTGCGGCAGCCCGGGTGCAGTGATCGCCGGCTGCGTGCCGTGGAACCCGGCCGCGCCGATGGGCTATGCGGGCCCGGGCTCGCTGAGCAACCAGGACGTGAAGGACTACCTGTTCACCCGCTTCGTCGACAAGATAAAGAGCACCACCAAGGTCGCCAGCGCCAACATCTCCGGTTCGGTGTTCACCCTGCCGGCCGGCGACGTGATGGCCGCGATGGGCTTCGAGCACCGCAGCGAAGAAGCCAGCTACACCCCGGACCTGATGGTGCAGAAGGGCCAGATCGCCGGCACCACCGGCCAGCCGACCCGTGGCGACTACTCGCTCAACGAGGTCTACCTGGAACTGCAGGTACCGCTACTGGCCGACATGCCGTTCGCGCGTGAACTGTCGCTGGACCTGGCCGGCCGCTACACCGACTACAACACCTTCGGTTCGACCACCAACAGCAAGTTCGGCCTGAAGTGGAAGCCGATCGACAGCCTGCTGGTGCGCGCTACCTATGGCACCGGCTTCCGTGCGCCGACCGTGGATGACCTGTACGGCGGTGCGGTGAAGAGCCGTGATTCGTTCACCGATCCGTGCGATACCTCGTTCGGCATCGCTGCCAGCAGCTCGACCGTGGCCGCACGCTGCCAGGCGCTGAAGGTGCCGGCGAACTTCCGCCAGCAGACCGCGTCGGAAGGCAACGTCGCCAACCGTCCGGGCCAGCAGGGCATCGCCGATTTCGACTCCGGTTCCAATGCGAACCTGAAGCCGGAAACCGCCAAGACCTGGACCGTGGGCCTGGTGTACAGCCCCGAGTTCGTGCCGGGCCTGGACGTCAGCCTGGACTGGTGGAAGATCCGCATCGACAACGCGATCGTGGGTGAGTCGGCCACCGACATCCTCAACCAGTGCTACGTGCAGGGCGTGGATTCGGCCTGCGGCCGCTTCACCCGTTCCAACAGCGCCAAGACGCTGGGCCAGGTGACGGCGCTGGACCGCTCGCTGGTCAATGCGGGCTACCGCGAAACCGCTGGCTACGATTTCAGCCTGCGCTACCGCCTGCCGGAAACCTCGTTCGGCCGCTTTGCCGCCACCTGGAACACCACCTACACCGACTACCTGGAGCAGCGCAACGACAGCGCCGCCACCACGCCGGTGGAGCAGAAGACCGGCTGGCAGGGCAACTTCCGCGTACGTTCGACCTTCAACCTGGATTGGCAGTACGGCGACCTGGGCATTGGCTGGACCGCCCGCTACTACTCCGGCATGAAGGAAGCCTGCTCGTATGACCTGGGCGGTGGCCCGGACTGCAACATGGCCGGCTTCGTCTCGCCGTACACCGATGCGCAGCCGAGCCGCAAGGTGGGCTCCAACACCTTCCACGACCTGCAGGTGCGTTACAGCCTGCCGTGGGACGGCACCGTGTCGCTGGGCGTGAACAACGTCTTCGACCACCAGGGTCCGATCATGTACAGCCAGCCGAACAGCAGCTTCACCTACTACGGTGGCTTCGACATCGGCCGCTTCATGTACATGAAGTACCAGCAGCGCTTCTAAGCCTGCAACCGCGTTCCCGTCACAGCCAACTCTCTCCTGGCTGTGGATGGAAGCAGAGCGGCGCCCCTCGGGGCGCCGCTCTTTTCTGTGCACACGTGTAAGCCGAGCGGGCGCGGCGCTAGCGCTTGGCGCGCATCGTGCGGATGTTGTCGCCGACGAACAGCACCAGGCCGGCCCAGATCGCGGCAAAGCCGATCGCCTTGGCGGTGTCGAACGCTTCGTGGAAGAAGAACACACCCAGCAGCAGCTGCAAGCTCGGCGCGATGTACTGCAGGATGCCGACCAGCGACAGCGGAATGCGCTTCACACCGTAGGCGAAGCCGATCAGCGGCACTGCGGTGACTGCGCCGCCGAAGATCAGCAGCAGATCGTTGCGCCAGCCCCAGCCATGGAAGAACGCGCCGCCATGGCCATTCTCGGCCCAGATCGCAAACGCCAGCGCCGGCAGGAACAGGTACAGGCTTTCCACGCCCAGGCCGGCCACGGGGTCGACCGAAACCAGCTTGCGCAGCAGGCCATACAGGCCGAACGAACAGGCCAGGCCCAGCGCGATCCACGGCGGCGTGCCGGCGTCGATGGTCAGCCAGGCTACGCCCACCGCCGCCATCGCCACCGCCACCCACTGCAGGCGGCGCAGCCGTTCCTTCAGCACCAGCACGCCCAGCAGCACGTTCACCAGCGGGTTGATGAAGTAGCCCAGGCTGGTCTCGATGACATGGCCGGCGTTGACCGCCCAGATGTACAGGCCCCAGTTGAAGGCGATGGTCAGGCTCGACACCAGCAGGATCGGCAGCGCGCGAGGTTGCGCGGCGATCTTCTGCCACCAGCCCAGGCGCGAGCTGAGCAGCAGCCAGCCCAGCACCAGCACGGTGCTCCAGATGATGCGGTGGGCGATGATCTGGAACGAGGGCACCTCGTTGAGCAGGTGCCAGTACACCGGCACCAGGCCCCAGATCACGAAGGTGGAGGCAGTGACCAGCAGGCCCCGGCGTTGTTCTTTTTCGTCCATGCTCATTTCTTCCGCGTCCTTGCCATCGTCAACACCACCACACCCAATAGGATCACCACCATCGCCAGCAGGTCGCGCCAACCGAACCGTTCACCGTTGAGCAGTGCGCCCAGCAGCACTGCGATCACCGGATTGACGTACGCATAGCTGCCCGCCAGCGCCGGGCGCACGTTCTGCAGCAGCCACACGTAGGCGGTGAACGCGACGATGGAGCCGAACACGCACAGATAGGCCATCGCCAGCAGGCCACCGGTATCGGGCAGCGTGGTCGGGCGCTCGCCCACCGCCAGCCCGATCAGCACCAGCAGCACGCCGCCGCAGAGCATCTGCCCGGCAGCGGTCATGAACGGGCCCGGCAGGTCCAGCCCACGCGCCCATACCGAACCGAAAGCCCAGCCGATCGGCGCGATCAGCAGCAGCACCAGCCCGGTCGGGGAGGCCGTCAGGCTGCTGCCGGCGTTGAGCCAGACCACGCCCAGGAAACCGATGGCGATGCCCAGCCACTCGCCACGGCTGGCGTGCTGGCCACGCAGCGCCGAGAACAGCGCCATCCACAGCGGCACCGAAGCCACCGCGGTGGCCGCCAGGCCCGAGGACACCTCGCGCTCGGCCAGCACCACCATGCCGTTGCCCAGCACCAGCATGGTCACGCCCATGATGACCAGGTTGCGCCACTGCCGCAGGGTCGGGTTCGGCATCTTCCAGAACAGGCGCAAGGCCAGGAACATCAGGCCACCGGCAATGATGAAGCGGCTGCCGGAGACCATCGTCAGCGGCAGCGCGCCGCCGTGCAGGGCCTTGGCGATGCCCAGGTAGGTCGAACCCCAGACCACGTAGACCAGCAGCAGTGCCAGCGCGACAAGGCCACCCCGGGGGGCAGCCGCAGACGAAGAGGGGGGAGCCGACATGACACACCAAGGAGCCGGGGGAAGGCGGATTCTAGGACGTTCGGCTGGCGGATATCACCCCGTTTTTCGACACACTGCAATGCGGATGGGCAATTTTCCAGGATGTGGGACGCGACAGGGCGTACGACGATTTAGCTATTGGCCCATCCGGCACCCGCTGTCACCCTGTCCGGTCCCATCCCGCGCCCGCTCCTCCGGCACCCGGCGTTGACGTGGGATGCAGTACCTAGGAGGCTGGCCGCAAGCGCCCCGCGCGCGGCTGGCACCGATCTTTCCCGCACGGAAGCGCCGCATCGAGGATTCCCACCCGGATGAGCACCACGTCCCATTCCGCTGTCCCCAGCACCGACGGCGCCGCACTGCGGCGTTCCATCTCCAACACCCTCAAAGGCTCCGCCGGCAACCTGGTGGAGTGGTACGACGTCTACGTGTACTCGGTGTTCGCCGTGTACTTCGAATCGCAGTTCTTCTCGCCCGATGACAAGAACTCCACGATGTACGTGTGGGCGATCTTCGCGGCGACCTTCCTGATGCGCCCGATCGGCGCCTGGTTCTTCGGCCGCTTCGCCGACCGCCATGGCCGCCGCCTGGCGCTGACCGTCTCGGTCACGCTGATGGCGCTGTGTTCGTTCCTGATCGCCATCACCCCCACCGCCGCCAGCATCGGCATCTGGGCCGCGGTCATCCTGCTGTTCGCACGCCTGCTGCAGGGCTTCGCCACCGGTGGCGAGTACGGCGCCAGCGCCACCTACATGTCCGAAGCGGCCATTCCCGGCCGCCGCGGCTTCCTGTCGTCCTTCCACTACGTCACCCTGGTCGGCGGCCACGTGCTGGCCCAGCTGACCCTGCTGCTGATGCTGACCTTCTGGGGCAAGCCGGAAATCTCCGAGTGGGGCTGGCGCATTGCCTTCGGCATCGGCGGCATCGCCGCGGTGGTGGTGTTCTGGCTGCGCCGGGGCATGGACGAATCGCTGTCGGAGTCGTCCATCGAGGCCGCACGCGAGGGCAAGGCACGGAAGTCCGGCTCGATGTACGAACTGTTCGTGCACCAGTGGCGGCCGCTGCTGCTGTGCTTCCTGATCACCGCCGGCGGCACCGTGGCCTTCTACACCTACTCGGTGAACGGCCCGAAGATGATCCAGAGCGCCTTCGCCGGCAACGATCCGATGACCGGCACCCTGATCAACCTGGGCGTGCTGGCGTTCCTGATGGTGCTGCAGCCGGTCGGTGGCTGGCTGTCGGACATCATCGGCCGCAAGACCCTGCTGGTGTTCTTCGGCGTCGGTGGCGTGCTGTACAGCTGGTACCTGATCACCCAGCTGCCGCACCAGCATGACGCCACCCTGGCGTTCCTGACCCTGGCGCTGGCGTTCGTCATCCTCACCGGCTACACCTCCATCAACGCCGTGGTGAAGGCCGAGCTGTTCCCCACCCATGTGCGCGCACTGGGCGTGGGCCTGGGTTACGCACTGGCCAACTCGCTGTTCGGCGGCACCGCCCCACTGCTGTACCAGGGCGCGCTGAAGACCGGCCACGTCGACTGGTTCGCCATCTACGTGACCGCGACGATCGCGGTATCGTTGGTGGTCTATGTGTTCTTCCTCACCAACAAGGGCCCGAACTGGCTCGACGGCACCCGCAAGTAAGCGCGTCGTCATGATCGCGGCCACCGGTGCACTGCCGGTGGCCGCTGCGTCTCCCGCCACGCCATTGATGTGGATCGCGGCGACGCTGGCCGCAGCCACGGCATTGGCCTGGCTGCTGCGCCGCCCCAACGCGCAGGCCGCGTGGCCGCGCGTCGGGTTCGGGATTGCCCTGCTGGTGTTCTGCGCCGCGCTGGCGCTGCAGCTGGCGGTGGACCTGGGCAGCGGCCACAGCTCGCTGCAGCTGCGCCTGCATCGCGGCATCAATGCAGGGTCGCCGGTTGGACTGCGCACGATGGTGGCGTGCTATCTGGCAGCGCTCGCCGCCGGCGGCTGGGGCGCATGGAAGCTGCTGCGCCGGCGCTGACGAATACCCGGGCGTGGGGGGGGGGGGGGGGCCCGCCCCCCCCCCCCCCCCCCCCCCGCGGGGGGGGGGGGCGCGGCGCCCGCCCCCCCCGCCCGGGCGCCGGCGGGGGGGGCGCTGGGCCGGGGGGGCGCGGGCGCGGACGCAGCCCGGGGCGGGCCGGCCGCTGGCCGGCACTACCCCATCAGCGGCGGGCCGCTTCGCTCTTGTCGCGCGCGCCGCGGAACTCCGATTCCTTTTCCCACGTCGGCCAACGGCGACTGTTGGCCAGCTCGGCGCCCAGGTCGTAGACCAGCAGGGTGTCGGCGGCGTGGCCACTCGGGTCCCAGCTCGGCGTCCACGCATCGCAGGCCTGGTGGTAGCAGTCGGCGAAGTACTTCTCGCGCAGCGCGCGGCCGGCTTCAACCCCACCATCCAGCTTGTCCAGGCCCGGACCGATGGTGATCGCCGGCACGCCCAGGCGGGCGAAGGCGAAGTGGTCGGCGCGGTAGAAGAAGCCGGCTTCCAGGTTCGGGTCCGGACTGTAGCTGCGGCCGCGGGCCTTGGCCACGCGTTCCAGGTCGCCTTCCAGGGAGACCCGGCCCTTGCCCCACGAGGCGATGTCGCGGGTCGCGCCATCCGGGCTGAACATTTCGATGTTCAGCACTGCAGCGGTCTTGTCCAGCGGCGCCAGCGGGTGCGCAGCATAGTAGCTGGCACCCAGCAGGCCCTTCTCTTCGGCGGTGAGGGCCACGAAGTACAGCGTGCGCTGCGGCTGCGGGCCGGCGGCGAACACCCGGCCCAGTTCCAGCACGGTGGCCACACCGGTGGCGTTGTCGATCGCACCGCGGCGGATGCGGTCGCCCTTGGCATCGGGCTGGCCGATGCCGAAGGCATCCCAGTGCGCGGAGAAGATCACCGCCTCGTCGGCGTGTTCACCACCAGGCAGCTTGGCCACCACGTTGCGGGTCACCACCTGCTCGCGCTTGAGCGCGAAATCCACGCTCAGCTTCGCGTTGTCCAGTGCCACCGGGCGGAAGTCGGCACGCATGGCCTTGCGCTTCTCCGCATCGAAGTCGAGGCCAGCGTCGGCGAAGATCGCCTCGGCCAGCTCGCGCTGCATCCAGCCACGCAGCGGCGTGTGCTGCGCCATCGCCTCGGCCTGGCCGCGTTCGATGTCGAACAGCGGCGAGGTGCCCGAGCTCTTCACCGTGGCCCAGCCATAGGCGGCCGGTGCGGTCTCGTGCACGATCAGCACGCCCTCGGCGCCACGGCGTGCGGCTTCCTCGAACTTGTAGGTCCAGCGGCCGTAGTAGGTCACCGCCTTGCCGTCGAACGCACCCGGCGCATCGGCTTCGAAATCGGCGTCATTGATCAGCACCACGGCGATCTTGCCGTGCAGGTCCACATCCTTGTAGTCGTTCCACTGGCGTTCCGGCGCGTCGATGCCGTAGCCGACGAACACCAGCGGCGCATTCTTGATCTGCACGCGCTTGCGCGGCTGCAGGCTCTGCAGGGTCACGTCCACGCCGTTGGCCAGCGCGCGCTTGCCCTGCTTCAGCGACAGGCTGGCCTTGGCCGCGCCCTCCAGCTGTGCGCGCACCAGCGGCACCGGCTGTACCCAGCTGCCGTCCACGCCGCCCGGCTGCAGGCCATAGCTGCGGAACTGCTCGATCAGGTACTGCACCGTGCGCTCTTCACCCTCGGTGGCCGGCGCGCGGCCCTCGAATTCATCCGACGCCAGCACGCGCACATGGCGCGACAGTGCCTGCGGATCGATGCCGCCGCCGGGCAGGTCGTTGGCCGCATGGGCCAGGCCACCGACGAACAGGCAGGACGACAGCAGCAACACGCGCATCGGATTCACGGCAGTACCACGGCTAGCTTGGAAGTCACCAGAGTGTAACGTGGTCGTGACATCACGGCGCAGCCTGGGTCCACGTCATCCACGCGTGGCGTGGATCTACCTGCTGATGCGGTCCAGCCAGCAGGCCAGGCCCTGCGCGTTGAGTTCAATGTCCATCGCCAGAACAGCGGTCACCGCGGCATCGTCCAGCGCACAGCCATGCAGCTGCGCACGTTCCAGGTACAGCGCCTGCAGCGCAGCCAGCAGGCAGCGGTGGCGGTCCGGTCGGCCATCGCACTGGCGGCCGATGGCGGCCATCGCATCGATCTGCTCGAACAGGTCGTCGGCCAGTTTCTCCACCTGTTCCACACGACCGTAGTGGGTCAGGTACATCGCCTGCGGCGCGTAATCGAGCATGCGCCGGATCGAGGCCTTCATCGCCTCCGGATCGAACTGCACCGGCGATGAGGTGGGGAAGATGAAAGCACCCTGCGCACTGTCCAGCTCGCGGTAGGAGATACCGAACGTATCGCCGGTGAACCAGCTGCGGCTGCGCGCATCCCACACGCAGTAGTGGTGCAGCGCGTGGCCCGGCGTATGCAGCAGCACCAGCTCGCGGCCGGCCAGGTCGATGCGGTGGCCGTCTTCGGCCACCACCACACGGTGCTCCGGAATCGCCTCGATGCGGCCATAGCTTCGCGCGATCTCTTCGGCGCCATACACCGCCGTGGCACCCGCGATCAGGCGGGTCGGATCGATCATGTGCGGCGCACCGCGCGGGTGCAGCACCGCCTTCGCATTCGGCAACTGCTGCATCAGCAGGCCTGCACCGCCTGCATGATCCAGATGCACGTGGGTGAGCAGCAGCCAGTCCACCGCCTCCACGCCCAGGCCGGCGTCGGCCAGCGCCTGCAGCATCGCCGGCACCGACAGGCCGGTGCCGCAGTCGACGAACGCAGCGCGGCCGTTTTCAACGATCAGGTAAGCCGCGTCGAAATCCGGGCGCTGGAAACCGGTATCGATGGTGTGGATGCTGGGGTCGGCGGTCATCGGCACGCACCTGGCAGGATCGGGAACAGACCCCCATGGTAGGCGCGCAGGCGGCCCGGGTTCGATGCGGCTTTGGTCGGGTAGTGCCGGCCGCTGGCCGGCAACCTCGGGATAGCCAGGAGAATGCATGTGCCGGCCAGCGGCCGGCACTACCGATCAGCCGGAGCGCAATGCGAACCGCGGCCGCAGCAACAGGGCCAGCACCAGCACCGCCAGGAATGCGCCGTAGGCGTACAGCACCGCCAGCACCTGCGGCCAGATCGGGCCGGCGCCGGGCTGTACCACGCCAATGCGGTAGCCCCACAGCATCGACACGATGCTCAGCGCGAATGCGAGCACCAGGGTGGTGCTGTCGAACAGGCGCCGCCGCGCGGTGCGCGGCTGGCGCGGGAACAGCCAGTACAGGCTGCCCAGCAGCAGGAACCAGGGCAGGAACAGCAGCAGCGACAACCAGGCCATCGCAGACTCCATGTCATCGCGGACATCATGCCATGACCTTCGTTCACGGGTAGTGCCGGCCGCTGGCCGGCATCCGCCCTTCAACGGCGCCGACCAAGGTCGGCATCTACCGATCAGTCGGCTCGCAGCGCCGCAAGCGCTGCCAGCACTACATCCACTTCCGCTTCCAGCTTGAACAGCTCGCTCTGCAGCTGGTCGCCCTGCTCGGCCTGCTTGATCACCGCGATCAGCTGGCCTGCATCGCGCGGCGAATCGAAACCTTCGCTCTGGATCAGCAGCGTGCCGTCACCAGCGGTCAGCTTGAAGTAGAAGCGGCCATCCTTTTCGCGGTACTGCTTGAACAGCGGCGGTGCCACGCGGGCCACGCCGGCATCCTCGCTGGCGATGTCGCCGGCGCTGGACAGGTCGCGCAGGCCCACCGCATGGCGCAACTCGTCCAGCAGCGGGGCTGCCAGCTGCTCGCGCAGCTGCTGGCCACGGCGCTTGAGCAGCGCCTCGATCTTCTCCGGCTCGGCCATCAGCGCGTTGTAGCGCTCGCGCAGCGGCGACAGCTCGCTGTCGATGCGCTCGAACAGCTGCTGCTTGGCATCGCCCCAGCTGATGCCGGCAGCGAACGCCTTGGCGAACTCCGCGGTCTGTTCCGGGGTGGCGAAGGCCTGGTACATCTGGAACAGTGCCGAGCCTTCGGTGTCCTTCGGCTCGCCGGGTGCGCGCGAGTCGGTCAGGATCGAGAACACCAGCTTCTTCAGCTCCTCGCGCGGCACGAACAGCGGAATGGTGTTGTGGTAGCTCTTACTCATCTTGCGGCCGTCGAGGCCGGCCAGCGTCGCCACCTGCTCGTCGATCACCACATCCGGCAGCGGGAAGTACTCCTTGCCGTACACGTGGTTGAAACGCTGGGCGAAATCGCGCGCCATTTCGATGTGCTGGATCTGGTCGCGGCCCACAGGCACCTGGTTGGCCTTGAAGATCAGGATGTCGGCGGCCATCAGCACCGGGTACATGAACAGGCCGGCGCTGACGCCTGCGTCCTCGTCCACGCCTTCCTCGCGGTTCTTGTCCACTGCCGCCTTGTAGGCATGCGCACGGTTGAGGATGCCCTTGCTGGCGATGGCGGTCAGGAACCACATCAGCTCGGTGGTCTCGCGGATGTCACTCTGGCGGTAGAACCACACATGTTCCGGGTCCAGGCCGCAGGCCAGCCAGCTGGCCGCGATCTCCAGGGTCGCGCGCTGGGTGCGCTGCGGGTCCTGCGACTTGATCAGGCTGTGCAGGTCGGCCAGGAAGAAGAAGCTCTCGATCCCCGGCGCGCGGCTGGCCGCGATGGCCGGACGGATGGCGCCAACGTAGTTGCCCAGGTGGGGCGTGCCGGAGGGGGTGATGCCGGTAAGGACTCGGGTCGTCATGACTGCGTGGGGTAACCTTCGATGAACGGGGCCAGTTTACCTTGCACGCCACCAACCCCGTCAGGGCCTGCGGCGCGTTCATTCACGCAACCCCGCTGGAGACGCCCGATGAAACGCCTGCTGCCCCTGCTGCTGATCCTGCCCCTGGCCGGCTTCCGCCCGGCCCCGATGCCGCCGCCGGTGTACGAGGGCGGCCCCGTGCGCATGGCCCTGGTCGACCGCGACCGCGGCACCGAACTGCGCAGCTACTCCGCCGAGGGCCAGCGCTGGGTGGCCGGCGAGCGCGGCCACCGCTACGCCGTGCGCCTGTACAACGACAGCCCGCGCCGGGTGCTGGTGGTGCTGTCGGTGGACGGCGTCAACGCCATCTCCGGCGAAGATGCCGATCCCTCGCAGACCGGCTACGTGCTCAATCCCGGCCAGCGCGCCGACATCACCGGCTGGCGCAAGAGCCAGGATGAAGTGGCGCAGTTCGTGTTCAGCAGCCCCAGCGGCAGCTATGCCAGCCGCACCGGCCGCCCGGACAACATCGGCGTGGTGGGCGTGGCGGTGTTCGAGGAAGCGCGCCGCTGGTACCCGCAACCGATCCTGCGCCGTGGCCTGCCAGCACCGGCCCCGGCCGCCGAGGCCGCGGCCGATGCCAGCGCCAGCCGCATCGAGGGCTACGCCAACAAGTCGCAGGCGCCAGCGCTGGGCACCGGCCACGGTGCACGCGAGCAGTCTTCGGTGCGCGATACCGACTTCGAACGTGCCAGCCGCAGTCCGGCCCAGGTACTGCAGCTGCGTTACGACAGCGCCCGCAACCTGCGTGCACGCGGCATCCTGGTGGATTCGCCCTCACGCCTGCCGCGCGAACCGCAGGCCTTCCCCAACCGTTACGTGCCGGACCCGCCGGCGCGCTGATCCTCCCGCCCAGACAACACAACACCCGCAACCTCTCGGTGCGGGCGTTGTGTTGTAGGGCGAACCCTGGTGCTTACTTGTAGTCCGGATAGTCCTTGCGCACGCTGTCTTCAAAATCCCGGACTTCCTTCTCGGCGCGGTCCTTGGCCCAGCCGTAACGTTCCTGCAGGCGACCGGCCAGATACTCGGCATTGCCTTCGGCCACATCGAAGTCGTCGTTGGTCAGATCGCCCCACTTGGCCTGGGCCTTGCCCTTCAGCTGCGACCACTTGCCGGAAATGATGTCTTTGTTCATTGCTGGGAGTCCTTGGTTGCAACGGCGTTCTTACCGTGGCTCCAGCTTCGCGCAGTCGCTGTTGAGTACCGGTCAACCGGCAATGAAATGCGTGCTCACCTGCTTGAATGGTTCACTCCGCTTCGACAGTCGTACTGCTGAAAGCACAAACGAAGAAGGCCGGGATGATTCCCGGCCTTTTCGCATTCCAGTCCGCGCCGGGCTCAATTGCCCTTGGCGGCGTCCTCAACCTTTTCACCGGCCTTCTGCACGTCCTTGCCAGCACCGGCCACGGTGTTGCAACCGGCCAGCAGGGCCACCGAGAACATCGACAACAGCATCAGGGCAACTACGCGCTTCATGGGCTTCTCCTTGGGTTCGCCGCTATACCGCTTCATTCGCGGATGGGATTCTTTCGCTCGGCGGGAGGGCACCAATGCCCACTGCCGCCGCGTGAAGTGCAATCTGGCGGCAGGGGCGTGGAGCGGGTGTGAACGGTTCGGGATTCCGTTCAGGGGACGCCTTCAATCGCGCATCAGGGTGGACTTGCCGAACAGGCTTTCGACCAGGTCCACGGCCAGCTCGGCGGTGGCATTCTGCTTGTCCAACAAGGGGTTGAGCTCGACGATGTCCAGCGACCCCATGCGCCCGGTGTCGGCGATCATTTCCATCACCAGCTGTGCCTCGCGGTAATTCACCCCGCCCGGCACGGTGGTGCCCACGCCCGGCGCGATGCTGGGGTCGAGGAAGTCCACATCGAAGCTGACATGCAGGTGGGTGTTCTCGTCGATGCCGGCCAGCGCCGCTTCGACAGCGCGCTTCATGCCGTTCTCGTCGATGTAGCGCATGTCATAGACATCCACCTTGTGGGTCTTGATCAGGCGCTTCTCTTCCGGGTCCACCGAGCGGATGCCGATCTGGTGCATCTGCGCCGGGGTGATCGCCGGTGCGCTACCACCGAGCTGGGTCAACGCGTCCGGGCCAAGGCCGCACAGGCAGGCCACCGGCATGCCGTGGATGTTGCCCGACGGGGTGACATCGCTGGTGTTGAAATCCGAATGCGCATCCAGCCACAGCACGCGCAGGGTCTTGCCCTGCTCGCGGCACCAGCGCGCCACGGCGGTGATCGAACCGATGCCCAGGCAATGGTCGCCGCCGAGCATGATCGGCATGCGGCCGGCCTGCAGTTCGGCATAGCTGGCTTCCATCAAGGCGTGGTTCCACGCCACCACTTCATCCAGGTGGCGGTAGCCTTCCACCGGCGCCGTCCACGGGTTGCGCGGGCCATCCAGGTTGCCCAGGTCGCGCACGTCCACGCCGCGCGCCTCCAGCGCCTCCGGCAGGCCCGCCACGCGCAGCGCTTCCGGCCCCAGCCGGGCACCGCGATGGCCCGCACCCACATCGGTGGGAACGCCAATCAGGGATACGGAAATGGGATGGGCCATGGGTGCCTCCTGCGGTGGGGAAAAAGAAGCACAGTCTAGCCAGAGCTGTGTGACACCACTCGCGGCGGTGCAGCAGGGCATTGGCATGGCATGATGCCGCGCGGACCCGACCGCCCCTCATGGAAGATTGCGATGTCGCCCTTCATCAATACCGCCTGGCCACGCTTCTTCATCGGGGCGCTGCCCATTGCCGCCTTTGTGCTTCTGTTGAACGGCAAGGCCGATGCGTCGCCGAACGGTTGGCTGATCCAGGCGGCGCTCCTGCTGATGCCGTTCTCGTTCCTGGTCTTCTTCGGGTTCGGTTGGCAGCGTCTACGCAAGGCGCACGCTGAATACCCGATCCTGAAGAGCGAGCTGCACCGTATGCTGGCGGCGTTGATCGGCAACGTAAAGGTAGCCGCGCTGTGGTTCGGCCTGACGTTGTTCGGAACGTTCGCCCTGATGCTGGCGTGGGTGCTGCTGCGGAAGACCGGCGGCTGACGGCGCGGCGGGTCGCGCTCAGAGAATCGCCGACGACCACGCCTCGATGCGGAACAGGCGCTTCTTCAGCACGTCGATCCGCCACTGCCCTGCCACGCGCTTGAGTACGAACAGGCGTTCGTAACGCAGCGCGCGGGACTTCTGCGGATGATCGCGCACCAGCACTTCGGCCTTCGACGCGGTCGGCTGGCTGGTGGCGGCCAACAGATCCTCCGGCACGTGTACCGGCGGGTTGCCCACCGCCATGCCTGTGGAATACACCCGCTTGCGATCGGTGCACCAGGCCGCGAGGATATCCGCGCGCTCCTGTTGGAACGCCGCACTGCCCAGCAGGTCTCCACCGCCCTTGGCATCACGGTAGCCACGCGTTTCCCAGGCGTGGCAGGCCAGCATATAGCCGCGCACCACTGCAGCCGGGTCACCGTCTGCCGCCGGTTCGGGCCACGCAAGCGCTGGCGCCTCCTCCAGCGCAGGTGGCCTCTGTGCACCGGCTGCCTGCAGGCGCTGCACCACGGCCGCATGCCCGCACTCTTCAGCCAGTGCCAGCGCATTGCGTCCTTCAAAATCGACGCGTGCGACATCAGCACCGCCAGCCAGCAACAGCTCGACCATCGGCAGATGACCGCCCTGTGCCGCCACCATCAGCGGCGTGCGCCGCAGCTCCGGCGAGGCCGCGTCCAACGAGGCGCCGCGCGCGATCAGCATGTGTCCGATCTTCGTGTCGCCTGCATTGGCAGCCCAACCCAACGCGGTGTAACCCAGCGCAGTACAGGCGTGCTGGATGTTGGCGCCACGGTCCAGCAGCCGCACCACCGAGTCGGCCTTTCCGGCGATCACCGCCGACAGCAGCGGGGTGCGCCCGGTGCCTTTGTGCTGCCACTCGATGTCCGCGCCGGCATCCAGCAGCGCGTCGATGCGGTCGAGATCCTGTTTCTCGGCGGCTTTGGCCAGAAGATTGGACATGCAGGTGCCACCAGAAGGGCGTGAGGGCAGCCACCATAGGGCTGCAGGCGTGGCGAACTCAACCCCCGCGGCGGCGAACCGGCGTCAGGCTCTGCACCTGGCCGTTGTTGCGCATCATGCACAGGAAGCGGCCATCCGGATAATCGATGATCAGCTCCTGGTAATCGTTGCCCACCGGCGTCTGAGTGACCAGTGCGCCCTGTGCGCCCTTGCGCATGTTGCAGGCGCCCAGTGCGGTATCGCCTGCCGGCGCCGGGGTGGTCACCGAAGACACATTGCGGAACACCGCGCGGCAGCCGCCATTGACCCACACCGAGTGCCGCGACAGGCCCCAGTTCTTGCCTTCCTCGCAACGGGTGCGGCTGAGCTGGCGCACGATTTCCACATTGCCACGGGTATTCAGATCGCACGACACCTGCTGCTGGCCGGTGGATTCACAGGTGACTTCGCGCGGCAGCGCGGCATCCCCGGCGGCAGCGTCGCGAGGGCGTGCGCTGTTTGCGGCGGGCGCGGGCGTGCCGCTGGTACTGATCTGGCAGATGCCATTGGCGCCGCCCCTGCCGGTGTAGCTGACCTGCGGCGAGCCGTCATCGTTGCGGCTGATCGACAGGGTGATGCCGCTGTTGGCATCGCGTGCTTCGAAATAGCGGTCGTTGAAGCGCTTCAACGCCGTCTCGCGGCCCTGCACGTAAACCGGCCCGCCCTCATCGGCGTGCACGTCGATGCCGCCCGGGCAGCTGGCGTTGAAGAACGGCACAGCGGCCATGGCCGGGGCTGCGAACGCGGCGGACAACAGTGCGGCGGTGAGCGGCAGGGCGTGGCGACGCATGGGCGGGTTCCGAAGGGTGTGTGTCCGCAGTATGCGGTGGAATGCCCGGAGCTGTGTGTGAGGAGAATCATTATCCGGGCACGCGTTTTGGGGTTCTTGTTTGCTATGGTGGCCGTGGCGCTCTACCCGGGCTGTTAAGCCAGCTTCACTTTGCGGGCCTTTCCAGGCGTCGCAACCGCGCCGACGCCTACCGATTTCCAGCGGATGATCTCATTGCGCGATATGTCGCTTTTGGCATCGAAGCGGCGGAAACAGGCCAATCGCGATAATTCATTTTTCCTTTCATATCGCCGGATGCCATCGAAACAAACGACTGGCAGGCGGGGATTCTGCGTGCGCATGATGAATCGCCACCTGCAGAGGTGGTCGGGTCTTCCAAGCCCGTGTAATCGAAGCTGTATACGCTTGCCAGCCGGCGTCGTCCTCCCAAGAGCGGCGCCGGCTGGCAATCCGTTCGCCGGTCTACGGCGGGCGGTGCGTGGGGGCCTTGTGCCCGCCGGCTCATCGATTCCCGGTCTTGGAAGCCACGCATCGCCCGCCACCCTATCGTGGCGGCGCCTCTGTGCCTGACGAGGATGCCCGCATGTCCAAGACGCTCTACCCGTATCTGACCGCCACGTTGGGCGACGCCGCCCTGCACCTGCCGCTCGAACTGGCGCAGCCGCTGGAAGCCGCCTTCGCCGCCGCCAACGATGCGCCCGCGCCCATCAACCTGCCCGTCTGCCTGCGCCGCATCCAGGCCGGAGATGCCGCCGACGGACAGCCGTGGCAGGGGCCATCAAGCACGCCCGGCCACGCTGTGGCCGCCGCACGCAGGGACCGCGCCGCCGTGGGTCTGGTGTCGCTGCTGGAGCTGTATCACGCCAACGAGCGTGTGCGCGTGGATGGGGAAGAGAAAGACGATATCGGCGATGGTGTGCGCGAGGGGCTGATGTTGGCCTGCCGGGGGCTGGCGGAGTATGTGGCGTTGCAGGTGCGGGGGACCCAATAATGCAGAACGGTGGGATTCCCAACGCACAGGTTCAACGCGTCGCTACCCCGGCTATCGAATCAGGCGGAACCGCTGCTGGCATGGACACACCCTATCCAAACCTGAAACCTGTTCTCGTTGAGCTGCGGCTGGACGAAGTGGATTCACGCGGTGGCGCTGTTGCCGAGATGATCGCCTCCACCGCGCGCCCCATGGCGCTTTCGATAAGCCCTGAACTCATGTGGTACAGCTTCGTGCTGAATGATCGCGCCATCACCCGCATCGCGCCTGGCACGCGGGCACACTGCACGATCTCGTTCGTCAACCATGACGGTGCGAAAGAGGTGCTCCGCTGTGGCACGGTGGCCGCCTTCGGAGACGGATCGGCAACACGAGGGTTGATCCGCATCATTCGGTTTGATTGAACCTGATCGCGCCGGGCTTCTTAAGGTGGCAGAAGTGCAGCGCAGTGCCTCGATCCCTCACACGGCGCTGGCATGCAGCCGCACACCCAGGGCACGGGTCACCTTCAGGATGGTGGCGAAATCGGGGCTGCGCTCGCCGGACAGTGCGCGATACAGACTCTCGCGCGACAGGCCCGCCGCACGCGCAACCTTGCTCATGCCCTGAGCACGGGCGATATCGCCGAGCGCCTTTGCGATGAATGCAGAATCGCCGTCACTTTCAGCGATGCAGGCGTCGAGATAGGCGGCCATTTCTTCGGGCGTCCGAAGGTGTTCGGCCACATCAAATGATTTGAGTTCGACTTTCTTCTTGGTGGCCATGATGGGACAGCTCCAATACTTCGGTGTTGAGTTGTTTCGTCGATAGCCAGTTCGATGCTCACAGGGCACGCGCAATCTCCCTGGCCTTCTCGATATCTCGCTGCTGCGAACCTTTGTCGCCTCCGACCAGGAGAATCACCAGCTGCCTGCCGCGCTGGGTGTAGTACACGCGGTAGCCCGGTCCTGCATCGATACGCAGTTCGGAAACACCGTCCCCCAGATAGCGGTGATCACCCGGATGACCTTCGGCGAGCCGTGCGATGCGAGCCAGGATGCGCGCGCGCGGTTACGTCCTCGAGAGCGTCAATCCATGTCGCGAACTGACGGGTACGCTGGATCTTCATGGACGACTGTAGCCTACTGGCTACACCCCCTTCAACCATGAGGAACGCATGCAGGGAAAAGCCCAGCGACGCGTCACGCGCCGGATACCAAAACAGTAAGGGGAGGAGGAAAAAGACGGGGCAGGGAGCAATGCTCGACCAACGACCGTGCCGCCGCTTTGCGGGGGCCAATCTAGTTGCTTGATGGTGCCGCTTATCCGAATCGAACGGATGACCTACTGTTTACAAGACAGTTGCTCTACCAACTGAGCTAAAGCGGCATGGGTGCATCACCGGCGGCAGCGCCGCGGTCCGGGGGATTCTAGCGCAACCTTGCGCATTCCAGCGACCGGCTCTGTGCCGCGCCGCTGCGCTGCTGGGCCTGGGCCGGCGGCGTGCCCGCCGCCAGCTGCCCTTCCAGCCACCACTGGCCGGCGTCGCCGCTGGCCACCAGGCGCGGCTGGAAGCCGGCGGCCTGCACGGCGGCCATGCGCCGCTCGGCGCCTTCGCGGTTGCGGTACTGGCCCAGCGCCACGGCGTTGATGTCCTCGCCCTGGCTGATGATGTAGTAGTCGCTCAGACCGGCCGCGACGATGCGCTTCACCGTGGCCTGCGCTTCTTCCCGGTTGGCGGCGGCCGGCAGCAGCACGCGGTAGCGGGCACTGCCGCTGGCAGCGGGCTGTTCGCGCAGGCGCACCTGGCTGATCACGTTGCCGGCCTTGCCCTGCGCGCTGGTGGCGGCGGCGCGGTCGGCAAACGGACCCAGCGCGACGCAGCGCGGCGGCTCGGCGGCTGCTGCGGGCGGGGTCTCAGGCTTTTCCGGCGCGGGGGTCGGGGTCGGCGCGGGCGGCGTCACCGGCTTGGCCGTTGCGGCAACCGACGTGGCCTCGGGCTTGGCCGGTACAACGGGCGCTGGCGTCGCCGCCACGGCCGTCTTCTCAGCCGGCTCGCGTTCCATCAGCGGCGCGGTCGGGGCAGCAGCAGCAGCAGCTTCGGCGGCCGCAGCCGCATCCACGCCACCGGGCACCCAGCGCAGCTCGGCCACGCCGGGCGCTTGCGGCGGCGGCGCAGGCTTCTGCGGCGCATCGCGCAGCAGCCACCAGCAGGCGACGCCAAGATTGAGAATGGCCAGTACGACGATCAGGGCACGGGTCAGCATGCGCGGATACTAGCCTGCGGGCTGGTGCACCGCCCAGCGGGCGAGGCCATCGAGCACCAGCGAGGGGTGGTAATCGGCGCCCGGCAGCAGCGGCATCAGCGCCGGTGCGCCGCCGCCATGCACCAGCAGCGACGGTGCCACGCCCAGCAGCGCATGTGCCTGCTGCGCGCTGCGTTCGATCAGCGCCACCGCGGCGCCATCGCAGCCGGAGGCAAGCGCGTCGGCGGTGTCGTTGGCGAACTCGCTGTAGTCGCCGCCGGTGGCCGGCAGCTGCACCGCACGCGCGTGCAGCGCTTCGCGCATGGTGGTGGGCGATGCGGAAATGCGCCCGCCGTGATGCTGGCCATTGGCGTCGAGCAGATCAATCGTCAGTGCGGTGCCTACGCCGACCACCAGCACCGGGCGCTGCGCCTTGGCCGCAGCCAGCAGGGCCAGGAAGCGGTCGACGCCAAACTTTTCCGGCTTGGCATAGGCAATGCGCACGCCGGCGCATGTGGCGCTGGTGCGCACGACATGCACGTTCTCGAAGCGGCGTTGCAGCTGGTCCAGCATGGCGCTGGTCAGCGACGGTGCGGCCACGCTGGCCACGAACGCGGTGGTGCCGCTGGGCAGGCTGTGCGGCGGCTGCCCGGCCATGCCTTCGGCGCCATGCGCCCAGGCCTGCACGTCACCGGCGCGGTCACCCTGCAACGGCGCGAACTTGAAGCGCGAGTTGCCGAGGTCGAACAACCAGTCGCTCATGCTGCCCTCACGCTGACTTCGCCGGCGTGCAGCAGGCGCTCGCGGCCATCGATGCGCACGCGCAAGGCGCCGTCATCGGCCAGGCCGAGCGCGGTGCCATGCTGCCACTGCCCTTCCAGTTCCACGCGTACTTCGCGGCCGGCCAGCATGTCGAACGCGGCGTAGCGCGGCAGGAACGGAGCGAGGCCTTCGCGATCGAATTCTTCCAGCGCCGGCAGCAGGCGCGTCAGCACGGCGGCGACCACCACGTTGCGGTCTACCGGCTGGCCGGCCAGCGTGTCCAGGTCCACCCACGGCTGGGTGATCTGTTCGGCGAATGACGGCGGCATGTGCGTGTTGATACCGATGCCGATCACCGCGCGTGCCGGACCGGCGTATTCGCCACCGCCTTCTGCGAGCAGGCCAACCAGCTTGCGCTTGCCATCGACGATCAGGTCATTCGGCCACTTCAGCTGCGCCTGGGTGTAGCCCAGGTCGTGCAGCGCTTCGGCCACGGCGATACCGGCCACCAGGCTCAGCCCGGCCAGGCGGCCAAGGCCACCGGAGTACAGGCGCAGCACCGACAGGTAGATATGCGCGGCCAGCGGCGAGGCCCAGCTGCGGCCGCGACGGCCACGGCCGCCGGTCTGGCGTTCGGCCAAAAGGACGCTTACCCCGCGCTGGGGCGCGCTGCAACGCAGCAATTCGGCGTTGGTCGAGTCGACCGTCCAGGCCACCTGCAGGTCGTGCAGCAGCGGCAGAACCCCGGCCGGCAGACCGGCACGGATCGCGTCCGGGTCCAGCAGATCGACCGGGCGGGTCAGGCCATAGCCTTCGCCGGCGCGGCCCTCGACGTCCACACCGGCGGCCCTAAGCCCTTGAATACGCTTCCAAATTGCCGCTCGGGTCTGGCCCAGCTCACGGGCCAGGGCGTCGCCGGACAGGCGACCGGCAGCGAGTTTGGCCAGCAATTGGCGATCGTCCACGGCAGCTTCCACGAAGTCAGAAAGGAATTATGCGGGAAAGCCGCCAGCGACGCCCGCCACGCTGGGTTCCGCAGGGGCTTCCAACGGGGCGCCGGGTTCGGGCTAGAATCGGGAACTCACCTTCCCTTAACGTGGATGTCGTCAATGCGCCGTTATGCCCATTGCCTGATCCTGCTGATGATGCCCTTCGCGGCGTCTGCGACAGCAGCGCTGGACGACAGCCGTGGGGCCTGCGTGTCCTCCAATGGCGATGCCGCCTCGCAGCGCGCGCCCACCGCCAGCGCATCGGCCGCCAGCACCAAGGCGGCACCGGTACGCCCGGCCGCCAGCACGACTACCGGCGGCGGTGGCAGCGATGACGACATGCTGCCGCGCATCCGCGCGCCGAAGTGGCACAGCTACCTGCCGGGAATGTTCCGCTGATCAAGTCGTTGCTGCAGTGGCTGCGGCCTGCGCCGCGGCCGATTGACGATGCGCTTTGGGATAACGCCTGCCGCCGCGCAGCCTGGTTGCACGGCTTGGACGACGCGCGTCGCGCGCGCCTGCGCGTGCTGGCCACGCGCTTCCTGCACGAGAAGACCATTACCCCGATCGGCGAGCTGCAATTGCAGCCCGGCGATGGCGTGCTGCTGGCCGCGCTGTGCTGCCTGCCGCTGCTGGAGTTCGGCGAGGTGGGGCTGGAAGGCTGGTCGCAGCTGATCGTCTACCCCGATGCATTCCGCGTGCACCGCAGCCACATGGATGCGGCCGGCGTGCTGCATGAGTGGGATGACGAACTGATTGGCGAATCGTGGGACAGCGGTCCGTTGATTCTGTCCTGGGCCGATGTGCAGGCCGACCTGGCGGCGCCGCACGAGGGCTACTGCGTGGCGGTACACGAGATGGTGCACAAGCTGGATGCGCTGGATGGCGCGATGGACGGCACGCCGCCGCTGCCGCGCGCATGGCAGCGCGAATGGGCGGCCACGTTCCAGCGCGCCTACGACGCCTTCTGTGCCCAGGTCGATGCGGGCGAAGAAACGCTGATCGATCCGTATGCGGCCGAGGCACCGGAAGAGTTCTTCGCGGTGACCAGCGAGTACCACTTCTCGGCACCGGATCTGCTGCAGCAGGCGTTGCCGGAGGTGGCCGCGCAGCTGCGGCGGTTCTATGGCGAGCCGCCGGCGTTCGAACAACGGTAGTGCCGGCCGCTGGCCGGCAAGCTCATGATCTTCGGTGGCATTGCCAGGTTGCCGGCCAGCGGCCGGCACTACCGGAACACCACGCGCTGTTGCGCCAGGCGATGCCCGGCGGGCGGGAACGCGCGGATTACGGCCCCGGCGGCAGGCGTACTTCGAAACGGGCGCCGCCCAGTTCCTCGGAGCGGCCTACAGCCAGTTCACCGCGATAATCCTTGATCAGGTCCTGCACGATCGACAGGCCGATGCCGTGGCCCTGCACGCGCTCGTCGCCACGCACGCCACGCTGCAACACCTTGCCGATGTCGTCCGGGGCGATGCCGGGGCCATCGTCGTCCACCGCAAGCAGCAGGCCCGCGCGGCGCGCGTTCGGTGCCGGCAGCGGCTGTGCGGTCAGCAGCACGCGGCGGTTGGCCCACTTGAAGGCGTTCTCCAGCAGGTTGCCAAGCAGTTCCTGCAGGTCACCCGGTTCGCCATGGAAGCGCGCGGCCGGGTCGATGTCGAATTCGCACAGCACGCCCTTCGAGGCATAGACCTTTTCCAGGCCACGCACGATTTCCTCGGCGTTGGATTCGATCGGCAGCGGCGCGGAGAACAGCTTGTGGCCCGAGGACGCAGCACGTGCCAGCTGGTAGGAGACCAGGTTGTTCATGCGCTGCAGCTGCACGTCCAGCTCCTCGCGCAGCGCGCCATCGCCCGCGCCGCTGTCCATCTGCGTGCGCAGCACTGCGATCGGTGTTTTCAGGCTGTGCGCCAGATCGGCCAGGGTATTGCGCTGCCGCTCGAGGTTCTCGCGCTCGCTTTCAATGAAGGCGTTGATGCTGTCGGTCAGCGGTTCCAGCTCGCGCGGGTGACGCTCGCTCATGCGCTCGGTCTCGCCGCGCTGCACCTTGGTCAGCTCGGTGATCACGCGGCGCAGGGGCCGCAGGCTCCACTGCAGGATGACGGTCTGCAGCAGCAGCAGGATCAGGCCGATGCCGCCCAGGTAGAACCACACCCGGCCACGGAACACCCGCAGCTGCGCACCCAGCGCGCGCGAGTCTTCCATCACGTAGATGGTGTACGGGAATTCGGTGGCGGGATCGGCGTCGGCGTCCCACACCAGGCCCAGGCCATAGCGGTACACCGAGCCTTGGCTGCCGTCGATCTGGATCATCGGCAGCGGGCCTTCGAACACTTCCTGGCGCGGCGCCAGCAGGCCGCCGCCGACGGTGGGCAGCATCGGGCCTTCGGCGGACATCGAGTTGCCCTTGCCGTGCGGCATCACCACCTGCAGGTACAGGCCGCTGCCGGGCACGTCGAAGCGCGAATCCGGCGGCTGCTCGCGGATGTACAGCGAGCGGTCGCGGGTGAAGTCGATGCCGGCCGCATAGGCAGTGGCGTAGTTCTTCAGTCGCTCACGCAGGTTCGCCTTCGCCGTATCGGCGAAGGCGGCGTCGAGTGCGTAACCGGCCAGTGCCAGGAACGCGACCAGGCCCACGGACGCGGCGAGCATCTGGCGCGCCTGCAGGGAGCGCGGCCGCCAGCGTCGGAAGAACCACAGACGGCCGGACATCATGGTATCGCCAGGGTGAGCCGGCTCAGCCCTCGTTGCGCGGGATCGCGAAACGGTAGCCGCGACCGCGCACGGTCTCGATCGGCTTCAGCTCGCCATCCGGGTCCAGCTTCTTGCGCAGGCGGCCGATGAAGACCTCCAGCACGTTCGAGTCGCGGTCGAAGTCCTGCTGGTAGATGTGCTCGGTGAGGTCGGCCTTGGAGACCAGTTCACCGGCGTGCATCATCAGGTACTCCAGCACCTTGTACTCGTAGCTGGTCAGGTCGACATTGCTGCCGGCCACGCTGACGGTCTGGGCAGCCAGGTCCAGGGCAACCGGGCCACATTCCAGGGTCGGCTTGCTCCACCCGGCGGCGCGGCGCAGCAGCGCGTTGACGCGGGCCAGCAGCTCTTCCACATGGAACGGCTTGACCAGGTAATCGTCAGCACCCTGCTTGAGGCCTTCGACCTTGTCCTGCCAGCTCGAACGCGCGGTCAGGATCAGCACCGGGAACTTCTTGCCTTCGTCACGCAGGGCCTTGATCAGCTCCATGCCCGACATCTTGGGCAGGCCGAGGTCGATGATGCCGACATCGAACGGGACTTCGCGCCCCATGTAGAGGCCTTCCTCGCCGTCCTGCGCAGCATCGACGGCAAAGCCTTCGCGCTTGAGCCGGGCTGCCAGGGTCTCACGCAGCGGGGCTTCGTCTTCGACCAGAAGGATACGCATGAACTCTCCCTAGTGTCCTGGGTGTGGCCCGGAGGCCAGTGGGGTACGGGTTGATAGCGACAACTATCCCTGTTCAGGGGTTATCGCCGCGTAGTGATGACATATCCGACCGCGGCGTGCGCGGCTGTGAACGCGACGGGGCGGGGTCGTCCATGTAGCGGACCCGGCCCCGATCGTCCATGTACTTCACCCGGTTGATATCACGACCATCGAACGGCACGCGCTCGGCGCCGAGGATGTGGCCGCCAGTGGTGCGCTGCACGCGGCGCACGGCATCGGACAGCGAACGCTCGTCGCCACGGCCACCGCGCTCGCCCCGCTCCATCATCTCCGCCCGCACCTGATCGCCACGCGGCGGCTGTTGCGCCAGCGCCGAAGACAGCGACGCAGCTGCCAGCACCACGCAGGTGGCCAGGGCAATGCGGCGATGGAAGGGAGCGGAAGACATCGATGCGATCCTAGCCGAGCACGGCGATTCGTTCAAAAGTCGTAAATCCGGGAGCCGGGTGCGGGACCCGGCCTTTACAATTCCTTTGCAAATTCTTGGTTTAGGGCAGTGAATCCGATCTGAACTTTTCCGGGCGATGCCGCGAGTCGTTCATCTAGGTGAACATTCGGGACGAAAGCGCCGGCCTTGTCAAGTCAGGAATGTGACGCGCATCACGCTGCGGCGCGATCTGCATCGCGATCGGTGACCGCCAGCGCCTGCTCGACCAGGGTCCAATCCGCACCCGGGCGGTGCGCGCCCTCGCTCAGTACCTGGCGGAACGCGCGGCCACCGGGCTGGCCGTGGAACAGGCCCAGCAGGTGGCGGGTGATGTGCTTGAGCGCCAGACCTTCGGCCAGCCGCGCTTCCACGTAGGGGCGCAGCGCGCGCAACAGGTCGCCACGCGCCTGCAGCGGGGCGCCGGTGTGCAGCGCCTCCAGCTGATGCAGGAGGTAGGGGTCGTGGTAGGCCGCGCGGCCCAGCATCACGCCATCGACGTGCGCGGCCTGCGCCTGCACCGCCTCGATGCTGGCCAGGCCGCCGTTGATCACCACCGGCAGTGCCGGGCGCTCCCGCTTCAGGCGGTAGGCCCAGTCGTACTTCAGCGGTGGAACCTCGCGGTTCTCCTTCGGCGACAGGCCCTTGAGCCAGGCATTGCGCGCATGCACCACGACCATGCTGGCACCTGCGGCGACCTGGCGGTCGACGAAGGCGGCGAACACGTCGTAATCGTTGTCTTCGTCCACGCCCAGGCGGCATTTCACCGTCACCGGGATGTCGACCGCATCGACCATCGCCGCCACGCACTCGGCCACCAGCACCGGCTCACGCATCAGGCAGGCGCCGAAACGCCCGGCCTGCACGCGGTCGGACGGGCAGCCGCAGTTGAGGTTCACTTCGTCGTAGCCCCACTCGGCGGCGATGCGCGCGGCCTGCGCCAGCAGCACCGGATCGCTGCCACCCAGCTGCAGCGCCAGCGGCTGCTCGCTGCGGTCGAAGCCGAGCAGGCGCTCGCGGTCGCCGTGGATGACCGCGTTGGCGTGCACCATTTCCGTGTACAGGCGCGCGCCCGGCGCCAGCACGCGATGGAACACGCGGCAATGGCGGTCGGTCCAGTCCATCATCGGGGCAACGGACAGGCGCAGGGAATCGGCGTAACGGGCGGTGGCGGACGTCATCGGGGCATTGATCGTGGAGACTGGCATTGCCAGTGAGATCAATAGTTTACACCGGGTTGCTGAATGACGCCGGGGCGCCAGGCGTTGTGCAAAGCGCCGGTACTCCGTCGCCTGTGTGGCACACGCGCGTCACGCCATCAAATGCGAATGAGAAGTGCTATCATTTGAGCGCCGCATAACGATGTGCGGCATGGATGTCCCAAGCAAACGGAACATGTAATGCAGCAACGCACCTATATCGAACTGGTTCTGGAGCTGTTCGCCTTCATCAGCCTGTGCATGGCGATGACGACCTCCGGCATCCCGGTGGTGGTTTTTGGTCTGTCGACCATTCTGCTCACGGTATGGATACCCTTCCAACGGCGCGAGATCCATCGCTTCACCCGCGCCGTGTCGATTGCGCTGGTCATTGCGGCAGTAGCCAGGATCGTCATTCATTTCCTACCCAATCCATCCATCTAGGAATCGAATTCGATGAGGCTGTTCCGCTACGCCACTGCTGTGGCGTTGTTGCTCTGTGCGCAGGGAGCGCACGCGCAGTTGAAGCAGATACAAGATATCCCGTGCGAAGGGTGTTCATACGCTCAGATGCAGGCGGCCGCGCTGTCGGACGTCGATGTCGGCGGTGCTCTGGTAACCAGCATTTCCACGGGAGAGATACGCAAGTTCGTCATCCTGTGGGACCGCAGGATCCAGGAGCTGCCGATCGAACAGGACCTGGAAGATTACTTCCTAGCTCTGGTCCGCTTCTGGCATGCGAATGGGCGCAGCCTTGAAATGAACTACGACGTTGCGTCGAACACGTGGAGACTGCCCCAGCAAGCGATGGCGGCTGCACGCGTGCGACGGGCGCTGGCGGCACCGGCTGCAGACAGGCCGGTGCCGGCAACCGTGTACGACGCGCTGCAGAGCCCGGCCAGGATGAACAACGCGATCGAGCAGTTGAATGCCTCCTGGCGCGCCCGCGGCTATGCGGCGCACATGACGTTCGTCAACGCGGTCAGGGGAAAGAACATCTCGCTGACCGCGGGCCGCCCGGTGACCACCCTGAACTTCGCGGATGGCTCCAAGATCAAGGCCTCCTACGACATCGAGATGAAGAGCTGGGCGCCTATTCCCGGCACCGGCCGCGACGTTCACGGCAATCCGGTTCCAGAGACGAAAGCCGACGTTGCCAAGGACGGCAAACCAGTGGTGTATGAATTCCCCGGTGGCATCACCAGTGACGCCTACATGGACTTCAGTCGCTACCTCTTCGATCTGGGCGTGCACCCCAACATCGGGCCAGGCGACAACCAGATGATCTGCACAAGCGAAGTGATGGACGCCGACATGCGGGTGGAAGTAAGGTGCATGGGGCGCAGGCACTGATGCAACAGCACGAGTGACCGCCACCGCGGTCACTCCGGTGCCCCGCGCCGAATCAGAGGCAGATGCCAGGGCGGGTTCCTGGCATCTGCCGAAGCGCTCATGGACCGGTTCCCCAGGACAGGAGGCGACGATGGATGAGTGCGAACTCAGTGCCCGCCACCGCGCCCACCCACCTGCTCGATCAACGTCTGGCTGGCCGCATTGAGCCCCACCACCGTCACCTCCGCACCGTGCGCGGCCAGCTTTTCCTGCGCCCGCTCCAGCGCAGCCACGGCAGTCAGGTCCCACAGGTGCGCATCGCGCAGATCAATCTGCACCTTCGGCGCCACGTGCTGGTAATCGAACGCTGCACCCAGCTGCCCCGCCGAGGCGAAGAACACCTGCCCGCGCACGCGATAGACCTGCGTGTCATCGGCATCGTCGCGCTGCACGTCCGTGTCATCGGCATCGTCGCGCTGCACGTCCAGCATGCGGCCAACCTTGCGCGCGAAGAACAGGGCCGACAGCAGCACACCGCTGAGCACGCCCTTGGCCAGATCGTGGGTAGCCACGGTGACCACCACCGTCAGCAGCATCACCGCAGAGGAACTGCGCGGATGGGTGCGCAGGTCGCGCAGCGAGCGCCAGCTGAAGGTGCCGATGCTGACCATGATCATCACCGCCACCAGCGCCGCCATTGGGATCTGCCGTACCAGATCGCTGCCGTACACCACCAGCACCAGCAGGAACACGCCAGCCACCAGGCAGGACAGGCGGCCGCGGCCACCGGAGGTCACGTTGATCACCGACTGGCCGATCATCGCGCAACCGGCCATGCCACCGAGGAAGCCGGTGACCGTGTTCGCCACGCCCTGGCCGACACATTCGCGGTTGCGCTCGCTGGGCGTCTCGGTGATGTCCTCGACGATCTGCAGGGTCATCATCGATTCCAGCAGGCCGACCACCGCCAGCGTTGCCGATACCGGCAGCAGGATGCGCAGCGTTTCCCAGGTGAGCGGAACATCAGGGATGAGGAAATGCGGCAGGCTGTCAGGCAACTGGCCCATGTCGCCGACGCTGCGTACGTCTACACCAAAGCCGATCACCACGGCGGTAAGCACCACAATGGCCACCAGCGGTGATGGCACGGCGCGGGTAATGCGTGGCAGCAGGTAGATGATCGCCAGCGCGGCGGCGCACAGCACGTACACCGTCGGGCCGCGACCGATCAGTTCCGGCATCTGTGCCAGGAAGATCAGGATCGCCAGCGCGTTGACGAAGCCGGTGATGACCGAGCGCGAGACGAATCGCATCAACGAGCCAAGCTTGAACACGCCCGCGAGCACCTGCAGCAGGCCGGCCAGGATGCTGGCCGCGAACAGGTACTGCAGGCCGTGTTCCTTGACCAGGTCGACCATCACCAGCGCCATTGCACCGGTGGCGGCGGAGATCATGCCGGGGCGGCCACCAGCGATGGCGGTGATGACGGCAATGGAGAACGCGGCATACAGGCCGACCTTGGGGTCGACGCCGGCGATGAGCGAGAAGGCGATGGCCTCGGGAATCAGGGCCAGGGCGACGACGATGCCAGACAGCAGGTCGCCACGGATGTTGCCGAGCCATTGCTCGCGCAGGGGGTAGGACGTTTGCATGGGAAAACTCCACGCGCACGCGGGCGTGGCCGCATGGCGCTGCAGTGGAAAGACACGGGTTCCTGAGCCGGGCGGGCCGGCTGCCGATGTGCGGCAAGGGTCAGGGTGGCGTGATCACTGCAGGCGGGCGTCGGTACGTGGGAGGGGCGCAGTCTACGGGAAGCGGCACCACGGGGGTAGCGCGGTTGGCCGGCGAAGGCAGCGAAAGGCAGCGGAGCCTGGCTCCGCTCTACAATTGAACCATGGCCGCCAACCGCCCGCAGTTCTTCGACCCCGCCACCGAACAGGGCGTGCTGCGCCTGTCGATCGCCGCCTCGCTGCTGCTGGCCGCGGCGGCGGTGGTGTTCGGCCTGCTGGCCAATTCCTCGCTGATCATCTTCGACGGCATCTATGGCCTGATCGACGTGGTGATGACCTGGCTGTCGCTGCTGGTGGCGCGGCTGATCGCGCTGTCCACGCAGACCGATGCGCTGCAATCGCGGCTCAACCAGCGCTTCACCATGGGCTTCTGGCACCTGGAGCCGATCGTGCTGGGGGTCAGCGGCACATTGATGATCGGCGCGGCGCTGTATGCGCTGGTCAATGCGGTGGACGCGTTGATGTCCGGGGGCCGCCACATCGCCCTCGGCCCGGCCATTGCCTTCGCCGGGCTGTCGATCGTGGGCGAAGGCGCGCTGGCCTGGTTCATCCTGCGCGCCAACCGCCGCATCGGTTCGGAGTTCATCGCATTGGACGCGAAGAACTGGGTGATCGCGGCCAGCATGTCGGCCTGCTACCTGCTGGCTTTCCTCGGCGGCGTACTGGTGCAGGGCACGTCGCTGGCGTGGGTCGGGCCGTACATCGACCCGGCCATCCTCGCCTTCGTCTGCGTGCTGGTGATGATCGCCCCGCTCGGCACGGTGCGCCGGGCGCTGGCCGGCATCCTGCTGGTCACCCCGCCGGAACTGCAGGCCCATGTGGATGCAGTGGCACGCGGGATCGTGGCCAAGCATGGCTTCGTCGAGCACCGCAGCTACGTGGCCCAGGTAGGGCGTGGCGAGCAGATCGAGCTGTTCTTCGTGGTGCCGGAAAACGACCCGCCGCGGCCCCTGGTGGAATGGGACCAGCTGCGCGACGAGATCGGCGATGCGCTGGGCGAAGCCTCGCCGGACCGCTGGCTGACCATCATGTTCACCACCGACCGCGAATGGACGATCTAGGCCAGCAGGACGATCGATCAAATTTTTCGTACGCATTGCAACCCAACGTACGCGGAAACCGGGCAAAGTAGGCTCCATCGCAACACCCACCCACCGACCAGGAGCATCCCGATGTCCATCGAAAAGGTTCTGTACACCGCCCAGGCCACCTCCACCGGCGGCCGTGAGGGCCGTTCCGTCTCCTCCGACAACGTGCTGGACATCCAGCTGTCGACCCCGCGCGAGCTGGGCGGCGCCGGCGGCCCGGGCACCAACCCGGAACAGCTGTTCGCCGCTGGCTACTCGGCCTGCTTCCTCGGTGCGCTGAAGTTCGTGGCCGGCCAGGCCAAGGTCGCGCTGCCGGCCGACACCACTGTCACCGGCAAGGTCGGCATCGGCCAGATCCCGACCGGTTTCGGCATCGAAGCCGAGCTGACCATCAGCGCTCCGGGCGTGCCGCGCGAGCAGCTGGAAGAGCTGGTGCAGAAGGCGCACATCGTGTGCCCGTACTCGAATGCCACGCGCGGCAACATCGACGTGACGCTGGTCGTTGCCTGATCGGGTGATGCCGGCCAGCGGCCGGCACTACCCGCGCCAGAGCAAAAAAAAATGGGCGGATGCCGGTCGAAACCGAACATCCGCCCATCCCACCTTCGTTGTCCCGCACGGGGGCATGAGGTTGCCGGCCAACGGCCGGCACTACCAGGTCACTTCTCGCTGGTGATCAGCTGCACGACGCTGGAGAAATCCAGCTTGCCGCGGCCGGCCTGGTGGTTCATCGAGTACAGGTTGCGGGCCACTTCGCCCAGCGGGATCGAGGCGCCGACACTCATCGCCGCTTCCACCGCCAGGCCCATGTCCTTCAGCATCAGGTCACTGCCGAAGCCGCCGCTGTAGCCGCGCGAGGCCGGGGCGTTTTCCAGCACTCCCGGCCACGGGTTGCACACTTCGGTGGCCCAACTGCGGCCGGTGCTGACCGCCATCATCTGCGACAGCACCTTCGGGTCCAGCCCGTGTGCCACGCCGAGGGCGATGGCTTCACCGGTCACCGCCATGATCACACCCAGCGCCATGTTGTTGCACAGCTTGGCCACCTGGCCGGCACCGCTGGCGCCGACATGGAAGATGTTCTTGCCCATTGCCTGCAGCACCGGGCGCGCGCGTTCCAGCGCGTCCTCTTCGCCACCGACGATGAAGGTCAAAGTGCCTGCCTGGGCGCCGGCGGTACCGCCGGACACCGGCGCGTCGATCATCTGCAGGCCGCGCGCTGCCGCGGCTTCAGAGACCTTGCGGGCGCTGGCCGGTGCGATCGTGCTGCAGTCGATGACCAGCGCACCGGCCGGAATGGCGGCGAGGATGCCATCCTCGCCCAGGTACACGCCTTCGACGTGGCGGCTGGCCGGCAGCATCGAGATCACCACCTCGGCATCGGCCAGGGTTTCGCGCGCCGATGCGGCCGCGCTGGCGCCGGCATCGACGGCGGCCTGCACCGCAGCCGGGACCAGATCGAACACGCGCACGGCGTGGCCGTTCTTGACCAGATTGGCGGCCATCGGGCCACCCATGTTGCCCAACCCGATGAATGCAATGCGGCTCATGCAAGGCTCCTTTCAACAAGGGGAGTGCCCAGGTCGGCCAGCGGATGCGCGGCATCGGCCCAGGGGGAAGCGAAGAAGGTGTCGGCCCACGCGCCGGTGGCCTTAGCCAGGGTGGCCGGGTTCCACTGCGGATTGCGGTCCTTGTCGATCAGCAGCGCGCGGATGCCTTCGGCGAAATCACCGTGGGCGGCGCAATGCAGGGCGACGATGTACTCCAGGCGGTAGATCGCGGCCAGGTCCTGGCCGGCACTTCGGCGCTGCAGCTCGTACGACAACCGTGCCGAGCCTGGTGCACCGGCAGCGAGGGTCTTCTGCGCCGCCTGCAGCCAGGCATCGTCGGTCTGCAGACCGGCAATGCGCGCAATGATGGCTTGCAGGTCATCGCCTTCGCACAACGCATCAACCTGCGCCGCATTGGCCAGCAGCGGGCCGGTAGCGGCGTCACTGGCATGCGACTGCAGCAGATGGCTGAGCCGTTCGTGGTTGTGTGCGGCATCGCTGGACCACGCCACCTGCAGCAGCGCATCGAGCACCGCGCCGCGGCGTTCTTCGGCCACGTGCACATCGGCCAGGCCGGCATAGATGGCATCACCGGGATTGAGCAGCGCGCCGGTGAGCGCCAGGAACAGGCCGCCCTTGCCCGGAACGCGCGGCAGCAGCCAGCTGCCACCCACATCCGGGAACAGGCCGACGGTGATTTCCGGGAAGGCCAGCTTGGAGCGCTCGCTGACCACGCGATGGCTGGCGCCGGACATCAGGCCGATGCCGCCGCCCATCACGATGCCATGGCCCCAGCACAGGATCGGCTTGGCGTAGGTATGGATGAGGTAATCGACGCGGTACTCGACGTCGAAGAACTCGGCGGCGTAGTCGTTCTCGCGGATGTCGCTGCGGCCGGCCTCGCGGAAGGCGACCATGCTCTTGTACAAGCTGTGCAGGTCACCGCCGGCGCAGAACGCCTTTTCGCCAGCGCCCTGCAGCACCACCATGGCGATGCCGTCGTCGTCGGCCCAGGCATTCAACTGCTTCAGCAGCAGGTGTGCCATCGGCAGCGAGAACCCATTGAGCGTGCGCGGCGCGTTGAGCGTGGCGATGCCGATACGCGTGCCATTGCTGGCGGCGCGCTCTTCGAACAGCACCGGTGCGTCGTCGGCAACGGTGTCGGTGCTCATGCGTTCTTCCACTGCGCGGCGCGCTTTTCCAGGAAGGCGGTCACGCCCTCGAGCTGGTCGGCGGTGTCGAACAGGTCGACGAAGGCTTCGCGTTCGGCCACCAGCGCCGAGGCGTGGGTGCCGGTGCGGGTGGCCTGCACCAGGGTCTTGCAGGCGGCGATGCTGGTCGGGCTCTGCTTGCCGGCCTTGTTCGCCCATTCCAGCGCCAGCGCCTTGGCCTCGCCCTTGCCGACCTTTTCTTCGGCCAGGCCAATCCGCACGGCGGTTTCAGCGTTGATGCGCTCACCCAGCAGGATCATGCGCTTGGCCCAGCCCTCGCCCACCAGGCGCGGCAGGTTCTGGGTGCCACCGGCGCACGGCAGCAGGCCGACGGTGGCCTCCGGCAGCGCGACCTGGGCGTGGTCTTCGATGATGCGCAGGTCGCAGGCCAGTGCGCATTCCAGACCACCGCCCATGGCATAGCCGTTGATCGCGGCAATCGACACGCCACGGAACCCGGACAGCGCCTCGAAGGCTTCACCGAAGCGGCGCGCGGCTTCACGTGCAGCGGCCTTGTCGCCGGAGGCGAACTGGTTGAGGTCGGCACCGGCGGAGAAGAACTTCTCGCCGTCGCCGGTGATCACCAGCGCGTAGATGTCGCGGTCTGCGTTGAGCGCGCCCACCAGGTCGCGCAGCGCCGACAGGCTGTGCACGGTCCAGGTGTGCGCCGGCGGGTTGTTCAGGGTGACCACGGCGGTGTGGCCATCCACCTCCACCTTCAGGCCCACGTGCTCCCGGGTACGCCAATCCTTCATCGCAGTTCCTCTTCGGTGTTGAGCAGGTGGCGGGCAACGATCACCCGCATGATCTCGTTGGTGCCTTCCAGGATCTGGTGCACGCGGCTGTCGCGCAGCAGGCGCTCGATCGGGTATTCGCGGATGTAGCCGTAGCCGCCGTGGATCTGCAGGGCTTCATTGCAGATGGTGAAACCGGCATCGGTGGCGAAGCGCTTGGCCATCGCGCACCACACGTTGGCATCGCTGGCGCCGGCATCGAGCTTGCGCGCGGCGGTATGCACCATCTGCCGCGCAGCCACCAGCTGGGTGACCATGTCGGCCAGCTTGAACTGCAGTGCCTGGAACTCGGCCAGCGCCTTGCCGAACTGGCGGCGTTCGCCCATGTAGCGGCGTGCGGCATCCAGCGCACCCTGCGCGGCACCCAGCGAGCAGGCGGCGATGTTGATGCGGCCGCCGTCCAGCCCCTTCATCGCCAGCTTGAAGCCGCCGCCTTCCTCTCCCAGAAGGTGGCTGACCGGCACGCGGACGTTTTCGAAGGTGATGCCACGGGTGGGCTGGCTGTTCCAGCCCATCTTCTCTTCCTTGCGGCCGAAGCTGATGCCCGGCAGGTCGGCCGGCACCGCAATGGCGCTGACGCCACCGGCACCGGCACCACCGGTGCGCGCCATCACCACCAGCAGCTCGGTGGCACCGGCGCCGGAGATGAAGGCCTTGGAACCGTTCAGCACATAGAAGTCGCCATCGCGCACGGCGGTGGTCTTCAGCGAGGCCGCATCGGAGCCTGCACCCGGTTCGGTCAGGCAGTACGAGGCCAGCTTGAGGCCGGCGGCCAGATCCTGGCCCCACGCATCGCGCAGCGCCGGCTGGCCCCACGTGGACACCATCCACGAGGCCATGTTGTGGATGCTGATGTACGCCGCCGTCGACGGATCGACGTTGGCGAGCTCCTCGATGACGACGGCGGCGTCCAGTCGGCTCAGGCCGCTGCCGCCCACTTCCGGGTCCATGTACAGACCGCAGAAGCCCAGTTCACCGGCCTTGGCGATCGCCTCGCGCGGAAAGATGCCCTCCGCATCCCATCGCGCGGCGTGTGGCGCCAGTTCGGCCTGTGCGAAGTCGCGCGCCGCCTCGCGGTACGCCTGCTGCGCTTCTTCCAGTTCCGTCGTCATCGAGTGGCTCATGGCTGCTCCTGCCGTTACTTCAGGCTGATCGTGGTGTTGACGCCGTGGCTGAGCGTCTCGTCATCGAACCAGCGCGCGGTGACCGTCTTGGTCTGGGTGTAGAACAGCACCACCTGCTTGCCGTACGGGCCCAGATCGCCCAGCTTGGAGGCGCGCGAACCGGTGAACGAGAACAGCGGCACCGGCACCGGGATCGGCACGTTGATGCCGACCTGGCCGACGTCGATGTCTTCCTGGAACTTGCGCGCGGCGGCGCCGGACTGGGTGAACAGTGCGGTGCCGTTGCCGTTCGGGTTGCTGTTGACCAGCGCGATGGCCTCTTCCAGCGTCTCTGCTTCGAGGATGACCAGCACCGGCCCGAAGATTTCTTCCTGGTAGATGCGCATGTCGGTGGTGACACCGGCAAAGATGGTCGGGCCGACGAAGTTGCCCTTCTCGAAACCATCGACCTGCGGCTTGCGGCCGTCCAGCACCAGCTTGGCGCCCTGCTCCACGCCCGAGGCGATCAGGCCTTCCACGCGCTCGCGGGCGCTGCAGGAAATGACCGGGCCCACGTCGGTGCCAGCCACGGTGCCGCCGCTGACCTTCAGAGTCTTGGCCTTGGTGACCAGGTCCTGCACCCAGTTGCGCGCTTCACCGACCAGCACCAGGGTGGAAGCGGCCATGCAACGCTGGCCAGCCGCACCGAAGGCGGCGCCGACCATCGCGTTGAGGGTCTGCTCCTTGTTGGCGTCCGGCAGCACCACGGCGTGGTTCTTGGCGCCCATCATGCACTGCACGCGCTTGCCGGCCAGCGAGGCACGGTTGTAGACGTGGGTGCCGACGCGGGTGGAGCCGACGAACGACACGGCCTTGATGTCCGGGTGGTCGCAGATCGCGTTGACCACTTCCTCGCCGCCGTGGACGACGTTCAGCACACCCTTCGGGATGCCGGCTTCCAGGGCAAGCTCGACCAGGCGCATGGTGACCATCGGGTCCTGCTCGGACGGCTTGAGGATGAAGGTGTTGCCCGTTGCAATCGCCATCGGGAACATCCACAGCGGGATCATCGCCGGGAAGTTGAACGGGGTGATGCCGGCACACACGCCCAGCGGCTGCATGATCGTGTAGGTGTCCACGCCATTGGCCACGTTGTTGGCCAGTTCGCCCAGCTGCAGGTTGCCGATGGCGGCGGCGTGCTCGACCACTTCCAGGCCGCGGAACACATCGCCTTCGGCGTCCGGCAGGGTCTTGCCCTGTTCGGCGGTGAGGATGTGGGCCAGCTCGCTCATGTTTTCGCGGATCAGCTGCTGGTACTTCAGGAAGATGCGCGCACGGGTGCCGATCGGGGTCTTGCGCCAGGTCTTGAAGGCTTCCTTGGCGGCGGCGACGGCGGCGTCCACTTCGCCGGTGGTGGCGAACGGCACCTTGGCCAGCACGTCCTGGGTGGCCGGATTGATCACGTCCTGCCAGTGGGAGGTGGCCGATTCAACGAACTGGCCATCGATCAGCATGCGGATACGGGGCGCTGCAACAGTCATGACGACAATCCCACAGGGTGCGAAAGATGCTTGGCATTATTCACAGCACCCGCCTCGATTTCCGGGCTGAATCCGCTTAATCTGGCCAACACGCCAGACGATTCATGTTAATTCTGTGAATTATTCAGCCCCCCAGCGACAACTTGGCCTGCGCCTGCTGCGGCTGCGCGAGCAGCGCGGCTACAGCCAGACGGATCTAGCACGGGCGCTGGGGCTGTCGGCCAGCTACCTGAACCAGATCGAGCGCAACAAGCGCCCACTCACGCCAGCAGTGCAGAAGAAGCTGGGCGAGGTGTTGGGCGATGTTTCCTCCCTGTTCGACGACGATGAGCCGGCTGCGCTGCAGGAAGCACTGGGCGAGACCCTGCGTGACCTGGGCCTGGCCGACGTCAGCGCCACCGAACTGCGCGCCTTGGCCGGCAACCTGCCGCAGGTCAGCCGCGCGCTGCTGGACCTGCACCGCCGCCACCTGGCGCTGCGCGAGCATGCCGCCGCACTGGAGTTCCAGCTGGGCGAGCCCGGCGCCGGCAGCACCCTGCCCGCTGGCGACCAGGTACGCGAGTTCTTCAACCGCATGCACAACCACATCCCCGAGCTGGATGAGTTGGCCGAGCAGCTGTTCGCCGAATGGGGGCTGTCGCCTGGGCATGTGGCACCGCGGCTGCGCCAGCTGCTGGCCGACCGCCATGGCGTGCTGGTGGAAGTGGCCGCACTGCAGGCCGGGCGCGAAAAGCGGCAATACGATGCCGGTGCGCGACGGCTGTGGCTGCCCGATTACCTGGAGCCGGGCCAGCAGGCGTTCCAGATGGCCGCCGAGCTGGCGCTGCACGGTTACCTGCCGCAGATCGATGCGGTGGTGGCGCGCGCCGGGTTCACCGACGACGCGCGCATCGCGCAGGCGCGGATCGGTCTTTCCAACTATTTCGCCGGCGCGCTGGTGATGCCGTACATGCGCTTCCTGCGTGCGGCGGAAACCAGCAGCTACGACATCGAACTGCTGGCGCATCAGTTCGGCGTCGGCTTCGAAGCGGTGTGCCATCGGCTGAGCACGCTGGCACGGCGCAGCGCACCCGGCCTGCCGTTTTTCTTCATCCGGGTGGATCGCGCCGGCAACGTTTCCAAGCGTCATTCGGCCACCGATTTCCATTTCTCTCAGGTGGGCGGCTCGTGCCCGTTGTGGATCGTCTACGAGGCGTTCAACCAGCCGGGGCGCATCCTCACCCAGACCGCACGCATGCCCGATGGTCGGCGCCACTTCTGGCTGGCGCGGCAGGTCAGCAGTGGCCCGGTCGGCCATGGCCAGCCGCGCAAGACCTTCGCGGTGGCGCTGGGCTGCGACCTGCAGCATGCCGAGCGGCTGGTGTATTCGCTGGGGCTGGATGTGCAGAGCCCGGGTAATTCGGTGTCGATCGGGCCGGGGTGCCGGGTGTGCCCGCGCGAGGACTGCATGCAGCGCGCGTTCGCGCAGTTGCCGGGAAGGTAGGGGGGTTGCAGGGCTGCGCCCTGCACCTGCAGAAGCCTCAAGCCGAAGCAACAGCAACAGCGGACATTCCGTGGGATGGCGGGGTGGGTCCGGTTGAGGGGGACGCCGTAAACCCATCCATGAAGTGACCCCCGGGAGTTGGACACCAGATCCAACCCCGAGGGATACATGAACAGATACGACGCGCGTTTCAAACTGCTGGTCGCCAAGGAGGCCTGCAAGACCTCCACATCGGTCAAAGCCATTG
>NZ_JAWIRS010000016.1:0-95590 GCF_036320005.1 Stenotrophomonas sp. SMYL11
GTGGAATACATCCAGTACTACAACGAAGAACGCATCAAACTGAAACTGAAAGGTCTGAGCCCGGTAAAGTACCGGGAGCAGGCCCAATCGGCCGCGTGACCCCGTCCAAGTCTCGGGGGTCACTTCACCCTGGGGGCTCGATGGCGCCATCCTTGGCGCCAACGGTCCTGGCTGAGGCCCCCTGCCTCCCATGACAGTTTCCTGCGGGCGCGGACGCATCAGACCCCAAGGCGGGAGCAAGGGCAAATACAAAAGCAAAAGCAAAGCCAGGAATTGCGACTTCGGCTTTTGCCTTTGAAAATTTGAATTTGATCTTTCTTCTCCTGGCTACCCGGCGGGAGAAGAAGGCGCAGGCAATGCTTGAAGCGGATGGGCATGGGGGCAGCGCAGAACCGTTGGCGCCATGGATGGCGCCAACGGTTCTGCGCTGCCCCCATGCCCATTCGCCCTCGGTACTGCCACCGCGTGCTTTATCACCCGGTAGCCCGCAACAAAAAAGGACGGCGCGTCAGCGCCGTCCCTCGATAGCCCCCGCGCAGCGGGAAGCACCCTCGATGTCAGCTGGGATCAGCCAGCGCGACCACCGCCGCCACCCTGGCCACGACCACGGCCGCCACCATTGCCACCACCGCCACGGCGCTGGCCCTGGCCGGCACCTGCACGCTGCTGGCCATTGCCACCGCCCTCGCGACGGCCGCCACCGGCCTTCTTCGGGCCCGCATGCGCATGGCGTGGCGCATCGCCGTGTGGACGGCGCGCGTGGCTCTTGCGCGGTGCGCGCTCGCCGGTATCGTGCTCGGCCTTGCCCGGCGCACTGTTGCCCCAGCGGATCGGCGTCTGCAGCTCGAAGCCCGGCACATCGCGGATGTCCATGTCGCGGCCCAGCAGGCGCACGATCGCGCGCAGCAGCTTCACTTCATCCTGCGCCACCAGCGAGATCGCCTGGCCGGTCGCGCCGTTGCGGCCGGTGCGGCCGATGCGGTGCACGTAGTCCTCGGCCACCATCGGCAGGTCGAAGTTGATCACCTTCGGCAGCTCGTTGATGTCGATGCCGCGCGCGGCGATGTCGGTGGCCACCAGCACGGTCACACGGCCGGCCTTGAAATCGCCCAGCGCACGCAGGCGCTGGCCCTGGCTCTTGTTGCCGTGGATTGCCGCGGTCTTGATGCCCGACTTTTCCAGGAACGTGGCCAGCTTGTCGCTGCCGTGCTTGGTGCGGGCGAACACCAGGGTCTGCTCGCGGCTGTCCTGCGCCAGCAGGTGCAGCAGCAGGTCGCGCTTGCGGCCGGCATCGACCGGGTGCACGCGATGGGTGATGGTTTCGGCCACGGTGTTCTTCGGCGTCACCTGGATCTGTTCCGGGTTGCGCATGAACTCCAGCGCCAGCTGGCGGATGTTGTCCTCGAAGGTGGCCGAGAACAGCAGGGTCTGGCGGTTCTGCTTCGGCAGCTTGGCCAGGATGCGCTTGATCGACGGCAGGAAGCCCATGTCGAGCATGCGGTCGGCTTCGTCCAGCACCAGCAGCTCAATGCCGGACAGGTCGATGCTGCGACGCTCCAGGTGGTCGATCAGGCGGCCCGGGCAGGCGACCAGCAGGTCGACGCCGCGGCGCAGGATGTCCAGCTGGTTGCCCATGCCGACGCCGCCGTAGATGCAGGCGCTGGGAATGCGCAGGTACTTGCTGTAGCCGCGCAGGCTGTCATGCACCTGGGTGGCCAGCTCGCGGGTCGGGGCCAGGATCAGCGCGCGCGGCCTGCGCGGGCCGCTGCGGACTTCCTGCGAGGCGGTGCCCAGGTGCTGCAGCAGCGGCAGGCCGAACGCGGCGGTCTTGCCGGTACCGGTCTGTGCACCGGCCAGCAGGTCGCGACCGGCCAGCGCCAGCGGGATCGCCTGCTGCTGGATCGGGGTCGGGTTTTCGTAGCCCTGCTCGGCAAGCGCACGCAGCAGGAAGGGCGCCAGGCCCAGCGATTCAAAAGACATTGAGATTGCTCCAAGTACAAGAAACGCCTGTCCGAACGGACAGACGGGGGCAGATCAAACTGATCGGCTGACTCGGAGCGTTCCCGTGAACCGCGCTGCGAGAATTGGGTGCAGCCGGCGCGAAGCGCAGGCTGGAATGCGTGACGAACGGCGTCGGAGTGGGGGCGGGCGAAGAGGGCGGACCCAGGTCGCCGGCGGTCCCGGAGGGAAACGGACGGCCGCTGCAGACCCTGCAAGTCTAAACGAAGTTTGAGACTTCACGCAAAAAGGCCTGTTCAGGTAGGGGGGCTCTCTGCAGGGCTGCGCCCTGCACCCGCAGAGGCTGAAGCCGAAGCCGAAGCCGAAGCAACAGCAAAAGCTGGCTTCCTGGGGGTTGGCGGGGTGGGTCCGGTTGCGGGGGACGGCGTGAATACGTCCATGTAGCCTCGGTCGCGCCATCCATGGCGCTCACGCCCCCGCAACCGGCCCCACCCCGCCTTCGACAGTTGGCCGCGAGCTGTTGGGACAGCGTCCGCTCTGGTAGGTGTCGACCTTGGTCGACACGGATGAATTCATTCGATATCTGACAGATTTCATCCACGCATGGCGTGGATCTACTGGCCACCGGCCAACTGTCGAAGGCGGGGTACTGTGGGTTTTCGGGGTGTGAGCGGCATGGATGCCGCGACCAAGCCCCCATGGACGGGTTAACGGCGTCCCCGCAAACCCACAGTGCCCCGCCATCCCACGGAATGCCCGCTGTTGCTGTTGCTTAGGCTGTTGCCCTGGCTTGAAGCAGGTGCAGGGCGCAGCCCTGCCGAACCCCCCTCCTGCGGTAGGGTGGGCCGATGCCGCGCTGCAGCTTGGCGTCGCCACAGATTTGATTACACTTGAAACTTGTTTGCCCACGACTCCGGACACCCACCCATGAAGCTTGGTTCTTTGAAGGAAGGCGGCCGCGACGGCACCCTGATCGTCGCCTCGCGTGACCTGCGCCACGGCGTGCGCGCCACCGGCATTGCCGCCACCCTGCAGCAGGCCCTGGAGGACTGGAGCCACATCGCGCCGCGCCTGAACGCCCTGTACGAATCGCTCAACGCGGGCGACGCCGATGGCGTGTTCGACCTGGACCCGCAGGCGCTGGCCGCGCCGATGCCGCGCGCCTATGAGTTCGTCGATGGCAGCGCCTACCTGCCGCATGTCGAGCGCGTGCGCCGCGCCCGTGGCGCCGAGGTGCCGGAGAGCTTCTACACCGACCCGCTGATGTACCAGGCGACCAGCGCCGGTTTCTACGGTCCGCGCGACGCGGTCAAGGTGGTCAGCGAGGACTACGGCATCGACCTGGAAGCAGAGATCGTGGTGATCACCGACGACGTGCCGATGGCCGCCACCCCGGAACAGGCCGCGCGCCATATCCAGCTGGTCGGCCTGGTCAACGATGTCTCGCTGCGCAACCTGATTCCGGGCGAGCTGGCCAAGGGCTTCGGCTTCCTGCAGTCCAAGCCGCGCTCGGCGCTGTCGCCTGTGTTCGTCACCCCCGATGAGCTGGGCGCCGCGTGGCAGGACAGCAAGGTGCACCTGCCGATGCTGACCCACATCAACGGCCAGTGGTTCGGTGCGCCGGAAGCGGGCGTGGACATGCAGTTCAACTTCGCCCAGCTGGTCGCGCATGCGGCCAAGACCCGTCCGCTCAGCGCCGGTACCATCGTTGGCTCGGGCACCATCGCCAACGAAGACACCAGCAAGGGTGCCTCCTGCTTCGCCGAGCAGCGCGTGGTCGAAACCCTGCGCGACGGCAAGCCGAGTACGCCGTTCATGTCGTTCGGGGACGTGGTCCGCATCGAGATGCTCGATGCCGCCGGCAACAGCATCTTCGGTGCGATCGAGCAGCGCATCGAACAGGCGACCAGGCCCTGAGCAGGGAGGCGGCGATGGAGATCCCGGTCGACGACGGCATCGTGCTGTACACCTACTGGCGATCCAGCGCCGCCTACCGCGTGCGCGTCGGCCTGGAGCTGAAGGGCCTGGCCTGGGAAGCCCGGCCGGTGCACCTGGTGCGCGACGGTGGCGAGCAGCACCTTGACGCCTATCGCGCGCTCAATCCGCAGCAGCTGGTGCCCACCCTGCTGCACGACGGGCATGCGCTGACCCAGTCACTGGCGATCCTCGAGTATCTGGATGAGCGCTTCCCGCAGGTACCGTTGCTGCCGGCCGATGCCGCCGGCCGTGCGCGGGTGCGTGCGCTGGCCCAGCTGGTGGCCTGCGACATCCATCCGATCAACAACCTTCGGGTGATGCAGTACCTGGAACGCACCCTGCAGCTGCCGGCCGACGCCCGCACGCAGTGGACCCTGCACTGGATGGCCGAGGGCTTCGTTGCCATGGAGGCAATGCTCGCCGACAGCAGCGCTACGGGCACCTTCTGCCACGGTGACCACCCCGGCCTGGCCGACATCTGCCTGCTGCCGCAGCTGTACAACGCACACCGCTTCGGCCTGGATCTGGCGCCGTACCCGACCCTGCGCCGCATTGAGGCCGCCTGCCTAGCGCTGGACGCGTTCGAGCGCGCGCGCCCGGAAAACCAGCCCGACGCCGCCTGAAAGTAGAGGGGGCGGAGGGGATTAAGTCGTTTGTGCACTTACGACTTAATCCCCTCCGTCCCCTTTTTGTTGCAATCGGGCCAGATCATCGCGGAACAGCCGGTAGGCGTCCTCGCGGCGCGCATCGTCGGTCTGCCGCAACACCCATGCCGGGTGCACCGTGGCATAGCCGCGGGTACCGTCCTCGAGGGTGTGCCAGCGCCCGCGGTCGCGTGAGAGGTCGAAATCACGGCCGAATACCGAGGCTGCCGCTGTCGCGCCGAGGCACACGATCACCTGGGGCCGCACGCGCGCGATCTCACCCATCAGCCAGGGGCGGCAGGCCTGGATGTGCCGGCTTTCCGGTCGCTTGTGCAGTCGCACCTTGCCACGCCGTTCATGATGGAAGTGCTTCACGGCGTTGGTGAGGTACAGTGCCGCGCGATCGATTCCCAATTCGGCCAGCGCACGGTCCAGTAGCTGACCGGCAGGACCCATGAACGGCTGTCCGCGCAGATCCTCGGTGTCGCCAGGTTGTTCCCCGACCAGCATCATGCGGGCGTCTGCAGGCCCCTGCCCGAACACGGTCTGCGTGGACTGCTCCCACAGCGGGCACTGGCGGCAGGTGCTGGCCTGTCCGCGTAGATTCTCCAGACTGAAGGCATCCGTTGCTGGCATCGCAACACCTGCACGCAAGGGGATCCTGCGCTGCGGTGCCTGCGCGGGACGGTCGTGCATTTCCTGCACGCGGTCGGCCGCATCGCGCACCAGGCGTGGCAGCAGCTGGGCCTCCGGCAGGTGGCGCCAGTACTTTGCAGGCATCTCCTGCATCATCATCCGTGTATTGAGTCGCGCCGGATTGAAGATGTTGGCGTAGTAGGTCTGCCACAGTGATTCGCGCGCATCCTCGGCCGGGGCATCCTCGCGCCGTGCGCCGGGGCCGAAGGCAAGCGCCTGCCCATCCCATGCGACGCTGCGCGAAGGCGTGAGGATCGCCCAGCGCATGCCGGTGAAGCGGCGTGCGAAGAAGGGCGCGACCCGGTCGACAATGTGGTGCTGTGGCTCAAACCAGGCGATGAACGCATCAGGCTGGCCAGGCACCTCGCGGAAGCGCACGAATGCCTTCATCTTGTGCGTGTCACGGCGGACGGCCTGGGCGAGCGCCGTTGCGCGCAGGACATCGGCGTCGGCGGGGTTGCTCAGCACCGAACGCTCGCCATGGACGATGCGCCACAGCAGGCGATACAGCAAGGCCAGTCGCTGGGGGTCGCGATGGCACAGGCAGGTGGCCGCCAGTTCCAGGAAATCGCGGGGCACGTTGGGTGCACTGGCATCAGCCAGCATCGGCGCCCGCTGCACGGCCGGCGCATCCAGCAACGACGTTTCGCTCCCTTCCAGCCAGTCCAGCTGAGGCGGGGCCACGCCTCGCAGCAACGCTTCGCGCGCAGCATCGCGCCAGGCCTGCAGCGACCACTGCGGGTCCACCCGCAGCGACCAGCGCTGCGCGTCAGGCGGCGGGCGTTGCATCAAACAGCGATCCCTGACGAGGCGGTGGGGCCAACTGCGCGCGCAGCGCCGCCGGATCGTCCAGCGATTTGCGTGGATGGTGGTCAGCCAGCTGCACAAACGGAAGCAGTTTGCTCATCGGTGCCTTCAGGCGTGCTACATCGGCAACCCGCAGGCGACCGTGGCGGCGTGCCATCAGCACCCGTTTCACGTTGCGCACGCCCAGCCCGGGTACGCGAAGCAGCATTTCCTTCGGCGCGCGGTTGAGATCCACGGGAAAGCGCTCGGGGTGACGGATCGCCCAAGCCATTTTCGGGTCGATATCCAGGTCGAGCATGCCGTCCTGGGTGGTATCGGTAATCTCATCCACGCCATACCCGTAGAAGCGCAGCAACCAGTCGGCCTGGTAGAGGCGATGTTCGCGCTGCAGCGGAGGCGGTTGCAGTGGCAGCTGCCGGCTGGCGTCCGGAATCGGGCTGAACGCGGAGTAGTACACCCGGCGCATGCGGTAGTTGCCGTACAGCGCATCGGCGCTGGCCAGGATCTGTTGGTCGTTGGCCCCGTCCGCGCCGACGATCATCTGCGTGCTCTGCCCGGCTGGTGCGAAACGGGGAGGGCGTGGACTGCGGCTGGCCCTCGGCGCCACCGCTGCGGGGGCTTTGCGCGCCTCCTTGGCTTCCTCGATGCGCCAGCGTAGTTCGCCCATCGCGCCGCGTATCGAATGCACCGTCTTCTCCGGCGCCAAGGCACTCAGTCCCGCTTCGGTGGGCAGTTCGACGTTGATCGACAGGCGGTCGGCGTAGCGCCCTGCACTGGCCAGCAGTTCCGGCGATGCCTCGGGAATGGTCTTCAGGTGGATGTAACCGGCGAAGCGATGCTCCTCGCGCAGCTGCCGGGCCACTTCCACCATGCGTTCCATGGTGTAGTCGGCGTTGCGGATGATGCCGCTGGAAAGGAACAGCCCTTCGATGTAGTTGCGCTTGTAGAAATCCAGGGTCAGCGAGACCACTTCTTCCACGCTGAAGCGCGCGCGCGGTACGTTGCTGGAAAAACGGTTCACGCAGTACGCGCAGTCGTACACGCAGAAGTTGGTCAGCAGGATCTTCAGCAGGGACACGCAGCGGCCATCGGGCGTGTAGCTGTGGCAGATGCCCATACCCTCAGTGCTGCCGATGCCGCCACTGGCGCGTGAATCGCGCTTGCCCGAGCCGCTGGAGGCGCAGGAGGCGTCGTATTTGGCGGCATCGGCCAGGATGGCCAGCTTGCGGATGGTTTCCATTGAGGAAACCTACGGATGAGGGGTCTCAATGGATGAGACCGCCCCTGAACGCTTCAGAAAAAGGGGACGGAGGGGATTACGTCGTAAGTGCATATACGACTTGATCCCCTCCGTCCCCTTTTTCGTGCACTCAGAACCCGTGAGTGATGCTTGGCTGCCCGGCCGAGAAATCCGCGTACGGGTCGTGCTCGCCACTGCTGCCTTCGGACAGGCGGAACTTCAGGGCCAGGCCATCGCGCGAGTCGGCCGCGCGCAGCGCTTCCTCCTGCTCGATGATGCCCGCCTTGGCCAGACGGAACAGGCACTGGTCGAAACTCTCCATGCCTTCCTCCAGCGAGCCTTCCATCGCCGCCTTGATCTCGTGCACCTGGCCGCGGCGCAGCAGGTCACGGATCATCGGCGTGTTGATCAGCACCTCGGTGGCTGGCAGGCGACGGCCCTCCTTGTTCTTCACCAGGCGCTGGCTGATCACCGCACGCAGGTTCAGCGCCAGGTTCATCAGCACGTTCTTGTGCGCGCTTTCCGGGAAGAAGTTGAGGATGCGCTCGATGGTCTGGTCGGCATTGTTGGAGTGCAGGGTGGCCAGGCACAGGTGGCCGGTCTCGGCGAAAGCGATGGCGGCCTCCATCGTTTCCGCGTCCAGGATCTCGCCGATCAGGATCACGTCCGGCGCTTCACGCATCGCGTTCTTCAGCGCGTTGTGGAAGGCATGGGTGTCCAGCCCGACCTCGCGCTGGTTGACGATCGACATCTTGTGCTTGTGCAGGTACTCGATCGGGTCCTCGATGGTGAGGATGTGACCGGTGGTGGTGCTGTTGCGGTGGTCGATCATCGACGCCAGCGAGGTGGACTTGCCGGAACCGGTGGACCCCACCACCAGCACCAGCCCGCGCGGGGTCATGATCACGTCCTTCAGCACCTGCGGCAGGTTCAGCTCTTCGATGCTCGGGATGCGGCTGCGGATGGCGCGGATGACCATGCCCACCTCGCCGCGCTGCTTGAACACGTTGACGCGGAAGCGCCCGGCATCGGGCAGGGCGATGGCCATGTTGAGCTCCAGCTCGCGCTCGAACTGCGGCACCTGGCCTTCGTCCATCAGCGAGTAGGCGATCTTCTTGACCATGCCCGGCGGCAGGCCGGTGTTGCCCAGCGGATAAAGCTTCCCCTCGATCTTGATGTAGACCGGTGCTCCGGTGGTCAGGAACATGTCCGAAGCGTTCTTTTCGGTCATCAGCTTCAGGAAGTAGCCGATATCCATTGCGAATTTTCCCCAACGAAACGGCCGACGCCCGTTGCCAGCACGGTGTCGGCTTGACGACAATGGCCGTGAACCGACAACCGGTACGGCCTCCCCAATGAAACGACTTAGCTTCGCACGAATGCGCCATGGCCTGTATGTGATGGCGTTTGCATTCGCACTGTCTGCCCCCGCCTGGGCGCAGGACGGCGCACTGGAACTGGCCCAGGCCCGGCAGGCGGTCGACAAGGCCACCCAGGCCGACGCCGACCAGTACGCCCCGGACCTGATCGGGCTGGCCCGGCAGGGGCTGGAACAGGCCCAGCGTGCTGCCGGCGACCGCCGCGAGCGCAAGAACGCCCCGGCGATCGCCCTGCGCGCCGCTGCCGATGCCGACCTGGCCCGCGCCCGCAGCGAGGAAGCCACCGTCACCGCGCAGCTGCAGCTGCGCCGCAACGAGGTCAACCAGCTGCAACGCCAGCTGTCGACCGGGGAGGACCGCCGGTGAAGCCGATGACTGCCACAACCCTGGCTGCGCTGCTGGCGCTGCCGACCCTGGCCCTGGCCGCCGACAACCCGATGGTGGCGCAGCTGAGCCAGCGCCTGATGGCCATCCAGGCCAATCCCGACACGGCTGAGCTGGGCGCCTTCGAGCGCATGCAGGCCCAGCAAGCCATCGCCACCCTGGACAAGGCCAAGCGCCGCGACCAGGAGCTGGCCACCTACCTGGCCGAGCGCCGGGTGGAGATTGCCGAGACTGCCGTGCGTGCCGCACTGGCCGCGCGTGAGGTCGATCGCCTCGAGCGCACCCGTAGTGATCTGCTGATCGAGGCCAGCCGGCGCGATGCCGCCCGTGCCCGCCAGGAGGCCGAGCAGCTGCGCATGCAGGCGCAGATGCAGGCCGAGGAGGCTGAGCGCCTGCGCCAGGCCGCCGAGGCCGAGACCCTGGCCCGCCAGGACGCCGAGAATGCCCTGACCAGTGTGGCCGGCAAGCAGCAGCAGCGCCTCAGCGCCGCCCAGCAGAACGCCGCCAAGCTGGCCCGCGAGGAAGCCGAGCTGGTATCCGGGCAGAAGCTGCCGGGCTCGAAGTTCGATGGCCGTGGCGAAGTCTTCACCTTCAATGGTGACGCATTCGCCGCCGGCGCCTCCAGCCTGTCCGGTGGCGCCCGCAACCAGGCCAAGGCACTGGCCGAGTACCTGAACATCGGCAAGAAGGGCCGCCTGCGCATCGAGGCCTACGACAGTGCCAACGGCGTCGGCCAGAAACGCGCCGAAGCGCTGCGTGATGCCCTGGTCGCGGCCGGTGTCGCCAGCAACCGGATCCAGCTCAGCGGCAAGAAGGCGGCGTCCACCCGGGCACGCTCGGCCGAGGTCATCATCGCCCCGTAATTGTTTGATATTGTTTGTTTTTCGTTGCGATGAGCATTCAGCCTGAACCCCGCCCCGGCGGGGTTCGGTCTTTTTGCCGCAGGGGTCTTGTACCCCGCCTTGAGCAGGCGTAGGGTCAATCGTCCGGGACGCAATGCCGCGGACCGGACGATGGGAGGGCCGGGCCGATGCAAACAGGGCGCGAACCGCAGCAGATCGACGTGCGCAGGCCAGTGCCGCAGGTCGTTGCAGGCGTCCAGGTGGGTATCGACCGGCGCTCCTCCATGAACAACGCCCCGTGCCTTGCGGCCGGGGCGTTCGTGTATCTGTCGAAGGAGGTCCATCATGTTTGAAGATCAGCCCCAGAGCGAGATCGACGCCCGTCGCGCGCGCGATCCGGAGTTCAGGGCACTCCATGACCAGCACCGCAAGTTGAACAAGAAGTGCATGGACGCGGAGTTGGGTGTACTCCCGATCGATGATGTCACCCTGGGTCGCATGAAGCGCGAGAAGCTGCTGGCCAAGCAACGACTTCTGCGAATGTACGAAACACCGCTCGCAACGACGTCCCCCACGCTTTGACGCACCCCGTCGCGTCCGGATCGGCGTGACCCGGCCATAGATGGCCCCGCCGGGCGCTCCTGCCCCGGCATCGCGGCACCGCCGATGAGGCGGCCGCGCCAAGGCACCACAGGCCGTGGTGCCTTGGCCTGCAGGCACAGCTCACCGATGCGGGCGGTACCGGTCTCCTCGTCGATCCGGGGCCGTCCGCATCTCTTTTTTACGGTGGACGGACAGCGGCCCTGCCGACCTGACTTTCATCGCCATCCGTCGGATAATCATCGGTCCGGCCCTGTGCGGCGCGAACCGAAAGTCCTCCGAATGCCCATCCATTCTTCCGTCCTCGAACTCATCGGCCAGACCCCGATCGTCAAGGCCCAGCGCCTGGACACCGGCGTCTGCGAGCTCTACCTGAAGCTGGAGAGCGCCAACCCGGGCGGATCGATCAAGGATCGCATCGGACTGTCGATGATCGAGGCGGCGGAAAAGCGCGGCGACCTGAAGCCCGGTGCCACCCTGGTCGAGGGCACGGCTGGCAACACCGGCCTGGGCCTGGCGCTGGTGGCCCAGCAGAAGGGCTATAAGCTCATTCTGGTCGTTCCCGACAAGATGAGCCGGGAAAAGATCTTCAATCTGAAAGCGATGGGCGCCGAAGTGCGCCTGACGCGCTCGGACGTGGCCAAGGGCCATCCGGAGTACTACCAGGACCTGGCCAAGACCATCGCCGAGCAGACCCCGGGCGCCTACTTCATCAACCAGTTCGGCAACCCGGACAATCCGGCCGCGCATGAATTCGGTACCGGCCCGGAAATACTCGAGCAGATGGGCGGCGACCTCGACGCCATCGTGTTCGGCTGCGGCAGCTCCGGCACCATGACCGGCCTGTCGCGCGCCTTCGCCAAGCTGTCGCCGAAGACCGAGCTGGTGCTGGCCGACCCGGTCGGTTCGATCCTGGCCGAGTACATCAACGACGGCAATCTGAACGACAAGTCGGGCAGCTGGCTGGTAGAAGGCATCGGTGAGGACTTCCTGCCATCCATCTCCGATTTCAGCCGGGTCAAGAAGGCGTACGCCATCAGCGACGCCGAGAGCTTCCACACCGCACGCGAACTGCTGGGCAAGGAAGGCATCCTCGGTGGCTCGTCCACAGGCACCCTGCTGGCCGCCGGCCTGAAGTACTGCAAGGAGCAGACCACGCCGAAGAAGGTGCTGGTGCTGGTGCCGGATACCGGCAACAAGTACCTGTCGAAGATGTACAACGACTACTGGATGCTGGACAACGGTTTCCTGCAGCGCCCGCAGCACGGCGACCTGCGCGACCTGATCCTGCGCCCGTACGGCCAGCGCGACACCGTGGTGATCGGCCCGAACGACCTGCTGACCACCGCCTACCAGCGCATGAAGCTGTACGACGTGTCGCAGCTGCCGGTGATGGACGGCGACCAGCTGGTCGGCATCGTGGATGAAAGCGACGTGCTGCTGCATGTCTACGGCGATGAGGCCCGCTTCCGCGACCCGGTGGCCACCGCGATGGTCAGCAAGCTGGACCGGTTGGACGTGAAGTCGCCGATCGAAGCGCTGCTGCCGGTGTTCGACCGCGGCCAGGTGGCGATCGTGATGGACGGCGACACTTTCCTGGGCCTGATCACCCGTATCGACCTGCTGAACTATCTGCGTCGGCGTGTGCAGTAAACCGCTGATCGCAGACGTTCACTGCTGAATCCTGGTTTATCCGCGTCAAAGGTCGTTAAGGCCGCGCTGGTAGACTTCCGCACCTTCGATGGCGCCGTGCGTCGGCGCCCCTCAGGAAAGAACATGTCCAACGCAACTTCCCAGGATCGCGCCCTGGCCCTGGCTACCCTGGCCATCCACGGTGGCCAGTCGCCCGACCCCAGCACCGGCGCGGTGATGCCGCCGATCTACGCGACCTCGACCTACGCCCAGTCCAGCCCGGGCGAGCATCAGGGCTTCGAGTACTCGCGTACCCACAACCCGACCCGCTTCGCCTACGAGCGCTGTGTGGCCTCGCTGGAAGGTGGCACCCGTGGCTTCGCCTTTGCTTCGGGCATGGCGGCCAGCTCGACCGTGATCGAGCTGCTGGACGCCGACAGCCATGTGGTGGCGATGGACGATATCTACGGCGGCAGCTTCCGGCTGTTCGAGCGCGTGCGTCGGCGCACTGCCGGGCTGGACTTCAGCTTCGTCGACCTGACCGATCTGGCCGCGTTCGAGGCCGCCATCACGTCGAAGACGAAGATGGTCTGGATCGAGACCCCGACCAACCCGATGCTGAAGATCGTGGACATCGCCGCTGTGGCCGCCATTGCCAAGCGCCATGGCCTGATCGTGGTGGTCGACAACACCTTCGCCTCGCCGATGCTGCAGCGTCCGCTGGGACTGGGTGCGGACCTGGTCCTGCATTCGGCCACCAAGTACCTCAACGGTCATTCGGACATGGTCGGTGGCATGGTCGTGGTCGGCGACAACGCTGAACTGGCCGAGCAGATGGCCTTCCTGCAGAACTCGGTGGGTGGCGTGCAGGGCCCGTTCGACAGCTTCCTGGCCCTGCGCGGCCTGAAGACCCTGCCGCTGCGCATGAAGGCGCACTGCGCCAACGCGCTGGCCCTGGCGCAGTGGCTGGAGAAGCACCCGGCCGTGGAAAAAGTGATCTACCCGGGCCTGCCGTCGCACCCGCAGCATGAGCTGGCCGGCAAGCAGATGGCCGGTTACGGTGGCATCGTTTCGATCGTGCTCAAGGGCGGTTTCGAGGCGGCCAAGCGCTTCTGCGAGAAGACCGAACTGTTCACCCTGGCCGAATCGCTGGGCGGCGTGGAAAGCCTGGTGAACCACCCGGCGGTGATGACGCATGCCTCGATTCCGGTCGCGCGGCGGGAGCAGCTGGGGATCAGTGATGCGCTGGTGCGGCTGAGCGTGGGCGTGGAGGATCTGGGGGATCTGCAGGTGGATCTGGAACGGGCGCTGGAGGCTGCCACCGCATGATGGGCCGGCGCATCGAATTGATGCTGAGCCTGACCGGCCGTGACATCAAGAAGAAGTACAAGGATTCGCTGCTGGGTGCGCTATGGGGCGTGCTTGTGCCGCTGATCATGCTGGCCATCTATACGATCATCTTCTCCACAATCTTCAGTGCGAAGTGGAAAGGCATCGAAACCCATACGAAGGTTGACTACGCTGTCCTGCTGTTCATCGGATTGATCGTCTACAACTTCTTCGCTGAGTCGCTTACGCGTGCGCCCACTGCGGTGCTCAGTAATCCGAATCTGGTGAAGAAGGTGGTGTTCCCGCTGGAGGTGCTGCCGCCGGTGGTGGTGCTGTCTTCCCTGTACAACGCAGGTGTGGCGACGGTGGCGCTGGTGGCGTTCCTGCTGTTCAGCAGCTTCGGGCTGCATTGGCAGGTCGTGCTGCTGCCGCTCCTGATCGTGCCATTGCTGGCCCTGACCATGGGCGTGACCTACTTGTTCGCCTCCCTGGGCGTGTTCTTCCGCGACGTGGATCAGATCGCCGGGTTGCTGGCGCGGGTGCTGCAGTACCTTACTCCCGTGCTGTATCCGTCGATCATCTTTCCCGAGGCCATCGGCAACTGGATGCGCCTCAGTCCGCTGGCCATCTATGTCGAGCAGACCCGCGCGCTGATCGTAACCGGCACCTTGCCTGACTGGGGGCACTACGCCTGGGCGGTGGGCTGGTCGGCAGGGATCTATGTCTTTGGTTACTGGTGGTTCCAGCGGACCCGGAGGGCCTTCGCCGATGTCGTCTGACAATCTGGTTATCGACATCGAGAATGTCAGCAAGGTCTTCAATATTTTCGACAAGCCGTCGGATCGCCTGCTGCAGATGCTCCTGCCCCGGCTTGGCCGTGTGCTGCCTGGCAAAGGGGAATGGCCCTCTCGTCAGCGCGGGCGCGAATTCTGGGCGCTGCGCGACGTCAGTCTGAAGGTGAAGCGCGGTGACGCGGTGGGCATCATCGGACGCAATGGTTCAGGCAAGTCGACACTGCTGCAGATCATCGCCGGCACACTGGCCCCCACCACCGGCTCGGCGCAGGTCAATGGCCGTATCGCCGCGTTGCTGGAACTGGGCAGCGGCTTCAATCCAGACTTCACCGGGCGTGAGAACGTCGTTCTCAATGGCATGATCCTGGGTCTGACCGAGCGCGAGGTGATGCAGCGTTTCGATGCCATCGCCGCCTTCGCCGACATCGGCAACTTCATCGACCAGCCGGTGCGGACCTACTCCAGCGGCATGATGCTGCGACTGGCGTTTGCAGTGCAGACTCAGGTGGAGCCCGACATCCTGATTGTCGATGAGGCCTTGGCGGTGGGTGATGCGCTGTTCCAGAAGCGCTGTTTCCAGCAGATGGAGGCGCTGCGTGCAAACGGCTGCACGCTACTGCTGGTGTCGCACGATCAGGAGTCGATCCGTACGCTCACGGACCATGCCATCCTGCTTCGTGACGGCACCGTGCGCGTGGCCGGCCCGTCTTCGGAGGTCGTGCTGGAGTACCGCAAGCAGCTGCACGACGATGAGCGCGATTACTACGCATCCATCAGTGCCCAGCACCTGCAGCACGCCAGGCAAACCATCGAGGCACAGTCGGATGCCGACCCGGTGGCCGAGCCTGCCGAGCACGGCGGTTCGCCTGTGCTAGGGGTGCGCAGTGACAAGCTGTCCTTCGGTGACTTCGACTGCGTGGTGGAACATGTGCGGGTGCTGGACACCGACGGCAACGAATGTGCGTACTTCCTTCCGCGCGAACGCGCGATCATCGAGGTCACCGCGCGACCGACGCGGGCCATGGATAAACTGAACGTCAATGTCCGCCTGCGCAACAAGGAAGGCGTGAAGCTCTATTCATGGGGAACCCTGAATCAGGATGTCAGCCAATGGACCGAGCAGGGCAGTGAACAACCGGGTGTATGGGGGACCACGTTCCCCGCCGATGAGCCGTTTGTTGTGAGGTTCGAATTCGACTGCGCTCTGGGTGTCAATTTCTACGAGGTGCAGGTTTCGGTTTCCGAGGAGCTCGAGCGTTTTGGCGGTGCCCAGCGCATGCTGCACTGGCGGGACGAGGCTGCGTTCTTCCAGGTCGGGATGCGGCAGAAGGAATACACGTTTGGTGGCGTCTGCGACCTTCGCATGCACGCAACTGTCGCCACCACCCCTTGAACGAAGAAGGCACTGCAATGGATATGACCCCATCCCTTTCGAACACTGCCCTTACGCCTGCTGCGGCGCGGGTCGCAGTTGAGCGGCTGCGTTCCTGGTTGCCTGCAGGCGCGGTAGCACTGCGCGGCGACGTACCTTCGGCGTTGTTGCAGGGGCTTCGCCAGACTGGCATGACGCTGCAGGATGGCGGTCACGGCGCCGCGTCGGGCGTCATCGTGCTTGAGCAGGGGGATGTGGGCCACGCGAGCGAGAGAATTTCAGCACTGCTGTCGGACATCGCAGGACCGGTTTGCCTGGTGATTGTGGGTGATGCTGCCTCCACTTCCAGTCGTGCTGCCTGGGAAGCGGCAATCATCAAGGCGGAGTGGCGGAAGCATCCACTCAATGAGCGGGTGGCGCCTTATGGTGAGCTGGATCGAGTCACCGGCTTGCTGATGATCGCCTTCGAACGTGTGCCTGCTGCTGCTTCGGCGGTCTACCCGCTGAAGGCGCTCGAAGAAGAACGGGATCTGCACACCGACATGACGCGTGAACCCGGGCGCCGGTCTGACGCGCACATGACGCGGTACGCGCAGGCAGCACAGTTCATCCGCCCCGGGGACCGGGTTGTCGACGTGGCCTGTGGACTGGGCTACGGCTCCTATCAGTTGGCGCACAACAGTCATGCCGCCTCGTTCATCGGCCTTGATGCCAGCGAGTATGCGGTGGACTATGCCAACGCCAATTTCGCACCGGTTTCGCCTGTGCCAACTACGTTCGTGGTGGGGGATGCACAGGATCTGACCGAAATGGCCGACGGGTCTGCTGATTTCGCGGTATCCGTGGAAACCCTGGAGCATCTGCCGGAGCCGGATCGGTTGTTGTCCGAGCTGCACCGAGTGTTGTCTGCACGTGGGCGCGTGTACGCCAGCGTACCCAATGACTGGTCGGACGAGACCGGCGAAGATCCCAACCCGTTCCACTTCCATGTTTATGACTGGCCGCGGCTGGTGGCGCAGTTCGAACGCAATGGTTTCGAGATCGAGAAGGCGTGGCTGCAGGATGCCGGTGGTGGTCAGAAACGCCACCTTGTTGCGCGCTCGATGCTGGAGATCGACCCTCTCCAGGGTCCCGTGTGCGATGGCGAATGGTTGCTGGTGTTGGCGCGCAAGGCGGGTGCTTTCTCCGAAGGTGTCTCCTGTCCTTTGCAGGAAATTCAGGTCCTGATTGCAGAGGGTCGCCGTGGCGATGCACTGGACCGGCTCGATGCAATGCACGGTGGCGAAGATGCGTTGTTGCGGGGGGCGTCCCACGCACTGTCTGCGATTCTGAACGTGGTCGATGGGAATGACGAGCAGGCTCGAGTCCATTGGCAACACGTGCGGACAGCTGCTCGCGAAGCGCTGGCCTCTGGTGCCGATGACGCTAGAGCGGCGGGGCTATTGCACCTCGCCTCCGAACGTATGACCGACGATACTCCGGCGAGCCCGGGTGCATTGCAGAGGTTGCTTGAGTCGCATCCGCTGGTCATGGCGGAATTGCTCGGTACATCGACTGTCCTGCCATCGGACGAAGATGACCGAGCGATTACTTCGGGTCCCGGCGATGGAGCCGAACAGATCAATCTGGGGTCCCGTGAGGTGCGCCAGTTGATGGATGCCAAGCAGTGGCTGGACGGCAAGTACCACGAGCACATGCAGCGCATCAACGAGCTTGAGAAGTACACTGCGGAACTTGAAGCCGCCCGGCAATGGCTGGATACGCAGTATCATGCGTTGTCGGCCGAGGTTCGACGACTGTCCACCGACGCCGCATCGCACGCCGGTGGCAACGGATAACCGCGACGATGAGTGACTCCTCTCCATGCGTTGCCGCTGCCACGTTGGATGCCCAACTGGCAGAAGATCTGGCCGGATACTGCCTGCGAGCGGTCGGCCCCAGCCGAGTCTGCCTGCGAGGACAGGAACTGGCTGCGATTGCGGCTCCGCTGCGTGCCGCGGGCTGCAACGTCGTGGAAGATGCACAAGGAGCTTCTAGTTTGCCTGGTCGAAGCTTGGGTATCGCTTGGGCAGGTGATGCGGTCGAACGCTCGTCCGCCCTTGACTGTACGCTGGATTCGATGGTGCTGATTGGTCCGGCAGAGTGCTCGCAGGAGCTGTCCGGCTGGGTCAAGCAGGCGGTCGCACAGGGTTGGCAGATGCACCCGGCCACCTATGCACTGGAAGGTGCACCTGCTGGTGCAGCGGTCCTGGCCCTCAGCCGGGAAGGCGTGCATTCCTTGCAGCCAAGCGTCGACCTTCAGGCCAGCTACCATGGCTTGGCCGCCGCACTGGTGCGGCCTGGTGATGCGGTGATCGCGACGGACGCCGGCGATCGCGGCCTCTGGCGCATCGTGCAGCAGCATTCACGCTGTCGCTGGCTCGGCGTGGTCATGGAGCCTGCACTGGAGCTGGAACTGGAACCAGGCGTGGAATGGCTGGAGCCTTCGGCATGGCGACAGAACGCACAGCCGGTCGATGTGGTGATCACCAGCTTGGGTCACGAGCATTCGGACTTGAGTGTTTGGTTACAGCACGTGCAGGCGGTGTTGGCACGTAGTGGCCGCCTGGTCGTGGCAATCCCGCTTCACGATGGACGCAGCGCCCAAGCTCGTGCGCTGATGGACGCGATGGAACAACAGGGCCTCGCCATCGATCGTGCATGGTGGCAAGGTCTGAATCATCCGGCAGGTCTATCCCAGTTCGTGGAAGTTCCGCGCGATGCTGACGATCACCTGCTCCTGGATCCAACCATTACCGCAACGGCGGACGCGCTGGTGTTGATGGCGGTCAAGATCAATGGACATGGCGTCATTCGCGATGCCTCCTTGCAGGCGCCGAACATCATCGCATTCCAGCGTGACTACCTCGATGCGAGCCTGGTCCGCCTGATCGTCGCAATGGGGCTCCGCCTGGAATCTGCAGGCCTGCGCAGGCAGCTGGCTGACAGGGTGCTCCGCGAGTGCCCTGATACGTCTGCCGACTATGGTGCTGCGCTCTGCGTGCTTCTGTATGACACCACCGCATCGGGTGGCGACAGGCGAGATGCGTTGCTTGCTGCTGCCAAGCGCTACATGGACCTGCCCGTTGCCAACCCGACAGTGTTGCGCTGGCAGGTCTCACTGGCCTTCGCCGCTGCGCTCCTCCATCAAGCAGATGGCGAGCTGTCATTGGCAGCAGACTGCTACACGCGCGTCCTCGCATTCGATGTACTGCAATTCAGCCCATTGCTGGGAACCAAAACCACTGCTGCGGCTGTGCGCCTGGGCTGGATACGATTCGGCCAGGGCGATGTGGCGGCCGCTCGCGAGGCATGGGCGCGCGGGCTGGATGAGGCGCGTCGGTTGTCTGCTCAATCTCTTTGGAGAGAGGTGGTCGGCAATGCCGATGCGCCTGAAACATTTGCGCTTCCGGAACTTGCGGCAGTCATGGACGAGGCGGGCTGCCTCGCATCGGCGCTGCGCTTGACAGCTGAAGTCCCGCTGCGGCCCGGCCTTGCCTGGCAATGGAGCAACCGTTCCTGGCGGACGCAGTTGCACGAGCTCCGCAGCCAGCTGCAACACTCCAAGCTGTGGCTGGAGCAATTGCAGGATTCGAAGGATTGGCTGGATGGCCAGTATCATCAGTTGACGGCGGCACTGGAGCAATCACGGCAGGTGATCGAGGCAGCCCGGTTGCAGAAGAATCTCCTGGACAAGGAGATTGCAGGTATTCGTGCGGCCTTCCACCTGGCGCACCAGCACGCGGAGGCCAGGCAATCGGCATTGCAGGGTGAGCTTCGCCAGGCCCAGGCGGAGAACGCGGACCTGTTGGATCTCTACGCCCGGCAGCAGGCGGTGCATGCACGCTTGGAGGCGTCCGCACGCACGCTGGCGGCAGCGACCGGCGTGGTCATGGGGAACGCGCCGCAGCCGTGCCTACCGGCCGAATCGCTTGCGGCGGAGATGTCCCGGCTGGCCGAGGCACTGGAACGCTTGCCGATGAAGCGCATGGTGCGAGTGATGCTGAGTGCGCTGACCTCGCTGCTCCGGCGGAGGTGAGCCCATGGCACCGGGCCTGAGTGTTGTAGTCACCTTCCACAAGGAGGGCCTGTTTGCCCACGCGGCACTGTGCAGCTATCTGAAGTCGCGTGCGGACGCCCGCCAGGCGGGGATCGACGTGGAAGTCGTGCTTGTACTGGACAATGCAGATACAGAGACCACGGCGATCGTACGCAACCATCCCGATCTGGAGGGCGATGAGCTCATCATCGAGGCTGCCGTGGGGGATGCTGCACTCGCCCGGAATCTCGGCCTGGCGCGCGCGCGCGGTATTCATGCTTGCACGTTGGATGGTGATGACCTGATCAGCCGCGAGTACTTCCGACGTCACATGGCCTTTGCGGTCGGCCTGCCTGAGCGAACGATCCTGCATCCGGAAGTGGTCGTCAGCTTCGGTAGGGACAACTTCTTCAGCTGGCAGCTGGACCAGGACTCCATGTACTTTTCCGCCGACATGCTGATCTCCGAGAACCCATGGGTCAGTGCGGTGTTCGCACGACGCGATGTGTTTGCTGAGGTTCCTTATGTCGGGTGTCGCCCGAAACAGACCGGTTTTGGCTATGAGGATTGGCACTGGAGTTGCCAGTCCGTGGCCGCGGGCTTCCGGCACGTGACCGTGCCGGAGACAGCCTACTTCTATCGGTTGAAGCAGAGTGGCTCGGTCAACGCGACCAGCAGTGAGCTGCAGGTCGTCATGCCGCCAAGCGACCTTTTCGGTCGTTGGGAGGATGCATGATCGGGCGGTTGCTGGCTTTGCTGCGTCGCGTGAGCCTTCGACAGCTTCTGCGTGATCCGCGCGCTGAACTGGGACGCATCCTGGGCGGGGTGGGCAGGCGGCTGGAGAGCACGGGTAAACGCATCAGTCATCCGCGCCGTGAGATGCCCGCGTGGCTGGATGGTGAGATCAACGCGCTGGCGCACTTCGAGCCAGAGCTGCTTGGACCGGAAGGTTACGGTGTCCACTACAGGCACTATGGCGTCCCCGTCGATACCCGGGCAGGAGCGTTGTATCACGAGCTGGCTGCAGCCGTGGGCGCACGTCGCGCCACGCACGTGCTGATCGTGCCGTGGCTTGTGCGGGGTGGTGCTGACCGCGGAGCTTTGTATCACCTGAAGGCGTGGGTCGAGTCAATGCCGGCGGCCAATGCTCTGGTGATCCTGACCGAAGACATCGATTCGCCTTGGCTGGATCGCATTCCTGCCGGTATCAGGGTGTTGCATTTCGGGCGGATGCTGGGGCCGATGGGAATGCCGGGCAGGGTGCAGTTGTTGACCCGGCTGCTGGTGCAGATGCAGCCGAAGGTCATCCATGTCATCAATTCCCGCGTTGCCTGGGAATCCTTCAGGCTGCATGGATTGGCATTGCGCCAAGCATCGCGGCTATTCGCCTCGCTTTTCTGCGATGACCGTAACAACGATGGCGTGCCCGTCGGCTACGCACGCAGCTATCTGCGTGAGTGCCGTACGCACCTTGCGGGGGTGTTCTGCGACAACGACGTATTCCCGGACCTGTGGGTGCGGGAACTCGGTGTACCGCGTCAATTGTTCACGGTCCTTCGTTTTCCCTATGACCGCACGGTTGTCCGCAAGGATGATGATTTTGGGATCGACGGCGCTCCTCGGATCCTGTGGGCGGGGCGTTTTGATCGACAGAAGCGTCCGGATGTCCTGCTGGCCATTGCGCGTACGATGCCGTCAGTGCCCTTCGATGTGTACGGTGTATCCGAGTTGGGCCGCGTGCATCCGGCGATCAGTGAACTACAGAGTCTGCCGAATGTGAAACTGCATGGTTCATTTTCGCGGTTCGAAGACATTGCAGGGAAGGCCCATGCGGCCTACCTGTTCACCTCCTCCTGGGAAGGGGTGCCGACGATACTGCTGGACGCCAGTGCTGCCGGTTTGCCCATTGTTGCCCCTGCCGTGGGCGGCATCGTGGACCTGATCGATCGTTCCATCCTGGTGGACGCATCGGATGACGTTGCGGCGTATGTGGAGCAGTTGCAGCAACTCATCGATAGTCCGGCGCTTCGCCGAAACCGCCGGGAGCAGCAGTACGCCGCATTGGCGGTGGGGCGTGGCTGGGGCGACTTTGCCGGCGTGCTGCGTGAGGTTCCCTACTATCTTCCGGGGTCACCGGCGACGTTGACCCATAAAAAAGGACGCTCATCGTGATTATTGGACGTGGATTGGTTGCCACGGCCTTCGTGGACGACTGGCTGCAGGATGAGACGACGATGATCGTCGCTGCCGGCGTGTCGAACTCGGCCGAAACAGAGCGCGCCGCATTTGCGCGCGAAGAGCGCATGCTCGACGAGGTGCTTGCAAGCAAGCAGTTGCGGCGGATTGTCTATTTCGGCAGCTGCGCGGTCGGCAACCCGTCGGAACGGCAGACCCCGTATCTACAGCACAAGGCGGCAATGGAGGCTCGCATCCTCGCCGACGTGCGTGGCCAGGTGTTCCGCCTCCCGCAGGTGGTGGGGGCGGGCGGCAATCCGCACACCCTGACCAATTTTCTGTGTTCGAGGATACTTTCGGGCGAACCCTTCGACGTGTGGGCTCGGGCGGAACGTAATCTGATCGACATCCAGGACGTGGCGACACTTGGCACCCACGTGCTGCGCCATCGGGACCAGTACCCACCGATGATGTCGCTGGCCGATGTCTGCTCCACCAACATGCTGGCGATCGTGCGTTGCATGGAGGACGTTCTGGGGCGGCAGGGCAATTGCCGGGTTCTGGACCAAGGCGTAGCGTTCCCGATTGAAACAGCGGATTGCGAACGTGCGGCTCGGGCATGCGGTGTCCGCCTGGGCCCCGGATACATGCGGGCGCTGATTGGGAAGTACTATGCCGGTGCCGTCAATGGTTGACGTATTCACTCAGTCTTCCAGGCCGCAAGTATGATCAGCGAAACGCCAGCGGCTGGCTCCGGCCCCGGTGGTAACCCATGACAATCTGGTGGTGCAGAATGAGCTGCAGTAGTAAACGGTGCACTGCGATGTGGCCGAGCCACAGGAGTGGCGTATGAACGTGCCGGCACTGAGTGCCATTGTCACCTTCCATGGAGAAGGGATACTTGCGCATACCACGTTGCGCTCCTACGCGCTGTCGCGCAATATCGCCCGCCAGCAGGGGGTGGAGGTGCAACTGGTGCTGGTGCTGGATCGGGCAGATGCGCAGACGCGTGCGTTTGTGGTCAATCATCCGGACCTGGATGGCAGCGAGACCGTTGTCGAAACCCAGGTTGGTGATCTGGCATTGGCGCGGAATGCGGGCGTGGCTGCCAGCTGCGCTGACTACATCTGCACACTGGATGGCGATGATCTGATTTCGACCCGCTACTTCCTTATGCACCTGAAGGAAGCCGCGCAGCTGGATGGACGGTTCGTGCTGCACCCGGAAATGGTGCTGAGCTTTGGCATGTACAGCGCGTTCAACTGGCAGGTCGACCAGACGGGCCCCTATTACGACGAGCACGCCCTGCTCAGCGTCAATCCGTGGATCAGCGCGGCATTCTCCACGCGCGCGCTTTACGAGGAAATCCCATATGTGGCCTGTTATCCACGGCAGACCGGATTTGGCTATGAAGACTGGTACTGGAACTCGGAAACCATCGCGCGTGGCGTCGTGCACCGGCTCGCTTGGGGCGCGGCGTACTTCTATCGGCGCAAGTGGCATGGATCGCTCAACGAAGCCAGCCATGCGATGAAGACCGTCGTCCCAATGACATCGCTGTTCGCGTTGGGGCGCGATCGCGGCCAAGGGCGGGACCATGCTTGAGCGCATGACCCACAGCCGCTGGGTGCGAAACCGCTACACGCGCCGTGTCGCTCATTGGGTGCGGCGCCTTTACGCGTTGCTGTTCGGGCCGGACGGCTTGGAACAAGCCGGCAACCATGGCGCGTCTGCACCGGCCATGCCTGCATGGCTGCAGGAAGAAATGCTTACGCTCGCGGCACTGGAGCCTGAACTGCTACCGCCGGGGGCGGGCGTGGATCGCTACGCGTTCTATGCAGTGCCAATGGATGTGGCTCCTGGTCGCGTCTTCGATGCCATCTCCCAGGCCATCGGCTCGCTGCCCTACAGTCACGTCCTGCTGATTCCCTGGCTGAAGCAGGGGGGCGCGGACCGGGGGATCCTCTACCACTGCAATGCCATCGTGGAAAGCAACGCCAAGGCGCGGATCCTGGTGCTGTCGACGGAGAAAGCAACGTCACCGTGGGCATCACGCCTCCCACCTCAAGCTACCCACGTAGACTTTGGCGGGTTGTGTGCGTCGCTCGACTTCAACCAGCAAGTGGCAGTGATGACGCGCGTGCTTGTGCAGCTGCGTTCGCCGCTGGTGCATCTGGTGAACTCCCGGGTCGGCTGGGAAATGATCCTTCGCCACGGGCTGGCGCTTACCCAGCACAGCCGGATCTACGCGTCCATCTTCTGTGATGACTACGACCAGCGGATGAACCCGGTCGGGTATGCGCGAGATTATCTCCGCTATTGCTATCCCTACCTGTCTGCAGTGATCTGTGACAATTCCTGCTATCCAAGGATCTGGACGCGCGAACTGGGTATCCCCGCTTCGTTGTTCACGGTGGTCCCTTTCCCCTATGACGGTACCCTTCCGGAAGCGGCCGACGTGGCGCTGTCTGCGGATTCCGCCGCGCGCGTTCTTTGGGCGGGGCGCCTGGACCGGCAGAAGCGGCCGGACCTGCTGGCCGCCATCGCGGCACAGATGCCCGATGTACAGTTCGACGTGTACGGTGCCCAAGTGATGTCTGGTGCTGCTGGGCAGGACCTTCAACGGCTGCGCTCGTTGACCAACGTCACATTGCATGGTGAGTTCAATCGACTGGAAGCTGTGGCCAGCAGCGAGCACTTTGCTTACCTGCATACCACTGCATGGGAAGGCACTCCGACGATCCTGTTCGATGTGGCTGCGGCGCGCTTGCCGATCTGTGCAGCTGCGGTAGGCGGCATTGTCGACTTCCTGGCTACCCAGGATATGGTCGCCGTTGCAGATGATGTGGATGGTTTCGTGCAGGAGCTGGGCCGGTTACGTGCATCGGCCGCACTGCGCAACGCGCGGGTCAAGCGGCAGGTTGAATCCTTGCGACGCGATCGCGGTTGGTCTGATTTCCGCCAGCGATTGCGCGAGCTGGATGGATATCTGACTCCGGATACGGCGGCGCAGCACAAGTCACAGACGGATGGCACTCAAGAATGAAGGTTCTGGTTACGGGCGGCGCCGGCTTTGTCGGATCGCATACAGTTGTGGAGCTGCTGGCTGCAGGTCACCAGGTGCAGGTGATCGAGAACTTCTGCAACAGCGAGCGGTGGATCGTTGATCGCATCGAGCGTATCACCGGGCAGCGACTTGCATTGGATGAGCTGGACATCAGGGACAGCGAGGCCCTCGCGGCGAGCATGCAGCGTTTCCGGCCCGACGCGGTCATTCACTTCGCTGCCTTGAAGTCGGTCTCGGAAAGCACGGAGCAGCCGGCCAGGTACTACGATGTCAATGTTGCGGGAACCACCTGCCTGTTGGAGGCCATGCAGGCGGTGGGGAGCCGCCACATCGTGTTCAGCTCTTCGGCGACGGTCTATGGTCAGCCGGAAACATGCCCGGTCGCCGAAGGAGCACCCGTTGGGCCCGGCAACCCCTACGGGCGCACCAAACTGATCGGGGAATGGCTGATACGTGATTGCGTGCATGCGCCGGGTGCTTCCCTGAACGCGGCGATTCTTCGCTACTTCAATCCTGTCGGCGCGCATTCCAGTGGGCTGATTGGCGAACTGCCGCGGGGAGTGCCGAACAATCTTGCTCCCTACATCACCCAGACCGCTGCGGGGCAACGCGATTACATCCGTGTGTTCGGCGCCGACTACGCAACGCCCGATGGAACCGGGGTGCGCGACTACATTCACGTGGTGGATCTTGCCAAGGCGCATGTTGCGGCACTCGATGCCCTCGCTACAGGCGGTGAGCGCGAACTGACGTTGAATCTGGGAACCGGTCGTGGCTACTCGGTGCTGGAGCTGATTGAAGCCTTCTCGGCGGTGGTCGGCCGTCCAATCCCATATCGCCTACAGGATCGTCGCGCTGGTGACATCGGCGAGTGCTGGGCCGACCCCTCTTTGGCCAATCGAGTGCTGGGTTGGCGCGCGCAGAAGGACCTCCAGGACATCTGCGCTGATGCCTGGCGCTGGCAGCAGGCCCTCTCTGAAAGCCCCGCGCTCCGCTAGAGCAGCACGGTGGGAAAAAGCCCTGTGCTTCCGGCTTCAGTGCCGGGGTGCAGCGCGGAAGACCCAGGCGTTCATTACCACAAAGACGATGATCGGCACCGCGATGGCCGAGAACAGGATGCCCCAGCGATAGTCCAGGGATGCCTGGGAGATGATTGCCATGCCCCCGGCCGACAACGCGATGTTCAGGCCATGCACCAGCAGGAATCGTGTCGACTCCGTGGACACCTGTCCCTTGGACGCAAAGGTGAAATACTTGTGGGCGATGAAGTTGGGCGGGAGCAGCAGCAGATAGGCCACCACGGTAGCCAGTACCGGGTGCATGCCGCCTTTGCTGACCAGCAGCCAGGTCAGCGCGGAGAACAGCAACGTGCTGGTACCACCCACTGCGCCAAAGCGGACAAGCTTCCCGGCCAGTTGCTTGGCCTGGTGCGACTTCATTGTTGCGTGTCCGGCGCCGGGTTTACGCGCTCGGCAATGGCGTACTGTGTGGGTGTGGTGAAATTGAGCAGGATTCGACCGACGTACTCGCCGATGGCGCCCAGTGCCAACAGTTGCACGCCGCCCATGATCAGGATGGCCACAATCAGCGACGACCAGCCCACAGCAATGCTCGGATCGAGCAGCTTGTGGACGGTGATGAACGCAGCGAAGATGAAGCCAATGGCTGAAATGACCATGCCCGTCAGGGATGCCATCCGCAGTGGTGCGACCGAGAAGCTGGTGGCCATCTTCAACCACAGCGAGATCGACTTCTTCAGGCTATAGCCTGAAGTGCCGTCTTCGCGGGCATGGTGGCCCACGCTTCGCGTGGTGATGCGTGAGGTGGCCGACAGGATCAGGCCATCCAGGTAAATGGCAGGGCCGCGGAACTGCACTACCTCATCGCGAACGCCACGCTTGAACGCTTTGAACGGAGACAGATAAAGCCCTTTGGGCTTCTCCAGCAGCCATGTCGCCACAAGATCGTTGAAGCGGCTGCCGAGGATTTTCCAGGCAGCATGCTTGCGTCCGGTGAACGTGCCATAGCAGACGTCATGGTCGGCATCCAGGGCGTCCACCAGGGTCGGAATATCGGACGGCGCATGCTGCAGGTCGTCGTCCATTGTAACAATGACCCGGCCACGACACTCGCGGAGCCCAGCGAAGATCGCCATGTGCTGTCCGACGTTCTTGCGCAGATTCACCGCCCGGACCCATGAATGGGTTCGGGCCAGCTCGGATGCGACCGCCCAGGAACGGTCCGGGCTACGGTCATTGACCAGGATCAACTCCAGCGCGTATCGCCCGCCGATGGCGGCTTCAATGGCCGCGACGAGCGATGCCAGCGTCTTCTCGCTGCGATAAGCCGGAACAATGATCGAAAGATCGATCTGGCTTGACGGGTCGCCCATAGCCGCGTTGGTCGCCATACCCACCCCGAAGTGGAGGAAAATTCACCTAGTCAGTTAGTATAGGGCCGATCATGGCCCGGTGCACGGCGGGCTGCCCCGTACTGGCCCTGTGCCAGCAGTCCCGGCTGCTGGATTCGGGGCAGCTGATGGACATCATGCGACGTATGAATTTGAATCAGCTGGCCCGCGCTTGTGAGAGCGGGTTTGATCGCCTGGATCGCAGCTATCTGCTGTATGTCGCCCTGATACTGCTGGGCATGTACAGCCTGGGTCAGCTCACCGCGCCGTTCATCGCGCACGATGATTTCGACTGGCTGCTATCCGGTTTCGACCAGGGGTTCGAGACTCCTTTCAGCAAGGCCGGTTCAGAAGGGCGGTGGGGCAACTTCCTGTGGTCCAAGTTCAGCCCCAATCTCAGCATCCAGGCCGCGTTTGGGTTGTATCTGGTCGCGTTTTCGCTGATGTGCGTTGCCATTGCAAGGGTGGTGTCCCCGTCGTCAGGTGTGTTGGCTGCACTGCTGGTATTTCTGTCACCAATGACTGCAGAAACCATGCAGTGGCCGGTGACGCAGGTCACCGGCGTCGTCGTGACGGTACTAGGTTGCCTGGCCATGCAGCGAGCGCAAAGTGATGGGCGAAGGCGCCTCGTGATGGCTGTTGCGGTCGTCGCGGGATTCCTTTTCTATCCTTCCTTCGGCCCTCTTTTCCTGCTCATGTACGCGGCGCGATGCAACGGCAGTTATCGGAGCATCGTGCTCGGGGCGTTGATATATGTGCTGGCGTTTGCCTGCGCTGTGTTGTTGGTCTTCACGTTGAACTACGTGTTTCACGGGACGTTCTCGATCAAGCCGGCAGCGTGGCGTGAAGCGACGCCGCTGATGCACGGCGGTTCGCTGCAGGGAAACATTGAGCGCTATCTGGCGTGGTTCCAGGCGGTCAAGCCGCTTTGGCCCGCCCTTATTGCCGCTGCTGTTGCGTTTGCCCTATGTATCCATCAGCGCATTCGTACCCGCCAATGCCTTGCATTGCTGCTGTCAGCAGCAATGCTGCTGAGCATCGATGCCTCGCTTTCGGTGATCTCTGGCTTATCGATACCCTTGCGCTCAACAGTGTGGCTCTGGCTGCTTTGCGCTGTGCCAATCATCTTTTTGGTGTACGAGCGCAGGGCTCTGCTGCCTGGTCTGCTGCTTGCGTTGCCGCTGGCCTATACCGGTCTGCTCGGCTGGCAATCGGCCTATTCCGGCACCAGGCATGTTTTCCCCGCCATGCAGAGCACCGGAATGGAGATCTTACGGGTCCAGGCGGCCAATGCGGGACGGTTCGACGATGTGATCCTGTTCGGTGACGTACATGGCAATCAAGCCATGGGTTGGCTGCACAGCAATCGAGCCCTGCGCAATTACCTGTTCAAGGATATGTCGATCTACACCCGGCCCTGCGACGATGTGCTCTGCGCCCGTATTCAGAGCGAGATTGATCAGCGTGTGGAAGTCCCGCAGTGGCTGATGGTTGATCGCCATCTTGTCTGGGTGCTGTCTCCACGGAACACGAGTACGTATTGATGCATTACGTTGTCCGATGGTGGAGCCGAGAACATGATTGACTGTGGTCCTCTGCATGCCCGGCTCCGAGGCTTGCTGCCGGCGTCCGCGATGGGGCAGCTGGTACTGACCTGCCTGGTGGTGGCTGGCCTGACCGTTCTGGCCCGGCTGCCCTTTGTACTTTCCCCAGGGCTGTCAACGGATTCCTATGCTTATCTGCAGGGATGGCCGACCTCGACCAGCTCTTCAGCCAAGGCCAGTTCGGGCAGTTCCTGGTCTTCAAGCGGCTGGGCACGTTTGCGATTGATCCCTTGGCGTTCGCGACCCTGTTGCAGGGCATAGGGTTGGTGGCTTTCGCTTTCAGCACTCCTTTGATGTTTGCAGCCTTTGCCGACCGGCGGCAACGCCGCCTCGGTGCGACAGGTCTTGCCGCATTGATGGTCACGCTGCATCCCTACTCGGCGGAAATCCTGACCTTCTCCGAGGCATCATTCACTGCGCTGTTGGCCAGTGCGATGGGCGTCACCGCGATCTTCATCGTGGCGACGCGGCCGCGGTTCTGGTTGTTGGCCTGGATCATGCTGGTGGCAGCGCTGTCCATGTACCAGCTGCTGATCAACTATGCAGCATTGATGATATTGCTGGGTGTCATCCAGACCTATCTGCGGACTGGGGGCGCGTTGCGTGATGAGTGGGTAGCGTACCGTCCTCTGTTTTACGCCATTCTGGTACTGGTTGGTGCCTTGGCGGCGTACCTGTGTATCCACAAGTCGTTGGTGACCACTCTTGGCATCAGTGAAGTCGGCCGAGCCGGTTTTCTTCCGTTGGATAAGCTCTATCTGCGTGCCCAGGAAATTCTCTCGCTAGGCGGATTTCTGTGGCAGCGTACCCTGCTTGTAACGTACGGATCTGCAGCCAAAGGGCTTTTCTGGGGCATGGTTGCGGCAGGCTGGCTGCTGTTGCTGCTTCGTCTTCTGGTACGCCCTCGCATGGGTGCAGTCTTGCCAGTCATCGCGATGGTGCTTGTTCCGGCAGCCGCTATGGGCGTGATCGCGGTTGGTAAGGTTTGGTGGCCTGCGCCGCGCGTGGCTGGGAGGGGTTGTTCTTGCGTGTGCGATGGGCATCTACTGGGTGGGATGGTTCGCGCAGGGCCGGTTGGGGCGGGCGCTGGTTCTGGGACTCGGGGGGATCCTGCTGCTGAGCTTTACAGCGGTGGGTCATCGGGTGCACAGCGATCAGTTGCAGTTGAACGCCTTCGATCGCCTGCTTGCACAGCGCATATATGACGAAATGATCCGTACGCCTGGCTATACGGACCAGATGCCGGTTGCCGTGGTCAATCGCCGCCTGAACTGGGCACATTCCATGCCCTTGGCAACGGCTTGGATGGACCTGAATCTGACTGCGTTCGCCGACAAGCGCGCGTTGAAGGGGCTGCTTGAGCTTTCCAATGGCCGCACTTTGAATCAAGTGCCCGCCGAGCCAGGCGATATCGAAGAATGTGCGGAGCATCCGGCTTGGCCTGATCCCGGTTTTGTTTTGAAGCGACCTGAAGGCGGCATTCTGGTCTGTATTTGACTGCGCGTGGAAGGAGCCGGCCGCCGTGAGGCGGCAATGGTCCTCCCGCCTGCCGCAAAGAGCGTGCATTCCAAAGACCAGGAGGGGCCGATCGCTGTCATTTACTTCCACGGCCTCGGCCACCATGCGGCGGACCTTCCCAGGAGCAATTCTTGGATACTGCGATCGGAATGATGCCCGTGGGAGTAAACAATGGGCGAGATGACCCGTCTTACAGGCCATCGCGGTGAAATCAGAGCGGCGCCGTCAGGGTGTTGATCTCATTGAACATTCCTTTCCCAAGGGGAAATGTGCCAACTCAATTCAGGACGGATCAGGTAAAACAAGAAAGCCCGGCGAACTTCGCCGGGCTTTTTCACATTGCGCTGTTCAGAGCGCCTTCTCTAGTTCCGGCAGGATCGTGAACAGATCCCCCACCAACCCGATATCTGCAATCTCGAAGATCGGCGAATCCGCGTCCTTGTTGATCGCCACGATCGTGCCGGCGTCCTTGATGCCGGTCAGATGCTGGATGGCACCGCTGATGCCGACGGCGACGTACAGCTCCGGCGCGATGATCTTGCCGGTCTGGCCGACCTGCAGGTCGCTGGGCACGTAGCCGGCATCGACCGCAGCACGCGAGGCACCAACGGCGGCACCGAGCTTGTCGGCAAGCTGGAAGATGACCTTGAAGTTCTCTTCCGAACCGACACCACGACCACCGGAAACCACGCGCTTGGCGCTCTGCAGGTCCGGGCGGTCGCTGGCACCGGCGGCCAGGCCGACGAAGCGGGTGTGGGTTGGCAGGGCAGCGTCGACGCTCGCCGCTTCAATGGCGGCGCTGCCGCCTTGGGCGGCTTCCGGCCACGACGCGGCACGCACGGTGGCAACCACGATCTGGTCGGCTGGGGCTTCCACGGTGATGATCGCGTTGCCGGCGTAGATCGGGCGTTTGAAGGTGTGGCTGCCTTCGACGGTCATCAGGTCGGAGACCTGGTTGACGCCGAGCAGGGCAGCCACGCACGGCATCAGGTCCTTGCCGAAGGTGGTCGACGGGCCGAACACGTGAGTGTAGCCCTTGGCCAGCTGCGCGATCTGCGGCGCCAGCACCTGGGCGATGGCCTGCGCGTTGGCGGCGTTGGTCACGGTCAGGACCTTGGCGACGCCAGCGATCTTCGCGGCTTCAGCGGCGACAGCGGCCGGATCGGCGGCCAGCACCACCACATCGATGCTGGCACCGCTGATGGCAGCGGCGGCGCTGACGGTCTTGGTGGTGGCGGCGTTGAGCTTGCCGTCGTGGTGCTCGGCGATGACGAGAATCTTGCTCATTACAGCAGCCCCTTCTGCTTGAGTGCGGCGACCAGTTCGGCCGCGTCCTTGACCATCACGCCCTTGCTGCGCTTGGACGGCGCGGCGTACTGGGTGGTCTTGAAGGTGTCGGCGGCTTCAACGCCGAGATCGGCCAGCTGCAGGGTCTCCAGCGGCTTGGCCTTGGCCTTCATGATGTCCGGCAGCTTGATGAAGCGCGGCTCGTTCAGGCGCAGGTCGGTGGTGACCACCGCCGGCAGATCCACTTCCAGCGTTTCCAGGCCGGCGTCGACTTCACGGGTCACCGTGGCCTTGCCATCGGCAATTTCGAGCTTGCTGGCGAAGGTCGCCTGTGGGCGGCCCCAGAGCGTGGCCAGCATCTGGCCGGTCTGGTTGGCGTCGTCATCAATGGCCTGCTTGCCAAGGATCACCAGGTCCGGCTGTTCCTTTTCGATCAGCTTGAGCAGGGTGCGCGACGCGGTCAGCGGCTGGATGGCCTGGTCGGTGACGACGTGAATGGCGCGGTTTGCACCCATGGCCAGGCCATTGCGCAGGTGCGCCTGGGCATCGGCCGGGGCGATGGTGGCAACCACGACTTCGCTGGCGATGCCCTTGTCGCGCAGGCGCAGGGCTTCTTCCAGGGCGATTTCATCGAAGGGATTGGGGGACAGCTTGACGCCGTCGGTGACCACGCCGGAACCGTCCGGCTTGACCTGAATGCGGACGTTGTAGTCCACCACGCGCTTGTACGCGACGAGGATTTTCATCTGGTACGGGGTCCTTGTAGTGCCGGCCGCTGGCCGGCTCACATTTGCTGGAGATCATCCGGTCCTGGAAAAGCAACCGGTTCGGGGGTGGGACCCCGATTCTAGCTGGCTTGGGGGGACCATGCGAATGCGTATGGTTATGTTGCGGTGCGACAAGGATATGCCGGATGCTATGCCTCGTTCACGGTGCGAAGGCAGTCGTGAAGGTGCCCCCGATGTATCCTGTTGCGCTGAACCGGGTTGCGCTATGCGACCGATATGAATCATCAACAGGAGAACAGGTAGTGCCCACATGGCTTGTCACCGGCGGTGCCGGATTCATTGGCGGTAACTTTGTTCTCGAAGCTGTCGCCCGTGGTGTCAAGGTCGTCAATCTCGACGCATTGACCTACGCCGGTAATCTGAAGACCCTGTCCAGCCTGGACGGCAATCCCGATCACGTTTTCGTGCAGGGCGACATCGGTGACCGCGAGCTGGTAGCGCGTCTGTTGGCCGAACACCGCCCGGACGCCGTGCTCAATTTCGCCGCCGAAAGCCACGTGGACCGTTCCATCGATGGCCCGGGCGCGTTCATCCAGACCAATGTGGTCGGCACCCTGGGCCTGCTGGAAGCAGTGCGCGACTACTGGAAGGCGCTGACGGCCGAGCAGGGCGCGGCCTTCCGCTTCCTGCACGTGTCCACTGACGAGGTGTACGGCACCTTGGGTGAGACCGGCAAGTTCAGCGAAACCACGCCGTATGCTCCGAATTCCCCGTACTCGGCGTCGAAGGCTGCTTCGGACCACCTGGTCCGGGCCTTCCATCACACCTACGGGCTGCCGGTGCTGACCACCAACTGCTCCAACAACTATGGCCCGTACCACTTCCCCGAGAAGCTGATCCCGCTGGTGATCGCCAAGGCGCTGGCCGGCGAGCCGCTGCCGGTGTACGGCGACGGCAAGCAGGTGCGTGACTGGCTGTTCGTGTCCGATCACTGCGAAGCGATCCGTACCGTGCTGGCCAAGGGCCAGGTCGGCGAGACCTACAACGTCGGCGGCAATTCGGAAAAGCAGAACATCGAAGTGGTGCAGGCCATCTGCGCGCTGCTCGATGCGCGCCGCCCGCGTGAGGATGGCCAGCCGCGCAGCAGCCAGATCACCTACGTCACCGACCGCCCGGGCCATGACCGCCGTTACGCGATCGATGCGTCGAAGCTGAAGAACGATCTGGGTTGGGAACCGGCCTATACCTTCGAGCAGGGCATCGCCTTTACCGTCGACTGGTACCTGGACAACCAGGACTGGGTCAACGGTGTGCTCGACGGCAGCTACCGTCTGCAGCGCATCGGCACCACGGCTTGAACCCAGGAGACACCATGACCCAGCGCAAGGGCATCATCCTCGCCGGTGGTTCCGGCACCCGCCTTTATCCGATCACCAAGGGTGTCAGCAAGCAGCTGCTGCCGGTGTACGACAAGCCGATGATCTACTACCCGCTCAGCGTGCTGATGCTGGCGGGCATCCGTGAAGTGCTGATCATCAACACCCCGCACGAACAGGCGTTGTTCCAGCAGTTGCTGGGCGATGGTTCGCAGTGGGGCATGGATATCCAGTACGCCGTGCAGCCGAGCCCGGATGGGCTGGCCCAGGCCTACCTGATCGGCCGCGACTTCGTCGCCGGTAAGCCGAGCTGCCTGGTGCTGGGCGACAACATCTTCCACGGCCACGGTTTGCGTGAAGTATTGAAGCGCGCAGATGAGCGGGTGGATGGTGCGACCGTGTTCGGCTACTGGGTGAATGATCCGGAGCGCTACGGCGTGGCCGAGTTCGACAAGAGCGGCAAGGTCATCGATCTGGTCGAGAAGCCGGAGAATCCCCGTTCGAACTACGCAGTCACAGGCCTGTACTTCTACGATGGCAAAGCCAGTGACTACGCTTCCGAGCTGAAGCCGTCGCCGCGCGGCGAGCTGGAGATCACCGATCTCAACAAACGCTACCTGGAAGAAGGCAATCTGCACCTGGAGGCACTCGGCCGTGGCTATGCCTGGCTCGATACCGGCACCCACCAGTCGCTGCTGGAAGCTTCCAACTTCATCGAGACCATCCAGACCCGCCAGGGGCTGCAGGTCTGTTGCCCTGAAGAAATCGCTTTCGGCAAGGGTTGGATAAGCGCCGAACAGTTGCAGGCGCTGGCCGCGCCGTTGATCAAGAATGGCTATGGTCAGTACTTGAACAAGCTGGCTGAACGAGGCGTAGTGCCGTGAAGATCGTTGAGACTTCGCTGGCAGGATGCCGGGTAATCGAACCGGCAGTGTTCGGCGACTCGCGCGGATTCTTCTTTGAGACCTGGAATGCCGAACGCTTCCAGGACCAAGGCCTGCCGGGCAGTTTCGTGCAGAGCAACGTATCCTCGTCCGCCCGCGGTGTGCTGCGCGGTTTGCACTACCAATGGCCGCGCCCACAGGGCAAGCTGGTGACCGTGCTGGAAGGCGAGGTCTATGACGTCGCCGTGGACATCCGCCGTGGCTCGCCGACCTTCGGCCAGTGGGAGGCGGTGGTGCTGAGCGCTGAAAACCGGAAGCAGTTCTGGATTCCGGAAGGCTTCGCGCATGGGTTTGCCGTGCTTTCCGAACGTGCGCTGTTCAGCTACCTGTGCACCGATGTCTACGTCAAGGAGGCGGATGCGGGTATCCGCTGGAACGATGCTGATATCGCGGTGGACTGGCCGGTCAGCGCACCGACCTTGTCGGCCAAGGACGAGAACGCGCCGTTCCTGAAGGACATCGCTGAAGATCGCCTGCCGGTCTACGTGCCATGACCGTTCTGGTGTTCGGCGGCAATGGCCAGGTCGGCCAGGAGCTGCTGCGCGCGCTGGCGCCGCTGGGTGAAGTGGTTGCCACCACCCGCAGTGGTCAGCTGCCTGATGGCAGCGCCTGCGAGGTGGCTGATTTCGGCCAGCCCGACAGCCTGCCAGCCTTGCTGGATCGCCTGCAGCCGTCGCTGGTGGTCAACGCGGCCGCCTACACGGCGGTTGATCGCGCCGAGCAGGATGCCGAGGCCGCCTTCGCCGCCAACGCGCAGGCGCCGGGTGTGATCGCGCGCTGGTGCGCGGTGCACGGCGTGCCGTTCGTGCATTACTCCACCGACTACGTGTTCGATGGCCAGGGCAGCGCGCCCTACCGCGAAGACGAGCCGACCGCGCCATTGGGCGTGTACGGCACCAGCAAGCGCGATGGCGAGGATGCGGTTCGCGCGGCCGTCGGTCGTCATCTGATCTTCCGCACGGCGTGGGTGTATGCCTCGCATGGCGCCAATTTCCTGCGCACGATGCTGCGGGTGGGCGCCGAGCGTGACCAGCTGCGTGTGGTGGCCGATCAGATCGGCACGCCGACGCCGGCTGCGCTGATCGCTGATGTCACTGCGCAGGCGCTGCAGCATCCGGGGCAGCTGTCTGGCACCTGGCATTTGACCGCAAGCGGCCAGACCAGTTGGCATGGGTTCGCCGAGGCGATCTTCGCCGAAGCGCTGGCGACCGGCGTGTTGGCCAAGGTGCCGACCGTCGAGGCGATTCCCAGTTCCGAATACCCGACCCCGGCCAAGCGCCCGGCCTGGTCGGTGCTGGACAACCGCAAGCTGCAGCAGGATTTCGGCATCGTGCTGCCGACCTGGCAGGACGGCCTGAAGCGGGTGATGGCGGAGATTGCCTGATCCGGCAGGCGAAGTGCCGGCCAACGGTCGGCACCCGCCGCAGGGCGTCGGATCAACTACGCCCGTACGTGTCCTCGAAACGCACGATGTCGTCTTCACCGAGGTAACTGCCGGACTGCACCTCGATCAGCTCCAGCGGCAGCTTGCCCGGGTTGCGCAGGCGATGGGTCACGCCCAGCGGGATGTACGTGCTCTGGTTCTCGCTGAGCAGGATCACCTCGTCGCCGCGGGTCACCTCGGCGGTGCCGCTGACCACGATCCAGTGCTCGGCGCGATGGTGATGCATCTGCAGGCTGAGTGTACCGCCGGGCTTGACGGTGATGCGTTTGACCTGGAAACGCTCGCCGTTGTCGATCGAATCGTAGGCGCCCCAGGGGCGGTAGACCTTGCGATGCCAGGTGGCCTCGCTGCGACCGTCGGCCTTCAGCTGCGCCACCACGGTCTTGACCTCCTGCATGCGGTCGGCCTTGCCGACCAGCACCGCGTCGTCGGTCTCGACCACGATCACGTCATCCAGGCCGACCAGTGCCACCAGGCGCTGTGCATAGGCATAGGTGTTGCGGCAGTCGATCGCGATCACGTCGCCCTGGTGCGCATTGCCATCGCCATCCTGATGCGAGACATCGCGCAGTGCGGTCCACGAACCGACGTCGTTCCAGCCGGCGTCCAACGGAATCACCACGGCGTCTTCGGTTTTTTCCATCACGGCATAGTCGATGGAATCGGAGGGAACGGTGGCGAACGCCTCCTTGTCGAGGCGGGTGAAATCCGAATCGCGACGGGCCTGCTGCCAGGCCTGGCGGCTGCTGGCCAGCATGTCGGGCTGGAAGCGCTCCAGTTCCTGCAGGTAGCGCGAGGCCTTGAACAGGAACATGCCGCTGTTCCAGTAGTACTGGCCGCTGGCCACATAGCCGGTGGCGGTGTCCAGGTCGGGCTTTTCGACGAAACGCTCGACGGCACGCAGGCCCTGCCCATTGGCGGCCTTGATATAGCCGTAGCCGGTTTCCGGACCGGTCGGCACGATGCCGAAGGTCACCAGCTTGCCGGACTCGGCAGCGCTGGCTGCAGCCTGCACGACTGCACGGAACGCAGCCTCATCGGTGATTACATGATCCGAGGGCAGCACCAGCAGCAGCGCATCGGCGCCGTCGCGGGTGGCCTCCAGGGCTGCGACCGCGATCGCCGGCGCCGTATTGCGGCCAACCGGTTCCAGGATGATGGCAGCCGGCTCGGCGCCGACCTGCTGCAGCTGCTCGGCAGCGACGAAGCGGTGCTCTTCGTTGGCGATCACCAACGGGCCGTGGGTGGCAATGGGCGCGACGCGCTGCCAGGTGGCCTGCAGCATCGTCAGCTCGCCTGCCAGCGGCAGGAACTGCTTCGGATACGCCTCGCGCGACAGTGGCCACAGGCGGGTGCCGGAACCACCGGACAGGATGACGGGCTGGATGTTGCTCATGATCTTCCTTGATTACTGCTGGATAAGGCGGGCGATTTCGTCGGTGCGCGCCTGCATCAGCGCTGCGTCGCCGCGGGCTTCAACGTTCAGGCGCAGCAGCGGCTCGGTGTTGGAACTGCGCAGGTTGAAGCGCCAGTCGCCGAAGTCGGCGCTGATGCCATCGGTGTGGTCCAGCGCGGGCGACCGCGCGGCGAAGTGCTCCATCACGCGGGCCACGGCGGCCTTGGCGTCGGCCACCTTGAAGTTGATCTCGCCGCTGCAGGGATAGGCCGCCATGCGGTCCTCGACCCAGTCGGCCAGCGAGCGGCCGCTCTCGGAAATCAGCTGCGCGATCAGCAGCCACGGGATCATGCCGGAGTCGGCATAGGCGAATTCGCGGAAGTAGTGGTGGGCGCTCATCTCGCCGCCGTACACCGCATCTTCGGCGCGCATCTTTTCCTTGATGAAAGCGTGACCGCTCTTGCACAGCACCGGCACGCCGCCTGCCTTTTCAACCATTTCCACGGTGTTCCAGACCAGCCGCGGGTCGTGCACGATCTTGCCACCGGGATTGCGTGCCAGGATGGCCTTGGCCAGCAGGCCGACCAGATAGTAGCCCTCGATGAAGCGGCCGGTATGGTCGAAGAAGAAGCAGCGGTCGAAGTCACCGTCCCAGGCAATGCCGAAGTCGGCGCCATGTTCGCGCACTGCATCGGCGGTGGCGGCGCGGTTTTCCGGCAGCAGCGGGTTGGGAATGCCGTTTGGGAAGCTGCCATCGGGTTCGTGGCAGATGCGGATGAACTCGAACGGCAGGTGCGGTGCCAGCAGGTCGACGATGGCGCCCGCACCACCGTTGCCGGCATTGACCACCAGCTTCAGCGGCTTGAGCTTGGCGGCGTCGACGTAGCTCAGCAGGTGCCGGATATAGGTGCTCTTGTCATGCTGGGCGGTCTGCCCGGCGCGTGGCGGCTGGGCCTCGGACGTATCGACGGCGACCGCATCGGAGATCGCGAACAGGCCGGTATCGGAGCTGATCGGGCGGGCGTTCTCCTTGACCAGCTTCATCCCGTTGTAGTCCATCGGGTTGTGGCTGGCGGTCACCATCACGCCGCCGGCTGCGCCGAGGTGATCGGTCTGGAAGTAGACCTCTTCGGTACCGCACAGACCGATGTCGATCACCTCACGACCGGTACCGCGCAGGCCTGCGGCCAGTGCATCCTGCAGCGCCGGGCTGGTCAGGCGCACATCGTGGCCGAGGACCACCGGGCCGGGAGCGAGCTGCGCAGCCAGGGCGACGCCGATGCGGCGGGCCAGGTCTTCGTTCAGTTCTTCCGGCACACGGCCGCGGATATCGTAGGCCTTGAAGGCGGGCAGGGGCATCGATCAGTTCCTTTGTGAGCTCAGTCCCCAATTGTAGTCCCAGTCATGTATGGGAATCGTTTCCATCGGGGAACGCCACCTGACTGGCGTCCGGAGGTCAGCTCCGCGTCGACCGCTTGCCCGCTTTGCGCAAACGCTTGCCGGGCAGGCCCGGCAACGGCGCCAGCAGCGCCTGCACGTCTTCTTCGCTGAAGCGTGGCCCCGTAGCGCCGCCGCCTTCAAGAATGGCGTCGGCCAGCGTGGCCTTGCGCTCCTGCAGCTCGGCAATCCGTTCTTCGATGCTGCCTGCGGCGATCAGCCGGTAAACGAACACCGGCTGCTGCTGGCCGATGCGATGGGCGCGATCGCTGGCCTGGTTTTCGGCCGCCGGATTCCACCACGGGTCGAAGTGGATGACGGTATCGGCGGCGATCAGGTTCAACCCGACGCCACCTGCCTTCAGGCTGATCAGGAATACCGGCACCTCGCCCTGCATGAAGCGCTGCACCGGCGTGGCCCGGTCCTGGGTGTCGCCGGTCAGGGTCACATAGGCCAAGCCCAGCTGATCCAGTGCCTGCGCGATCAGCGAGAGCATGCCGGTGAACTGCGAGAACAGCAGGATGCGCCGGCCTTCCTCGACCATCGACGGCAGCATCTCGCGCAGCAGGTCCAGCTTGGCTGAGCCCGCATTGCGCGCCGGGGCATCACCAGGCAGCAGGCGCGGATCGCAGCAGACCTGGCGCAGCTTCAGCAACGCATCCAGTACCACGATGTGGCTGCGCGCCAGCCCGCTGCCGCTGATGGCTTCGCGCACCTGCTTTTCCATCGCTGCGCGCACGGTTTCATAGAGATCACGCTGGCCGCTCTCCATTTCCACCGCGCGGGTAATGACGGTCTTGGGCGGAAGCTCTGACGCCACCTGGTCCTTGCGCCGGCGCAGTATGAACGGACGCAGCCGTTGCGCCAGCAAGGTGGCGCGGCGGTGGTCGCTGCCACGTTCGATCGGATGGCGCCAATGCTGGTTGAACTGTTTCTCGCTGCCTAGCAGGCCGGGCAGCAGGAAGTCGAACTGCGTCCACAGTTCGCCCAGGTGGTTTTCCAGCGGCGTGCCGGTCAGGCACAGCCGGTGGCGCGCCTGCAGCGTGCGCAGGGTGATGGCCGCGCGTGACTTCGGATTCTTCACCTGCTGGGCTTCATCCAGAATCAGCAGATGGTAGGTATGTGCCTGCAGCGCCTGCTCGTCGCGCCACAACAGGGGATACGTGGTCAGTACAAGATCGTGCTCGGGGATCGCCTCGAACAGTGCTTCACGTGCCGGTCCGTGCAGGGTCAGTACGCGCAGGCCCGGGGTGAAGCGTGCCGCTTCGCTCTGCCAGTTGTGCAGCAGCGAGGTCGGCACCACCAGCAGCGCCGGCCGGTCCAGGCGGCCACTTTCCTTCTCGACCAGCAGATGCGCCAGTGTCTGCAGGGTCTTGCCCAGCCCCATGTCATCGGCCAGCACCCCGCCCAGCCCCTGCTGGCGCAGGTACTGCAGCCACGACAGGCCCTCCAGCTGGTAGGGACGCAGCGTTGCCACCAGCCCCGCCGGTGGCGGCACTTCGCCCAGTGCGGGTGCCTGCATCAGCCGCTGCACCAGCGCCTGGGTATCCTTGCGGCCGCGGAACTGCAGGCGCGCCGTGTCCTGAAGTGCCTGCAGGCGGCCACGGTCAAGCACAGACAGGCGCAGCGGCGCGCCACGCTGGGCGAACAGATCCGTCAACAGGGCCATGATCGGTTTCAGTCGTGCGGCCCGCAATGCCAGGCGCGTGTTGTCGCCCGCCGTCAACAGGATGTTCTCATCATCGCCGATGGCGTCCAGCTGGCCACGCATCCAGCGGGGATCGGACTGCAGCACCTGCTGCAGCAGCGGAACCATCGACACGTTGCGGCCTTCCACCTGGATGTCCAGGCCCAGGTTGAACCAGCCCGCATCCGCCGGGTCCGCCTGGATGTCCAGGTCGATCTCATCCACCCGGGTGATGCGATGGCGGAAATCGTCGTCGGTCTCTACCTTCCAGCCCAAGGCTTCCAGGCGCGGTACGTCGTCCAGCAGGAACCGTGTCCAGTCATGGGTGCGCAGCTGGAACTGAGGTCCTGCGCCCTCCAATGGCGCCCGCGGCGCCGTGTCGCGATGCAGTCCCACCGTGCGCAGCTCGGCCTCGCGCCGTGATTCCTCGGCCAGGTCGCGGGGCAGCAGCGCAAGCTGGCCCTCCGGATCGTGGGCGAACAGGCTCGGATCATCCAGGAACCGCACGTGCTCGTCGTATTCGAAGGCCACGGTGGCGATATCGGCCCATTGCGAAGCGTCGCGGTGGCCAAGCCATGCCGGGCGGAACTCGATCGTATGCAGGCGCAGCACGGGGGTCATGGCGCTGATCTGCAGCGTAGGCAGTGTGTCGCCTGCACCGGGGCGCGGCAGCGCGGGGTCGATCTGTTGCAGCAGCTGCGCCACGATCGGTTCCTCATCGGGGAGCAGGTGGGGAAGGGCGAGGAACGCGTCCGCGTCCTCTGGCTTGACGTCCAGCAGGAGAAGGCCGACTTCACCGGAGACCGGATCCAGGTAACCGGCACTAGATCCCAGTACGAGGCCTTCCGCATCGCCTTCCACGCTCAGTGCCGGCGCCAGCAGCAACCTGCCGTGAGTCGTCTCTGCGCTCCACCCCAACGTACCGCGACGTGGTGTGCCGGGCCTGGCTGGCACGCGATCATGCATGCCACATGACACCCAGCCATGCCCGCTGGACACGATCGACTGCAGGATCGTGCCGACGTCGAACCACTCCGGCGGTTTCACCGACTGATGCAGGGCCCACAGCTGCGCCACCGCGGCCAGGTCGGCCTGCGTCAGGTAGGCGGGCGGTTCCAGCAACAGCTGAGGGGTGATTTCCTGCCACTTGTCGAACTCGATCGTGTCGTCGAGGGCGTACTTGACGCGACGGAGCAGGATGGAAGGCCGGTGATTGAACGTGGACAGCTCGAAGATGATGCCGTTTCTACGTGACCGGGGAGGCTGGGCTCTGACGGACTGCCAGCGTGACAGCTGTTCCAGCAGTTCGCGGCGTGGCGACTGGACCGGTTCGTGCTCCGACGCTGGATCGTCATCGCCCAGGTCTGCTGCATCCAGCATGTGGGCGACCAGCACGGCCGCCACGTGCTTGCAGTGATGGCCGACAGGGCACGAGCATTCACTTTGCAGGCGGCTGCGAGGATGGCGCAGGCTGGCTTCCAGATCGATTTCCACCCTGTAGGGATATCTGGCCGAGCCTTTCACTTCGGCGATGAGCATTCCACTGGTCAGATGCATGTTGCGGACGCCGGACAGGCAACGTTCGCTCTTTTCCAGTGTCCACGCGTCCATCCAGCGGAGCAGGTCTTCTTCGGTGTAGGTATGGGCCATCAACGAGGGTGGGCCGGGCATGGGGCCGGCCATTGGCAGGGGAACCAAGCATTCTACGGAACCCAGTGCGATGCCCGTGCAATGCTGCGGCGCATCCAGGCCCTTCGCCGCCCTCCAGCTAGAATGCGGTCATCCTCAACGTGCAGGGTAGTACAGCAATGCAGCAATCGACTTCCACCGGCAAGCGCAGCAAGCGCTTCGCCAGTGCGGCGGAGGCCCTGCAAGGGGTGGTCGCCGATGGCCAGACGCTGGCCGTGGGCGGCTTCGGCCTGTGTGGCATTCCCGAGGCATTGATCGCCGCGCTGCGCGACAGTGGCGTCAAGGGCCTGACCGTGATCTCCAACAATGCCGGCGTTGATGGTTTCGGCCTGGGCCAGCTGCTGGAAACCCGGCAGATAAAGAAGATGATTTCGTCCTATGTGGGCGAGAACAAGGAGTTCGAGCGGCAGTTCCTGGCCGGCGAGCTGGAGCTGGAGTTCAACCCGCAGGGCACCCTGGCCGAGCGGCTGCGTGCCGGTGGCGCAGGTATTCCGGCGTTCTTCACTGCCACCGGCTACGGTACGGTGGTGGCCGAGGGCAAGGAGACCCGCGAGTTCGACGGCAAGCACTACGTGATGGAAACCGCGCTGCGCGCCGACGTGGCGCTGGTCAAGGCCTGGAAGGCCGACGAAGCAGGCAACCTGGTGTTCCGCAAGACCGCGCGCAACTTCAACCCGGCCTGCGCGATGGCCGGCAAGGTCTGCATCGTGGAAGTGGAGGAGGTGATGCCGGTCGGCGCCATCGATCCGGACCAGGTGCACCTGCCGGGCATCTACGTGCACCGCATCGTGCACAACCCGCATCCAGAAAAACGTATCGAACAGCGCACCATCCGCGCGGAGGGCAACTGATATGGCGTGGACCCGCGATGAGATGGCGGCACGCGCCGCCCGCGAACTGACCGATGGTGCCTACGTGAACCTGGGCATCGGCCTGCCGACGCTGGTGGCCAACCACATTCCCGAAGGCGTGGATGTGTGGCTGCAGTCGGAGAACGGCCTGCTCGGTATCGGCCCGTTCCCGACCGACGCCGAAGTGGACGCCGACCTGATCAACGCCGGCAAGCAGACCGTGACCGCACGTGCCGGTGCCAGCTACTTCGGCAGCCACGACAGCTTCGCGATGATCCGCGGCGGCCATGTCAACCTGGCCATCCTTGGCGCCATGCAGGTCACCCACAAGGGCGACCTGGCCAACTGGATGGTGCCCGGCAAGATGGTCAAGGGCATGGGCGGCGCGATGGACCTGGTGGCCGGCGTGCAGCGCGTGGTGGTATTGATGGAGCACACCGCCAAGAACGGCGAACACAAGATCCTGGCCGAATGCACGCTGCCGCTGACCGGCGTTGGCGTGGTCGACCGCATCATCACCGATCTGGCGGTGTTCGACGTGACTGACAAGGGCCTGCTGCTGGTGGAAGCCGCGCCGGGTGTCAGCGATGAAGAACTGAAGGAAAAGACCGGCGTCGCGTTCCAGCGCTGAAGTCAACGATGTTGCCGCGCAGCGCCAGCCTCAGGGCTGGCGTTGTGGGCCTTCGACGACGTAGCCTGCGTTGGCAACAAGGTCCGGCAGCAACTGTATGACCGAATCAAATGCACTGTCGTTGTCCAGCTCAGTGGGATAGCAGTGCGCATCCAGTAGGGATCGCAGCGCCGCCGCCCGCAGCCACATCGTGTCTGCTGCCTGCGGCGTTGGCGCGCGCGTCAGCCCAAGCCGGGCTGCCCAGCGCAGATGACTGCGCGAAACGACGATTGCCTCCCGGGTGGATGGCGTGAGCATGCCCAGCGCAGGTTTCTCGCTGAACTGCTGAAGCGCGGCATCGATAGCGGTCGCCCCGGGTAGCTGCTGTCCAGCTTCGCGGTTTCCGCGCAGATCCAGCCAACAGGCCAGCAACGATGGATCCGGACCGAAGGTTTCCAGAGTCTGCAGGATGCTGGGCAATACATTGCCAGCATGGCCGATGATATCGACCGCAGCGTCCTGCGGGCGTAGCGCGGTTGGAATGAACACTCGGTAGCTCACTCCCAGTTTGCACGCGGCATCACAAGCGGTGTTGATCAACTCGGGATCATCAATGAGAACCAGCAGGCAAACCTGCAGGGGTGAGGCGAGCGGAGCCGGGGACAGCGCTTGGCGCGTCGCGTCGAGCCAGGCATGCCCAAGCCGTGCATCCGGTTCCAGCACGGCGCCTTCTGCCCATTCGTTCCAGGCGTTGATGAACACCATCCGCTGGGTCGTCGGCGCCGGGGCCAGGCGTTCATGGATCGTGGTGCGCAGCCAGTCGCGGTAGCCACGTGGTGAAGCGTGCAGGTAAACGCGGCCGCGACCGGAACGACGTGCTTCGTTGTCCCAACCGGGGTTTACGCCTGGGTACAGCGGATAGTCCGGCAGCGGGCGTGCTGCGATTTCTGCAGCCAGTTCGCGCCAGTCGCGCACATCGCCATTGAAGGCCGGATTGAGCAGCCATTGTTGCGCCGACAGCGAACGCGGATTACTCATGTTGGGCGGGAACTCTACTGCCGCATCGAACCCGATGTCGCGTGGATCCGGGCGCTCGAAGCCCTGCACGTACGCCAGGTGGATCTCGCCGACACCGTTGTCGCGACACCAGCGACGCCAGCGTTCGGCGGTCGCATGGGCGTCGGGCAGCAGGTGCGGGCGATAGACCAGCAGCATCGGCCGGCCCTCGACCTTCAATGCGCGACGGTCGCGCAGGTAGGGCGCGACATGTGCGATGAAGGCCAGATCGTCCTCGGCGCTGTGCTGCTGGCCGATCAGGATGTCCTCGTCGCGGCCGTCCCAGCGTCGCGCCCAGTTCTCGTTGGCCCAGCACAGGCAGAACGGCAGTTCGATGCTGTCGTCTGCCAGCCATTGGCGCAGCGGATCCTCCATCAGGGTGCGGCCGCTGAACCAGTAGTAGTAGAAGCAGAACGCGCCGATGCCGTACTCAGCTGCGAGGCGTGCCTGGTCCCGCATCACCTGAGGGTTGCGCAGGTCGTAGAAGCCCAGGTCTGCAGGCAGGCGCGGCTGGATGTGGCCCTCGAACTGCGGCAGGGCGCGGGTCACGTTGCGCCACTCGGTAAAGCCCTTGCCCCACCAGGCGTCATTCTCGGGGAAGGTGTGGAACTGCGGCAGGTAGAACGCAACCAGTGTCGCCGGCATGGGCGACGGCAATGCTCCCTCGCGCCAGGGCACGTGGCCGATCGCCGGTTCGTCGGCACGCCAGCGCAGCTGGGCGCTGGCGCGCGTGCCCCCCTCATCCTGCTGTCCCTTGGGCGGCGGCGGCACCCAGTCGCCATGCCGTGCCAACAGCCGGGTGCGCAATCGGTCGCGCTGCGCCTGCGGCAATGGCAAGGCCCGGAACAGGGCGCGCAGCAACGGGAACAGCGACTGGCGCAGGCTCATCGGGCGGGGCCTCGCGACAGGGGGCGGTAGAACGGGATCAGCATCTGGGCAAAAGTCATGGCGCCATTTTCGGTGCTGGCGGCCATGACGGCAAACGGCGTCGTGCTAGCGTGTGACCATGCTTTTCCCCCACGACCTGCCCGATGCCGCTGTCCAGCACCTGCCGGGCTGGCTGGCCGCGACCGATGCCGACCGGCTCCTGTCCGTGCTGCAGGCCGAAGTCTCCTGGGAAGTCCACCGCATCCGCATGTTCGGCAACTGGGTGGATTCGCCGCGGCTGAGCTGCTGGATCGGCGATCCGCAGGCGCGCTACCGCTATTCCGGGGCTGAATTCGTGCCGCACCCCTGGCCATCCGCGTTGCAGGCCATGCGTGATCGCCTGCAGGTGGAGGGCCTCGGCCGCTTCAACAGCGTGCTGCTGAACCGCTATCGCAGCGGCGGTGACTACATGGGCTGGCACAGCGATGACGAGCCGGAGCTGGGGCCGGCCCCGGTGATTGCTTCGCTGAGCCTGGGCGCGGCACGCCGATTCCTGCTGCGCCGTCGCGATGACCCGGCGCGGAAGGCCGAGTATCTGCTCGGCCATGGCGATCTGCTGGTAATGGCCGGTCAGACCCAGCAGTTCTATCAGCACGCGCTGCCGAAGATGGCGCGGGTGCAGGGCGAACGGATCAACCTGACGTTCCGCTGGATCACGCCGCGCTGATCGATCAACGCGCGACGGTCGGCTGGTCGGCCTGCCCGCTCTGCAGCGTCCAGCCCACCATATCCTGTGCCAGCTGCTGCAGGCCGCGCTCGAACGCGGCAGTCACCGCCGGTACGTCGGTGCTGCCGACCGGCTGGGCCTGGCGGAAGGTGCGGTCGGCGACCACGCGCTGGTCGGCGACGTGGATCAGCTTGGCGTTGACCTCGATCACCACCGTCGGCGTGGCCTGTCCCTGGTAATCCGATTCGAAGCGGCGCACGTCGGTGGACAGCTTGTAGTCGGCGCGGATGCCGGCGGTGCTGCGGGCCACGCCACGGATGCGGCCGGAATCCTCGAAGCCGCGCAACAGGGTGTCCTCGATCATGTCGGTGGCCGGCTGGGCCCAGCTGGCGCCCTTGTAGATCTCCAGCTGCGACGGTGTCGGCCGCACGTTGATGCGCGGGCTGTCGACCATGCGCGCGGCGCTGGGCTTGGCCAGTACCAGTTGCCAGCTGGCCTGCGGCCACGCCGGGTCCGCCTTCACCTGCACCGAGGGCGAGTACAACGTCACCGCAGTTTTCTCGCTGCTGCCAAGGATGGAGCAGCCGCCCAGCAGGGCGACCATCAAAGCGGCCAGCAGCAGGCGCGGAAGGGTGGTCGGGCTCATTTGGGTTCGAACTCCTTCGGTGCGTCGCGGCCCAGCAGGTAGCGCGCGGGGTTGTTCTCGAGGCGGTCGCTGACCCGGCGCAGGTCGCGGATCAGGCCGCGCAGTTCGGTCAGCGTCGGGCCGAGCTGGCCGAGGCCATCGTTGGCGAAGCTGTTGATCGCGGCGCGGTTCTCGCCAAGGATCGAATCGGCGTTGCCGGCGGCCGAATCAAGCTTGGCCAGGGTGCCGTCGAGCTTGTCGATGATGCCGGGCAGCTGCTGCACCAGGTTCCTGTCCAGGCGCTCGATGGTGCCGTTGGTGGTCTTCAGGGTGGTGTCCAGGCTGCGGGCGGCATCGCGGGCGCTGAGCAGCAGCGCCTGGGTACCCTGGTCTCGGTCGGCCAACCCGCCGCTGATGGTTTCCAGATTGGCCAGTGTCGCGTTGATCGAAGCTACGTTGCGGTCGCTGAGGATCTGGTCCATGCGCTCGACGATGCGGTTGGCGACGTCGGTGATGTTCTGCAGCGCCGACGGCGTGGTCGGGATGATCGGCGCCGGGTCCTTGTTGACCGTGGTCAGCGCCGGCGATTGCGGCGTGCCACCGCTGAGCTGGATGATCGACGGGCCGGTCAGGCTGGTGATCGCCAGCTTGGCGCGGGTATCGGTCTTGACCGGCGTGTTGGAGTTCAGGCGGATGCGCGCGACCACCTGTCGCGGGTCGTCCGGTACCAGGTTCAGTTCGGTGATCGAGCCCACCGCGATGCCGTTGTACTGCACCGGGCTGCCCACCGAAAGGCCGGTCACCGCTTCGCGGAACACCACGCGGTATTCCTGCCAGGTGCGGTCGGAGGAGTACTTGGCCGCCCACAGGCCGAAGGCCAGCAGGGCCAGGCCGGTGATCAGGGTGAACGCGCCGATCAGCACGTAGTTGGCTTTGGTTTCCATGGCTCAGGCACTCTCGATCTGTTCGCCGCGGGCGGCACGCGCGCGGGGTCCGTGGAAGTATTCCTGGATCCACGGATGATCCAGTTTCTCGATGTCAGGCAAGGGCGCGTTGGCCACCACCCTGCGGTCGGCGATCACCGCTACCCGGTCGCAGATCGCGTACAGCGTGTCCAGGTCGTGAGTGATCAGGAACACGGTCAGGCCCAGCGCTTCCTGCAGGGTCTTGATCAGGCGGTCGAACGCGGCCGCACCGATCGGGTCGAGACCGGCGGTCGGTTCGTCCAGGAACAGCAGCGGCGGATCCAGTGCCAGCGCCCGGGCCAGGCCGGCGCGCTTGCGCATGCCGCCGGACAGCTGCGAGGGCAGCTTGTTGATCGCATCGGCGGGCAGGCCGGCCAGCTTCACCTTCAACAGTGCCAGCTCGTAATGCCAGCGCTCGGGCAGCTCGCGATGGTGTTCCTTCAGTGGCACCTGCACGTTCTCGCCCACGGTCAGCGATGAGAACAGGGCACCGTCCTGGAACAGCACGCCGGTGTTGCGCTCGATGTGCAGGCGGCTCTCGGCCTCGTCGGCACGTGCGTCGCGGCCGAGCACTTCGATCTGCCCGGCATCGGGCACGCGCAGGCCCAGGATCGAGCGCATCAGCACCGATTTGCCGGTACCCGAACCACCCACCACGCCCAGGATCTCGCCGCGGCGCACGTCCAGGTCCAGGTCTTCATGCACGGTCTGGCTGCCGAAGCGGTTGACCAGCCCGCGCACGCGGATGGCCAGCTCGTGGCCGTTGTCGTCCTGCATGGGAATGTCTTCGGGCGTCGGATGCGTGCTCATGTCACCAGTCCATGTGCATGAACCACAACGCCGCGAAGGCGTCGATGATGATCACCAGCGAGATGGTCTGCACCACGCTGGAGGTGGTGCGTTCGCCGACCGACTGCGCCGTGCCTTCGACCTTCAGTCCTTCCAGGCAGCCGATCAGGCCGATCACCAGCGCGAACACCGGCGCCTTCGACAGGCCCACCAGCATGTGCCGCACTTCCATCGTCTCGTGCATGCGCGCGATGTACATCTGCGGCGGAATATCCAGGTCGAACGCACCCACCGTGATGCCGCCGGCCAGGCCGGCGACCATTGCAATGAAGGTCAGCAGCGGCAGGGTGACCAGCAGCGCCAGCAGCCGTGGCAGCACCAGCAGGTCGATCGGATCCAGGCCCAGGGTGCGCATCGCATCGATTTCCTCGCGTGCCTTCATCGCACCGATCTGCGCGGTGAAGGCGCTGGCGGTGCGGCCGGCCAGCACGATCGCGGTCAGCAGTACCGCGAATTCGCGTAGGAACGCGATGTTGACCAGTTCGACCACATAGATCTCGGCGCCGAAGTCGCGCAGGATGGTCGAGCCGAGGAAGGCGATCACCGCGCCAACCAGGTAGGACAGCAGTGCCACCAGCGGTACAGCGTCCAGCCCGACCTGCTCCATCTGGTGCACGGTGGCGGTCAGGCGGAAACGGCGGGGTTCCTTGACCAGGCGCGCGGCCTTGACCAGGTTCTCGCCGAGGAAACTGCACAGCGCCTTGATGTTGTGGCCGGTGGCATGGACGCTGACACCCAGCCGTTCCAGTGCCGCCAGCACGCCGAAGTCGCGCTTGGGCTTGGGCCGGTCGTCGGCCACTTCCTCGATGGTGCACACCAGCGCCTGGTGATCCGGGCGGAACTTCAGTGCGTCTTCGCCGAGGTCGGCGCGATGGGCCACGCGCAGCACCTGTAGCACGCCGGCCGAATCCATCTTCTCGATGGCGGTGGCATCGATGCCGGTCAGCGTATCGGGAACGCCGCGCAGGACTTCGGCCGCGGCCAGCGCGGTCTTCAAGGTCCAGGTGCCGGACAGGCGGATCACGCCCGGGTCATGGGCATCCTGTTCGAGCTGGGGGGCGTGGTTCGGGGTCACTTGGGCCATTCGGGTCGCAGCATAACCGTTCTGTATTGGGCATCGCGTCGAACTCGGATGAATTTCTCCGGTAAGGCCCAGCCTAGGTAATACTACGGCGCATGTCCGCAGACGCTCACACGATCCCCACGCCCCAGGCCACCTACGCGCAGCGCGTGGCCTTTGTTTCCGAGATCGCCGGACGCCTGCACAGCTACGGCACCACCGCCCAGCGTCTGGAGACGGCCGTGGTCGCGCTGGCGCGGCAGCTCGATCTGGATTGTGAACCGTGGTCGAATCCCACCGGTATCATCCTCAGCTTCAGCGACCCTGCGCAGGCGATCGGCTCCAGTGACATCACCCGCGTGATCCGCCTGGCCCCCGGTGAGAACGACCTGCACAAGCTCAGCGTGGCCGACCATATCGCCGAGGAAGTGGCCAACGGACGGATGAGCATCGCCCAGGGCCACACCGCGCTGCGCCAGCTGGACAAGGATCCGGGCCGGCGCGGCAAGCTGCGCACCATCCTTTCGTTCACCCTCGGTGCGGCCGGCGTGGCCGGCATGTGGAAGCTGCCATGGCTGGACATCGCCACCGCCGGCGTCATCGGCCTGATGATCGGCCTGCTCGGCATGGTCACCGACCGTCGCCCGGCCACCCGCGAAGCCGCCGAGGCACTGGCCGCGCTGCTGGCCGGCCTGGTCGCTACCCTGGTCGCGTCCTTCATTGGCGCGCTCAACCTCAACACGGTGATCATCGCCTCGCTGGTGGTGCTGCTGCCCGGCATGTCGCTGACCAATGCGGTCAACGAACTGGCCAGCCAGCACTGGGTGTCGGGGACCGCGCGCTTTGCCGGTGCGCTGACCACCATCATGAAGCTCAGCGTTGGCGCGATGATCGCGGTGACCCTGGCCGACGTGCTCGGCCTCGACCCGGTGATCCGCGCCGCGCGGCCGCAGGGGCCGTGGGTGGAGTGGGGCTCGCTGCTGACCGCGGCCTTTGCTTTCGCGATGCTGTTCAAGGCCAACCGGCGCGATTACCCGTGGGTGATCGCGGCCTCGGTGGCCGGTTACGCGATCTCCAAGTTTGGTGGCCACGCCTGGGGCGCGCCGGCCGGTATCTTCCTGTCAGCGATGCTGCTGACCGCCGGCGGCAACCTGTTCGGCCGCCTCGTTGGCCGACCGGGTGCGATCATCCGTCTGCCGGGCATCATCATGATGGTGCCCGGCAGCACCAGCCTGCGCGGCGTGCTGACCCTGGTCCAGCAGCAGGACGTGGGCGCCGGCCAGAGCGTGTTCCTCACCGTGCTCAACGTGGTGATGGCGCTGGTGGCCGGCCTGCTGTTCGGCAACCTGCTGATGCCGGCACGCAAAACCCTGTAGGTGTGGAGCGTTGGTCCACACACCGAAGAATTAAAAACGCCGGCTTTCGCCGGCGTTTTTCATTGCATCCCGACCCGGCCTCAGGCCTTCTTGATCAGGAAATCTTCCGGCTTCTTGTTGCCCTTGGCGGTCAGCTCGGCCATCCAGCGCGGCTGCTTGCCACGGCCGGTCCAGGTTTCCTTCGGGTTGGCCGGGTTTCGGTACTTCGGCGCAACCTTGCCCAGCTTGCGGCCAGCGGTCTTCGACGGTGCCTTGGCGACCTTGGCCACCTTGCGCGCGCGCGGGGCCGGGGCGTCGCCGAACAGTTCCTCGATGGTGTAACCCTCGGTCTTGGCCAGCTTGGTCAGCTGGGCCCGGACCTTGGTGATCGGCCGGCGCTTGGCGACGATGGTCTGCTGTTTCTTGGCGGTGCGGATCAGGGCGCCCAGCTCGCGTGCCGACAGGCCGGTCAGGTCAATGCTCATTTACGGTTACTCCGGAAACTAATAAGTGGACGGGACGAGCCAGTCCATGGCGTCGCGGGACAGAATAAAGATGAATTAATCCCAGCACAAATGCAGACGGGTCATGGCCTGGCAGCATCCCCGCTGCATTGCGTCGATTTTGACCGGATTATGTCCGCTGCAATATTGCTCAAATGGGCGTCAGGCAAAAAAAAGACCGGGGCATGCCCCGGTCTTTTCCTGATCAACCCTGCAGGCGCTGCAGCAGGGTCGCCTTGTCCAGGCTCTCCGCGTCGCTGGCGCGGCGCGAGCGGTACTCGTAGGTGCCGGCGGCCAGGCCGCGTTCGCTGACCACCACGCGGTGCGGAATACCGATCAGTTCCATGTCGGCGAACATCGCGCCCGGGCGCAAACCGCGGTCGTCGAGTGCAGCGTCCAGGCCCGCGTCGCGCAGCTCCTGCAGCAGGGTGGCAGCGGCGTCGGCCACGGCCGCATCGCCCTTCGGGTTGATCACGCATACCACCACCTGCCACGGCGCCATCGCGTCCGGCCAGATGATGCCGGCATCGTCATGGTTTTGTTCAATCGCGGCAGCCACCACGCGCGAAATGCCGATGCCGTAGCAGCCCATCGCCATCACCGCCGCCTTGCCGTTCTCGTCCAGCACGGTGGCATCCAGCGCTTCGGCGTACTTGCGGCCGAGCTGGAAAACGTGGCCGACTTCGATGCCACGGGCGATCTTCAGTTCGCCGCCGTCCACGGCACGGTCGCCGGCACGCACGTTGCGGATATCGGCCACTTCCGGTTCCGGCAGGTCGCGGCCCCAGTTGACGCCGGCCAGGTGGAAACCGGCTTCGTTGGCACCGACGACGAAGTCGGACATCGCCGCCACTTCGCGATCGGCCACCACGCGGATGGCCTTGGCCGGGGCGACCGGGCCGAGGAAGCCCGGCACGCTGCCCAGGTACTCGGCGATTTCCGCCTCGCTGGCAAAGCGCTGTTCGTCCAGGCCGGTAACCTTGGCCAGCTTGATCTCGTTGACTTCATGGTCGCCGCGCACCAGCACCAGCACGAACTGCTGTGCCTTGCCTTCGCCCGCGATCAGCGCCACCGACTTCACCGTGCGCTGCAGGTCGATGCCGAGCAGCGCCGCGACATCCTCGCAGGTCTTCTGGGTGGGGGTGTCGATCTTGCGCATGGCTTCGCTGGCGGCCGCACGCGGTGCCGGATCGGCGGCGATCGCCGCTTCCATGTTGGCCGCGTAGTCCGAACCGGTGGAGAACACCAGTGCGTCTTCGCCGGAATCGGCGATCACGTGGAATTCCTGCGAGGCATCGCCGCCGATCGCGCCGGAGTCGGCCTGCACCATGCGGAAGTCCAGGCCGAGGCGGGTGAAGATACGGCTGTAGGCCGACTTCATGTTCTCGTACTCGCGCACCAGGCACTCATCGTGCAGGTGGAACGAATAGGCGTCCTTCATCAGGAACTCGCGCGAACGCATCACGCCGAAGCGCGGACGGATCTCGTCGCGGAACTTGGTCTGGATCTGGTAGAAGTTGACCGGCAGCTGCTTGTAGCTGGACAGCTCGCTGCGCGCGAAGTCGCAGGCGGCTTCTTCGGCGGTCGGGCTGTAGCAGAACACCTGGTCCTTGCGGTCCTTGATCTTCAGCAGCTGCGGGCCGAACTTCTGCCAGCGCCCGGTCTGCTCCCACAGTTCCTTCGGCTGGATGGTCGGGATCTGGAATTCCACGGCACCGGCGCGGTCCATTTCCTCGCGCACGATGCGCTCGACCTTGCGCAGCACGCGCAGGCCCAGCGGCGACCAGGTGTACAGGCCTGACGCCAGCTTGCGGATCATGCCCGCACGCAGCATCAGCCGGTGGCTGGTGAGCTCGGCGTCGCTGGGGGTTTCCTTGGTGGTGTGCAGGTGGAACTGGGAGAGGCGCATCGTCGGCTTCGGATAACGGCAGAGACGCCTATTCTGCCAGCCCGGCCGGGGTGGGGGGTACTGGCAGGGCTGCGCCCTGCACCCGCCTGAAGCAACGTCAACAGCAACAGCAACAGCAACAGCGGGCTTACTGTGGGATGGCGGGGTGGGTCCGGTGGCAGGGGACGCCGTAAACCCCGCTCCGCGGTCCGGCCCAGCCGCTGGCGGCTGTGCGTTCGGGCGCTTGCGAAGCAGTGCTTCGCAAGCAAAGCGCCCTCACCCATGGGGGCTTGGTCGCGGCATCCATGCCGCTCACACCCCTGCCACCGGACCCACCCCGCCTTCGACAGTTTTCCGCGATCTGTCGCCCTTTTTGTAGGGCCGAGCCATGCTCGGCTGCTGTTCGATCAATTCTCGAACTATTCGATTTCCATGGAGATTCATCCACGCATGGCGTGGATCCAGCGTGTCGACCAAGGTCGACACCTACCAACAGCAGCAGGAAACTGTCAGGGGCGGGGCGGTGCGGGTTGGCAGGACCGTTGGCGCCATGGGCCCGAGGCATGCCTCGGGCGGGTTGGGCAGGACGCCCAACCCCGGTCTTGCCGTGTGCGCAGGACAGCGCACACGAGCAAGGCGCCATCGAGCCCCCATGGAAGGGTTTACGGCGTGTCCTGCCAGCCCACACCGCCCCGCCAAACCCACAGAAGGCCCATAGCCGGCTGTTGCTGTTGCTGTTGCCTTTGCTTCAGCAGGTGCAGGGCTGCAAGCCCTGCCGATACCCTCACTCCGCCGGGCAGTAGGCCTTGATGGCGGCTTCAGCCAATCCCTTCTGCGCGCTGCGCTGCTCCGGAGCCAACGGGGTATCGGCCTTGCCATCACCATCGGTGTCCTGCATTACCTGGCCGCCGCCGTCCAGCAGGGCCAGGTTGGCGCGGGCGGTGCTGCACTGCTCGGGCACCGGCGCGGCCGGGGGCTCGGCGCTGGCCGCCGCCTGGGAACTGCGCGCCTGCGCCCGGGTCTCGAACTTCCTGCCCGCCGGCGGGGTCTCCGAATACTGGGTCACGCCATTGGCGTCCTTCCATTTATAGACCGGGCCGGCCACGGCGTTGGCACTGGCCAACAGCAGCAGGCATCCAAGGCAGGACAGGGCACGCATGGCAAACTCCACGGAATGGGCGTAGAACGCCGATTGCAGCATTGGCGCCGAGCACTGGCAAGTCGATTAAACTGGATTCCATGGACCCGATCACACCGCCGCCGCGTTCGCGCACGATTTACCTGCTGCCCAACCTGTTCACCACCGCCGGCCTGTTTGCCGGCTTCTACGCGATCATCGCCGCGGCCAACGGGGACTTCGTCAACGCCAGCATCGCCGTGTTCGTGGCAGCGGTGATGGATGGCCTGGATGGGCGCGTGGCGCGCCTGACCGGCACCAGCAGCGAATTCGGCGTGCAGTACGACTCGCTGGCCGACCTGGTCAGCTTCGGCATGGCCCCGGCGCTGGTGATGTACCACTGGTCGCTGTCGTGGTTGAAGTTCGATGACCCGCTGCTGGGCCGTGTCGGCTGGGCAGTCGCTTTCCTGTATGCCGCGTGTGCTGCGCTGCGCCTGGCCCGTTTCAACACCCAGGTGGCGGTGGTCGACAAGCGCTGGTTCGTCGGCCTGGCCAGCCCGGCCGCGGCCGGCCTGATGATGTCCTTCGTCTGGGCGTTCGCCGATGGCAACCTGGGCTGGGACGGCAACCAGCTGCGCTACGTGGCGCTGGCGGTGACGATCATCGCGGCGCTGCTGATGGTCAGCCGCATCCGCTTCTGGAGCTTCAAGGGCGGCGGCGCCAAGGGCACCCGCTCCGACCGCGTGCCGTTCCTGGTTCTGGCCCTGGTGCCAGTGGCAATCGCCATTGCGGTCATCGACCTGCCGCGCGTGCTGTTCGCGGTGGGCATCCTGTACGCGTTGTCGGGCCCGGTGATGTGGGCCGTGCAGCGCCTGCGCAAGAAGCCCGAGGCCGCGTGAGCCGGGACCTGCCCGTGTTGTGGTCACCGGCCCAGCAGGCCTGGCTGCAGGCCATGGGCTACACCGTCTACCACGACGGCCAGCTGGCCGCCGAGCTGGATGCCGCGCTGCAGCTGAGCGTGGCCGAAGCCGAGGCGGGTGCCGCACCAGCGGCGGAGCAGGCGCGGGCGCCAACCGCACCTGCGCGCGAACCTCTGGCTGCGGCCGCACCGGTTTCCCGCCAGGAACGCCCGGCGCCAGCGCGCCGCGAGACCCCGGTCAGCGCACCGGACACCGCGCCCGCGGCTGGCCGGCCGCTGCCTGGCAATGCCCGGCAGCCGGTGGTGCGCCTGCCGGATCGCCTGCAGATCGCCTTGCTGCGCGCGTCCGGCTGCAATCCCAATGATCCGGCCACGCAGGCGCTGATGGACAGCTGGCCACTGGACCAGCTGCGCCAGGACCCGGCCGCCAAGCGCGCGTTGTGGCCGCAGCTGCGCGCCCTGCGCAAGCGGGGCGCGCCATGAGTGCGGTCAGCCAGCCCGGTCCGGTCGGCCTGCGCGCACTGCGCGAGAGCGACCTCAACGCGGTGATGGCGATTGAAGTACGCGGCTATCCGTTTCCCTGGACCCGCGGCATCTTCGTTGACTGCCTGCGTGCGGGTTATCCGGGCCTGGCCATGGAGCGCGATGGCCAGCTGATCGGCTATGGCGTACTCAGCATCGCGGCCGACGAAGCCCATGTGCTGAACATCTGCATCGACCCGCTTACGCAGTCGCGTGGGCTCGGGCGTCAGCTGCTGCGCGCGCTGGTACAGCTGGCCGGCGACCGGGGTGCGCAGCGTGTGTTCCTGGAAGTGCGTCCGTCCAACACACCGGCGCTGGCCTTGTACCACAGCGAAGGCTTCAACGAGATCGGCCGCCGCCCGCGCTACTACCCGGCCGCACAGGGCCGCGAAGACGCGGTGGTGATGGCGATCGAACTGGTCGACGGCGACCTGCAGGCGATGCCGCCGCTGTAGCGGAGAAGGGTTGCCGGCCAGCGGCCGGCACTACCGATGAATCGGTGGGTGCCAACCTTGGTTGGCACGCTCTGCTCAGGCCAGCCGCAACGCCAATACGCCACCGACGATGAGCGCCGCTGCCAGCCAGCGCGCGCGCGGAATCCGTTCGAGCAGCAGGAACACCGAGATCAGCAAGGCGAACAGGATCGACGATTCGCGCAGCGCCGAGACCATCGCCACCGGCGCCTGGGTCATTGCCCACAATGCCATCGCATACGAGGCGGTGGTGCCGACGCCACCGGCCAGCCCCAGCGGCCAGTGCTGCCGCGCGTAGTCGAGCACCGCGCCGCGGCGCGTGTACAACGCCCACAGTGGCAGTGGAATGCCCGACAGCAGGAACAACCACAGCGTGTAGCTGAGCGCACTGCCGGACTGGCGCGCGCCCTGTGCATCGACCAAGGTGTAGGTGGCGATCATCGCCGCGGTCAGCAGCGGCAGCCGCAGCTGGCCGCCACGTGCACCCAGTGCCATGCACAGGATGCCGGTGCTGACCAGCACCACGCCCAGCCACGCCGCAGGCGGCAGCTGCTCGCCCAGCAGTGTTCCCGCCAGCGCAACCAGGATCGGCGCGCTGCCACGCATCAGCGGATAGGCCAAGCTCATGTCGACCTGCTGGTAACAGCGTGCGACCAGGCCGTAGTAGGTCACCTGCAGCAGCACCGACGCGGCCAGCCACGGCCAGCTGTGTGCCGCGGGGAATGGCAGGAAGGGCAGGGCAGCCGCCGACAGCAGCGCGGCACTGCCGGTCACCAGTACGGTGCCGAGGAACTTGTCCGGCCCGCGCTTGACGATCGCGTTCCAGCTGGCGTGCAGGGCTGCAGCGGCGAGAACCAGCAGGAAGATGGAAAGTGGCATCCAGCGATGATGCCATGCGGGAGAAATGGAAACGCCGGGCATCGCCCGGCGTTTCCGATTCCGCTTCGGTGGGTGCCAACCTCTCCCGCCGTGGCAGGTGCCAACCTTGGTTGGCACGCACCAGAGCGCGGCGCTTACAGCTTCGCGCGTTGCTCGCGCAGGCCGGCCAGCTGGGTGTTCCAGTCGGCCAGTCGCACGCGTTCCTGCTCGACCACGGCCGGCGGCACCTTGTCGGTGAACTTGGCCAGCTTGGTCTCGCTCTTTTCCTTTTCGGCTTCGACGCGGGCGATTTCCTTGTCCAGGCGCACGCGCTCGGCATCGAGATCGACCAGGCCTTCCAGCGGCACCAGCAGCTTCAGCTCGCCCACGATCGCGGCGGCAGCCGGCGGCGCGCTTTCGCCTTCGGCCAGCCACTGGATGCTGTCCAGCTTCAGCAGGAACGACAGCGAGGCGCTGAAACGTTCGATGCGCACGCGATCCTGTTCCAGGCCGGCCTGCAGGCGCAGCGGCACCAGCTTGGACGGCGCGACGTTCAGCTCACTGCGCACGCGGCGCACGGCACTGATCACCGCCTTCAGCCATTCCACGTCGGCCTCGGCCTGGGCGAAATCGCCTTCGAACTCGGCGGCGGTCGGGTACGGGCGCAGCGACAGCGTGGTTTCGGCCAGGCCCAGGCGCGGCGCCAGCTGCTGCCACAGCTGTTCGGTGATGAACGGCGTGAGCGGGTGCAGCAGGCGCAGCAGCGCTTCCAGCACGTACAGCAGGGTGTGGCGGGTGCTTTCGGCATCAGCCGCGTCGGCACCGTTCAGTGCCGGCTTGCTCAGTTCCAGGAACCAGTCGCAGAACGCGTTCCAGGCGAACTCGTACAGGCACTGCGCCAGCAGGTCGAAGCGGTACGCGGCAAAATGGCCCTGCGCTTCGGCGGTGGTGGCGGCCAGGCGCGCCAGGATCCAGCGCTCGGCATCGGTGCGCGGGGTCGGCACGCCGGTGAACGCAGCACCCTCGGTGTTCATCAGGGCGAAACGGCTGGCATTCCACAGCTTGTTGCAGAAGTTCTTGTAGCCCTCGGCGCGGTTCATGTCGAACTTGATGTCGCGGCCGTGGGTGGCCAGCGCGGCGATGGTGAAGCGCAGCGCATCGGCACCGTGGGCAGCAATGCCGTCCGGGAATTCCTTGCGGGTGGCCTTTTCGATCTTTTCGACCATCTTCGGCTGCATCAGGCCGCCGGTGCGCTTGGCGACCAGGTCGTCGATGGTGATGCCGTCGATGATGTCCAGCGGGTCGAGCACGTTGCCCTTGCTCTTGGACATCTTCTGGCCCTGGCCGTCGCGGATCAGGCCGGTGAAGTAGACGTCCTTGAACGGGATCTTCCCGACCAGGTTGTCGGTGGCCATGATCATGCGCGCCACCCAGAAGAAGATGATGTCGAAGCCGGTGATCAGCACCGACGACGGCAGGTAGCGGTCGAAGCCGCGCTCGGCCATGGCCTGCTCGTTCGGCCAACCCAGGGTGGAGAACGGCCACAGCTGCGAGGAGAACCAGGTCTCCAGCACGTCGCTTTCCTGGTTCAGCACCACATCGCTGCCGAGGTTGTGCTTCGCGCGCACTTCCTCTTCGCTGCGACCGACGTAGCAGCTGCCGGTGGTTTCGTCGAACCACGCCGGAATGCGGTGGCCCCACCACAGCTGGCGGCTGATGCACCAGTCCTGGATGTTGTTCATCCAGTGGCGGTAGGTGTTGATCCAGTTCGGCGGCACGAAGGAAATGCTGCCGTCTTCGACCAGCTCCAGGCCACGCTTGGCCAGGTCGTCCATCTTCACGAACCACTGGTCGGTCAGGTACGGCTCGATCACCTGGCCGGTACGGTCGCCGCGGGGCACCTGCAGCTTGTGCGCCTTGGTCTCGACCAGGATGCCCAGGTCTTCCAGCTCGGCCAGCACGGCCTTGCGCGCGGCGTAGCGGTCCAGACCCTGGAAACGCTCCGGCGCGTTCTCGTTCAGCGCCGCCACCGGGGTGAACAGATTGATCATCGGCAGGCTGTGGCGCACGCCCACTTCGTAGTCGTTGAAATCGTGCGCCGGGGTGACCTTGACCACGCCGGTGCCGAACGCACGGTCCACGTAGTCGTCTGCGATCACCGGGACGCGGCGGCCGGTCAGCGGCAGCACCACGCTCTTGCCGATCAGGTGCGCATAACGCGCGTCTTCCGGGTGCACCATCACCGCGGTATCGCCCAGCAGGGTTTCCGGGCGGGTGGTGGCGACCACCAGGTAGTCGCGGGTTTCGCGCAGGGTTTCCACGCCGTCGGCATCGCGCTCGACGTGTTCGTAGCTCAGGCCCTCATCCAGCGTGTAGGCGATCGACCACAGGAAGCCGTCTTCCTCGGCGCTCTCCACTTCCAGGTCGGAAATGGCGGTCTTCAGCACCGGGTCCCAGTTGACCAGGCGCTGGCCGCGGTAGATCAGGCCCTGTTCGTACCAGCGCACGAAGGCTTCGTTGACCGCCGCCGACGGCTGCGGGTCCATGGTGAAGGTGCTGCGCGACCAGTCGGCGGAGGTGCCGAGGCGGCGCATCTGGCGTTCGATGGTGTCGCCGGACTGCTGCTTCCATTCCCAGACCTTGCCGATGAAACCTTCGCGGCCCAGCGAATCGCGGGTCTCGCCCTTGCCTTCCAGCGCCAGGTTGCGGCTGACCACCATTTCAGTGGCGATGCCGGCGTGGTCGGTACCGACCTGCCACAGCGTGTCGTAGCCGCGCATGCGGTGGTAGCGCACCAGCGCATCCATCAGCGTCTGCTGGAACGCATGGCCCATGTGCAGCGTGCCGGTCACGTTCGGTGGCGGCAGCAGGATGGTGTACGGCTCGCCCGTGCCGGACGGCTTGAAGTGGCCGGCCTTCTCCCAGGCCTCGTAGAGGTCGGTCTCGAAGGACTTCGGGTCGTAGCTGGAGGCGAGTTGGGTCATGCGGGGGAACCAGGAGGTAATCGTTGAAGGATCAGGGCGCGGCGGCGGCCCATCAAGGGGGCCGGGGCGCGCTTACATGTCGTGCTTGTTCAGGTCGTACCCGGCGGCCTTGTACTGGCGCCAGCGTTCGCGCAGCGGTTCGCGCGCTTCCGGATCGGCCGGGACCACTTCCAGCACGCGTTCGCACTGGCCCAGCCAAGGCTCATCGCGCAGGTTGATGACCAGCGGGCGCGCCGGCGCGTCGGTGCCCGGCACGGCGATCAGCACCAGGGCCTCTTCCTCGTCCATGTCCTCGCCGGCAATCTGATGCGGGATGTAGGCATCGTTGTCGAACGCCCACAGCAGTTCGTCCAGCTCCTCGGCCTGGGCCTGGTCGCGGGCCAGCACCAGGGTGAACAACCCGGCGTCGTTGGCCTTGCGCGCCAGTTCGCAGACCAGGCGCAACGGCTCGGTCAGGAAGCGGGGCTTGGCGATCAGGTAGAAGTCGGCGCGGGGCATGGCAGGGTCCGGGTCAGGCAGGGGCCCGGTGATGCCGGGCGAGGCCCCGGCCGGCGGGAGCCGGCCAGGGTCGGGTACGGCATCAGGCGCGGGCGGCCTGGTCCAGCAGCCACTGGCTCAGCAGGCCGACCGGGCGGCCGGTGGCCATGCCACGCTTGCCTTCATCGCTGGCCACGCCGGCGATGTCCAGGTGGGCCCAGCGCTGGCCTTCGGCGAAGCGCGACAGGAAGCAGCCGGCGGTGATCGCGCCGGCCCAGCGGCCGCCGATGTTGTAGACGTCGGCGAAGGTCGAATCCAGCATCGGCTGGTATTCGTCCCACAGCGGCAGGCGCCAGGCGCGGTCGAACACGTGCTCGCCGGCGGCCAGCAGTTCGTTGGCCAGGTCGTCGTGCTTGCTCATCAGGCCGGCGGTCTGGTGACCCAGGGCGACCATGCAGGCGCCGGTCAGCGTGGCCACGTCGACCAGGGCCTGCGGCTCGAAACGCTGCGCGTAGGTCAGCGCGTCGCACAGGATCAGGCGGCCTTCGGCGTCGGTGTTGCCCACTTCGATGGTCTTGCCGGACATCGAGGTGATCACGTCGGACGGACGGTAGGCGTTGCCATCGATGGCGTTCTCAACGGCCGGCACCACCACGACGAGGTTCAGCGGCAGCTTGGCCTTCACGGCGGCGACGAAGGTGCCGATGACGTTGGCGCCACCGCACATGTCGTACTTCATTTCCTCGATGCCGCCCTGGGTCTTCAGGTTGACACCACCGGTATCGAAGGTGATGCCCTTGCCGACCAGCACGTAAGGCTTGGCGTCGCCGCCATTGGTCCATTTCAGCACCACCAGGCGCGGGCGGTTGGCCGAGCCGCGGGCCACGGCCAGCAGCGAGCCCATGCCCAGCGCTTCCATCTGGTGCTCGTCGAGGATCTCGGCTTCGGCGCCGTCGTGCTCGCCGGCGAACTTCACGCCCACTTCGGCCAGGTAGGCCGGGGTGCAGTAGTTCGGCGGCAGGTTGCCCAGCTCGCGGGCGAACTCCACGCCGGCGGCGATGGCCTGGCCCTGGGCCAGCGCCTGCGCGTCGTCACCGGCGATGGCCAGCTGCGCCAGGCCGGCGTCGTCGGCCTTCTTCTTGCCCAGCGTGGCGGTGTAGCGGTAGGCGGCGTGATCGGCGGCGATCACCGCCTGGCGGATCGCCCAGGCCGCGTCGCGGTCCTTCACCGCCACTTCGGACAGGGTGAACAGTGCGCTGCGGGTAGCACCGGCCTTCAGCGCGCGCACGGCGTCGCCGATGGCCTTCAGGTACTGCGGCACACCGAAGCGGGCGGCATCGCCCAGGCCGACCACCAGCACGCGCGGGGCGGTCACGCCCGGAAGGTCGTGCAGCAGGGTGGTGGCACCGGTCTTGCCGGACAGGTCGCCGCGCTGGGCCAGCGCGGCCAGGCGGCCGCCGCTGGCGGCGTCCAGGGCCTGTGCGGCCGGGGTCAGGGTATGGTCGGCATAGGCGCCGACCACCAGGCAATCAACGGTGGCGGCGGCCGGAGCAACGTGGTTCAGGGTGAATTCGAGGGCCATTGAGCAGATTCCATTGGCGAGTCCGTACAATCGCAGGCCGTTTACGCCCAGACAGTAGACTGGGCGGCACCGCGAACGAACCCCAGAGTTTAAACCACCGCCCCATGCTGAAGCTCGACCGATACCTGCTGGGCGATTTCGTCCAGAGTTTCCTGGCTACCCTGATCGTCCTGCTGGTGGTCAGCGTGGGCGGCGTGCTGGTGGACATCCTCGGCAACATCGCCGACGGGCGCCTGCCGGCCAAGCTGCTGTTCTCGCAGCTGGGCCTGCAGTTCATCGCCTACCTGCCGCTGATCCTGCCGCTGGCGCTGATGCTGGGCCTGCTGCTGGCCATCGCCCGCCTGTACCGCGACTCGGAAATGGCGGTGATCACCGCCATTGGTGTCGGCCCCAAGCGACTGCTGCGGCCACTGCTGATGCTGGTGGTGCCGGTGGTGGCCCTGGTGGGCGCCTGCTCGCTGTGGCTGGGCCCGTGGGCCGGCCGGGTGGCCGAGCAGATGATCATCGAGGCCAACCGCAGCGTGCTGATGGCCGGTCTGGAGCCGGGCCGCTTCACCCCGCTGCCCAATGGCGGCGTGGTCTACCTGTCCTCGATCTCGCCCGATGGCACCCAGCTGGGCAAGGTGTTCCTGCAGCGCCAGAAGGATGACCGCCTGGAGGTGGTGTCGGCCAATGGCGGCCGCATGTTCTTCGAGGGCACCCGCCAGCGCTTCCTTGAGCTGGATGACGGCCACCAGGTGGAAGGGCCGGTGGCCGGTGGCCTGGACTACCGCCTGGCGACCTTCGCCCGCAATGACGTGGCCCTGCCCGATGGTGCGCAGACCCGCACCGAGGACGACCCGGAACTGATGCCGACACTGCAGCTGATCGGCGATGAGCGTCCGCAGGCGCAGGCGCAGCTGCACCGCCGCCTGGCGCCGCCGCTGATCGCGCTGGCGTTCGCCCTGCTGACCGTGCCGCTGGGCCGCAGCTCGCCGCGCCAGCAGCGCTACGGCCGCATGATGCTGGCGCTGATGGCCTACATGGTCGGCACCAATCTGATGTTCATCGGCAGCGGCTGGATCGCCAACGGCAAGATCCCCCCTGCGCTTGGCCTGTGGTGGTTGACCCTGCCGTTGCTGGCGCTGGCCATCTGGATGTATGCACGTGATGGCCGCCTGGGCCGCCCGAAGGGAGCCCGCGCATGAGGCTGCGCCCGATGCGTTTCGACCTGTACCTGGGCCGGTCGGTGTTCACCACGGTGCTGCTGACCTGGGCCGTACTGGTCGGCCTGGACGTGGTGATGGCGTTCTCCGGCGAGTTCAAGGACATCGGCAAGAACGGCTACACGCTGGGCCATGCCGCCGCATGGGTGCTGTACACGGTGCCACGCCGCGCCTACACCATGTTCCCCACCGCCGCAGTGATCGGTGCGCTGATGGGCCTGGGCCAGCTGGCGGCGACCTCGGAGCTGACCGCGCTGCGTGCGCTGGGCCTGTCGCGCAAGCGCCTGAGCGTTTCAGTGGCGATCGCGCTGTCGCTGCTGACCGCGGTTATGGTGTTCAGCGCCGAAACCCTGGGCCCCTGGGGCCAGGACCGCGCCGATGCGTTGAAGTCCAGCGCCAAGTGGGGGCGGGATATCGCCACCAGCCGTTACTCGGGCCTGTGGGCACGCGAGGGCGATACCTTCCTCAACGCGCAGAGCGGCGAGGAGCAGCTGGTCGGCGACAAGGGCACGCGCCTGATCCTGCGCGACGTGCGCCTGTACCGCATCGCCGAGAACGGGGGCATCGCCTCATTGACCCATGCCGACACCGCCGAGCATGACAAGGATGGCTGGGTGCTGACCGGTGTACGTCGCGATACCTTCGGCGAGCGCTCGGCGACCCGCCAGGAAATCGCGCGCGAACCGTGGAATTCGAAGCTGGATGCGGCCGCATTGGCCACCGGCATCGCCAAGCCGCGCAACCTCAGCCTCGCCGAACTGAGCACCAGCATCACCTACCGGCAGCGCAACGGGCTGGACGCGCGTGACTTCGAGGACGTGTACTGGAGCCGCTGGTTCTACCCGTTGAACGTGCTGGCGCTGTGCCTGGCGGCGGTGCCGTTCGCGTTCGGTTCGCTGCGCAGCGGCGGCATGGGCAAGCGCCTGTTCCTGGGCATCCTGTTCGCGCTGGGCTTCTGGCTGCTGCAGCTGTTCTTCGGGCGCATGGCTGGTGCGCTGAAGTTCGATTACCGCATTGCCTATGCGCTGCCACCGATCGTGATGCTGGCGATATCCGGACTGCTGTTCCGGCGCAAATCGGGCTGATTCTGGTTGTTGTAGCGCCGAGCCTGTGCTCGGCTGTCGCGTACAGTGCGGAAAGCAGCCGAGCACGGGCTCGGCTCTACAGACAGCGCCTTACCGCTTCGGCATGCGCGCCAGGCGGGTGCCGCTGGCGCGGTCGTGCCAGGTCAGGCGTTCGCGGTCGAACCACGCCCACCAGAATCCCAGCCCGCCCAGCAGCAGTGACAGCGTGCCCACGGCGAAGCGCAGCCACAGCTGGCCTCGCCGCAGTGGCGTGCCATCGTTCGATTGCAGTTTCAGCCGCCACGGACGCATGCCCAGCGTCTGTCCGCCACGGCGCCAGCTGGCCGTCGCGTACCACCCCGTGGTTCCCCAGCACACCGCCCACAGCAGCCACTGCCAGGCACTGAACGGTGCGATGTTCTCGCGTTGCGCGTGGCCGCTGATGGTGTAGGCGAGGGTGAACAGTGTGCCGGCGAGCATCCACAGCGCCAGTACCGGCAGTGCGTCGTAGACCATCGCCAGCAGGCGCCACAGCAGCAGTGCGCGCGGGCGGGGCAGTTCGCTGGCGGCCGCTGGGGCCGTTTCGGTGACGGGGCGGGACATGCACCGAGCATACGCAAAGCTGGCCGCGCCCGCAGTGGCCCTCGTATCCTGCGCGCATGGCCCTTGTTTCCACCCCCGCCGAACGCCGCCAGTTGGTCCAGCAACTGCCCGAGCTGCGCGCTGACGACAGCCTGCGCATCCAGCGCTTCCTCGATGCGATCTGGGCCGAGAACGGTCTGGCCCGCGCCACCCTCGACAGCTACCGGCGCGATCTGGAAGGGCTGGCGCGCTGGATGGATGGGCGCGACGGTGGCCTGGCCGGCGTCGAGCGCCCGGGCCTGTTCGACTATCTGGCCTGGCGCACCCGGCATGGCTGGTCGCCGCGCAGCAATGCGCGGTTGCTGTCGGCGCTGCGGGCGTTCTTCGCCGATGGCGTGCGCCGTGGTGAACGCAGCGAGGACCCCAGTGCGCTGCTCGACCCGCCGAAGCTGCCGCGGCTGTTGCCCAAGGCGCTGGCCGAAAGCCAGATCGACGCACTGCTGGCGGCGCCGGACATCGACAGCCCGCTGGGCCTGCGCGATCGCGCCATGCTGGAACTGATGTATGCCGCCGGCCTGCGCGTGAGCGAGCTGGTGCTGTTGCCGGCCACGGCAGTCAACCTGCGCCAGGGCGTATTGCGGGTCACCGGCAAGGGCAGCAAGGAACGGCTGGTGCCGCTGGGCGAGGAATCACAGCACTGGCTGGAGCGCTACCTGCAGCAGTCGCGGCCGCAGCTGGTCGGCAAGGGCAAGGTGCAGGCGTTGGCCGACGGGCAGACGCCGTTGTTCATCGAGCCGACGCTGCATGCGCTGACCCGCCAGGCCTTCTGGCACCTGGTCAAGCGCCACGCGCAGGTGGCCGGCATCGACCCGGCGCGGATCAGCCCGCACGGCCTGCGCCACAGCTTCGCCACGCATCTGCTCAACCGCGGCGCCGACCTGCGCGCGCTGCAGATGCTGCTGGGCCACAGTTCGCTGTCCACCACCCAGATCTACACCCTGGTGGCGCGTGAGCATCTGCAGAAGCTGCACGCCCGCCATCATCCGCGCGGCTGAGCGAGGGCCTGAACCCTGCCTTGCGCCGTGCCCGGCGTCGCGGCCCGGCTGCGGTGGCTGTGTCAGAATCCGGGGTCTTCTTCTGTCGCGGACCGTTCCATGCTCCGATTTGCCATCGCCGCCGTGTTCGGTGCGCTCAGCCTGACCGCCTGTGCCCAGCCGGCCCCGCCGGCCGCCAAGGCACCCACCGCCGCACCGGCCAAGGCCAGCCCGGCCGCCAACGGTTCGGCCGACCAGGCCGTGCGTGCCGCGCTGACCGCGCTCAACCCCGGCTTCGAGGTGGACTACATCGGTGCCGCGCCGTTCCCCGGTTTCCGCGAGGTGGTGGTCTCCGGTCAGCTGCTGTATGTATCCGATGATGGCCGCTACCTGTTCCAGTCGCAGCCGTACGACACCCGTGCCAAGGGCCCGGCCAACAGCGAAGGCCTGCTCGGCTACCGCCGTGATCTGCTGGCCAAGGCCAATCACGGCGACCGCATCGTGTTCGCCGCGCCGAACGCCAAGTACACCATCAGCGTGTTCACCGACATTGAGTGCGGCTACTGCCGCAAGCTGCACCAGGACATCGCAGAGCTCAACCGCAACGGCATCTCGGTCGAGTACCTGGCATTCCCGCGCATGGGCCTGGGCAGCAAGGACTACACCGACATGATTTCGGTCTGGTGTGCGGCTGATCGTCGCCAGGCGCTGACCAACGCCAAGCGCGGTGGCAGCGTGCCGGCCAAGAACTGCACCAACCCGGTGGCGATGCAGTACGCGCTGGGCCAGCAGCTGGGTGTGAATGGCACGCCGGCGATCTTCGCCCCGGACGGCACCCAGCTGGGTGGTTACCTGCCGCCGGCGCAGCTGCGTGCGGCGCTGGACAAGCTGTCCGGGAAGCGCTGACGCGGAATCGTAGCGTCGAGCCATGCTCGACTGCGGTTCCACATGTGGCAGCCGAGCATGGCTCGGCTCTACAGATTCGAGGCCGGGGATGCGTATCGCATCCCCGGCTTTTTTCTTATTTCAGGCCATCACTGACCGCCTTGGTCAGCGTGCCCTGCGCATCGTCACCGCTGAACTCCCAGACGAACGCGCCGCCCAGGCCCTGGGTCTTCACGTAGCCCATCTTGCGGGTGATGTTGGCCGGCGTGTCGAAGCTCCACAGCGTGCTGCCGTTGTAGATCCAGGTGGCACCGGCGGTGTTGTCGGTGTAGCCCGGCCAGGCCAGATTCTTCAGCACCTTCCAGTCTTCGATGCCGGCCTCGTAGGTACCCGGGGCGGCGCCGGTCGCAGTCTGGTAAAGGCCGTTGTTGGCATTGGCCACACCGGTCCAGCCACGCCCGTAGTAGCCGATGCCCAGGTTGAGCTTGGCGGCGGGCACGCCACGGCTGATGAAGGCCTCGATGGCGTCGTTGCTGTTGTACAGCTTCTGGTCGCCGGTGGACGGATCATTCGGCGAATCGAACAGCGCCGACTGGTGATTGGTCTTCGCATCCCACGCACCGTGGAAGTCGTAGGTCATCACGTTGATGTAGTCCAGATACGGGTGGTACGCGGCCGGATCGGTGACGCGGATCTTGTCGATGCCGGCACCCACCGCCACCGTCAGCAACAGGCCCGGACGCACCGCATCGAGCTGGCGGCGGAACTCGGCCATCAGCGCGGTGAAGTTGGCGTTGTCTTCCGGCTTGCCGCATTCGATGCCGCACGCCACCGGGTATTCCCAGTCGACGTCGATGCCGTCGAACACGCCCAGCGCGGCACCGGCACCCCCCGCACCATCGGTCACCGGCAGGTTGCCCTTGATGTAGGCGTCGATGCACGAGGCGACGAAGGCCTGGCGGTTCTCCGGGCGCGCCGCGCTGGAGAAACCACGCGACCAGGTCCAGCCACCCAGCGAGATCAGCACCTTCATGCCCGGATACTTGGCCTTGAGCTGCTTGAGCTGGTTCCAGTTGCCGCGCAGCGGCTGGTCCCAGGTATCGGCGCTGCCGCTGACGCTCTCGGCGGCACTGAACGCCTTGGTGTAGTCGGCGAAGGCATCGCCACCGGCACCGCTGTTCGGATCCGACGGTTGGGTGACGCCCACTTCACAGCGGTTGTTGCGCACGTTGCCGAACGCGTAGTTGATGTGGGTCAGGCGCGCGGCCGAGCCGCTGCTGTCGATGTTCTTGACCCGGTAGCTGCGGCCGTAGATGCCCCACTGGGTGAAGTAGCCGATGACTCGCTTGCCGGTGGTGCCGCCGTCGCCGGCCAGCGTGGTGGCGCTGATCTCGGTGCCCTGAGCCGAGGCATTGCCGGCGTTGTCGCGGGCACGTATGCGGTAGCGATAGGTGGTCGACGCGGTCAGCCCGCCATCCACATAGCTCGCACTGGACGGCGAACCGACCAGGCTGCCATTGCGGTACACGTCGTAGCCGGCCACGCCGCTGCCACCGATGTTGTCGGTGGACGGGCTCCAGCTGAGCGCGATGCTGTTGGCGGTGCGGGTGCCGACCGCCAGCCCGCCCGGCACGCTCGGTGCGGTGGTATCGCCACCGGCGGCGTTGACGGTGATGGTGATGGTCGCGGTGCTGCTGGTGGCGTTGTTGTTGTCGGTGGCCACCGCGCGCAGGGTGTGGCTGCCGGCGCTGGCATTGGCCCAACTGGCGGCGTACGGCGCACTGGTGGCCACGCCCAGCGTGCTGCCGTCGCGGAAGAACTCGACCTTGGCGACGCTGCCGTCCGGATCGCTGGCGTTGGCGGTCACGTTGACCGTGCTGCCTGCGCTGAAGGTAGCGCCATTGGCAGGCGAGGTCAGGCTGACCACCGGCGGCTGGTTGGCGCCACTGCCATCGCAGGCACCGAGGTTGGTGTAGTAGGGCGCCCCGGCCGGATGGTCCGGCGGCGCGTTCCAGATGTCCTGGTTCGCCCGATAGAGGACGCCTCCTTTCTGCAGGGTATCGCCGGCCCGGTAGATCTTGGCCTGGTCCCACTGGGCCACCCCGGCACAGCTGGCGGCCTGCGCCAAGCCGGGCAGGGCGGAGGTACCGGCGGCCAGGGCAAGCAGCCAGGCCAGGCGGCGGGGACGACAGCTTCGGGTCGCACGTTCGGCACTGCGCACAATCGGGTCGTACATGGGTAAGTCTCCGATCAAAGGGCGCGCGGGCCCCGATGGCGCCGCGCGTGACGCAGGTCCGGGCGTCGCCCGGGAAGGCGACGGAGGGGGCGGACGGAGGTACCTGGGCGGCCGGGGAGAGAGTCCGGCACCAGGTAGGGACAACGTTGTCATCAATCGTGTGGTCAATCCGTGAGCAAGCGCATGGTTCGGGGATTTGGCGGAGAACGGCGCTGGCGCGCGGTCGGCGGCCATCGGCGGAGCCCCTCGTGGCTGGGGCTTTCCGCGAACAGCGGATTTCTGGGGGTTGGCCGGGCGGGTGGGCTGCGCAGGGGACGCCGTGAATACGTCCCTGTAGGCTCGGGCGCGCCATCCATGGCGCTTACGCCCCTGCGCAGCCCACCCGCCCGGCCACGGACAGGTTCCTGCGCGGCCAGCCACGGAAGACAGAACAAAAAATCAAAAGCAGAAGCCGGTCGCTGCGCTCTTCAATGCTTGATTTCTGATGTTCCCTGGTTGCCGGCCAGCGGCCGGCATTACCGCAGAGCATCCACGCATGGCGTGGATCTACCGCAGATCGCGGAAATCTGGCGGGGGTGGGGTGGTGGGGGCCAGCAGGACCGTTGGCGCCATGGATGGCGCCATCGAGCCCCCACGGGTGAGGGCGCTTTGTTTGCGAAGCACTGCTTCGCAAGCGCCCGAACGCCCAGCCGCCAGCGGCTGGGCCGGACCGCGGAGCGGGGTTTACGGCGTGTCCTGCTGGCCCCCACCACCCCGCCATCCCACGGGAACCCAGCTTTTGCTTGGGCCGTTGCCGTTGCTGTTGCTGTTGCTGGTGCCGTTGCTATTGCCCTGGCTTCGGCGGGTGCCGGGCGCCGCCCGGCCAAAGCCCACCCCCCGCTTCCGGTACAATGTCGGGCCCGTTTCCCAACTACGGTTCCCCGGACATGATGGTCCTTGAGGGCGCGCCCGCCCTGTCGCCGTTCCGCCGCGAACGCCTTGAATCCCGCCTGCAGTCCATCGCTCCCTCCCTGCGCATCAGCGGTGCCTGGCACGTCTACTTCGTGCAGCCCGAAGGCAGTGCCGCCCCCGACCTGACCACCCTGTGCCGCATCCTCGAAGCCGCGCCGCAGGCCGAAGCCGCGGCCGACGGCGCGGTCAGCCGCATCGTGGTGCCGCGCCTGGGCACGCTGTCGCCGTGGTCGAGCAAGGCCACCGAACTGGTCCGTGGTGCCGGCCAGCCGGTCAGCCGGGTCGAACGTGGCCTGCGCATCGACGTGCAGGGCTGGCCGGCCGATGCCGCCGCCCAGCAGGCGCTGGTCAAGGCGCTGCACGACCCGATGACGCAGTCGATGCTGGAGACCGTGGAACAGGGCCAGGCGCTGTTCTCGGCGCCGGCCCGCGGTGAACTGGAGCGCGTGCCGGTGGACCAGCTGGAGGCCGCCAACCAGCGCCTCGGCCTGGCCATGGCCCAGGACGAGATCGACTACCTGCGCGAACGCTTCACCGCGCTCGGCCGCGCGCCGTCGGACGTGGAACTGATGATGTTCGCGCAGGCCAACTCCGAACACTGCCGGCACAAGATCTTCAACGCCAGCTGGACCATCGACGGCCAGGAACAGGACCGTTCACTGTTCCGGATGATCAAGAACACCCACCAGCAGACCCCGCAGCACACGCTCAGCGCGTACAGCGACAACGCCGCGGTGATTGAAGGCCACCCGGCCTCGCGCTATCGCCCGGACCCGTCCAGTGGCGAATACCGCCGCGAGCCGCAGGTGCCCAGCGCGTTCCAGATCAAGGTGGAAACGCATAACCACCCGACCGCGATCGCGCCGTTCCCGGGTGCCTCGACCGGCAACGGTGGCGAGATCCGCGATGAAGGCGCCACCGGCCGTGGCGGCAAGCCCAAGGCCGGCCTGTCCGGTTTCTCGGTCTCGCACCTGCGCATTCCCGAGCTGCCGCAGCCGTGGGAAGCCCCGCGCGCGCTGAACCCGCGCATGGCGCCGGCACTGGAAATCATGACCGACGGCCCGCTCGGCGGCGCCGCGTTCAACAACGAGTTTGGCCGTCCGAACCTGCTCGGTTACTTCCGCAGCTTTGAACTGCCCGAAGGCGCCGATCTGGTCCGCGCCTACGACAAGCCGATCATGCTGGCCGGTGGCCTGGGCGCGATCGATCGCATCCAGGTCGACAAGATCAAGCTGCAGGCCGGTGATGCCGTCATCGTGCTGGGTGGCCCGGCCATGCTGATCGGCCTGGGCGGCGGTGCCGCCAGTTCGGTGGCCTCCGGCGAAAGCGCCGAGGATCTGGACTTCGCCAGCGTGCAGCGCGACAACCCGGAAATGGAACGCCGCTGCCAGGAGGTCATCGACCGCTGCGTGGCGATGGGCGCCAACAACCCGATCAAGTTCTTCCACGACGTCGGTGCCGGTGGCCTGTCCAATGCCATCCCGGAACTGCTGCACGACTCCAAGGTCGGCGGTGTCATCGATCTGGGCAAGGTGCCCACCGATGATCCGTCGCTGTCGCCGATGCAACTGTGGTGCAACGAGTCGCAGGAACGCTACGTGCTGGGCGTGGCCCAGGATCGCCTGGCTGAGTTCGCCGCACTGTGCGCCCGCGAGCGCTGCCCGTTCGCTGCGGTTGGCGTGGCGACTGCCGAGGAGCACCTGGTGGTGGCCTACGGTGCCGTGCCGGGCCACACCCCGGCCGATGCGCCGATCGACCTGCCGATGGATGTGCTGTTCGGCAAGCCGCCGAAGATGCACCGCGACACCGCGCACCCGCCGGCCCCGCGCTGGCCGGCGCTGAAGACCGGCGGCCTGGACCTGCAGGAAGCCGGCCTTCGCGTGCTCGCGCACCCGACGGTCGCTTCGAAGAACTTCCTGGTCACCATCGGTGACCGCAGCGTCGGTGGCCTGACCGCACGCGAACAGATGGTCGGCCCGTGGCAGCTGCCGGTGGCCGACGTGGCGATCACCCTGGCCGACTTCGACGGCGTGTCCGGCGAAGCGATGTCGATCGGCGAGCGCACCCCGCTGGCCCTGCTTGATGCGGCGGCTTCGGCGCGCATGGCGGTGGGCGAAGCGTTGACCAACCTGTGCGCGGCCCCGGTCGATGCGCTGGATGAGATCAAGCTGTCGGCGAACTGGATGGCCGCTGCCGGCCACCCGGGTGAAGACGCGCTGCTGTACGACGCGGTGAAGGCGGTGGGCATGGAACTGTGCCCGCAGCTGGACATCAGCATCCCGGTGGGCAAGGACTCGCTGTCGATGCAGGCGCAGTGGCATGACCAGGGCGAAGCACACAAGAGCGTGTCGCCGGTGTCACTGGTGATCTCGGCGTTTGCGCCGGTGGCCGACGTGCGCCAGCAGCTGACCCCGCTGCTCGACCGCGACGTGGACAGCGAGCTGTGGCTGATCGGCCTCGGTGCCGGCAAGCAGCGCCTGGGCGGTTCGATCCTGGCCCAGGTGCATGCCGACCACGGCGAGCTGCCGGCATTCGCCGGTGCGGCTCCGGACCTGGACGACCCGCAGCGCCTGCGTGGCTTCTTCGAACTGATCCGCGATGCGCGCCAGTCCGGGCTGCTGCTGGCCTACCACGACCGCAGCGACGGCGGCGCCTTCGCTGCGCTGTGCGAAATGGCCTTCACCTCGCGCCTGGGCCTGGACATCACCCTCGATGCCTGGGGCGATGATCCGTTCCGCAGCCTGTTCAACGAAGAGCTGGGCGCGGTGGTGCAGATCGCGCGCGAAGACCGTGCGGCCTTCGCCGACCTGGTCGAGCGCCATGCACTGACCGAATGCGCGCAGCGCATCGCCAAGCCGACCACCGCACCGGTGGTACGCGTGTCGCTGGGCGGCGAGAACCTGGCCGAGTGGCGCTGGGACGCCCTGTTCGACGCCTGGTGGTCGGTCACCCACGCGATGCAGAAGCGCCGCGATAACCCGGCCAACGCCGACGCCGAGCGCGAGATTGCGCGTTCCTTCTCGGCGCCGGGCCTGAAGCCCAAGCTCAGCTTCGACCTCAACGAGGACGTGGCGGCGCCGTTCATCAGCACCGGTGCGCGCCCGCGCGTGGCCGTGCTGCGCGAGCAGGGCGTCAACGGCCAGATTGAAATGGCCAACGCCTTCGAACGTGCCGGCTTCCGCGCCTTCGACGTGCATATGAGCGACCTGATCGAAGGCCGCGTGGCCCTGCAGGACTTCAACGGCCTGGTCGCCTGTGGTGGCTTCAGCTACGGCGACGTGCTCGGTGCCGGCCGCGGCTGGGCCACCTCGATCCTGGAGCGCAGCGCGCTGCGTGATGCCTTCGCCGCATTCTTCGCGCGCGAGGACAGCTTCGCGCTGGGCGTGTGCAACGGCTGCCAGATGATGAGCCAGCTGAAGGGCATCATTCCGGGTGCCGAGCACTGGCCGCAGTTCCGCCGCAACGACAGTGAGCAGTTCGAAGCCCGTACCGCGCTGCTGGAGGTGGTGGAATCGCCGTCGATCCTGCTGCGCGGCATGGCCGGTTCGCGCCTGCAGGTGGCGGTGGCGCATGGCGAAGGCCAGGCCGTGTTCGACAATGCCGTCGACCAGGCTGCCGCACGTGTCTCGCTACGCTACATCGATGGCCACGGCAACGTTGCCAGCCAGTACCCGCTGAACCCGAACGGTTCGCCGGACGGCATCACCGGCCTGACCAGCAGCGACGGCCGCGTCACCATCATGATGCCGCACCCGGAACGTACTCCGCGCGCGCTCAACCTGAGCTGGGCTCCGGCCGAATGGCAGGGTGACTCGCCGTGGATGCGCATGTTCCGCAACGCGCGGGTGTGGTGCGGCTGATCGCACCACATCGCGCAGGCATCAATGCCGCCGCGTATGGAAAAACCCGCCGTTGATCGGCGGGTTTTTTCTTTGCGCGCGTGAAAATCCTGATGCGCCCGCTAGTTACATGGATTTTCAGGCGACAAAGTATCGTCACGCATCGCTAACAAAATCCTTTTATAAACAGGCGAAAAAGTGAACTGCTTCACGGCAATAGGATTTGCTGTGTCAAAGTCTTGACGATCTGCAAAGTTGCCGTTAACACTTGAACCCCGTTTCAGAATCATTCATTTCGCAGTAACCGGTTGGCGCACGCGCTCGGTTTTCTGTCGCTGCGCGCCGTTCGGCAATACCCCGCAGTAAATCACGCGAATAAACGCCCCCAGGGGACGTTGGGCCGGAAAGCCCAGCGGTGGCGTTGCTTTGCCCAAAACCAGTCCAATCAGGAGCCGTACCGATGAATCGGATTTATCGCAAGGTCTGGAACAAAGCATTGGGTCAGTTGGTGGTGGCCTCGGAACTGGCCTCCTCCGACAGCGGCGGCGGGGTCGTCGACCAGCGCCGCGATGCAACGCAGGCTGCGCCCGCAAGGTTGGCGATGGCACTGGGCCTGGTATTGGGATTGGGCATGAGCGGTATCGCCGCAGCACAGTCGGTGCAGATCGGCGGCAGCGCCACCTGCGTGGCATTCAGCGGCAAGCTGCTCGAAAAGTGCCTGATCGAAGGCTCGGCCACGGCCAAGGGCAGCAACGCGGTGGCGATCGGCAGCAACAGCAGCGCAAGTGCGGCCAACAGCGTAGCGCTGGGCGCCGGCTCCAAGGCCACGCGTGCCAACACGGTGTCCGTGGGTGATACCGGCAAGGAACGGCAGATCACCAATGTTGCCGCAGGCAGCCAGGCCACCGATGCGGTGAACAAGGCGCAGCTGGACGCGCAGGCGCGCGCCACCCAGGCTGCGCTGGCCGACGTTGCCGCAGATGGCAACCGCTATTTCAAGGCCGACGGCGCAGGCGATGACAGCGACGCGGCGAAGATCGACGGGCAAGGCGCAGTCGCGGCCGGTGCCGGCGCACAGTCGCTGGCCAATGCCACCACTGCCATCGGTACCCAGGCCATTGCCGCGGGCCTGGGCGCAAGCGCGTTCGGCCAGGGCGCCTTGGCAATCGGCGATGCCAGCGTGGTGGTCGGGCAGAGCGCTGCGGCCTTCGGTCTCGGCGACACCGCGGTTGGCGCAAGCGCGACCGCCGCCAGCGAAAACGGCGCGGCCACCGCGCTGGGTGCGCTGTCCGAAGCCACCGCCGATGGCGCCACCGCTGTTGGCGGCGGTGCCGTGGCGATGGGCCCGGGCAGCACCGCATTGGGCCGCGGCGCTACCGCTGCCAACGAAGCGTCGATTGCAGTGGGTGCATTCAGCACCGCCGTCGGTGAATACAGCACCGCGCTGGGTTCGAATTCCGCTGCGGTGGCCACCGGCAGCGTGGCGCTCGGCGCGGGCTCGCTGGCCGACCGCGTCGATACCGTGTCCGTTGGTGCCGCCGAATACGGCCTGACCCGGCAGATCACCAGCGTGGCCGCAGGCACCGAAGACAACGATGCAGTCAATGTCGGTCAGCTGAAGGACGTCGCCGCCGTGGCCGATGCCACCGCCAAGCGCTTCCAGGCCACCGGCAGCAGCAACAGCGATGCCGGTGCACTGGCCGAGGGCGACGAGGCGCTGGCGGCCGGCGAGGCCGCCAATGCCATCGGCAACGGCACCACTGCAGTCGGTGCCGGCGCCACCGCCGTCGCGCAGAACGCGACCGCCGTTGGCAACAACGCGCTGGCCTCGGGCCAGAACAGTGCCGCCTTCGGCAACAACGCGCAGGCCAACGGTCCGGGCAGCGTTGCCGTGGGTGGCGCTGCGGTGGATGCCGACGGCAACCCGCTGATCACCAGCGGCGGCGTACCGGTGGAAACCGGCGCAACCAGCGCAGGCGTCGGCGGCACTGCGGTCGGCGCCAGTGCCGAAGCCCGTGGTTTTGCGGCGTCGTCCTACGGCGTCGGCGCCTATGCCGCCGGCGCACAGGCGTCCGCGTTCGGTGCGGTGGCCAATGCCATCGGTGACTACTCCACCGCGCTGGGTACGCAGAGCAACGCGACGGGTACCAGCAGCGTTGCCATCGGTGGCCCGGCTGACCTGATCCCCGGCCTGGGCTTCTTCGTGCAGACCCAGGCCAGTGGCGAAGCTGCCACCGCCGTCGGTGCCGGTGCCATCGCCAGTGGCGATCGCGCGGTGGCCAACGGCAGCCTGAGCGAGGCCTCCGGTGCCGAAGCGACCGCGGTCGGCTACTTCGCCTATGCGCCGGGCGAGAACGCCAGTGCCCTCGGCGCGCAGACCTGGGCCAGCGGTGCGAAGAGCACGGCTGTGGGTTACTACGCCACCGCACGCGGCGCCAACAGTGTCGCGCTCGGGGCCAACTCCGAAGCGGTGCGTGCCAACAGCGTGGCGGTGGGCAGTGCCGGCAACGAACGGCAGATCACCAGCGTCGCTGCGGGCAGCGAAGCCACCGACGCGGTGAACAAAGCCCAGCTCGACGCCGTGGCCAGCACTGCCGACACCACCGCGCGTTTCTTCCAGGCACAGCCGGAGGAGGGCAGTGATGCTGGCGCATTGGCTGATGGCGAAGGCTCCATCGCTGTGGGTTCGTCGAGCAATGCGATCGGCGCAGGTGCCATTGCACAGGGTGCTGCCGCGTCGGCCATCGGCGATGACAGCGTGGCCGTGGGTCGCAACAGCGCGGCCACCGGTAATGGCGGTGTCGCCATCGGTGGCCTCGGCCAGGCCTACGACGAGTTCAACCAGCCGATCATCGGTGCCGATGGCACGGCGCAGCAGGTGGGCACCACCGCTGTTGCCGATGCCACCGCAGTCGGCAGCGGCGCGCAGGCCACCGGGGCTGCCAGCAGCGCCTTCGGCAACGCAGCCAAGGCCAGTGGTGACAACAGCTTCGCCGCAGGCGGCAAGTCGCGCGCCACCGGCAGCTATGCGGTTGCGGTCGGCGACAGCGCATTCGCCAGCAGCGATGACAGCACCGCAGTAGGCGGATACAGCTGGGCCACTGCCAGTGGCGCAGCAGCATTCGGTTCGGGTGCATGGGCCACTGCCACCAATGCCTCGGCGTTCGGCAACGCGGCCTGGGCCAGTGGCAGCGGCGCAACATCCATCGGTTACAACAGCTGGGCCAACGGCGCCAGCGCCACAGCGGTCGGCCGTGGTGCCTTCGGCTATGGCGACAACAGCGTGGCGCTGGGCTTCCAGGCGCTGGGCAACAGCATCAACAGCATCTCCATCGGCACCAACACGGTAGCCGGTGGTGAAAGCGCGATCGCGCTGGGTGCCGGCAGCAATGCCAGCGCCAGCAATGCGGTTGCGCTGGGCGCCGGCTCGATTGCCAACCGTGCACGCACGGTATCGGTGGGCAGCACTGGCAACGAACGCCAGGTGACCAACGTCGCTGCTGGTACCCAGGCTACCGATGCGGTGAACAAGGCGCAGCTGGATGCCGTGGCAGGCGCAGCAGCCACCACCAGCCGCTTCTTCCAGGCCAGCGGCAACGGCGGTGATGTGGCCGGTGCACTGGTGGAGGGTGACAACGCACTGGCGGCCGGCGATGCCGCCAACGCCATCGGCAATGGCGCCACCGCACTGGGTAGCGGCGCCAACGCGCTGGCCAACAACGCACAGGCGCTGGGCTTCAATGCGTTGGCAACCGCAGCCAACGCCAGCGCTGTCGGTGCCAACGCACAGGCCACGGGCGAGTACGCCACCGCGCATGGCGCGGAAAGCGAAGCCAGCGGCGAGCAGAGCGCGGCGTTCGGTGCGGCCAGCATCGCCAGCGGCGCCGGTAGCACGGCCAATGGCGTGCTGTCCGAAGCGTCCGGCGAAGAGGCCGTGGCCGTGGGCTACTTCAGCAATGCCAGTGGCGACGCGGCAACCGCTGTCGGTAGCGAGAGCGTAGCCAGTGGTACGGCGTCGGCGGCCTTCGGTATCGGTGCCGAAGCCAGCGGCGGTTACAGCACCGCCATCGGTGGCTATGCACAGGCCTCGGCCTTCAATGCCACCGCGTTCGGCAACTTCGCCAATGCATCCGGTTCCAACAGTGTGGCAGTGGGTGGCGATTCGGAAGCCTCCGGTGCCTACAGCACCGCCACCGGCCAGGGCAGCCTGGCCACCGGCATCAACAGCGTCGCCGTCGGTGGCTCGTTGTTCGGTCTGCTGGCTACCGAGGCCTCTGGCAACTACTCCACTGCGGTGGGTGGTGGCGCATGGTCGGGTGGCATCAACAGCACCGCGTTGGGCAACGCCGCCGAATCGCGCGGCGCCAACAGCGTGGCGCTGGGTGCCGATTCGATCGCGGATCGCGACAACACCGTGTCGGTGGGCGGCGGTGGCAACACCCGCCAGATCACCAACGTGGCCGACGGCACGCAGGGCAATGATGCGGTCAACAGGAATCAGCTCGATGCCGTAGCCGCGGCAGCGGAAAAGACCAGCCGGCAGTTCCAGGCCAGCGGCAATGCCGATGGCGAAACCGGGGCGCTGGTGGAGGGCGACAATGCGCTGGCGGCCGGTGACGCGGCCAACGCGATCGGCAACGGTGCCACCGCGCTCGGCAGCGGTGCCAATGCGCTGGCCGCCAACGCCACCGCCGTGGGCATCGATGCGCTGGCCACCGGCAGCAACGCGGCAGCTCTGGGCAGCACGGCACAGGCCACCGGCGAAGACAGCCTGGCGCTCGGCACCGGTGCCAGCGCCAGTGAACTGGGCGCAAGCGCGGTCGGCGCGCGCGCGCAGGCCAGTGGTGCATACAGCACGGCCACAGGTACTGAAGCCAATGCCAGCGGCACCCAGGCACTGGCCAGCGGCTTCCGCAGCGCCGCGTCTGCCGATGGCACTACCGCTGTCGGCGGCTACGCCGAAGCCAGCGGTCGCCTCGGCACCGCGTTGGGCTATGGCTCGGCAGCCAGTGGTGCCAACACCACTGCAGTCGGTTTCGGTGCCGCTGCGGCCGGTACCGGTGCCGTTGCCGTGGGTCAGTCCAGCGAGGCCAGTGGCGAGGAGAGCGTGGCCATCGGCGGCAGCACCTTCTTCGGTCTGATCCCGTCGCGTGCCAGTGGCACCGGTGCCGCGGCATTCGGTGCGGGCGCGTGGGCCACCGAAGACTACGCCACGGCGATCGGCTGGAATTCGTGGGCGGCGGGCAGCAGTGCCACCGCACTGGGCGCCAATGCCACCGCCAACGGCAGCAACAGCGTCGCGCTCGGCGCCGGCTCCAAGGCCGACCGTGACAACACGGTGGCCGTCGGCAAGGCGGGCGGTGAGCGCCAGGTCACCCATGTCGCAGCCGGTACCGAAGCCACCGATGCGGTGAACAAGGGCCAGCTGGATGCGGTCGCCGGCGTCGCCGACAAGACCAGCCGGCAGTTCCAGGCCAGCGGCAATGCCGATGGCGAGGCCGGTGCCCTGGTGGACGGTGACAACGCAATGGCCGCCGGCAACGCGGCCAACGCCATCGGCAACGGCGCCACCGCGCTGGGCAGTGGTGCCAATGCCATGGCCGGCAATGCCACCGCAGTGGGCTTCGATGCACTGGCCACCGGCAACAATGCGGCGGCGCTCGGCAACGCGGCGCAGGCTGCTGGTGTCGACAGCGTAGCCGTGGGCAGTGGCGCCAGCGCCAGCGAACTCGGCGCCAGTGCTAGCGGCGCCGGCGCCCAGGCCAAGGGCGCCTACAGCACTGCCAGCGGTGCGCAGGCCACGGCCAGCGGCACCCAGTCGCAGGCCAGTGGTTTCCGCGCCAACGCCTCGGCCGACGGCGCTTCGGCGCTGGGCAGCTATGCCGAAGCCAGTGGTCGCCTTGGCACTGCAGTGGGTTACGGCAGCAAGGCCACCGGCACCAATGCCACCGCGGTGGGTGTCAGTGCCAACGCTTCGGCGGCCGGCAGCATCGCACTGGGCGCAGGCTCGGTGGCCGATCGTGCCAATACAGTGTCGGTCGGCAGCAGCACCAGTGATCGTCAGATCACCCGCGTCGCTGCCGGTACCGAGCGCACCGATGCGGTCAATCGTGGCCAGCTTGATGCGGTCGCGGCGACCGCCGATGGCACGGCACGTTACGTCAAGGCCACCGGCGCAGGTATCGCCAGCGCCAGCGGCAGTGATGCCGCCGCGATCGGTTCGGCGGCCAGTGCCAGCGGCGCACGCAGCAATGCGCTGGGTGCCAACGCGATGGCGATCGGCAACGGTGCACTTGCACTGGGCAACAGTGCCGGCGCGTCCGGTGCCAACTCGGTGGCGCTGGGTGCGGGCTCGCGTGCGCTCGATGCCAACGTGGTGTCGGTCGGCGGTGGCAATGGCACCGATGGTCCGGCCACGCGCCGCATCGTCAATGTGGCCGATGGCCGCATCGCCGCCGGCAGCAGCGATGCCATCACCGGCTCCCAGCTCAACGTCACCAACCAGCGGGTGGGCGCGGTGGAAACGCGCGTGGGTGATTTCGATTCGCGCATCGCCACCGTGGAAACCACCGCGGCCAGCGCGGTCGGCTACGACGACGCCAGCCGTGACCGCCTGACCCTGTCCGGTTTCCAGGGCACCACCATCGACAACGTCGGTGCCGGCAGCATCGCCGCGGGCAGTCGCCAGGCGATCAACGGCGGCCAGCTGTTCCAGTCGCTCAGCGATGCCGCCAGCTTCCTCGGCGGTGGTGCCAGCGTCGGCATGCAGGGTGTGTTCGTGGCCCCGAACTACGTGATCCAGGGCGCCACCTACAGCAACGTCGGCGATGCGCTGGGCGCGCTGGACCGCAAGGTCAGCGAGATCGACCGCAGAACCGCCGGTGGCTCGCGTGCCGGGACTGCCAACCTGCGCGCAATGAGTGCCTCGCTGGATGAGAGCCCGCTGGCCAGCGCCGCTGATGCACCTGCAACGGCCGACGCGGCACCGGCCAGCACCGCGCGTGTGCAGGGCACGCCGACCGCTGCCGCCGCCGGTGCCGGGATTCCGGTTGGCACTCCCGCGACGAGCTTCAATGCCGTTGCCATGGGCGAGGGCGCCGTCGCCAGTGGCGCTTCGTCCACGGCCATCGGCCAGGGCGCCAATGCCACTGCGGCAAATGCCGTGGCGCTGGGCCAGGGCTCGGTTGCCGATCGTGCCAACACGGTCTCGGTGGGTAGTGAAGGCAACGAGCGCCAGGTCACCAATGTGGCGGCGGGTACCACGGCCACCGATGCGGTCAACAAGGGCCAGCTCGACCGTGGCATGGCCACGGCCAACAGCTACACCGACAGCCGCGTCCAGGCTGTCGCCGACAGCTTCGATGTGTTCAAGGGCGAGATCGACGGACGCCTGCGCCATATGGATCGCCGCATCGACCGCCAGGGTGCGATGAGCGCGGCGATGCTCAACATGGCCACCAGTGCAGCCGGTATCCGCACCCAGAACCGGGTCGGCGTCGGCATTGGTTTCCAGGGCGGCGAGTCGGCGTTGTCGCTGGGCTACCAGCGTGCGATCAGCGATCGCGCCACGGTGACCTTCGGCGGTGCTTTCAGCAGCGACGACAGCTCGGTTGGCGTCGGTGCCGGCTTCGGCTGGTAAGCCACTCCATCGCGCCGGCGGCCACCCACGCCGGCGCTGCACCTGCAACGAGGGCCTGGGGGGAGGTCACGGCAATCCCGGCTGGGCCGGCCGGGAGTCGTCAAGGAATGATGGCCGCAGTGTTGGTTCGATCCATGACCCAGAAGAGGAATTCGACGTGATCAAGAAGCAGAACCTTCGCATCAATGTGCTTGCCGCCGCCGTGTTGTCGATGACGGCCGTCGGTGCCGTCCACGCCGCCGGCCTGCCGACCCGCGAACCGGTGCGCCAGGCCAGCACCGCCCAGCCGGGCGCCGAGCGCATCATCGTCAAGTACCGGGCCGGCGCTGCCGCCGCCACCGACCGCTCGGCGAAGCTGTCCACCGTGCAGTCGGCGCTGACCCGGGCCAGCCTCTCCGGCGGTACCTCACGTGCCAGTACCCTCGGCCCGCAGGTGGTACGCAAGCTCGCTACCGGTGCGGACCTGATCCGCGTGCAGGGCCGCCTGGCCCCGGCCGAACTGCAGCGTGTGCTGAAGGAACTGCAGGCCGACCCGTCGGTGCAGTACGCCGAAGCCGACGTGAAGCTGCGCCGCACCGAACTGCGTGCCGGCAACGTACAGCCGGCGCTGGTGCCGAACGATCCCTTCTACCAGCAGAACCAGTGGCATCTGCACAATGCGGTCGGCGGCATCAACGCACCGGCGGCATGGGATGTCTCGCAGGGCGAGGGCATCGTGGTGGCGGTGATCGATACCGGCATCCTGCCGCAGCATCCGGATCTGGTCGGCAACCTGCTGGAGGGTTACGACTTCATCAGCGATGCGGAGACCTCTCGGCGCCCGACCAACGATCGCGTGCCGGGTGCGCAGGACTACGGTGACTGGGTCGAGAACGACAACGAGTGCTATGACGGCTCGCTGGCCGAGGACAGTTCCTGGCACGGCACCCACGTCGCCGGCACCGTGGCCGAGCAGACCAACAACGGCGTCGGCATGGCCGGTGTCGCCTACAAGGCCAAGGTGCTGCCGGTGCGCGTGCTCGGCAAGTGCGGCGGCTACCTGTCCGACATCGCCGACGCGGTGGTCTGGGCATCGGGTGGCACGGTGACCGGCATCCCAGCCAACACCAACCCGGCCGAGATCATCAACATGAGCCTGGGCGGCAGCGGTACCTGCGGCAGCACCTACCAGGATGCCATCAATGGCGCGATCTCGCGTGGCACCACCGTGGTGGTTGCGGCGGGCAATGAAGCCGACAACGCGTCCAAGTACCGTCCGGCCAGCTGCGAAGGCGTGGTGACCGTGGGTGCCACGCGCATCACCGGTGGCATCACCTACTACTCCAACTATGGCACCCGCGTGGACCTGTCCGGTCCGGGTGGCGGCGGCAGTGTCGACGGCAACCCGGGTGGCTACATCTGGCAGACCGGCTCCAATGCGGCCACCACGCCGGAATCGGGCACGCCGGGTTACATGGGCATGGGTGGTACCTCGATGGCCTCGCCGCATGTGGCCGCCGTTGCCGCACTGGTGCAGAGCGCACTGATCGCCAAGGGCAAGGATCCTCTGACCCCGGCCGCCATGCGCACCCTGCTGAAGGAAACCGCGCGTCCGTTCCCGGTCGCCATCCCGGCGGCCACCCCGATCGGTACCGGCATCCTCGACGCCAAGGCCGCGCTGGCCAAGGCACTGGAAGAGCCGTGCACCGAGAACTGCGGGCCGGTGGCCACGCCGCTGACCAACAAGGCCGCCGTCGGTGGCCTGTCCGGTGCGGCCGGCAGCAGCAAGCTCTACAGCTTCGAAGCGGCTGCCGGCAAGCAGTTCAGCGTGATCACCTACGGTGGCACCGGCAACGTTTCGGTCTACGTGGCTGAAGGCCGTGAGCCCAGTGCCAGCGACAACGACGCCAAGTCGACCCGTCCGGGCACCTCCGAGACGGTGCGGGTGACCAAGCCGGTGGCGGCCACCTACTACATCAAGGTGGTGGGTGAAGCGGCCTACAACGGGGTGAGCATTCTCGCCACGCAGTAAGCTTGAACTGTCGTAGTTGAATGGCCGAAGCCCGTCATCCCGTGTGACGGGCTTCGTCTTTTTACGAAAGGTGGCGCAGGGGCGGCGGAAATCATGGCTTAACTGTTAAAGTCGAGCCGATTGACAGGAGAGTCATGTGAACGCGCTTGCTGCTACCGCCGCTGCCGACGACGCTGAAGGCCGCATCCTGGATGCGCTGCTGGCGCGCGGCCGGCTGAAGGAAGGCGATCTGGCACGTGCGCGGCCGCTGCACGCAGAGGCCGGCGGCAGCCTGCTGGGCCTGCTGGTGCGGCTGGGGCTGGTCTCCGAGCGTGACCAGGCACAGGCCAGCGCCGAAGTGCTGGGGCTGCCGCTGCTGGAAGGCAAGCAGCTGCCGGAAGCACCGCCACAAGGGCTGGCGGAAGGCTTGCCGTTGTCGCTGCGCTTCCTCAAGCAGTTCCATGTCTGCCCGCTCGCGCTGGATGAACAGGGGGTCCGGCTGTGGCTGGCCGATGCCCATGATCCTTACCCGCAGCAGGCCGTGCAGCTGGCACTGGGTGTACCGGTGACACCGGTGCTGGGCATGCGCGCAGAAATTGATGACCTGGTCGAGCGCTGGTTCGGGCAGGGCCGCAGCGCGATGGGCGCGATCGTCGAAACCGCCGATGGCGAGGGCGGTGCGGTCGATGACATCGAGCATCTGCGTGACCTCGCCTCGGAAGCGCCGGTGATCCGCCTGGTCAACCTGGTGATCCAGCGCGCGGTGGAACTGCGCGCTTCGGACATCCATGTCGAGCCGTTCGAGAGCCGGTTGAAGGTCCGTTACCGCGTCGATGGCGTGCTGGTGGAAGGCGAAAGCCCGCCGGCCAACCTCACTGCTGCGGTGATCAGCCGCATCAAGATCATGGCCCGGCTCAACATCGCCGAGCGTCGCCTGCCGCAGGACGGCCGCATCATGCTGCGCGTGCAGGGCAAGGAGCTGGACCTGCGCGTGAGCACGGTGCCGACCGCGCACGGCGAATGCGTGGTGATGCGATTGCTGGACCGCGAAACGGTGGTGTTCGATTTCCACCGCCTCGGCTTCACCGACGCCTTCCTGCCGCAGTTCCGCAAGGTGCTGGAACAGCCGCACGGCATCCTGCTGGTGACCGGCCCGACCGGTTCAGGCAAGACCACCACGCTGTACACCGCGCTGAGCCAGCTGAACACTGCCGACGTCAAGATCATCACGGTCGAAGACCCGGTCGAGTACCAGATCGAGGGCATCAACCAGATCCAGGCCAAGCCGCAGATCGGCCTCGACTTCGCCAACGCCCTGCGCAGCATCGTGCGTCAGGACCCGGACATCATCATGATCGGCGAAATGCGCGACCTGGAAACCGCGCGCATCGCGATCCAGTCGGCGCTGACCGGCCACCTGGTGCTGTCCACGCTGCACACCAACAACGCGGCTGGCGGCATCACCCGCCTGCTCGACATGGGCGTGGAGGACTACCTGCTGACGTCCACGATCAACGGCATCCTGGCCCAGCGCCTGGTGCGCCGGCTGGAGCCGACCCACGCCGAGCGCTACGAGGCCTCGCCGGAGGAGATCGAACGCTTCGAGCTGCGCCGCCTGCAGCCGGAAGGACCAATCCACCTGTACCGCCCGAAGCCCTCCGCGCTGGCGCCGACCGGTTACCTCGGCCGGACTACCATCATGGAATTCCTGGTGATGAACGACGCGCTGCGGCGCGCGGTGATGCGCCGCGACGGCATGGGCGAGATCGAACGCATTGCCCGCGAAGCCGGCATGCGCACGATGTACGAAGATGGCCTGTCCAAGGCCCTCAGTGGTCAGACGACCATCGAGGAAGTCCTGCGTGTCACCGAGGAAAACTGATGCGCGCAGGACGCCGGGGCTGACATGCCGACCTACCGTTACAAGGCACTGAATCCGCACGGCGAGATCTTCGACGGGCAGATGGAAGCGGCCAGCGAGGCCGAGCTGGTCGCGCGCCTGCAGGACCAGGGCCATCTGCCGATGGAGACCCAGCTGGCCGATGGCGGTGCGATCGGTGGCAGTACCTGGCGCAACCTGTTCCGCCAACGGCCGCTGCAGGGCGCGGCATTGCTGCAGTTCACCCAGCAGCTGGCGACACTGCTCGGTGCAGGCCAGCCGCTGGATCGCGCGCTGTCGATCCTGCTCGGGTTGCCCGAAGACGAGCGCTCGCGCCGCGCGATCACCGACATCCGCGATGTGGTGCGCGGTGGCGCGCCGCTGTCGACCGCACTGGAGCGCCAGCATGGGTTGTTCTCGCGCCTGTACGTGAACATGGTGCGTGCCGGTGAGGCCGGTGGCAGCCTGCATGAAACCCTGCAGCGCCTGGCCGACTACCTCGAACGCAGCCGCGCGCTGCAGGGCAAGGTGATCAACGCGCTGGTGTACCCGGCCATCCTGCTGGTGGTGGTGGGCGGCGCGCTGCTGTTCCTGCTCGGCTACGTGGTGCCGCAGTTCGCGCAGATGTACGAGAGCCTGGATGTGGCGCTGCCGTGGTTCACCAACGCGGTGCTGCAGCTGGGCCTGTTCGTGCGCGACTGGTGGGTGTTGCTGCTGGTGGTTCCAGCGATAATTGCGCTGTTCTTCGAACGCAAGGCGCGGCAACCAGCCTTCCGGCTGGCGCTGGATGGCTGGCTGCTGCAGCGTCGCGGCATCGGCCGCCTGCTCGGTGAACTGGAAACCGCGCGGCTGGCCCGCACGCTGGGCACCCTGCTGCGCAATGGCGTGCCGCTGCTGGGTGCCCTGGGCATCGCCCGCAATGTGCTGGGCAACCGCGCGCTGGCCGCCGATGTGGAAGCCGCCGCGGATGAAGTGAAGAACGGTACCGGCCTGTCGCTGGCGCTGTCGCGCGGCAAGCGTTTCCCGCGCCTGGCACTGCAGATGATCCAGGTCGGCGAGGAATCCGGTGCACTCGATACCATGCTGCTGAAAGCCGCCGATACCTTCGAACAGGACAGCGCCCGGCGCATCGACCGCCTGCTGGCGGCGATGGTGCCGGCGATCACCCTGGTGCTGGCCTCGGTGGTCGGTGCGGTGATCGTGGCCGTGCTGGTACCGCTGTACGACCTGACCAATGCCATCGGTTGACGATGGATCCCTGCGCAACCCCGACACTCCGCAACTGAAAGGACCGACCATGATTGCTTCCCGTCGACCGATCCGCCTTTCCTTCACCGCCGCGCGCAACCAGTCGGGCATGAGCCTGCTGGAAATCATCATCGTCATCGTGCTGATTGGTGCGGTGCTGACCCTGGTCGCCAGCCGCGTGCTGGGCGGCGCCGATCGCGGCAAGGCCAACATCGCCAAGGCGCAGGTGCAGACCGTTGCGTCCAAGGTCGACAATTACCAGATCGATACCGGCAAGCTGCCCGGCTCGCTCAACGATCTGGTGACCGCACCGGCGGGTGTCGGTGGCTGGCTGGGGCCGTATGCCAAGCCGGCTGACCTGAACGACCCGTGGGGCCACGCGCTGGAGTACCGTGCGCCGGGCGAGGGCCAGCCGTACGAGCTGGTCAGCCTGGGCAAGGACGGCAAGGCCGGCGGCAGCAGCGTCGACGCCGACATCCGTTACCAGCCGTAAACCGGCATGACCCATTTCCTGCCGCGCCGGCTGCCACGCCCGCGCCTGCACGGCAGGCGTGCGGCTGGCCTGTCGCTGCTGGAAATGCTGCTGGTGATCGCGCTGATCGCGGCGATCGGCCTGATCACGGCCGCTGGCCTGTCGCGCGGTTTTGCCGGCATGCAGCTGCGCAGCGCCGGCAAGGACATCGCCAACCAGCTGCGCATGGTGCGCGCGCAGGCGATCGCCCGCGGCGAGCCGCAGCGCTTTGTCATCGAGCCGGCAAAGCGGCGCTGGGAAGGCGCCAACCAGCGCCACGGTGACGTGCCGGCACAGCTGCAGGTGCAGTTCGAAGGTGCCGCGCAGCTGGCCACCGCGCCGGGGCAGGGCGTGATCGAGTTCCACCCCGATGGCGGTTCCAGCGGTGGCCGCATCCGGTTGCAGCGTGACGATGCCGAATGGCGCATCGATGTTGGCTGGTTGACCGGCGAGGTCCGCTCCGGCCCCTGGCGGTCGCAATGAAGCGGCGCACCCGTGGCTTCACCCTGCTGGAAGTGATCATCGCCTTCGCCCTGCTCGGGTTGGCGCTGACCCTGCTGCTGGGGAGTCTCTCAGGTGGCGCCAAACAGGTGCGCGACGCCGAGCTGCGCACGCGCGCGGCGCTGCATGCGCAGTCGCTGCTGGCCGAAGCCGGTGTTGCCTCGCCACTGCAGGTCGGCAGCCAGCAGGGGGACTGGGAACAGGGGCGCTACCACTGGCAGCTGCAGGTGCAGCCGTGGGTGGAGCCACGCGCCGGCAACGTGGCGCAGGCACCATCGCAATCACCGGGTGCCCCCTGGTTGGCCGAGCTGCAGCTGCAGGTGCGCTGGGGCGACAGTGAACGTGAGCAGCTGCGCTGGCGCAGCCTGCGCCTGTTGCCGCCGGACCTGGAGAGCGCGCGATGAAACGCCGCACCTCGGGTTTCACTCTGGTTGAAGTGATGCTGGCCACGGTGCTGCTGGCCGGTGGCCTGGCCCTGGCGTTCGCCAGCGTGCGCTCGGCGATGGCGGTCAGCCAGCGCGGCGAGCAGATCGCTGCCGAGAGTGAACGCATGCGCGCAGTGGAGACGTTGCTGCGTCGGCAGTTGGCAGGCGCGCTGCGTACGCCGCTCGAAGCGCCTGATCCCACCCGCGAGCCGATCTTCTTCCAGGGTGAAGAGAATCGCATGCTGTTCGCCGCGGATCTGCCGGGTTATCTCGGTCGCGGCGGATCGTACCTGCATGCACTGCAGGTGGACGGCCGCGATGGCCAGCAGCGCCTGCTGCTGGACCTGGTGTTGCTGCAGGAAGGCGAGCGCATCGCGGAGAATCCACCACGTCCGCCGGAAGTGCTGGTGGAGAACCTGAAGTCGGTGCAACTGCGCTATCGCGGCATCGATGCCAGCACCGGCCAGGTGACCGACTGGATGCCGCGTTGGGACGACACCCGTCGCCTGCCTATGCTGGTGGAGATCCAGATCGTGCCAGCCAAGGGCGCGCCCTGGCCCACGCTGGTGGTGGCGCCGCGCGCCGGTGGCAGCGGAGGTGCACGGTGAACCGGATACGTGGCGCAGCGCTGGTGCTGGTGCTGTGGCTGATCGCGTTGATGACCGCGCTGGTCGGCGCGTTCGCGCTGAGCGCACGGGTCGAACACCTGCAGCAGCGCGTGCTGGATGACGATGCACGCGGGCAGGAGCGTGCGCGCGCCGGCCTGGAGTACGCGCTGCTGCGCCTGTCCGCCGATCCGCTGCGGGCGCCCTGGCGCGCCGATGGCCGGACCTACCGCTGGCAGTTCGATGACGCCAGCATCGAGATCAAGGTGCTGGACGAGAACGGCAAGATCAACCTGAACCTGGCCGACGTGACCCTGCTGACCGCCTTCCTCAAGGCGCTGGGCGAAGACGAAGCGGCGGCGCGGCAGCTGGCCGGTGCCATCGTCGACTGGCGTGATGAAGACAGCCTGTTGCAGCCGGGCGGCGGTGCCGAAGCACCGGACTATGCGGCGGCCGGCATGCCGTATGGCCCACGCAACAAGCGTTTCGAGACGCTCGGTGAACTGCAGCGGGTGCTGGGCATGCGCGGCCCACTGTACAAGGCCATGCTGCCGCACCTGACCCTGTACAGCCGCCAGGCGCGCCCGGATCCCCAGTTCGCCAGCGCGCCGGTGCTGACCGCACTGGGCCTGGATGCGGATACCGTGCTGGCCCAGCGCGCACAGCAGGAGCGTGACGCAGATACCGCTGGCGGTGCGACAACGCTTGCCAGCAGCAGCGGCACCTATAGTATCGAGTCTCGTGCAACCGACGGCAGTGGACGCCGGTCGGTGTTGCAGGCAGTGGTACGCAATGGCTCGGGCGGGGTTCCCGGGCGGTCCTACACAGTGCTTCGCTGGGAGCAGGGAATGACAGCAAGATGACGGCATGGCAGGACAGTGTGCGGCAGGTGCAGGGCCGGATCGGCCCCGGCGTCGGCCGTTTCCTGCGCTGGTGGCGGCAATCGCTGCTGGCCTGGGTGCCGGCTCGTTGGCAGTGGGCGCTGGGCTGGGCACAGGCACGCCTGCTGCTGCAGTGCGAGGGCGACCAGCTGCAGGTCTGGCGAGAGGCCGGAGAACGCCGCGAAGCAGTTGCCAGCGTGCCATGGCCGCTGTCGCCGGCCGAACTGGACCGCGTGCTGGAACCGCGACTGCGCAGCCTGCCGCGGGTGTGGCTGCTGCCGGCCAGCGAGGTACTGCGTCGTCATCTGCGCCTGCCTGCGGCTGCGGCCGACCGGCTGCGCGCCGTGGTCGGTTTCGAGATCGACCGCCAGACGCCGTTCGAATCCAGCCAGGTCAGCTATGACGTGCGTGAACTCGGGGGTGCCGCCGAGGGCCAGCTGCAGGTCGAGCTGATCGCCTGGCCACTGCGCCAGCTTGAGGCGTGGCGGGCCAGCGTGGGCGAATGGGCCGATGCACTGGCCGGTGTCGATGCCATCGACACCGAGGGTGAACCCCTGCAGGTGAATCTGCTGCCACCGGGGCAGCGCCAGCTGCGGGTGGACCCGACGCGGCGCTGGAATGTGCTGCTGGGCGTGGCCGCGCTGGTGATGCTGGTGCTGGCGGCCCTGCAGCTGCTCGACAACCGCCGCGCCGCCGCCGACGAACTGCGTGCGCAGGTCGAGCGCAGTGCACGCAGTGCGCGTGGTGTCGCCAGCGAACGCGCGCAGCTGCAGGCGCTGATCGATGGTGCCGCGTTCCTGGAAAAGCAGCGCAGCCAGCGCGCCGGAACGGTGGAAATCTGGAATGAACTGACCCGGCGCCTGCCGGAGGGCACCTACCTGGAAAAGCTGGCCATCGAGAACAACAACCTGCAGCTGATCGGCCTGAGCCGCGAGGCCTCGCAGCTGGTGCAGCTGCTGCAGGACGCACCGCAGTGGCGCAAGGTCAATCTGACCGGCGTACTGCAGGCCGATGGCGCCGCCAGTGGCCGTGACCGCTTCACCATGACCGCCGAACTGCAGCCGTTGCCGGCTGCGGCCCCGACCCGGGAGGCGGCCGATGCCGATGCCAAGCGCACGCCGTGACCGCTGGCTGGCACTGGCGCTGCTGCTGGCAGTGCTGGGCCTGGCCTACCTGCTGCTGGTGCACCCCTGGTTCACCCAGCCACTGCGAGAAATCGACGCCGACGTGGCCGCCCTGCGCGAGCGCGAGCAGCGCGTGCAGGCGCAGCTGCAGCAGCAGCCGCAGATCGAACAGCGCCTGCGCGCCACCCGCGAGGCACTGCAGCAGCGGCCGGGCTTCCTGCGCGAAGCCACCGCCGAAGCTGCGGCCGCTGCGCTGGGCGCGAAGCTGCAGGATGCGGTGGCGATGGCCAGCCCGGGCAACCGCAGCTGCACCATCAGCAACCGCACGCCACTGACCGACAACCGCCGTGACGCCGAATTCGTGCGCGTGGCCATGCAGGTGCGCCTGCGTTGCGGTGTGGCCGAACTGGCCACGGTGCTGCACAGCCTGGAAACCGGCAGCCCGCGCCTGTTCGTCGACAACCTCAACCTGATCGCGCAGCGCTTCCAGCAGTCGCCTAACGAATCAGGGCTCGGCCTGGACGTGTCGTTCGAACTGGCCGGTTACCTGCTGCCCGGTGCTGCGGCCGATGGCGCTGCGCCGGCACCTGCAGCCGAACCGGGCGCGGCGCCGCAACCGCCTTCGGCCACACCTGCACCGGCCGCCGCACCGGCTGCGCCGGAAGAAGGGCAGGAGGTGGCCGATGAAGCTTGAGCAGATCAGCCTTCGCACCGGCTTCCTGCTGGCACTGGCCGGCTGGGCGGCAGCGGTCTGGCTGGCCACCGGCTTCGGTCTGGGCAGCCAGCTGCCAAGTGCGGACGGTGATGCCGATGCGGTGCCTTCGTTGCCGGTGCTGCCGCCGTTGGCTGCAGAACGCATGGCCAGCGCCGACAGCTACAGCGCGATCGGCGAGCGACCGCTGTTCGCCGAGGACCGCAGGCCGAAGCCCTACCTGCTCGGCGGCAGCGAGCCCGCCGCCAGCGCCGCGCTGCGCCTGACCGGCGTGCTGCTGACCGGCGACTTCGGCATGGCCACCTTCACCACCGAACAGAACCGCTCGCTGCGCCTGCGCCTCAATGGTGAAGCCGTCGACGGCTGGCAGCTGGTCGCACTGCAGCCGCGCCAGGCCACCGTAATCGGCCCCGGTGGCAACCAGGTGCTGGAACTGGCGGTATTCAACGGGCAGGGGGGTGAACCGCCGACCGTGCTGCGCGGCGCCAACGGTGCGCCACCGGCCGGTGCGATCGTTGTGCCGCCCCCGGCAGGCGCTCCGCCGGCACCGCCGCCAGCTGCGGCAACCGCATCGCCGTCGCCTGCTGGCAGTGCGCCAGCATCCTCGGCTGCGGCGGCCGCCACACCGCCTGCCAACAACAACGGCCCCAGCGAAGCGCAGATGCAGGCCATCCGCGAACGCATCCAGGCCCGTCGCCGCCAGCTGCAGCAACAACAACAGCAGCAACAACCGTCGCCGCCCCCGGGCGATGGCACCAACCGATAGAGTGAATGCATGAGCCTGCGTTTCCTTCCCTGGTCCTTTGCCCTCGCGCTGCTGGTCGGCTGCAGCACCGTGTCCGCGCCGCATGTGCAGCGCAAGGGCAATCTGTCGCCTACTGCCGAGGCCGGCCAGGCGGCCGAAGTCGCCGCTGACGCTGCCCGTGACGCCCAGGGCGCTCCGCAGGCGGTGATCCGCCGTGGCACCGGCACCATGATCAACCGCGAAGCAGCACGCGCACCGGCTCCGGCACTGCATGGCGCCAGCACCGGTGAAGCAACCTTCAATTTTGAAGGCGAATCGGTGCATGCGGTGGTCAAGGCCATCCTCGGTGACATGCTGGGCCAGAACTACGTGATCGCACCGGGGGTGCAGGGCACGGTCACGCTAGCAACGCCCAAGCCGGTATCGCCGGCGCAGGCATTGAACCTGCTGGAAATGGTGCTGGGCTGGAACAATGCCCGCATGGTCTACAGCGGCGGCCGCTACAACATCGTCGCCGCCGATCAGGCGCTGGCCGGTACCGTCGCACCGAGCACGGCGCCGGCTGCCAGCGCGCGTGGCTTCGAGGTGCGGGTGATCCCGCTGCAGTTCATCTCCGCAACTGAAATGAAGAAGGTGCTGGAGCCGTACGCGCGCCCCAACGCCATCGTCAACGTCGACAGCGGCCGCAACGTGATCACCCTGGGCGGTACCCGCGCCGAGCTGGAAAACTACATGCGCACCGTCGAGATCTTCGACGTCGACTGGCTGTCGGGGATGTCGGTGGGCGTGTTCCCGATCCAGTCGGGGAAGGCCGAGCAGGTGGCCGCCGACCTGGAGAAGGTGTTCGGCGAGGAGAGCAAGACGCCCAGCGCCGGCATGTTCCGCTTCCTGCCGCTGGAAAACGCCAACGCGGTGCTGGTGATCACCCCGCAGGTGCGTTACCTGGACCAGATCCAGCAGTGGCTGGACCGCATCGACACCGCCGGTGGCAGCGCCCGCCTGTTCTCCTATGAGCTGCGCTACATCAAGGCGCGCGATCTGGCCGAACGCCTCAGTGAAGCCTTCGCCAGCAGCGGCAACCGCGGCGGTTCCAGCCCGGCCTCGCTGGCACCGGGTGCAATGCCGTCGCAGCTGGGCAGCGACGGTGAGCGTGGCATGGACAGCAACAACAGCAGCAATTTCGGTTCGACGCCGGGCAGTGGTTCCAGTGGCACCGGCAACGGCAGCATGAACCTGCCGCAGCGCCAGTCCGGCAATGTCAGCGTCAGCCTGGAAGTGGAAGGCGATCGCGTGGGCGTGTCGGCGGTGGAGGAAACCAATACCCTGCTGGTGCGCTCGACCCCGCAGGCCTGGCGCTCGATCCGTGAAGTAATCGAGAAGCTGGACGTGATGCCGCTGCAGGTACATATCGAAGCGCAGGTGGCCGAAGTCGCATTGGAGGGCGACCTGAAGTACGGTGTGAACTGGTTCTTCGACAATGCCGTGGCCGGGCGTGCGCTCGGCGGTGCGCTGGGGGCGCTGGCCCTGCCGCCGGCGGCAGGTGGGTCGTGGAGCACCTTCGCGGGTGCGGTGACGGGCGCCGAGGGCGTCGGCTGGGCGTTCACCGGCCACAACGGCGCAGCGGTGGTGAGCGCGCTGGACAAGGTCACCGATGTGCGCCTGTTGCAGACCCCTTCGGTGTTCGTGCGCAACAATGCCGAGGCCACGCTCAACGTGGGCGACAAGGTGCCGATCAATACAACCACGGTGAACACCGGCATCGGTACCAGCAGCTACAGCTCGGTGCAGTACATCGACACCGGCGTGATCCTGAAGGTGCGCCCGCGCGTGACCCGCGACGGCACGGTGTTCCTCGACATCGTGCAGGAAGTGAGCAGCGCCTCGAACGTGCCGGAGAACTGCAACCCGCAGGAGCGCAACTGCAACCCGCGGATTTCCACCAAGAAGCTGTCGACCGAAGCGGCGGTGCAGAGCGGCGACACCATCATGCTGGCCGGCCTGATCACCGACACGGCCACCGATGGCAGCAGTGGCATTCCTGGCCTGAGCCGGATTCCGGTGGTGGGCGCGCTGTTCGGGCAGAAGAGCCGTACCAGCCGTCGTTCCGAAGTGATCGTGCTGCTGACACCGAGCATCGTGCGCAACAGCCAGGAAGCACGCAATCTGACCGACGAGTACAGCCAGCGCTTCCGCGCGATGGAACCGCTGAACCAGCCGCGCGCAAAAAAGTAAGGGGTTACGGCCGGGCTGCGCCCGGCACCCGCAGAGGCCAGAGCCGGAGCAACGGCAACAGCGGGTTTACTGAGGGGTGGCGGGGCGGTGTGGGTTGGCAGGACACGCCGTAAACCCGTCCATGGGGGCTCGATGGCGCCATCCAGGGCGCCAACGGTCCTGCCAACCCACACCGCCCCGCCTCTGACAGATTCCCGCGGCTGTTGGTAGGCGTCGACCTTGGTCGACACGGCAGATCCGTCGCGATGCGTGGATGCTTTTCGATTCCAATTCGAAATATTCGATTCCGATGGAGATTCATCCACGTATGGCGTGGATCTACTGCAGGTCGAGAGGAACTGTCGAAGGCGGGGTGGGGGGGGGGGGGGGGGGGGGGGGGGGGGGGGCCGCCGGGGGGGGGGGGCCCCCCCCCCCCCCCCCGCGCCCCCCCCCCCCCCCCCCCCCCCCCCCCCACCCCGCCATCCCTCAGGAGCCCAGCTTTTGCTCCGGCTGTTGCTTCGGCTCTGGCTCCGGCCTCTG
>NZ_JAWIRS010000017.1:0-7692 GCF_036320005.1 Stenotrophomonas sp. SMYL11
GGCGGTGTGGGCTTGCAGGACCGTTGGCGCCCTGGATGGCGCCATCGAGCCCCCATGGATGGGTTTACGGCGTGTCCTGTAAGCCCACACCGCCACACCAACCCACGGAATGCTCGCTGTTGCTTCGGCTTCGGCTTCGGCCTCTGCGGGTGCAGGGCCGCAGGCCCTGCCGAACCACCCTCACTCCGCAACGTGCTCGACCTGCCGCGGTTCGGGCTTGGTGTCGGGCAGCTGCCAGAAGATCATCGTCGAGGTCAGAGTGATCGCGCCCACGCACAGGAACGTCGCATGCAGTGCCGCGGTGGCGCTGTTGCTGTCCAGGTGATTGCCGAACGCGGCCAGCAGGCTGCCGGCCGCCGCGGCACCGAAACCGGCGGCGAGCATCATCACCATCGACAGCAGGCTGTTGCCGGAACTGGCGAATTCGCGGTCCAGATCACGCAGCGTCACGGTGTTCATCACGGTGAACTGCAGGGAATTGACCGCACCGAAGAAGGCCAGCTGCAGCAGGCGCCAGGCCAGGTGCTGGCCGGGTGTCATCAGGATGAAGCTGGCCATCGCCAGGCCGACCAGCACGGTGTTGACCATCAGCACGCGGCGGTAACCGTAGCGTTCGACCAGTTTCACCGCCAGCTTCTTCGACACCATGCCGGCCGCCGCCACCGGCACCATCATCAGGCCGGCGTTCATCGGGCCCAGGCCCAGGCCGACCTGCAGCAGCAGCGGGATCAGCATCGGCATGGCGCTGCTGCCGATGCGCGAGAACAGGTTGCCGAGGATGCCGATGCGGTAGCTGGGCACGCGGAACAGCGCCAGCGAGAACAACGGCGCGGTGGAGTTGGCGGCATGCAGCCAGTAACCGACCAGTGCGGCCAGGCCGGCCACGGTCATCAGCATCACCAGCGCATGTGGCGTTCCGAGCCCGGAGATGCCGTCCAGCGCCAACGACAGCACCACCATCGCAAAGGCCAGCATGATGTAGCCGCGCAGGTCGAAGCGGGTGCGATGGCTGGCGTAGTGGTCGGGCATGATCTTCATCGCAGCGATGAAACCGATCACGCCGATTGGCAGGTTGATCAGGAACACCCAGTGCCACGATGCGATCTCGACCAGCCAGCCACCCAACGTGGGGCCGATCAACGGGCCGACCAGTGCCGGAATGGCGATGAAGCTCATCGCGCGCAGGAAATCCTCACGCGGCACCGAACGCATCACCGCCAGGCGACCGACCGGCAGCAGCATGGCACCGCCGATGCCCTGCAGCACGCGCGCACCGACCAGCTGGTGCAGGTGCTGGGCCAGCGCACAGGCCAGCGAGCCGAGGGTGAACAGGATGATCGCCACCAGGAAGGTGCGGCGGGTGCCGTAGCGGTCGGCGATCCAGCCGGAGGCGGGAATGAAGGTGGCTACCGCCAATGCGTAGCTGAACACCACCGACTGCATCTGCAGCGGGCTTTCGCCCAGGCTGGCCGCCATCGCCGGCAAGGCCGTGTTGACGATGGTCGAGTCCAGCATCTGCATGAAGATCGCCAACGAAACCAGCCACAGCAGGGGACGCTGGCGGTTGTAGGTCGATGGCGATGTGGACATGGGGTGTGGCCGGTGCAGCGTGGGGGACGCCATGATCGCGCACTGCAGGTCACGGCGCGATCAACATCGCGCCGCAACCGCATGCGCAATGCTCAGCGCTGGCTGTGCGCGTGCACCGCGTCGACCAGCACCTGCACGTGCGCCGGGTCCATGTCCGGCGACATGCCGTGGCCGAGGTTGAACACATGGCCCTCGCGCGAGCCGCCGTTGCCGGCGGCATAGGTGTCGAGGACGCGTGCTGCTGCGGCGGCGATCGCATCCGGCGAGGCGTACAGCGTGGTCGGGTCGAGGTTGCCCTGCAGTGCGACGCGGCCACCGGTGCGGCGCATCGCCTCGTCCAGGTCCAGCGTCCAGTCCAGGCCCAGCGCATCGGCGCCGGTCTGCGACAGCGCTTCCAGGTGCAGGCCGGTGCCCTTGCCGAACAGGATCAGCGGCGTGCGCTCGTTGCCTTCGCCGCGCTCCAGGCCCCCGGCGATGCGCTGCAGGTAGCGCAGCGAGAACTCGCGGTACATCGACGGCGACAGCACGCCACCCCAGGTGTCGAACACCTGCAGTGCCTGTGCACCGGCCGCGCGCTGCGCGCCGAGATAGGCGATCACCGCCTCGGTGGTGACCTCCAGCAGGCGGTGCAGGGCCTGCGGATGGTTCAGTGCCATCGCCTTGATCCGCGCGAAGTCCTTGCTGCCGCCGCCTTCCACCATATAGCAGGCCAGCGTCCACGGGCTGCCGGAGAAACCGATCAGCGGCACCTGGCCGTCCAGCTCACGGCGGATCAGGCGCACCGCGTCCATCACGTAGCCCAGATCCTGTTCCATGTCCGGCACCGCCAGCCTGGCGATGGCGGCTTCATCACGCACCGGGTGGCGGAACTTCGGGCCTTCGCCTTCGACGAAGTACAGCTCCAGGCCCATTGCATCGGGAATGGTGAGGATGTCCGAGAACAGGATGGCCGCGTCCAGCGGGAACCGGCGCAGCGGCTGCAGAGTGACCTCGCAGGCAATCTCCGGATTCTTGGCCATGGCCAGGAAGCTGCCGGCCTTGGCCCGGGTCGCGCGGTATTCCGGCAGGTAGCGGCCGGCCTGGCGCATCAGCCAGACGGGGGTGCAGTCCACCGGTTCGCGGCGCAGGGCGCGCAGCAGGCGATCGTTGCGGAGAGGGCTGGTCACGATGGGCATTCCTTGGACGAAAGTTGGCAGCGGCGTCAGTCGCCGTGCGAGAGGATCTGGAAACCGCGATGCAGTTCGGCATCGCGGGCCTTCTCGAAGGCATGGCGGGCTTCGTCGGCCTGCAGGAACAGCTCACGCCGCAGCTGCGAGCGGCTGCCGACGCGACCGCTCTCGCGCAGCAGTTCCCAGCCGCCGAACAGATCCGGCTGCAGGCTCAGGCGCAGGAAGCGCGGTGCCTGCGCACCGGCGTCAGGATGTTGCAGGTAGACGTGCATGGCGCCGATTGTAGCGGGGCCAGGGTGACCCCGGCCGCAACGCGGTCGTGCCGGCCGCTGGCTGGCAATGTCATCAACGGGGAAGCCGACCAGCGGCCGGCACTACCAGGCTGCGCGGCAGGATTGCCGGCCAGCGGCCGGCACTACCGGGCCGACAGCACCTTCAGCACCGCCGCCTCATCCACGTCCGGCACCACTTCAGCGCGGCCCATGCCACGCCACAGCACCAGGCGCAGGCGACCGGCCACGTTCTTCTTGTCCAGCCGCATGCGGCCGAGCAGGGCCTGCGGGTCCAGTCCGGCCGGGATCGCCACCGGCAGGCCGAGGCGTTCCAGCAGGGCCTGCAGGCGCGCACGGTCGGCGTCGTCTGCCAGGCCGAGGTCGGTGGACAGCTTCGCCGCCAGCACCATACCCACTGCTACGGCCTCGCCATGGTTCAGCGCATCGCGGCCGGGAGCGGAGTAACCCTGTTCGGTCTCGATGGCGTGGCCGAAGGTGTGGCCGAGGTTGAGCAGGGCACGCTCGCCCTTCTCGAACGGATCGCGCTCGACGATGGCGGCCTTGTGCCGGCAACTGCGCGCGATGGCTTCGGAAAGCACGTTGTCTTCGCCGGCCAGCAGCGCATCGGCATGCTGCTGCAGCCATTCGAAGAACACCGCGTCGCCCAGCGCGCCGTACTTCACCACTTCGGCCAAGCCGGCGCGCAGCTCGCGCGGCGGCAGGGTGGCCAGCACGCGGGTATCGGCAATGACCGCGCGCGGCGGATGGAATGCGCCGACCAGGTTCTTGCCGGCCGGAATGTCGACCGCGGTCTTGCCGCCCACGGACGAATCGACCATCGCCAGCAGGGTGGTCGGAAGCTGCACGCAGTCCACGCCGCGCATCCAGCAGGCCGCGGCAAAACCGGCGAGATCACCGACCACGCCGCCGCCGAGGGCGAACACGCAGGCATCTCGGGTGGCGCCGAGCGCGGCCAGTGCTTCGATCGCACGACCGAATTCGGCCAGGGTCTTGGAGGCTTCGCCGGCGGCTAGCACGTGCTCGCCGACGATCAGATCGGGGCGTGCGGCCAGCAGCGTCTGCTTCACGGCTGCCAGGTAGCGCGGAGCCACTTCGCTGTCGCTGAGCAGCAGCACATGACGGCCGCGCACGTGCGAGGCCAGCGCGGTGCCATCGGCCTGGGCGCCGGCGCCGATGGTGATGGAGTAGGGGCGGTCGCCGCCAACGGCGACCTGCAGCAGGGCGGGGGAAGTCATGCGGTGAGGTCCTGGCGCTGCCATTGCGTAGCCAGCTTGACCACCAGGTGGGCGGTCGCGTCGGCAGCGGTATACGGGTCGGTATCGAGGGTGAGGTCGGCCAGCTCGCGGTACAGCGGGTCGCGGTGTGCGGCCAGATCGCGCAGCACCTGCTCGCGGTCGGGACGCTGCAGCAGCGGCCGGCCCTTGTCGCGGGCCAGGCGTTCCAGCTGCGCGGCCACGCTGACCCGCAGGTAGACCACGAAGCCACGCTGGGCGATCAGTGCACGGTTGTCCGGATCCAGCACTGCACCGCCGCCGGTGGAGACCAGTTGGCCGCGGCCTTCCAGCACACGGGCCAAGGCTTCGCGCTCATGGCTGCGGAAGCCGGTTTCACCCGAGTGCTCGAAGATGGTCGGGATGCTGGCGCCGGCGGCATCGACGATGACCTGGTCGACATCGACGAAGTCCAGCGTGAAGCGCTCGGCCAGGCGGCGGCCGATGCAGGTTTTGCCGGCGCCCATCGGGCCGATCAGGATCAGGTTCGGAGCAGGATTCATGCCCTCTGATGCTAACACCTCCGTGCCCTTGCCTTTACGTTCTTCACGTCAGGGTAGGCGTTCCTGCGGGGTCTCCCGCGCCAGCCGGAGTACAGGCCATGACGGTCGCCAAGGTCATCGAAATCACCGCCTCCTCGCCCAAAAGCGTGGAAGACGCCGTGCGCAGCGGGCTGAAGAAGGTTTCCGAGACGGTCAAGGGCATCCAGGGCGCTTGGGTGAACGAGACCAAGGTGGTCACCAATGGCAGCGGCGAGATCACCGAATGGCGGGTCAACCTGCGGGTGACCTTCCTGGTGGAATAGGCGTGCTCAGCGCACGTCCTGCACCTGGCGCTGGCCGTCCAGCACCACCACGTGGTCGGCCAGGCCGGGCAGGGCGCGCAGTGCCTGTCGGCTGACCCGCTCGTAGTACTGCACGAAGCGCTCCAGCTGGGGCCGGCTCATGCCGTGACGGCCCGGCTGCGCGGCCTGCAGGTTCTGCTCCTGCTGCCAGCGCCAGCGCGGTACCACCGAGAAATCCGGCGGCTGCAGGAACCACAGGCGGTCGCAGCGCTGCCACAGCGCCGGGTAGTCGCGGCCCAGCGCCTGGTTGCACCATCGCCGCCAGCGGCCATCGGCGTCGGCTTCGCGCTCCAGTGCGTTCAACGGGCTGTCCAGCGCGTCTTCATCCTGCGCGGGGCTGCCCAGGAACCAGCCTTCGAAGACCAGCAGGTCCAGCGGTTGTTGCAGCTGCAGCCATTGCGCTTCGGGCAGGCGTTCATCGGCCAGCTTGTCGAAGCGCGGCATCGCGAAAGGCTGGCGTGCGGCCACCGCGTCCAGCACGGCGTGGGCCAGTGGCAGGTCATGGGTGCCGGGTGGGCCGCGGGTGATCAGCAGCGGGTGCACCTGGCGGGCCAGTCGCTGGCGCTGTGCGCGGGTCAGGTAGACGTCATCGATCGACAGCGTGGCCGCGTTCAGGCCGCGTGCCTGTGCGCGCGCCACCACCTGCGAGGCCAGCGTCGATTTGCCGCTCCCCTGCAGGCCGCTGATCGCCAATACTGGAACCGCTGCGCCGCTGCCCAGCGCATCGTCCAGCGCCTGTTCGGCCAATGTTTCGGGGAATCCTTTCACCTGGGGCATATACGCAGCAGCGGCCATGCAGCCACAATAGCCCAATCCGTGTGAGAAGAACGCAATCATGAGCGACCTGTACGCCGAAGCCCTGTCCACGTTTGCCGGCCTGTTCGAAGAGGCCAAACAGAGCCGCGAGGTCGAGCCGAACGCGATGACCGTGGCCACTGCCGATACGCACGGCCGTCCCTCGGCACGTACCGTGCTGCTGAAGGCGTTCGACGAGCGTGGTTTCGTGTTCTACACCCACCTGGACAGCCACAAGGGCCAGGAACTGCAGGCCAATCCGCAGGCCGCGCTGCTGTTCCTGTGGCGCAGCCTGCGCGAGGCCGGCATCCAGGTGCGCATTGAAGGCCGTGTCGAGCACGTCGCCGATGCCGAAGCCGATGCCTATTTCGCCAGCCGCCCGCGCATGAGCCAGATCGGCGCGTGGGCCTCGCAGCAGTCGAAGACGCTGGCGACGCGCGAGGAGTTCGACGCGCGCGTGGCCGGGATCGAAGCCCGCTTCGAGGGCAAGGACGTGCCGCGCCCGGAGGGCTGGAGCGGTCTGCGCGTGGTGCCCGACCGCATCGAGTTCTGGTACGGCGCGCAGTTCCGCCTGCACGAACGCTGGTGCTATGAAGCCGGCGCCGAAGGGCGCTGGAGCAAGCGCCTGCTGTACCCGTAAGGCCGCGCGATGCAACGCCTGCCGCTGTACCGCGTGGTGGTGTTCGTGCCATCGGCAGCACTGGATGCAGTGAAGCAGGGCATCCTCGCGGTGGACGCGCTGGCGGCCGGCGACTACGAGCACGGGATGTGGTGGTCGGCGCCGGGGTTCGAACAGTTCCGTCCGCGCGTGGGTGCGTCGCCCGTGCAGGGTGAGGCGGGTCGCACCGAGGTGGTCGACAGCGTGCGTCTGGAGTTCTGCCTGCCTCGGAATCCGCAACGGCTGCAGCGCATCTTCGAACAGGGCATCGTGCCGCATCACCCGTGGCAGGTGCCGGTGGTGCAGGTGGAGGAAACCGAGCTGCTGCTGGCCGACAGGCGGCCGTTGTAGAACCGAGCCATGCTCGGCTGCTGTTGCCCTGGCGCGCAAGGCAGTCGAGCATGGCTCGACTCTACAAGAGCAGGCTGTCGCGAAAGGACTGGTCAGCTTCATCTGCGAGCAGGTCAGCAACCGGCACACTCCGACGAATGCCCTCGATTTCCGGAGTCGCCATGCCCTCCTGGCGTTGCCTGTTTGCCGTGCCATCACCGCGTCGTGGCGTGGAGGCTTACCTGCTGCTTGCCCGCATCGTCGCCGGTGTGATGTTCTGCGTCTCCGGCTGGAACAAGGTGTTCACCGACGCGGGGCGCGAGCGCATGGTGCATACGCTGGTCGATGCGGGGATCCCGTTCCCGGTGTTCAGTGCGCCGGTGCTGGGTGCGATTGAATGGATTGCGGGTGGCCTACTGGTACTCGGCCTGCTCAGTCGCCCTTCGGCGTTGCTGCTGGCGGGAATCTGCGCGGTGGCCGCATTGACCGATGGCATCGCACGCATTCCCGCAGGATTGAGCGTGCCGGATTGGTTGAGCTGGTTCTTCTACCTGAGCGAAGTGCCTCTTGGGGTGCTGCTGCTTTGGATTGCGGCGGTGGGCAGCGGCCGGTTTGCGATAGAGGCGCGCTGGGCACGCTGACGGCGCTCGCGCACCGGCAGAGTCGGGGGGGGGGGGGGGGGGGGGGGGGCCGGGGCCCGCGCGGGGGGGGGGGGGGCGCGGCGGGGGGCCGGGCGGCCCGG
>NZ_JAWIRS010000017.1:7702-31174 GCF_036320005.1 Stenotrophomonas sp. SMYL11
CGCCCGCCCCCCGCCAGCGCCGCGCTGCCCCCCCTGCCCCAGCCCCCGCCCCCCACCCTCGACTCTACAAACCCTCCGCGCGCAGCCAGCGCCACAGCGTGGTGCGCGATACACTCAGCGCCTGCGCCATGCCCTCGCGATCATTGCGATGTTCCTGCAGCAGCGCTTCCAGCTGCGCCCGCGGTGGGCGCTTGCCGTTGCTTTCCACCGGCAATGCTGCAACGCCCTCATTCACAAGTTCGGGCGCCAGCTGCAGCAGTCGCGCAGCATCAATCAGCCCTTCACCGGGCTGCCAGTGGATGCGCAGGCGATCCACCAGATTGCGTAGTTCGCGCACGTTGCCGGGCCACTCGGCGGCGGTCAGCATTGCCATCGCATCTTCATCCAGGGGCGCGTCGATGCCGCGCAACTGGCGGAAGAAGTGCTGTGCCAGCAACGGGATGTCCGCTCGCCGCGCACGCAGCGAGGGCAGGGCGATGCGCAGCGCTGCCAGGCGGTAATACAGGTCGCGCCGGAAGCTGCCGGCGGCCGCGCGCTGTTCCAGCGACTGCAGCGTGGCGGCCACCACGCGCAGGTCGACCGGGGTCGGTTCGGTGGCGCCCACGCGCAGCACTTCGCGTTCTTCCAGCACCCGCAGCAGGCGGGTCTGCAGTGGCAGCGGCAGTTCGCCGATCTCATCCAGGAACAACGTACCGCCGTCTGCGGCTTCGACCAGGCCGACGCGACCACCGCGCCGTGCGCCGGTGAAGGCGCCATCGCTATAGCCGAACAGTTCCGCCTCCAGCAGCGATTCGCTGATCGCTCCGCAGTTCAGTGCCACGAAGCGTCCACGACGGCCGCTGGCGGCGTGCAGCTGCCGCGCGACCAGTTCCTTGCCGGTGCCGGTTTCGCCGCTGACCAGTACGGTGCTGTCATGTGGGGCGTAGAGCGCGATCTGCGCGCGCACCTGCGCCATCGCGTCGCTGTCGCCGAGCAGTTCATGCGCATCGGCGCGTGCTGCCGGGCGCCGGCGTGGGGTAGGCCGATTGCCACTGGAGCGGGCCAGGGTCTGGGTCAGTTCCAACGCATGTTCGAAGGCCTGCCGCACCGAGTCGGCCGAATACAGCAGCACCCCGGGCAGGCCGGCCTGTTCGGCGTGGTCGATGGCCATGCCGGTGCCGACGATCACTTCGATGCCGTTGGCGCGCAGATCGGCGATGCAGTCGCGCGCGTCCTCGCGGGTGACGAAACGGCGATGCTCGATATCCAGGCCGAAACTCTGCTGGAAGTTGCTGAACACCGGCACGTCGCTGGCGTGGGTGACCAGGCCGATGCGGCTGGCGATGCGGCGGGCTCGGGCCAGTGCTTCCATCAGGTCGAAGCCGTTGGCCTGGATCGGCACCAGCGGCAGCTCCAACCGGCCGCGCAGCCAGGCGGCGTTGGAGCCGCCGGCAATCACCACATCGCAATGCTCGCGGCGAAGGCGCTGGCCGATCACATCCACCGCTTCCTCGAAGCCGAGGTTGATCTGCTCGATGCGCGCGCGGCGGTCGAACTCGGGAATGACGTCGCCGAGCAGGCCGGTCAGCCGCGAGACGCTGACCGTCCAGATCACCGGTCGGCCGGGGTCGGCATCGGCATGGCGCAGGGGCGAGCGGGGCAGGTACATGGCGGCGGGTTCAGACGGAATGTTTCATGATACATCTGTTTCAATGTTTCAATTGTTTCGAGGCTGCGTGTCGGTCATCCCTGTGAAATCAAGCGCTTGCAGCTTGGCATGGTGCTTGCGCCTACCCATCCGTTCTTCGACCTGGATTGCCGCATGACTGCTTCCGCCCCTTTCTCCGCCGGTGCCCGTTTCCGTGAGGCGCTGGCTGCCGAATCGCCGCTGCAGGTGATCGGCGCGATCAACGCCAACCACGCCCTGCTGGCCAAGCGCGCCGGCTTCCGTGCCATCTACCTGTCCGGCGGCGGTGTTGCCGCGGGCTCGCTGGGCCTGCCGGACCTGGGCATCAATACCCTGGAAGACGTGCTGGTGGACGTGCGCCGCATCACCGATGTCTGCGACCTGCCGCTGATGGTCGACATCGACACCGGCTTCGGCCCGAGCGCGTTCAACATCGCGCGCACCGTTAAGTCTCTGATCAAGGCCGGCGCGGCCGCCTGCCACATCGAAGACCAGGTTGGCGCCAAGCGCTGCGGTCACCGTCCGGGCAAGGAGATCGTCTCGCAGGGTGAAATGGTCGACCGCGTGAAGGCGGCCGCCGATGCCAAGACCGATCCGGACTTCTTCCTGATCGCGCGCACCGACGCCATCCAGGTGGACGGCGTGGACAAGGCCATCGAGCGCGCCATCGCCTGTGTCGAGGCCGGTGCCGATGGCATCTTCGCCGAGGCTGCCTACGACCTGGATACCTACCGCCGCTTCGTCGACGCGGTGAAAGTGCCGGTGCTGGCCAACATCACCGAATTCGGCGCCACCCCGCTGTTCAGCCGCGATGAACTGGCCTCGGCCGGCGTTGCCATCCAGCTGTTCCCGCTGTCGGCGTTCCGTGCCGCCAACAAGGCTGCCGAGAACGTCTACCAGGCGGTGCGCCGCGATGGCCACCAGCGCAACGTCGTGGAGACCATGCAGACCCGCGAAGAACTCTACGACCGCATCGGCTACCACGCCTTCGAGCAGCAGCTCGATGCACTGTTCGCCGCCAAGAAATAAGCAGTACCCTGCACCATCAGTTTTCGGAGGGAAACATGAACGATACGACCGCAACCCCGACCTTCAAGCCGAAGAAGTCCGTCGCCCTGTCCGGCACCACTGCCGGCAACACCGCGCTGTGCAGCGTGGGCCGTAGTGGCAACGACCTGCACTACCGTGGCTACGACATCCTGGACCTGGCCAACACCAGCGAGTTCGAGGAGATCGCCTACCTGCTGGTGCACGGCAAGCTGCCGACCCGCGCCGAGCTGGTTTCGTACAAGGCCAAGCTGAAGTCGCTGCGTGGCATTCCGGCCGCGGTGAAGGCCGCGCTGGAAGAACTGCCGCCGTCGGCGCACCCGATGGACGTGATGCGCACCGGCGTGTCCGTGCTCGGCTGCGTGTCGCCGGAGAAGGACGACCACAACCATCCGGGCGCGCGTGACATCGCCGACAAGCTGATGGCCTGCCTCGGTTCGATGCTGCTGTACTGGTACCACTGGAGCCACAACGGCCGTGCCATCGACGTGGAAACCGACGATGACTCCATTGGTGGCCACTTCCTGCACCTGCTGCACGGCGAGAAGCCGCAGGATTCGTGGGTGAAGGCGATGCACACCTCGCTGATCCTGTACGCCGAGCACGAATTCAATGCGTCCACCTTCGCCTGCCGCGTCATCGCCGGCACCGGCAGCGACATGTACAGCGCGATCTGCGGTGGCATCGGCGCGTTGCGCGGTCCCAAGCACGGCGGCGCCAATGAAGTGGCGTTCGAAGTGCAGAAGCGCTACGACAATCCCGATGAGGCCGAGGAAGACATCAAGGCCCGCGTGGAGCGCAAGGAAGTGGTGATCGGCTTCGGCCATCCGGTCTACACCGTGTCCGATCCGCGCAACAAGGTGATCAAGGACGTGGCCCGCGAGCTGTCCGAAGAACAGTCCAGCATGAAGATGTACGACATCGCCGAGCGCCTGGAAACGGTGATGTGGGACATCAAGAAGATGTTCCCGAACCTGGACTGGTTCAGCGCCGTCAGCTACCACATGATGGGCGTGCCGACCGCGATGTTCACTCCGCTGTTCGTGATCGCCCGCACCGCCGGCTGGAGCGCGCACATCGTCGAACAGCGCATCGACGGCAAGATCATCCGCCCGAGCGCCAACTACATCGGCCCGGAAGATCGCGACTTCGTGGCGATCGACAAGCGCGTCTGATCACACCGTTGCACCTGCTGCAAGCGTCCGGCCGGCCCCGCGCCGGCCGGATGCTTTCGCCGCCGCACCGCCGGCACCCGGCCCGCCCCAAGTACTCCGCCAGCCCATGAATACCGATTACCGCAAGAACCTCCCCGGCAGCGCGCTGGATTATTTCGACGCGCGCGCCGCTGTCGATGCGATCCAGCCCGGCGCCTATGCCACCCTGCCGTACACCTCGCGCGTGCTGGCCGAGAATCTGGTGCGCCGCTGCGATCCGGCCACGCTCGACGATTCGCTGAAGCAGCTGATCGAGCGCCGCCGCGACCTCGACTTCCCGTGGTTCCCGGCACGCGTGGTCTGCCACGACATCCTCGGCCAGACCGCGTTGGTCGACCTGGCCGGCCTGCGTGATGCGATCGCCGACAAGGGCGGCGACCCGGCCAAGGTGAATCCGGTGGTGCCGGTGCAGCTGATCGTCGATCACTCGCTGGCGGTGGAATGCGGTGGTTTCGATCCGCAGGCGTTCGAGAAGAACCGCGCCATCGAAGATCGCCGCAACGAAGACCGTTTCCACTTCATCGACTGGACCAAGCTGGCGTTCGAGAACGTGGACGTGATTCCGCCGGGCAACGGCATCATGCACCAGATCAACCTGGAGAAGATGTCGCCGGTGGTCTACGTGCAGGACGGCGTGGCCTTCCCGGATACCTGTGTGGGCACCGACAGCCACACCCCGCACGTGGATGCACTGGGCGTGATCGCCATCGGCGTCGGCGGCCTGGAAGCAGAAAACGTGATGCTGGGCCGCGCCTCGTGGATGCGCCTGCCGGACACCGTCGGCGTCGAATTGATGGGCCGCCCGCAGCCGGGCATCACCGCCACCGACGTGGTGCTGGCGCTGACCCAGTTCCTGCGCAATGAACGCGTGGTCGGTGCCTGGCTTGAATTCTTCGGCGAGGGCGCCGCGGCACTGACCATCGGTGACCGCGCCACCATTTCCAACATGTGCCCCGAATACGGCGCCACCGCTGCGATGTTCTACATCGATGCGCAGACCCTCGATTACCTGCGCCTGACCGGCCGCGAGGAATCGCAGGTGGCGCTGGTGGAGAACTACGCGCGCACCACCGGCCTGTGGGCCGGCGATCTGGCCACCGCGCAGTACGAGCGCGTGCTGCGCTTCGACCTGTCCAGCGTGGTGCGCAACATGGCCGGCCCGTCCAATCCGCACAAGCGCGTGGCCACCGCCGAGCTGGCCGAGCGCGGCATCGCCGACGAAGCCAAGCTGGAAGCGGGCCGGGCCGAGCAGGCGCAGGGCCTGATGCCGGACGGTGCGGTGATCATCGCCGCCATCACCAGCTGCACCAATACCTCCAACCCGCGCAACGTGATCGCCGCGGCATTGCTGGCGCGCAACGCCAATGCACGTGGCCTGCAGCGCAAGCCGTGGGTGAAGTCGTCGCTGGCACCGGGCTCGAAGGCCGTGCAGCTGTACCTGGAAGAATCCGGCCTGCTGCCGGACCTGGAGCAGCTGGGCTTCGGCATCGTCGCCTTCGCCTGCACCACCTGCAATGGCATGAGTGGTGCGCTGGATCCGGCCATCCAGCAGGAAATCATCGACCGTGACCTGTATGCCACGGCGGTGCTGTCGGGCAACCGCAACTTCGATGGCCGCATCCATCCGTACGCCAAACAGGCCTTTCTGGCCTCGCCGCCGCTGGTGATCGCCTATGCCATCGCCGGCACCGTGCGCTTCGACATCGAGAAGGACGTGCTGGGCGTGGATGCCGATGGCAACGACGTGCGCCTGAAGGATATCTGGCCGAGTGACGCCGAGATCGATGCGGTGGTGAAGGCTTCGGTGAAGCCCGAGCAGTTCCGCAAGGTCTACAACCCGATGTTCAACGTGCGCGTGGAGCACGGTGCGGCGGTCAGCCCGCTGTACGACTGGCGCCCGCAGAGCACCTACATCCGTCGCCCGCCGTACTGGGAGGGCGCGCTGGCCGGCGAGCGTACGCTGTCCGGCATGCGCGCATTGGCGGTGCTGCCGGACAACATCACCACCGACCACCTGTCGCCGTCCAACGCGATCCTGGCCTCCAGCGCCGCAGGCGAGTACCTGGCGAAGATGGGCCTGCCGGAAGAAGACTTCAATTCCTACGCCACCCACCGCGGCGACCACCTGACCGCGCAGCGCGCCACCTTCGCCAATCCGAAGCTGTTCAACGAGATGGTGCGCAATGACGACGGCAGCGTGAAGCAGGGTTCGCTGGCGCGCGTGGAGCCGGAAGGCAAGGTGATGCGCATGTGGGAAGCGATCGAGACCTACATGGACCGCAAGCAGCCGCTGATCATCATCGCCGGCGCCGATTACGGCCAGGGCAGCTCGCGTGACTGGGCCGCCAAGGGCGTGCGCCTGGCTGGCGTGGAAGCGATCGCGGCCGAGGGCTTCGAGCGGATTCACCGTACCAACCTGATCGGCATGGGCGTGCTGCCGCTGGAGTTCAAGCCGGGCACCACCCGCCTGACCCTGGGCATCGACGGCACCGAGACCTTCGATGTGGTGGGCGAGCGCACCCCGCGCGCCGATCTGACCCTGGTCATCCACCGCCGCGACGGCCAGGACGTGATCGTTCCGGTCACCTGCCGCCTGGACAGTGACGAGGAAGTGGCGATCTACGAGGCCGGTGGCGTGCTGCAGCGTTTCGCCCAGGACTTCCTGGAAGGCGCCAAGGTGGCGTAAGACATCCGACGGCCCGGCAACGGGCCGTCTTTCATTGCAAGGAACACATCCATGACCTTCCTACCGCAACTCCGCATTCCGGCCACCTACATGCGCGGTGGCACCAGCAAGGGCGTGTTCTTCCGCCTGCAGGACCTGCCCGAGGCCGCGCAGGTGCCGGGCGCCGCGCGCGACGCGCTGCTGATGCGCGTGATCGGTTCGCCCGATCCGTATGGCAAGCACACCGATGGCATGGGCGGTGCCACCTCCAGCACCAGCAAGTGCGTGATCATCTCCACCGCTTCGGTGCCTGACCACGATGTTGACTATCTGTACGGCCAGGTCTCGATCGACACCGCCTTCGTCGACTGGAGCGGCAACTGCGGCAACCTCAGCACCGCAGTGGGGCCGTTCGCGATTGCCAACGGGCTGATCGATCCGGCGCGGGTGCCGCGCGATGGCCTGTGCACCGTGCGCATCTGGCAGGCCAACATCGGCAAGACCATCATCGCCCACGTGCCGATGCAGAATGGCGAAGTGCAGGAGATCGGCGATTTCGAGCTGGACGGCGTGACCTTCCCGGCCGCCGAGATCCAGCTGGAATTCATCGATCCGTCCGATGACGGCGATGCGGGCGCGATGTTCCCGACCGGCAACCTGGTCGACACCCTCGATGTCCCCGGCGTGGGCAGCTTCGAGGTGACGATGATCACCGCCGGCATCCCGACCATCTTCCTCAACGCCGCCGATCTGGGCTACACCGGCACCGAACTGCAGCCGGCGATCAACGAGGACAAGGCCGCACTGCAGACGTTCGAGACCATCCGCGCCCACGGCGCGCTGCGCATGGGCCTGATTTCGAAACTGGAAGATGCAGCGACCCGCCAGCACACGCCGAAGGTCGCCTTCGTGGCGCCGGCGCAGGACTACGTATCGTCCAGTGGCAAAACGATCCCGTCATCGGCCATCGACCTGCATGCGCGTGCGTTGTCGATGGGCAAGCTGCACCACGCGATGATGGGCACTGCTGCCGTGGCGATCGGTACTGCGGCGGCGATTCCGGGCACGCTGGTCAATCGTGCGGCCGGCGGCGGCGAACGCGAAGCGGTGACGTTCGGCCATCCGTCCGGCACGTTGCGCGTGGGTGCGCAGGCCGGCCTCGTTGACGGCCAATGGACGGTGACCAAGGCCATCATGAGCCGCAGCGCACGTGTGCTGATGGAAGGCAAGGTGCGGGTGCCGGTCGAGTAACCAAGCGGGCGGCGCTGGCATCACACGCTTCGGTAGATGCCAACCTTGGTTGGCATGGCATTGGCACCGCCCCGGGCAACGTCCAGCGCCAACCAAGGTTGGCGACTACCGGGATGCTCGGCCTGACCTGCTTTTCTGAAGAGGAGATCGACGATGTCCGACAACCCCACTCCATCCAACGAGCGTGCAGCGTGGGATGCGCTGCTGGTGGACATCGTCGACTACGTGCGCGATGCACGCATCGACTCACCGCTGGCGTTCCAGACCGCGCACCACTGCCTGCTCGATACGCTGGGCTGTGGGCTGGAAGCACTGTCCTTCCCGGCCTGCAGCAAACTGCTCGGTCCACTGGTGCCGGGCATCAGCGTGGTCAACGGCGCACGCGTACCGGGCACGCACTACGTGCTGGATCCGGTGCAGGCCGCCTTCAACCTCGGCGCGATGGTGCGCTGGCTGGATTTCAACGACACCTGGCTGGCCGCCGAATGGGGCCATCCGTCGGACAACCTGGGCGGCATCCTTGCCGTCTGCGATTGGCTGGGTCGCAACGCGCAGGCCCTGCGCCGCCCGCCGCCGACCGTGCACGACGTGCTGCTGGCGATGATCAAGGCGCACGAGATCCAGGGCGTGCTGGCCCTGCACAATTCCTTCAACCGGGTCGGGCTGGACCATGTGGTGCTGGTCAAGGTCGCCACCACCGCCGTGGTCGCGCAGCTGCTCGGGCTGGATCGCGAACGCATGCTCAATGCAGTGTCGCTGGCCTGGGTCGATGGCCAGGCGCTGCGGACCTACCGGCACGCGCCCAACACCGGCTCGCGCAAGAGCTGGGCGGCCGGCGACGCGACCAGCCGTGGCGTGCGCCTGGCGCTGATCGCGGCAGCGGGTGAAATGGGCTATCCGAGCGTGCTCAGTGCACCAACCTGGGGCTTCGAGGCGGTATCCATGCGTGGCCAGAAGCTGACGCTGGGGCGACCGCTGGGCAGCTATGTGATGGAGAACGTGCTGTTCAAGATCAGCTACCCGGCCGAATTCCACGGCCAGACTGCGGTGGAGGCGGCGATCGCGCTGCACCAGCAACTGCGTGCGATGGGACGGCGGGTCGAGGATATCGCGCACATCGCCATCCGCACCCAGGAAGCCTGCATCCGCATCATCGACAAGCAGGGGCCGCTGCACAACCCGGCCGACCGCGACCACTGCGTGCAGTACATGGTCGCCATCGCGCTGCTGCACGGGCGGCTGCTGGCCGAGGACTACGAGGACGACGTGGCGGCGGATCCGCGCATTGACGCACTGCGCGCGAAGATGGCCTGTCATGAGGATCCGCAGCTCAGCGCCGACTACCTGGACCCGGACAAGCGCAGCATCGCCAACGGCCTGAGCGTGCGCTTCGCTGATGGCACCGAGCTGCCGGAGGTACTGGTGGAGTACCCGCTTGGCCACGCCCGACGCCGCGGAGAAGGCATTCCGCTGCTGATGGACAAGTTCCGCCGGCACCTGGCCCATCGCTTCCCGACCGCACAGCAGCAGCGCATCCTGGCGGCATCGCTGGATCCGGTGGCGCTGGCGGCGATGCCGGTGACCGACTACGTGGACCTGTACCTGCCGGGGTAGGGAACGCGCTTCGCTTTGGTGGGTGCCAACCTTGGTTGGCACGGGCCCGACGCCAACCAAGGTTGGTGACTACCGGTTCCGCCGGCCACTGGCCGGCACTACCCGTCCCGGGCAATTGCCGAATTCGCGTCAACACCTTGACGCGGCCTGCCTATAATGGCCGCCTCGATCAAGGAGTGACGACATGAGCGGTCCGGCACGGCGGAAGCGGTGGGGATGGGCGGCGGCGGTACTGGCAGGAGGCCTGTTGCTGGGCCTGGCCGGCTGCCGCAACGACAGCGGGCAGCTGCCCAAGACCAGCGGTGAAGCGATCACCACCAAAGCCGAACAGGTGAAGGAATTCACCCTGCTGCGCGCCTACCCGGACCAGAAGAATGACGGCCTGTCGCTGGCGCTGGAGTTCTCGCGCCCACTGGTGGGCACCCAGGATTTCGACAAGCTGGTGCGCTTCGAAGAGAAGGTCGGCACCGACGACAGCAGCTGGACGCTGTCCGATGACGGCCTGACCCTGCGCTACCCGTTCGTCGAGGCCGGCAAGGAGTTCAGCCTGGTGGTCTCGCCGGACCTGCTGGCTGCCGATGGCAGCCGCCTGGGCAAGGAACTGAAGCAGAAGGTGTTCAGCGGCGAGCTGAAGCCGGTGGTTGGCTTCGCCTCGCAGGGCAGCGTGCTGCCGGCCAAGGACAGCCGTGGCCTGCCGGTGGTGTCGGTGAACGTGCCCGAGGTCGACGTCGAGTTCCTGCGCGTGCGCGAGAAGGACCTGCCGACCTTCTTCAGCCAGTACCAGCGCGGTGGCCGCCGCGGCAGCTGGGAGTTGAGCAGCGACTACGAGCGCAGCCCGATCAACAAGCTGGCCGAGCCGGTCTACGTCAACCGCTTCATTCTTGGCGGCAAGAAGAACGAGCGGGTGCTGACCTACCTGCCGACCCAGGACATCAAGGAGCTGCAGGAGCCGGGCCTGTACTTCGCCCTGCTCAAGCGCACCGGTGACTACGAAGGCGAGTTCGATACCGCGTTCTTCTCGGTCAGCGACATCGGCCTGCATACCCGCGCCTACAAGGACAAGCTGTTCGTGCACACCGCCGGCCTCAAGGACGGTGCGCCGCTGAAGAGCATCGATCTGCGCGTGCTCGACGCCAAGGGCGAGGTGGTGCTGAAGGGCAGCACCGACGGCAATGGCAACGCGCTGCTGAACTACACCCTGGATGCTACCCACGTGCTGGTCGCCAGCACGGGCAAGGACACCAGCTTCCTGCCGTTCAACCAGCCGGCGCTGGACCTGAGCGAATTTGCCGTGGCCGGTCGTGACAATGCCTGGTTCGACGTTTACGCCTGGTCCGGCCGTGACCTGTACCGCCCGGGCGAGACCGTGCGCCTGTCTGCACTGCTGCGCGACAACGACGGCAAGCCGATCAAGGCGCAACCGGTGTTCCTGCGCCTGAAGCAGCCAGACGGCAAGACCTTCCGCGAGACTCGCCTGCAGCCGGGCGAGCAGGGCTACATCAACTTCGAGCAGGTGATCCCCGCCGAGGCGCCGACCGGGCGCTGGCAGGTCGAGTTCCGCACCGATCCGGCCAGCAAGGAAGCGATCCAGGGCATGACCCTGCGCATCGAGGAGTTCCTGCCCGAGCGCATGAAGCTGGACCTGGACAGCGCGCAGAAGACGCTGAAGCCGGGCGAGGACCTGCGCCTGCAGGCCAATGGTGCCTATCTGTACGGGGCACCGGCCGATGGCAACCGCTTCACCGCGCGCCTGGCGGTGGCCGCCGAACAGCAGCCGGTCGAGGGCCTGCCGGGCTACTTCTTCGGTGACCCGACCCTGCAGTTGCCGCGCGAAGCCAAGGACGTGATCGATACCACGCTGCCGGGCAACGGTCAGCTGCGTGAGGATGTGGCGTTGCCGGAAGAGGCGGCCAAGGCCAAGGCGCCGATCGCGGTGGTGCTGTCCGGCAGCCTGTATGAAACCGGTGGCCGTACTGTCACCCGCACCCTGAAGCGGGTGATGTGGCCGGCCAACGCGCTGGTTGGCGTGCGCCCGCTGTTCAACCCCGAGGATGGTGCCGACTCCAACGGCAATGCACGCTTCGAGCTGATGCGCGTGGATGCCGCCGGCACGCCGCAGCCGGCCAAGGGCCTGAAGATCACCCTGGTGCGCGAGCTGCGCGACTACCACTGGACCTTCAACGACAACCGCTGGGACTACGATTTCACCCGCCGTTTCGAGAACAAGGAAACCCGCACCATTGATGCCGGCAGCAGCGCGGTCGCCTTTGATTTCCCGGTGGAGTGGGGCGAGTACCGGGTGGACGTGTTCGATCCGTCCACCGGCCTGACCAGCCGTTACCCGTTCCGCGCCGGCTGGAGCTGGGGCGATGACAATCGTGGCCTGGATGCACGGCCGGACAAGGTCAAGCTGGGCCTGGACAAGACCGGCTACAAGGCCGGTGACACCCTGGAAGTGACCGTGACCCCGCCGCATGCCGGCAAGGGCATCCTGATGGTCGAGACCGACCGCATGCTGTACGTGCAGGACATCGACGTCAAGCCGGGTTCGACCTTCAAGATTCCGGTCACCGCCGACTGGGAGCGCCACGACGTCTACATCACCGCACTGGTTTTCCGCGGCGGCAGCGCGCCGAGCAAGATCACCCCGGCCCGTGCCGTGGGCGTGGTGCATGTGCCGATGGACCGCAAGGGCCGCACCGTGGCGGTCGGCCTGGTGGCGCCCAAGCAGATGCGCCCGGAACAGGACCTGCCGGTGACGGTCAGTGCACCGCAGCTGGCCGGCAAGATGGCGCACGTCACCGTCTCGGCGGTGGACGTGGGCATCCTCAACATCACCCGCTTCCCGGTGCCCGATGCCGGTGCGCACTTCTTCGCCCAGCGTCGCCTCGGCATCGATGCCTATGACATCTACAGCCGGGTGATCGAGAGCTTCGATGGTGGCAGCGGCAAGCTGAAGTTCGGTGGCGACATGGCGCTGCAGGCATTGCCGCAGGCCAAGCGCCCAACGGCACGCGTGCAGACCGTGGATCTGTTCTCCGGGCCGGTGCAGCTCGATGCCAAGGGCAATGCCCGCATCCGCCTGAAGGTGCCGGACTTCAACGGCACCCTGCGCGTGTCGGCGCTGGTCTACAGCGATGACCAGTATGGCAAGCGCGATGTGGAAACCGTGGTGCGCGCCCCGATCCTGGCCGAAGCCAGCATGCCGCGCGTGCTCGCCCCGGGCGACCGCAGCACGGTGACCCTGGACGTGCAGAACTTCACCGGCAAGCCGGGCCAGTTCAACGTGAAGGTGGACACCGAGGGCCCGTTGAACCTGGCCGAGGGCAGCCGCAGCGTGCAGTTGAATGCCGATGCCAAGACCACGCTGAGCTTCCCATTGTCGGCACGCGAGGGCCACAGCGTGGCCAAGGTGCGCGTGCGGGTGGATGGCAACGGCTTCAAGGCCGACCGTCGCTACGAGCTGCCGGTGCGTGCGGCGTGGCCGCAGGTGCTGCGTTCGCAGGTGCGCACGCTCGATCCGCTGGCCGCGGTCAGCCTCGACAACCGCTTGACCGATGGCTTGATGTCCGAGTCGGTGAATGCCCGCCTGCTGGTCAGTCCGCTGCCGCCGATTCCGTTCGCCAGTGCGCTGCAGGGCGCGCTGAATTACCCGTATGGCTGTGCCGAGCAGACCACCAGCAAGGGTTACGCCGCGCTGATCCTGGACCAGGCGACGTCGTCGATGCTCGGTGCCGACGGCCTGGATGCCAAGACACGCCGCGAGCGCATGGAAGGTGCGTTCGGTCGCCTGGCGTCGATGCAGGTGGCCAACGGCAACTTCTCGATGTGGGGTGACGACGGCTACGTGAACCCGTGGCTGACCCCGTACATCACCGAGTTCCTGCTTGACGCCAAGGATGCCGGTTTCGCGGTGCCCGACAACGTGCTGCAGAAGGCGCTCAACCGTCTCAGCGAGGATCTGCTGTCCGGTGGCAACCAGTTCTACGGCCAGGACGACCGCGAGAAGCTGAAGTTCGCCAACCAGGCGTATTCGGGCTACGTGCTGGCCCGGGTCAACCGTGCGCCGCTGGGTACCCTGCGCACGCTGTACGACAACGAGCGCAGCAAGGCGGTCGGCGGCCTGTCGCTGGTCCATCTGGGCGTGGCGTTGTCGCTGCAGGGCGATGCCAAGCGTGGCCAGGCGGCATTGGCCGCCGCCTTCGCCAAGTCCAGCAGCGAACGCCCGTCGTACTTCGGCGACTACGGCAGCGCCATCCGTGATGACGCGCTGATGATCGCGCTGACGCACGAGAACAAGCTGGCCAAGCCGGCCTGGGATGCCCGTGCGGTTGACCTCGGCCGTGGCCTGGACGCGCGCCGCAATGCCGGCTGGATGTGGCTGAGCACGCAGGAACAGGTGGCGATTGCCCGCCTTGGCAAGGCACTGTCCGCCAACCAGAAGGCGCTGGTGGCCGGTGAGCTGGTGATCGGTGGCAACACCGAAGCCATCGGTGAGCGCAAGCTGTTCGGCCGCAACTTCAGCGCCAGCGAGCTGGCCAGCGGCGTGCGCTTCACTCCGCAGGGGCAGCCGCCGATGTTCGCCAGCATCGACGTGGCCGGCATCCCGCGCACTGCGCCAGCGCCGGACAACAGCGTGCTGGGCATTGAGCGCAGCTACTTCGGCACCGATGGCAAGCCGTGGTCGCCGCGCCCGCTGAAGGAAGGCGAAGCCCTGATCGTTCGCGTGACGGTCACCGCCGACACCACGATGCCCGATGCACTGCTGACCGACCTGCTGCCGGCGGGCCTGGAGATCGAGAACTTCAACCTGGGCGATGCCAAGCAGTGGGCCGATGTGGTGGTTGATGGCATCACCATCAGCGACCGAAGCGAAGCCGCTGACACCAAGCACGAAGAGTTCCGCGACGACCGCTATGTGGCCGCGCTGAAGCTATCGCGTGGCAGCAAGGCCAACGTGTTCTATCTGGTGCGCGCGGTGACCCCGGGAACCTACTCGGTGCCGCCGCCGCTGGTGGAGGACATGTACCGGCCACAGCTGCGTGGCGTTGGCCGCAGCAACCCGACCACGATCACGGTGGTACAGCCGTGACCGCGCGGACGGGCCGCGACGGCGCGGCCCGTCCTGCAGGCAAGCTCCAATCCGGCACGCTGCAATGAGAAACACGACGACGCCCCGGCTGGCAGCCCTGCGCCGCCGGTTGCGGCCGCTGTGGCCGTGGCTGCGCTGGGGTACGGCGGCCCTGCTGGCACTGCTGCTGGTGCTGGATTTCGCCTTCCCGCCACCGCTGCCGAAGCAACGCGATACCAGCACCCTGGTGGTCGCCGCCGATGGCACGCCGCTGCGCGCGTTTGCCGATGCCGAGGGCGTGTGGCGCTATCCGGCATCGATCGACAGCGTCTCGCCGCTGTACCTGCAGGCGCTGCTGACCTACGAGGACCGCTGGTTCTGGCGCCATCCGGGCATCAACCCGCTGGCCATCCTGCGTGCCAGCGGCCAGCTGCTGCGTGGCGGCCGCATCGTGTCCGGTGGCTCGACCCTGACCATGCAGGTCGCGCGCATCCTCGATCCGCATACACGCACGCCCTGGGGAAAGCTCAAGCAGATGCTGCGCGCGGTGCAGCTGGAAGTGCACCTGAGCAAGCGGCAGATCCTGGTCCTGTATCTGGAGCGCGCGCCCTACGGCGGCACCATCGAGGGCGTTGAAGCGGCCAGCTGGGCCTATCTGGGCAAGCCGGCGGCGCAGCTGTCACATGCCGAGGCCGCGTTGCTGGCGGTGCTGCCGCAGGCGCCGAGCCGGCTGCGCCCGGACCGCCACCCGGAAGCCGCGCAGAAAGCGCGCGACAAGGTGCTGTCACGCATGGCCGAACTGGGCGCGTGGACGCCGGAGGAAGTGCAGGATGCGCGCATCGAGAACGTGGTGGCACGCTCGCTGCGACCTCCGTTGCACGCCGCACTGCTGGCGCAGCGCCTGCACTCGGCGCATCCGGGCCAGGCGCGCATCCAGAGCAGCATCGACATCGGACTGCAGCGTACGCTGGAAGAACGCGTGGCCAGCTATTTCTCGACGCTGCCCGAGCGTACGTCGGCGGCCTTGCTGGTGGTCGACAACCAGACCCTGCAGGCGCGTGCCTACGTCGGTACGTTGTCCTTTGGTGACCGCCAGCGGCTTGGCCACGTGGACATGGTGCAGGCCTGGCGGTCGCCGGGCTCCACGCTCAAGCCGTTCCTGTATGCGATGGCGCTGGACGATGGCCTGATCCATTCGGAAAGCCTGCTGGTCGATGCGCCACAGAGTTTCGGCAGCTACCGGCCCGGCAATTTCGACATGGCCTTCAATGGGCCGATCGGCGCATCCAGTGCATTGCGGCTGTCGCTCAACGTGCCCTCGGTGGACCTGCTGCAGCGGGTCGGGGCCGCACGCTTCGCCGCGCGCCTGTCGCACTCCGGCATCCAGCTGCGCTTCCCGCCGGGCAGCACGCCCAACCTCTCGCTGATTCTGGGCGGCACCGGTGCGCGGCTGGAAGATCTGGTCGGTGCGTTCGCCGCGCTCAACCGCAACGGCATCGCTGGCCGTGTGCGCTACACCGACGACGAGCCGATGATCGAGCGGCGTCTCGCTTCGCCGGGGGCCAGCTGGATCGTGCGCGAGATGCTGGAATCGAACCCGCGCCCAGGCTACAGCGCTGGCACCTTCGATGTTGGCGGTCGCCCGCGCGTAGCCTGGAAGACCGGCACCAGCTATGGCTATCGCGATGCGTGGGCCATCGGCAGTACCCGTCACTACACCGTGGGCGTGTGGGTGGGGCGGCCGGATGGCACGCCGCTGCCAGGCCAATATGGCGCAGTCACCGCACTGCCGCTGATGTTCGAAGTGGTGGACAGCCTGCCGCGCCAGCGTGGCGATTCCGCTGCCGCGCCAATGCCGGCCAGTGTCAGCCAGGAGGATGTCTGCTGGCCCACCGGTGAACGCGCCGAGGGGCTGCCCGCGGCACTGTGCCAGCGGCGGATGTCGGCCTACCTGCTGGACGGCGCAGCACCGCCGACCTTTCCCGAGCGCGAAGCACGGCGCTGGCAGCCGGGGCGGCAGCGTTACCTGGCCGACTCGCGGACCGGTCTGCGTGTATCTGCTGACTGCCGTTTGCCGCATGAGGAAGTCGCGCGTGAGATCGCGCGCTGGCCGGCGCTGTTGTCGCCGTGGTTGTCCAAGGCCACGCGCGAAGCCTCGCAATTGCCAGCGTTGTCGCCGGACTGCCGCGACGATGGGCGTGAGGCCAGTGTCGCGTTGCATGTGGACGGGCTCAACGACGGCGCCACGCTGGCGCGTGCGCCGAATTCGGAACATGGCGTACGCCTGCAACTGCGCGCGCTGGGCAGCGAGCAGGCAGTGGACTGGTTGCTGGATGGCCGCTGGATCGCGCAGACCCATGGCGCGCAGTTGATGCAGCGCGAATTCGCCGAGCCGGGCGCACACACCCTGACCGCGCTGGCGGCAGATGGGGCATGGACGCAGGTGCGGTTCAACGTCCTCCGGTAGGTGCCGACCTTGGTCTGCGCGCGATCCAACGCCAACGACACCGCCGTGCTCTGGTAGGTGCCAACCTTGGTTGGCACGCGGCAAAGACGCCCACCAAGGTGGGCATCTACCAGATCATTCCCCGATCCACCCATCCAGCAGGTCGGCGAACTCGTCGGCGTGCTCCTCTTCCTGCGCCAGGATCTCTTCAAGGATGCGCTTGGTGGTGGTATCGCGGTCGCCGATGAAGTTGATCATCTCGCGGTAGCTGTCGATTGCGATGCGTTCGGCCACCAGGTTCTCACGGACCATGTCGCGCAGGTCGCTGCCTTCCTTGTATTCGGCATGCGAGCGTGCGGTCAGCGTGTCGGGGTTGAGATCCGGCTCGCCGCCGAGCTGCACGATGCGCTCGGCCAGCTTGCCGGCGTGCGCCTGTTCCTGCTGTGCATGTTCCAGGAACTCGGCCTTGACGGCGTCGGCCAGCATGCCCTTGGCCATGAAATAGTGCCGGTAGTAGCGCAGCACGCACACGTACTCGGTGGCCAGTGCGTCGTTGAGCAGCTTGATCACCACCTTGCGGTCGGCGCTGTAGCTGTCGGTGATCGCCCCGTCTTCGATGTTGCGCCGGGCGCGTTCGCGCAGGGTCTTGCGGTCACTGATGCCGGGAACCTTTGCGGCGGGCTTTGCGGCTTTGGCTGGCTTGCTGGACATGGCTGGCCGTTTCCTCTTGCGGTGGAAGATCAGGTTGGCAGGTGCTCCAGCACGTACTCGGCCGAAGACACCTCGAACTGGCCCGGCTGCTCGATCCAGGCCGCACGCACCACGCCATCGACCACGTACAGCGCGAAGCGCCGCGAGCGGATGCCCATGCCCGAGGCGCTGGCGTCGAGCTCCAGTCCGAGCGCGCGGGTCAGTTCGGCATTGCCGTCGGACAGCATCAGCAGGCCGTCGGGCACGCCCTGGTCTGCGGCCCAGGCCTTCATCACGAACGGGTCGTTGACGGCCAGGCAGTAGACGTCGATGCCACGTTGGCGGAAGGCCTGGAACTTGTCGACGTAGCCGGGCAGGTGGCGCGCCGAGCAGGTCGGGGTGAACGCGCCGGGCACGGCGAACAGCACCACCTTGCGCGCATCGAACAGCGAATGCGTATCGAGTGTTTCGATGCCCTCGCGGATGCGCTTGAGGGTCACTTCCGGAATGCGGTCGCCGACGTGGATGGTCATGGGGAACTCCTTGCTGGGGCAGGCTAGTGGGCCGGATGGGACAGGGGCGTCAAGACATTGGAAAACCCGCGTGCAGGCCCCATCTTCGGGTTTTGTGGCAGGGGCTTCCAGCCACAGCGTGGGGCATGGGGATGGCAGCCGCATTGCGCTGGATCAGTCGGCCTCACCGGGGCCGCACGAGGCGCGGCGTAGCATCGCCGACGCGTAGAATGAACCCGGGGCGGCGCCACCGGCGCGGCCGAAGCAGATCGAGGTAGCTGGATGGAATTCAAGGATTACTACGCCACCCTGGGGGTGGAACCGAGCGCGGGCGAGGCGGAGATCAAGACCGCCTACCGCCGGCTGGCACGCAAGTACCACCCGGACGTCAGCAAGGAGGCCGGGGCCGAGGACAAGTTCAAGGCGGTCAACGAGGCCTACGAGGCGCTGCGTGACCCGGAGAAGCGCGCGGCCTACGACCAGCTGCGCGCACAGGGCTATCGCCCAGGCGAGGAATTCAACGTACCGCCGAACTACGGCGGTGCCGGTGGCTTCAACTTCGAGGAAGTGTTCGGCGGCGGTGGCCCCAATGGCGGCTTCAGCGACTTCTTCGAGAGCCTGTTCGCGCGCCAGCGTGGCGGTGGCGGTCCAGGCCCGGGCTTCAGCAGCCAGGGGCATGCGCCCAACCGCGATACCCGCGCCAAGCTGTCTGTACCGCTGGAAGCGGCCTATAGCGGCGACAGCCTGCGCATCACCGTCAATGGCAAGCAGCTGGATGTGCGCGTGCCCAAGGGCATCCGTCCGGGCCAGGTGATCCGCCTGGCAGGGCAGGGCAACCATGGCGGCAACCTGCTGTTGGAAGTCGAGTACGCCGCCCACCCGCAGTTCGAGGTCGATGGCCGCAACATCCTCTATACGCTGCCGGTGACGCCGTGGCAGGCCGCGCTGGGTACCAGCATCAGCGTGCCGACCCTGGGTGGTGCGGTGGAGCTGAAGATTCCGGCCGATTCGGATGCCGGCCGCAAGCTGCGTCTGCGTGGCCGTGGCCTGCCGGGCAATCCGGAGGGCGACCAGATCGTCGAGATCGAGATCGTGGCCCCGGCTGCGACCGACGAGGCGCAGAAGAAGGCCTACCGCAACCTGGCCAAGGCCTTCGGCGAGTCAATCTGAGGCCGATTCTGGTGGGGGCGGACCTTGGTCCGCACGCCTTCCGGTAGTGCCGGCCGCTGGCCGGCAGTTTCATGACCCGGGACGGTGATGCGTGGTTGCCGGCCAGCGGCCGGCACTACAGAAGCGTGCCAACCGAGGTTGGCACCTACCGAAGTGGTGGGCCAACCAAGGTTGGCACCTACCAGGCCGGGCTCAGCCCTGCCCGGCGAACACGCGCTCCAGCACTTCGGACAGCTCGTCTTCCGAGAACGGCTTGGTGATGTAAGCCTTGGCGCCCTGGCGCATGCCCCACATGCGGTCGGTGTCCTGGTCCTTGGTGGTCACCAGGATCACCGGGATGTGTCGGGTCGCCTCGTCGCGCGCAAGCGTGCGGGTGGCCTGGAAGCCATTGAGGTTGGGCATCACCACGTCCATCAGGACCAGGTCGGGCAGTTCGGCCTTGGCGGTTTCGACCCCGGCGGCGCCATCGGTGGCGGTCAGGATCTGGTGCCCGAGCTTCTCGACGATGCGCTGTATCCCCAACAGCTGCGACGGTGAGTCGTCGACGATCAGAATGCGTGCCATGTTGTTCCCCATGTAATGCCCGCAGTGTAGTGCGGGCACATTACTGGCGGGAGGGCCGCGTCTGCCGTCCGTCGCCTGCCTGCGACGTTCAGTCGATCCGCACCACGGTGCGGCCCAGCGAACCGCCCGCCAGCATCCGTTCGAACACGGCAGGAAGGCCATCGAGACCGACTTCGGCGGTACAGATGCGGTCCAGCTGCTGCGGCTTCCACTCGCTTCCCAGTCGCGCCCACACTTCTTCGCGCAGCCCGCGCGGTGCATTGGCCGAAGACACGCCGAGCAGCGAAACGCCGCGCAGGATGAATGGCATCACCGTCATGTCCAGCGTCGGGCTGGCCGCCAGACCGGCACTGACCACGCTGCCATAGGGCACGGTCTGCGCCAGCAGGCTGGCCAGCATGTCGCCTCCGGCATTGTCGAGGCCTCCGCCGAAGCGGGCCGACTGCAGCGGGGCGGTATCGGAGAGCGCCTCGCGCGGCAGCACCTCGGCGGCGCCGATGGCGTGCAGGAAGTCGACCTGGTCCGGCTTGCCGCTGACCGCGTGCACGGTGTAGCCGGCACGGCTGAAGATCGACAGCGCCAGCGCGCCGACACCGCCGCTGGCGCCGGTCACCGCCAGCGGGCCGAGTTCCGGCACCTGCCGGTTGTCCTGCATGCGCAGCAGGGCCAGCGCCGCAGTGAACCCGGCGGTGCCCAGCACCATTGCTTCGCGCGGGGTCAGCCCGGCCGGCTGGGCGATCACCGCGCGCGATTCCAGCCGCACGTACTGGCTGTAGCCGCCGTCACGGGTCTCGCTCAGGCCGCAGCCGGTGGCCAGCACCGCGTCGCCTTCACGCCAGTCCGGATCGGTGCTGGCAACCACGGTGCCGGCCACGTCGATGCCGCCCACCAGCGGGAAACGGCGCAGGATCCTGCCTTTGCCGGTGCCGGCCAGGGCATCCTTGTAGTTGACCGAAGACCAGTGGGCGCGGATCAGTACCTGGCCGGGGTTGAGGTCGTCGACATTGAGCTGGGCCAGGCCGCTGCGGTAGCCGGCGGCGTCGTTTTCGATGCGGAAGGCGGTGAACGGGGTGGTGGGGGCCATCGGCGATGCCTGACTTCGAGGAAAACGCCACCTTACCCCGTTGCCCCCCTTTCGATCCTGCCGATCCGCCCCATCTTGTATGATCGGTGATGGTTTCACGGCTGGTGGTGCGGGAAGGGCCCGCGCCGCAGCCCAAATCTTGATGGAGCGTGCATGGCCTGGAATACACCCGGCGGCAACAAGGGCGGACAAGGCCCCGAGGACAATCGACGCGGGCCCTTCGGGTCGCGCGGCGGTGGCAATGGTGGTGGCTGGGGCGGACTGCCCGGGCCGCTGAAGGACCTGTTCGACGGCGGCATCATGCGTTGGGTGGTGGCGGCTGTCGTGTTGCTGGTGCTGTTCTCCAGCTTCCAGCTGATCGGCGAACAGCAGCGTGGCGTGGTGCTGCGCTTCGGCCAGTTCTCGCGCATCCTGCAGCCCGGCCCGAACTTCAAGCTGCCGTGGCCGATCGAATCGGTCACCAAGGTCAACGCCACCGAGATCAAGACCTTCTCGATCCAGGTGCCGGTGCTGACCCGTGACGAGAACATCGTCAACGTCTCGCTGAACGTCCAGTACCGCATCGACGATCCGCAGCTGTACCTGTTCGGCACCGTCGATGCCAACCAGGTGCTGGAGCAGTCGGCGCAGAGTGCGGTGCGCGAGGAAGTCGGTCGTGCCGACCTCAACGCGGTACTGAACAACCGTGGCCCGCTGGCCGTGGCCGCCGAGGAGCGCCTGCAGGCGCTGCTGAAGGCGTTCAAGACCGGCCTGACCGTGACCGGCCTGACCCTGCAGGACGCCCGTCCGCCGGAAGAAGTGAAGCCGGCCTTCGACGAGGTCAACGGTGCCCAGCAGGTCAAGGAACGCCTGATCAACGAAGCCCAGGCCTACGCCGCCAAGGTCGTGCCGGAAGCCCGAGGCCAGGCCTCGCGCGCCCGTACCACCGCCGAAGGCTACAAGCAGGCCGTGGTGTCCAAGGCCGAGGGTGACGCGCAGCGCTTCAGCCTGTTGCAGGCCCAGTACAAGGACGCCCCGGAAGTGACCCGCAAGCGCCTGTGGCTGGAGACCGTGCAGCAGGTGCTGAGCGAGAACCGCAAGGTGATCGGTGGCGATGGTCGCCAGCTGATCTATGTGCCGATGACCGGCGATACCCGTCCCACTACCTCGGCCCCGCCGGGGGTGACCAATCCGGAGGTGGTGATGCCGTCGCTGCCGGGTGCAGCGGCGGAAGCTTCCCGTGATCCGGGCCGGCCGGTGGGCCGCCCGACCGGGCGACCGAGCGGCCGTGAGGAGGGCAGCCGATGAAGAGTCCTATCTGGATCGCCGTGATCGTGGCGGTGGTGCTGGGCCTGCTCGGCTCGGTGTACGTGGTCCGTGAGGACCAGACTGCCATGGTGCTGAACCTGGGCAAGGTGGTGCGTTCGGACATCAAGCCGGGCCTGCACTTCAAGGTCCCGGTGGTGGAAACGGTGAAGGTCTTCGACCGCCGCTTCCAGGTGCTCGACACCGCGCCGGCACGTTACTTCACCGCCGAGCAGAAGGACGTCAGCGTCGACTTCTTCGCCATCGGCTACATCTCCAACGTGGGTGACTACTTCCGTGCCACCGGCGGCGATCCGCGTATCGCCAATGCCCGCCTGGCACCGATCATCACCGACTCGCTGCGCAACCAGATCAACTCGCGCACCCTGCAGCAGCTGGTGTCCGGCGACCGCAGCGAGCTGATCGCCGAGCAGCTGAAGGGGATCAACGAGGCCGTGGCCGGCCTGGGCATGCAGATGATCGACCTGCGCATCAAGCAGGTGGACCTGCCCACCGACAGCCAGGTGATCAACGACGTGTACGAGCGCATGCGTGCGCAGCGCAAGCAGGAAGCCGCCAAGCTGCGTGCGGAGGGCGAGGAGCAGTCGCTGACCATCCGCGCCCAGGCCGACCGTGACAGCACCGTGCTGATCGCTGAGGCCGAGCGTGATGCACAACGCCTGCGCGGTGAAGGCGACGCCGATGCGGCGCGCATCTACGGCAAGGCCGGCTCGGCCGACCCGTCGTTCTATGCGTTCTACCGCAGCCTGGAGGCCTACCGTGGCTCCATGACCGACGGCAATGGCGTGATCGTGCTCGACAAGAACGACCCGTTCCTGCAGTACCTGAAGAACGACCGCTGAGGTCGCAGGGCAGTACCCACGGGGCCCGGCCAGAAGCCGGGCCCTGTGCTTTTTCCGGAGTTCCCCATGAAAGATCTGTTCGCCGCCGTCTGTCTGGTGGCGGTGCTGGAAGGCCTGTTCCTGTTCGTCGCCCCGTTCGCCTGGAAGCGCATGGCCGAGCGCCTGCTGGACCTGCCCAGCCCGGCCCTGCGCAGCTTTGGCGGGCTGGTGCTGCTGGCTGGCCTGAGCCTGCTGTGGTGGGCGCGGCATTGAAAGGGTAGTGCCGGGGGGGGGGGGGGGGCCCCGCCCGGGGGGGGGGGGGGGGGCCGCGCGCCGGGGGGGGCGCGCCCAG
>NZ_JAWIRS010000017.1:31184-66412 GCF_036320005.1 Stenotrophomonas sp. SMYL11
GTAGTGCCGGCCGCTGGCCGGCAACCTGGCATTGCCGGCCAGCGGCCGGAACTACCGGGAGGCGCCTGACCGGCCGGTACATGCGTGGCGCGGCTCTGGTAGATGCCAACCTTGGTTGGCATTGCCGGCCCGCGGCCGGCACGACCGGGCGGGGCGGCTGACCGGCCGGTGAAGCCGTCCGTCGGAAAGGTGGCACCCGACCCCGGAAACCCGGATAATGCACAAAAGCCGGACGGGCCTCCCCGTCCGGCTTTTTCCTTGTCTGGGCCTTCCATCGCCGGCTGCTCCCCGTTTGGAGCCGCCCTCCAGGTGCTGGCCAGCCCCGCCACGGTTCAACCGTCCGCGGCCCCGATGGCCGCAACATATGAGGAGCCCGTCATGGGTCAGTCTGTCGTAGTGCTTGGTGCCCAGTGGGGCGATGAAGGCAAGGGCAAGATCGTCGATCTGCTCACTGAGGAAATCGGCGCCGTGGTGCGCTTCCAGGGCGGCCACAACGCCGGCCACACCCTGGTCATCAACGGCAAGAAGACCGTCCTGCACCTGATTCCGTCGGGCATCCTGCGTGACGATGCGCTGTGCCTGATCGGCAACGGCGTGGTGATCTCGCCGGCCGCGCTGCAGAAGGAAATCGCCGAGCTGGAAGCCTCCGGCGTGGAAGTGCGTTCGCGCCTGAAGATCTCCCCGGCCGCGCCGCTGATCATGCCGTACCACATCGCCCTGGACCAGGCGCGCGAGCGCGCTGCCGGCGGCAAGGCGATCGGCACCACCGGCCGTGGCATCGGTCCGGCCTACGAAGACAAGGTGGCGCGTCGCGGCATCCGCATCGCCGACCTGCATTACCCGAAGCAGCTGGAAGAACTGCTGCGCACCGCCCTGGATTACCACAACTTCGTGCTGACCAAGTATCTGAACACCGATGCGGTCGATTTCCAGAAGACCTTCGACGAAGCGCTGGCCTTCGGCGAATACGTGCAGCCGATGAAGTCCGACGTGGCCGGCATCCTGCACGACCTGCGCAAGCAGGGTAAGCGCGTGCTGTTCGAAGGCGCGCAGGGTGCGCTGCTGGACATCGACCACGGCACCTACCCGTACGTCACCAGCTCCAACACCACTGTTGGTGGTGCGCTGGCCGGTTCCGGCGTCGGCGCCGATTCGATCGACTACGTGCTGGGCATCGCCAAGGCCTACGCCACCCGCGTCGGCGGCGGCCCGTTCCCGACCGAGCTGGACGACGAAGTCGGCCAGGGCATCCGTGACCGCGGTGCCGAGTACGGTGCGTCGACTGGTCGCCCGCGTCGCTGCGGCTGGATGGACATCGTCGCGCTGAAGCGCGCGGTGGCCATCAACGGCATCAGCGGCCTGTGCATCACCAAGCTGGACGTGCTGGATGGCATGGAAAAGCTGAAGGTCTGCATCGCCTACGAATACAACGGCAAGCGCACCGAGTACGCGCCGCTGGACGCGCAGGGCTGGGAAGACTGCACCCCGGTGTACCTGGAGTTCCCGGGCTGGAGCGAGAACACCCACGGCATCACCAACTGGGACGACCTGCCGCCGGCCGCACGCGCCTACCTGCGTTCGCTGGAAGAGCTGGCCGGCTGCCCGATCAGCATCGTCTCCACCGGCCCGGACCGCGACCACACCATGGTCCTGCAGGATCCGTTCGCCTGAGGTGGCGCCGGGCGCTGCCCGGCGTCGGTGACAGGAAGAGCCCCGCGAAAGCGGGGCTTTTTCGTTACTGTGCCGGCACGGCCAGAAGGGAAGTGACTTGATGACCCGGATGTCAGCGTGAAGGGCGTAACGGTGGTGCGGATCACCCTGTGGGTGCTGTGGAGCCTGTGGGCGCTTGCCTGCGCGGTGCTGGTGCTGGGCGCGATCGCCAACCACATGGCCTCACGCACGCAGGTGCTGCCTCTGGTGCTGAGCCCGGGTGCGACGGCCGAGGTCACGGTCTACCGCTTCATTGATGACCAATTGCGGCTGCGCCTGCGTTACGCGGATGACGGTACTTCCACGGCGATCAATCCTGAGGTGCGCCTGCGCGTGGAAACCCCGACAGATCAGACCGACTTCCGCGCCGAAACGCGTTCGGGCGTGCCGGGTTCCGGCATCACCCGCGCGCTCGAATCGGTTGAGCCTGCTGGATTTGCAGCCTCGTACTTCGGTTATGGCCGGGGGGATGCGCTGCCGCGCGGGCGTTCGTGGCTGCGGGTGACCGTTCTGGAGGTCGAGCCCGCGCTGGCGGGACGCGTGGGCACGGTGGAACTGCTGCCACTGATGGACGTACTGAAGCTGACCGATCTGGACTACGTGTGGCTGTGGCCGTTCTTCTTCTGGAAGGTGGCGGCGTTGTTCCTGCTGATTCCGGGCGCTGCCCTGGTGGCATTCACCATCACCTTGCGGCGCTGGCAGCGTCGGGCGTCGATGCCGCCTGTTTCAACAGCGGGTACGGATTGATCGACTCTCCCTTCCACCACTGTTTTTCCGGGCCCAGCACGTGCACTTCAAAATGCAGATGCGGGGCCTGGGCGCTGGCGTTACCGGTGCTGCCCACGTAACCGATCACCTCTCCGCGCTTGATCACCTGCTTCTCCGCCAGGCCATCGGCGTAGCGCTGCAGATGCGCGTAGTAGTAGCACCAGCGCCCGCTGGGCTCGAACTGGTAAATCGTCAAGCCGCCGCGCTCGCTGTCGAACAGTTTTTCCACCGTGCCATCGGCCACCGCCAGCACCGGCGTACCGGCATCGGCCATGATGTCGATGGCATCGTGCACGCGACCCTCGCTTCGGGCATCGCTAAAGGTATCGCGCAGCTGAGAGGGCAGTACGCCCTGCACCGGCAGCAGCAGACCGTCCGGTGCTGCGTCGACGCTGGCTGGCAGCGGCGCGGTCGCCGGCGTTGCCATTACGGTGAACGGTGTTGCAGGCGTGGCCGCCGCCGTGGGTTCAGCGGCATCGCGACGCAGCCACCAGCTCATTCCCACACCCAGCAGAACGCCCAGCACGATCAGCTGCGAAACGCGCATAGGCTCACTCCTGCATGACGACCGGTACCGACGTATCCACGGCTGCAGCCACGCGCAGCACATCCCAGTTGGTCATGCGCACGCAGCCATGCGATTCGGTTTTGCCGACATGGCCGGGTACCGGCGTGCCGTGCAGACCGTAATGCGGCTTGGACAGGTCGATCCAGACCCGCCCGACCGGATTGTTCGGGCCCGGTGGCAGGGTGGCCTTCTTTTCGCCCTTGCGGGCATCCCAGAACAGCTTCGGGTTGTAGTGGAATGGCGGGTCGCGGTAAACGCCCAGGATCTTCCATTCGCCGATCGGCAGCGGGTCGTGCTGGCTGCCCGACGACACCGGCACCTGTGCGATCAGCTTGCCCTGCGCATCCAGCAACTGCAGGGTGGAATCGGATTTGTCGACCACCACCTTGGCCGCCTTCGGCAGCGGCGCCGGGGTGATGTTCGGCACCTGGATGCGGCTGCCGGCCTTGCCCAGGTCGACGCCGGGGTTGAGCGCCTTCAGCAGTTCCGGCGAGGCATGGAAGCGCTCGCCCAGTGATTCCTCGACGCTGCTGTAGCCCAGCGCCTTCAACTTTGCCTGCGCGGAGGGCGTCTTCGGAACGGCGACGAACGGTCCGGCCACGTCCTCGGCGGTCAGCGTGTAGCTGGCCAGCGGCCCAACGGCATCGGCCTGCAGTGCGTTCCAGGTGACGTCGTCCAGCTCTCCGCTCACTGCCAGGCCGTGGGCTGCCTGAAAGCCTGCCACGGCCCGGCGCTGATTGCTGCCGACTTCACCGTCGATCTCGCCCGGGGAGAAATTGGCACGATCCAGAAGCACCTGAGCGTGCAGCGGCGAGCGCGCCGCGGTATCGGGTCCGGCCTTCTCGGCAATGGGCTCCGGCAGCTGGGCCGGCGGCACCTGCGCGAAGGCGGGGGACATCAGCAAGGACAGGGCGAGCAGGGTGGGGCGGTGTACGGGCATGGAGGTCTCCGGCAGATGGCAGCTCCACCCTGCCCGTAGAGGCTGCGCAGCCCCCGTGAAAGCAACCTGATGCCGGCATGAGCAGGGCAGCCCTGGCGTGGCCCGGGCCCTTGTCGCAGAAGCACCGTGCATGGCATCACCAAGGTGAACGGCTGCCGACGCCCGTGCATCTTGCCGATCAAGAATGCCGGCGGCGCGGCCGATAGGGGCGCATCCCCCCGTTTTGGATGTACCGATGAACTACTTGAGGAACGTCAGGGTTTCCTGGCGTCTTGGGCTGGGCTTTGGCCTGTTGCTGCTGCTGGTCGCCGCCGTAGTGGCCACTGGCGCCACCGCCAGTGTCGCGCAGAAGCGCGCGATGCAGCAGGTGGTCGACGTCAGCGTGGCCAAGGTGCGCCTGCTGTCGCAGATGCTCGATGCCAACAATCAGATGATGGTTGTGCGCCGCGAGATGCTGATCCGCCAGGGCGATGACCGCGGCCACGACGAGCAGCGTATCGCCGATCTGGTCAAGCGCTACGAGGCCAGCTGGACCGCCTATCAGGCGCTGCCCAGCGACGCCGACGGCAAGGCCATCGCCGAAACCATCGCCGCCAAGCGTGCCATTGCGCGTCCACTCAACAAGCAGACCAGCGAACTGATGGAGCAGGGCGACTACCCGGGCGCCGTGGCGCTGACCTTGGGCCCGGTGCAGGAAGCGGCCAACGGCTGGAACAAGGCGCTGTCCGATGGCGTGGACTTCGAAGAGAAGGAAAGCCGTGATGCGGCCGCCGAGGCGATCCGCCTGGGTGAGCGCAGCCTGCTGCAGCTGCTGGTGCTGGGCGGCGTCGCGCTGTTGGTGGGCATCGGTGCCTCGGTGATGATCGGCCGCAGCCTGACCGGGCCGCTGGCCCGAGCGGTGAACCTGGCCGAGCGCCTGTCCAAGGGGCAGCTGGACCAGGAGTTCCGCCTCGGCGGCCGCGATGAACTGACCCAGCTGGGTGAAGCCATGGCCAGCGTGCGGCAGAGCGTGCAGGCGGCGATCGGCGCACAGCTGCAGATGGCCGAACAGCACGAGGCCGGCGCAATCCGCTATCGCATGGATGCCAGTGCCTTCCCCGGTGATTTCGGCCGCATGGTGCAGGCCACCAACAGCTTGGTCGAATCGCACGTGCAGGTGGAACTGCTGATGGCTGAAGTGATGCAGCGTTACGCCATCGGTGACCTCAGCCGCGACCTGCCGGACTATCCGGGCGAGAAGGGTACCTTGACCCGCACTCTGGCCGCGGTGAAGCAGAGCCTGATGGCGATCAACACGCAGATCGATGAACTGGCCCGCGCCGCACGCGCCGGTGATTTCAGCATGCGTGGTGATGCCGCTGCGTTCCAGTACCAGTTCAAGGCGATGGTCGAACATCTCAACGGCATGATGGCCAGTTCGCAGGCCAGCATCGCCGATGTTTCCGACGTGCTGCGCGCGATCTCGCACGGTGACCTGACCGCACGCATGGACGGCGAGTACGACGGCGTGTTCGCACGCATGCGCGACGACGCCAACACCACCACCGCTCAGCTGACCGCCATCGTGCGGGGCATCCAGGTGGCTGCCGACAGCATCAACAACGCGGCGCAGGAACTGGCCGCCGGCAACAACGACCTGTCGCGCCGCACCGAGCAGCAGGCGGCGAACCTGGAAGAGGCCGCTGCATCGATGGAGGAGCTGACCTCCACAGTGCGCCAGAATGCCGAACTGGCCCGTCAGGCCGATAGTGAAGCGCATGCCGCCGGTGCTGCGGTGCGCGAGACCGAGCAGGCGATGGCACAGATGGCGTCGGTGATGGGCGAGATCGACCAGTCCTCGGCACGCATCTCGGAAATCTCCACCGTGATCGACGGCATCGCGTTCCAGACCAACATCCTGGCACTGAACGCGGCGGTGGAAGCCGCACGTGCAGGCGAGCAGGGCCGTGGCTTTGCCGTGGTCGCCAGCGAAGTGCGCACGCTCGCGCAGCGTGCCGGTGTCGCCGCCAAGGAGATCAAGGAGCTGATCGAAGACGCCGCTGCCAAGGTGAAGAGCGGCCTGGCAGTGACCGTTGAATCCGAAGCCGCGATCGCGCGCGTGGCACAGGCAAGTTCGCGCACGACCCAGCTGATGAGCGACATCGCCGCAGCCAGCAAGGAGCAGGCGGCCGGCATCGAGCAGGTCAACCAGGTGGTGGTGCAGATGGACCAGGTGACCCAGCAGAACGCCGCGTTGGTGGAAGAAGCCACCGCCGCCAGCCGCGCGCTGGAAGAACAGGCGCATGCGCTGACCACGTCGGTGGCGGTATTCAAGGTGGAAGGCGCGGCGGTCTCTGCTGTGCCCCGTCGCGCAGCCTGAGCGGGCTGCCAGTGCAGTGACAGGAATACGGCCGCCTTGAGCGGCCGTATTTCGCTGGAAGGGCCTCATCTGCTGCTGCAGGCCCGTGCTGACGCGGCCGCAGCCGAAGTTGCCGCATGGATGAGGACGCTCTCCTCCTGACCGACGCTTCAGCCGCGCGCGCGCGTACGCGCAGCTTTCTTCGCCGCCGCCTTGCGCACGGTCTTCTTCGCGGCCCGCGTCTTGGCTGCCTTCTTCGCGGCGGCGCTCCGCGAGGCGGCCGTACCCGCCTTCTTGGCCGCAGCCTTCTTCGCCGTCTTCTTTGCGGCCTTCTTTGTCGCGGTCTTGCGAGCCGGTGCCTTCTTCGCCACCGCCTTCTTCGCCGCCGTCGTCTTGGTTGCGGCCTTCTTTGTGGCCGACTTCCTGGCAGGCGCCTTCTTGGCAGCCTTCTTGCTGGTCGCCTTCTTCGTGCCCTTGCGGGCACTGCCGGCGCGCTTGCCGCCGCCGTCCTGCTTGTTCACGGTGGCCCAGGCAATGCGCTCGGCGGTGCCTTCACTCGCGCCGCGATCACGTTCGCTTTCCTCGATGTGCTCGGCCTGGCGCTTCTGCTTTTCGGTATATGCGGATTTGTCACCGCGGGGCATGACGATTCTCCTGTCGTTGTGGTCAGGCAAGCAGGCGCAGCTTGGGCTCACGCGCCCACTGGCGGGTGGCGGCCGCCGCCAGGAATGCCTTGGCGTCTTCTGCTTCGACGATGCCGGGGTCGTTGCCGACCCGCGCCGCCTTCAGCAGCGCCTGGCCGCCCGCGTCGCTGGCGATGGCCTTCAGGTGTGCCCACGCCTGGCTGACGAACTCAAGGGCGGCGCTCTCTTTCGACAACGCCTTTGATGCCTCTACGCTCAGCACCACGGCCACCGCATCGAACAGGGCCGATGGCGTGCCGGCCAGTTGCCCATCGGCGGCCTGTACGCTGCCGTCACTGAGCGTGGCGCCTCCCACTTTTGGTGCGACCAGCTTCACGTCTGCACCTGCCTTCCGGGCCGCCTTGCTCAGGCTGGCAATCACGCGCGCGTCGGAGCCTTCGTCGAACAGGATGCCGATGCAGCGACCCTGCAGGGTGGGTTTGTTGCGACCGATCACGCGCACTTCCGGGGCCGGCGGCATGTCCCGCACCGGGGTAGCGGTTGGCGCGGGGTCGGGCAGTGCAGGCAGGGCCAGGCCATTGGCCACGCGCTGCGCCAGCATGTCATCGATGTTGCGCAGGTGGCTGACCGTGCGCACCCGCACCTTTAGCGTTTCCACCTTGGACAACTCGAAGACCAGCGCCGATGCCAGGTGCGCCTGTTCCGGTTTTTCCAAGCTGCGGAAGAACATCCGCGCCTGGCTGTAGTGGTCGGCGAAGCTCTCCGCGCGGGTGCGGCCCTTGCGTCCATCGTCGGCGCTGGTGTGGCTGCGGAAGCCGCTCGGGGTCTCGCGCGGTGTGTCGTCCTGCAGCGAGCTGGGATCGTAGGCCACCCGGCCCTTGGGAACCTGCATCTGCATATGCCCGTCGCGCTGGTGATTGGCAAACGGGCACTTGGGTGCATTCACCGGGATCTGGTGGAAGTTCGGCCCGCCCAGCCGGATCAGCTGGGTGTCCAGGTAGGAGAACAGGCGGCCCTGCAGCAGGGGATCATTGCTGAAGTCGATGCCCGGCGGCACGTTGGCCGGGCAGAACGCTACCTGCTCGGTCTCGGCGAAGAAGTTGTCCGGCCAGCGGTCCAGCACCATGCGCCCGATCACCTGCAACGGCACCAGCGATTCGGGAATGATCTTGGTCGGGTCCAGATGATCGAACGGGAATGCGTCGGCCTCTTCTTCCGTGAACAGCTGCACGGCCAGTTCCCATTCGGGGAAATCGCCGCGCTGGATCGCCTCGAACAGGTCGCGGCGGTGGAAATCGTTGTCGGCGGCCTGCAGTTTCAGCGCCTCGTCCCAGATGGTGGACTGCAGCCCCAGCTTCGGCCGCCAGTGGAACTTGACGAAGGTGGAGTTTCCTTTCTCATCCAGCAGGCGGAAGCTGTGGATGCCGAAGCCTTCGATGGTGCGCAGCGAGCGCGGAATCGTGCGGTCGCTCATCGCCCACATGATCATGTGCATCGATTCGGGCATCAGCGAGACGAAATCCCAGAACGTGTCGTGTGCGCTGGCGGCCTGCGGGAACGCGCGGTCCGGTTCCATCTTCACCGCATGGATCAGGTCGGGGAACTTGATCGCGTCCTGGATGAAGAACACCGGAATGTTGTTGCCGACCAGGTCCCAGTTGCCTTCCTTGGTATAGAACTTCACCGCGAAACCGCGCACGTCGCGCGGGGTGTCCACCGAGCCGGCGCCGCCGGCAACGGTGGAGAAGCGGGTGAACACCGGCGTCTTCACCCCGACCTCGGTGAGGATCTTCGCGCGGGTCACCTTGCTCAGCGAGCGGGTGAGTTCGAAGAAGCCGTGGGCGGCCGAACCGCGGGCATGGACGATCCGCTCGGGAATACGCTCGTGGTCGAAGTGGGTGATCTTCTCGCGCAGCAGGAAGTCTTCCAGCAGGGTGGGGCCGCGTGGTCCCTGGCGCAGGGAGTTCTGGTTGTCGGCAACCGGAATGCCCTGGTTGCTGGTCAGGACCGGATGGGCGCCTCCCGCGAGCTGGTGCAGTTCATCGCCCTGGCCGCGGCTGTCACGGTCGGCGGAGGGGGTGGCGGAAGCGCGCTTGCCGGTCGGCTTGCTGGCGGCCATGGAGGATCTCCTGGAGCGGGTAGGGGGGCAGACCCAAACAGTGGCGGCGCCGGCGTTAATGCATGGTCCTGTGGGAGTGAACGCGCAGACAAATCGGCGGCTCGGGTATGCTTGCCACATGCGAGTCGAGCCCGCCGACATCGAAGCCCTGTTCGACGCCATCCCGGATGTGCTGTTCTTCATCAAGGACCTTCAGGGGCGTTACACCCACGTCAACCAGACCATGCTGCGGCGGCTGGGCCTGCGCGCGCGCAAGGACGTGATCGGGCGCACGGCGGCCGAGATCTACCCGACCGGCCTCAGTGCGGACTACGTCGACCAGGATGCCCGCGTGCTGTCCGGCGAGGTGATCGAGAACCTGATGGAGCTGCACCTGTTCGCCAACCGCGAACCGGGCTGGTGCCTGACCTGCAAGCGCCCGCTGGTGGTCGATGGGGCGATCGAGGGCCTGATCGGCATATCCCGCGACCTCGGCCAGAAGGACAGCCTGGGCACCCAGTACGAGCAGCTGCGGCTGGCCTTGGCCCACCTCAATGCGCACTACGCCGAGAACGTGCGCATGCAGACCCTGCTGGACATCACCGGTTTCTCGCTGTCGAAGCTGGAACGCAGTTTCCGCAAGGTGTTCCAGATGACCCCGCAGCAGGTGCTGACCCGGCTGCGGATCCAGATGGCCATGCACCTGCTGCACGGTGACGACAGCATCGCCTGCATCGGCCAGGCCTGCGGTTTCAGCGACCAGAGCGCCTTTACCCGCAAGTTCAAGGCTGAAACCGGTTTCTCGCCGCGCGCCTACCGGGCCCGTATTGGTGGCAACGTCGGCGAGCCGGCGCTGGCCTGAGCCGCCTGCTGCGCTGTGCCTATCCCCGTGGGCACGGGACAGGGTAAGGTGTCGCCCCTGTAGCCCGCCGCCAGCTCCGCCGATGCCCAACTCGATTCCGACCGCTTCGCCGTCCCGCCTCGGACATTCGCTCAAGCCCCGCCAGCTGATCATGATGGGTCTGGGCAGCGCCATCGGCGCCGGCCTCTTCCTCGGCTCGGGCGTGGGTGTGCAGGCGGCCGGCCCGGCGGTGCTGGTGTCGTATCTGGTCGCTGGTGCGCTGGTGATCATCGTGATGAACGCACTGGGCGAGATGGCGGCGGCCAAGCCGACCAGTGGCGCGTTCTCGGTCTATGCCGCTGATGCCATGGGGGCCACCGCCGGCGCCACCGTGGGCTGGCTGTGGTGGGTGCAGCTGGTGATCGTGATCGCCGCCGAGGCGGTAGGCGCGGCCGGGCTTCTGGCCACGGTCTGGCCGGCAATACCGGTACCGATGGCGGCGCTGGCCTTCATGCTGTTCTTCACCGCGATCAACCTGCTCGGGGTGAAGAACTTCGGCGAGTTCGAATTCTGGTTCGCCATCCTCAAGGTGGCGGCGATCCTGGCCTTCATCGCCATCGGTGTGGCGCTGCTGATGGGCTGGCTGCCGCAGGTGACTTCGCCGGGCCTGAGCAACTTCACCGAACACGGTGGCTTCGCACCGAAGGGCCTGGCCGGGATCGGTGCGGCGCTGCTGGTTGTCGTTTTTGCCTTTGGCGGTACCGAGATTGTGGCCGTGGCGGCGGCCGAAACCGAAGATCCCGAGCGCAGCATCGCCCGTGCCATCCGCACCGTGGCCTGGCGCATCCTGGTGTTCTACATCGGCTCGCTGAGCGTGATCATCGCCGTGGTGCCATGGACCAGCGAGGCACTGAAGTCGCCGTTCGCCGCCGTGCTGGATATCGCCCGCATCCCGGGCGCGGGTACGGCGATCACCCTGATCGCTGTGATCGCGCTGCTGTCGGCGCTCAATGCCAACCTCTACGGTGCCTCGCGCATGATGTATTCGCTGGCGCAGCGCCGCGAAGCGCCGGCCGTGTTGGGCTGGACGGATCCGCGCCAGGTGCCGGTGATCGCCGTGCTGGCCAGCGTGCTGTTCGGCTTTGCCGCCACGGTGATGGAGCTGCTGTTCCCGGACCGGGTGCTGCCGGTGCTGCTGAACATCGTCGGTTCCACCTGCCTGCTGGTGTGGACGCTGTCGCTGGTGTCGCAGCTGGTGCTGCGCCGCCGCGCGGATCGCCTGGGTACCCGCCTGCCGTTCCGCATGGCCGGCTTCCCGTGGCTGACCTGCTGCGCGCTGGCGATTCTGGCACTGATCTTCGGCCTGCTGCTGAGCGAGTCGCACACCCGCCTGCAGTTCCTGTCGATGGTGGCACTGACTGCCACGATCGCCGCCAGCAGCGCCATCGCCCGGCGCATGCGCGAGGCGTGACTGAAGCTGCCGGCCAGCGGCCGGCACTACCACGGGGGCTGCACATCTGCCGTGCCATCCTGATTGTGTGGGCCGTCAGCGGCCCGTCGACCAGGAGTACCGCATGCTGCGCAGCCGCCCCTTCCTGATGTTCACCGGCCAGGCCGAAGCGGCCCTGGCTCTGTATGCGGAGGCCTTCGCCGATTTCCGCCTGCTGGCAATGCAGCGCCATCCGGACGGCGCCGGTGCTGGCGTGCCCGGGCAGGTGCGCCAGGCTATCTTCCTGCTCGGTGGAACCCACTACCTGTGCTTCGACAGCCTGGACGTGCACGATTTCACCTTCTCGCCGTCGATCTCGTTGTTCGTGGAGTGCTCCGGCGCCGAACAGTTCGAACGTGCCGCACGCGTACTGGGCGAAGGCGGCCATTGGTTGATGCCGGTGGGTGACTACGATTTCAGCAACCGCTACGGCTGGGTGCAGGACCGCTTCGGTGTGTCGTGGCAGTTGAGCCTGGGGCAGATGCCGGATCCGTGATCGGATGTTGGTGGGTGTGGACCTTGGTCCACACGCGCTTATGAAAACGGCCCGCTTGCGCGGGCCGTTCTGTTTACCGATGCAGCGAGGAATCACGCCTCGACTTCATCATCCTTGTAGGCATCGACCGGAATGCAGGCGCACATCACGTTCTTGTCGCCGTACACGTTGTCCACGCGTGCCACCGGCGGCCAGTACTTCTGCAGCTTCAGGCTCGGCAGCGGGAACGCAGCCAGTTCACGCGGGTAGGCGTGGGTCCACTCGCTCGCGGTCACTGCGGTGGCAGTGTGCGGTGCGTTCTTCAGCGGGTTGTCCTCGCGGTCCAGGCGGCCGTCTTCGATCGCGGTGATCTCCTCGCGGATCTGGATCATCGCGTCGATGAAGCGGTCCAGCTCGTGCAGCGACTCGCTCTCGGTCGGTTCGACCATCAGCGTGCCGGCCACGGGGAAGCTCAGGGTCGGGGCGTGGAAGCCGAAGTCGATCAGGCGCTTGGCCACGTCCTCGGCGCCGATGCCGCTGGTCTTCTCCAGCGGGCGCACGTCCAGGATGCACTCGTGTGCCACCAGACCGTTGCGGCCGGTGTACAGGGTCTTGAAGTGCGGGGCCAGGCGCTTGGCGATGTAGTTGGCGTTGAGCTGCGCGACCTGGGTGGCCCTGCGCAGGCCGTCGCGGCCCATCATCGCGATGTACATCCAGCTGATCGGCAGGATCGAGGCGCTGCCGAAGCTGGCCGCGCTGACCATGCCGACCGGGCCGTTGTCACCCAGCTTGCCCGGCAGGAACGGGGCCAGGTGCTCCTTGACCGCGCACGGGCCGACGCCCGGGCCGCCACCGCCGTGCGGGATACAGAAGGTCTTGTGCAGGTTCAGGTGCGAAACGTCCGAACCCCACTTGCCCGGCTTGGCCACGCCGACCAGGGCGTTCATGTTGGCGCCGTCGGTGTACACCTGGCCGCCGTGCTTGTGGATGATCTCGCAGATCTCCACCACCTCTTCCTCGAACACGCCGTGCGTGGACGGGTAGGTCATCATGATCGCGGCCAGGCGGTCGCTGTATTTCTCGGCGTTGAGGCGGATGTCCTCGACGTCGACGTTGCCGTTGGCATCGGTCTTGGTCACCACCACCTTCATGCCGCACATCTGCGCCGAGGCCGGGTTGGTGCCGTGCGCCGAATCCGGAATCAGGCAGATGTCACGATGCCCTTCGCCGCGCGAGCGGTGGTAGGCGCGGATCGCCAGCAGGCCGGCGTATTCGCCCTGTGCGCCGGAGTTCGGCTGCAGGCTGACTGCGTCGTAGCCGGTGCACTCCACCAGCATCGCTTCCAGCGAGTCGATCAGTTCCTTGTAGCCCAGCGCCTGGTCGGCCGGCACCAGCGGATGGATCTGCGAGAACTCCGGCCAGGTCACCGGGATCATCTCGGCGGTGGCGTTGAGCTTCATGGTGCACGAGCCCAGCGGGATCATCGTGCGGTCCATCGCCAGGTCCTTGTCGGCCAGCGAACGCAGGTAGCGCAGCAGTTCGTGCTCGCTGTGGTGGGTGTTGAACACCGGATGGGTCAGGAACGCGGACTGGCGCAGCAGGCCGGCCGGCAACGCGTCGGCGGTGCTGGCATCCAGTGCGTCGACGTCCAGCGAGGCACCGAACACGGCAGCCACGGCGACGATGTCGGCGCGGGTGGTGGTCTCGTCCAGGCTGATGCCGACCGAGTCGCTGTCGATCGCGCGCAGGTTGTAACCGGCGGCGCGGGCCTTGGCGTGGATTTCATCGGCATGCACGCCGGTGACATGCAGGGTGTCGAAGAAGTCACCACCGACCTGCACGCCGGCGTTGCGCAGCGCGGCGGCCAGGATCGAGGCCAGGCGATGGGTGCGGCGGGCGATGCGGGTCAGGCCGTCCGGGCCGTGGTACACGGCGTACATCGAGGCCATCACCGCCAGCAGCACCTGTGCGGTGCAGATGTTGGACGTGGCCTTCTCGCGGCGGATGTGCTGCTCGCGGGTCTGCAGGGTCAGGCGGTAGGCCGGGTTGCCCTGGGCATCGACCGAGACGCCGATCAGGCGGCCCGGCATCGAGCGCTTGTAGGCATCACGGCAGGCCATGAAGGCAGCGTGCGGGCCGCCGAAGCCGAACGGCACGCCGAAACGCTGGCTGTTGCCGACCACGATGTCCGCGCCCCATTCGCCCGGAGCGGTCAGCAGGGTCAGGGCCAGCAGGTCGGTGGCCACGGCCACCAGGCCGCCGCGTGCGTGCACGGCATCGACCAGCGCCTTGTAGTCGCCGACCTGGCCGAAGGTGTCCGGGTACTGCAGCAGCAGGCCGAAGGCTTCCGCTTCCAGTGCTTCGGCCGGGGTGCCCACGCGCAGCACGATGCCCATCGGTTCGGCGCGCGTGCGCAGCAGTTCCAGGGTCTGCGGATGCACGGCGTCGTGCACGAAGAAGGTGTCCGACTTCGACTTGGCCGAACGCTTGGCCAGGGTCATCGCTTCGGCCGCGGCAGTGGCTTCGTCCAGCAGCGAGGCGTTGGCGATTTCCATGCCGGTGAGGTCGGCGCACAGGGTCTGGAAGTTGATCAGCGCTTCCATGCGGCCCTGCGAGATTTCCGCCTGGTACGGGGTGTAGGCGGTGTACCAGGCCGGGTTTTCCAGGATATTGCGCAGGATCACGTTCGGCGTGTGGGTACCGTAGTAGCCCTGGCCGATGAAGCTGCGCAGCACGGTGTTCTTGTCGGCGATCGCACGGATCTTCGCCAGGGCCTGCACTTCGGTCATCGACTCCGGCAGTGCCAGCGGCGCCGGCGACTTGATCTTGGCCGGTACGATGGCATCGGTCATCGCATCCAGCGACGCGTGGCCGACGACGTCGAGCATCTGCGCGATCTCGGCGTCGTTGGGGCCGATGTGGCGCTCGACGAACGCATTGTGGTGCTCGAGCTCACGCAGGGAAGGGGTGTTCTGGGACATGGCGAAGGATCCGTCAGGAAAGGGCACACGCACGGGCACAAGCCGCCGGTCGGCGGTCTGCTGGGCGCCCCTCTGTCCTTTTGCCTGAGAGTTTAAAAGCGCGGCGGACCGCAGCTTCGTGCCCCTTCGGCGCCGGATCGAACCGGTCTCTCCAGAGTTCTGTTGCGGGTGGTATCGGGCCTGAGCGATTACGGGCGTTGCGCCTTCGGCAGCGGTGTTCCGCTTCTCCCACCGTGTTGCCCGCTGATTATAGCCCGTTGCGGGCCCGCCGGCCGCCTCCAGGCATGGCTACCGCGCCTGAATGGCCGATGGCCCGGCCGTGCGTTTTGTGCACCGCTGCATGGCATCGGTCGCGATCCCCACCTATGATGGGCGGATACCCGAATTCATCTGGCGCCGTCCCTGCAGAAGGGGGACCGGCGCCCGCCGTGCGTGCCACGCATGGCCCTGCCGGACGCCTTCCCCATGACCGCCGCTGTTGCTCCCTCCACCCGCCGCATGGCCCTGCTGCTCGCCGGTCTGGCCATGTTCGGTCCGTTCTCGATCGACACCATCTTCCCGGCGTTCCCGCAGCTGGCCCAGCGCCTGGCGGTGGACGAAGTGGCGGTGCAGCAGACCATCAGCGTGTACCTGCTGTTCTACGGCCTGATGAGCCTGGCGCACGGCCCGCTGTCCGATGCCTGGGGCCGCAAGTGGGTGATCCTCGGTGGCCTGGTGGTGTTCGTCGGCGCTTCGGTTGGCTGTGCGCTGTCCACCGACCTGACCACGCTGCTTGCGTTCCGCGCGCTGCAGGGCCTGTCGGCGGGTGTCGGCATGATCGTTGGCCGCGCGGTGATCCGCGATCTCTACCATGGCCACGACGCGCAGCGCCTGATGAGCCAGGTGTCGATGCTGTTCGGCATCGCCCCGGCCATCGCCCCGATCATCGGTGGCTGGATCCTGCTCAGTGGCGCCGGCTGGCCGCTGATCTTCTGGTTCCTGGTGGTGTTCGGGCTGGTCCTGCTGGCGGCCACTGCACGCTACCTGCCGGAGACCCATCCGGTTGAAGCGCGCGTGCCGTTGTCGCCGCGCACGTTGATGCGTGATTACCTGCGCATCGGCTTCAACCCGCGCTTCCTGCGCCTGGCGCTGGCCGGCAGCATCGGCTTCGGTGGCATCTTCCTGTACATCTCCTCGGCGCCGGTGTTCGTGATGCAGCACCTGCATCTGGGCGAAGGCGGCTTCGCCTGGCTGTTCATCCCCACCATCGGCGGCATGACCACCGGCTCGTTCCTGTCCGGGCGCATGGCCGGGCACACCACGCCTACCCGCCAGGTCGCCATCGGTTTCGGCCTGTGCGCGCTGTCGGTGCTGTTGAACGTCGGCTACGTGGCGCTGGCCCCGCAGTTCGTGCTGCCGTGGGCGGTGCTGCCGATCTTCCTGGGCGGCATGGGCATGGCGCTGATTTTCCCGATCCTGGCGCTGGCGGTGCTGGACATGTACCCGCACCAGCGCGGCCTGGCCTCGTCGCTGCAGGCCTTCGTGCAGCTGATGATCAGCACCGTGGTGGCCGGCGTGGTATCGCCGCTGCTGAGCGCCAGCCCGCTGCACCTGGCGTTGGGCCAGGCTGCGTTCTTCGGTGCAGGTTTCGTGTTCTGGTACTGGGAACACCAGCGTGAACGCGCGGCGCAGGCAGTCTGCACGGGTCACTGAGCAGCGTGCAGGGGTAGGGCAGGCCGCGACGCCGGCAGCGCTTGCGACGGGAAACCACCGGATTAGGCTGGGCACTCCAGCCAGCCGGTGCACGGGTGCACGACAGCCAGCCAATCCGATGTCGTTGCATGAGGTTCCTCCATGGCTGCGCAGCAGACCTACCGCCTGTTCGAGGTGGCGCTGAAGGAGCGCCGCGTTCTCTCCCCTTCCCTGGACCGCATGGTGTTCACTGGCGCCGACGTGGCGCGGATGAAGACCGAAGGCCCGGACCAGCGGATCAAGGTGTTCTTCCCCTTGCCCGGCCAGGACCTGCCGCAGGTCCCCAGCGGCGAGGACTGGTATCCACGCTACCGGGCCCTGCCGGACGATCAGCGCCCGCCGATGCGCACCTACACCATCCGCCAGCTGCGCGCCGAGCAGGGCGAGGTCGACGTCGATTTTGTCGTCCACGGGGTTACCGGACCCGCTTCGCGCTGGGCCATGCATGCACGGCCGGGCGATCGCGTGGTGTTGCTGGCCCCGGATGCCGACTGTGCCGAGAGCAGCGAAGGCTGGGAGTGGAAGCCACCGGCCGGTGTCGGCCAGGTACTGCTGGTGGCCGATGAAACGGCGTTGCCTGCGGTGGCGGGCATCCTCGAAGAGCTGGCGGCCATGCCTGATCCGCCGCGCACGCTGGCGTTGCTGGAAGTGGCCCAGGCCGGCGATGCGGTGCCGTTGAAAGCGCCGGGCACCGCCGAGCTGGTATGGTTGCCGCGTGGGCAGGCCGCCTATGGCCAGCCGCTGCTGCAGGCGGTCCAGGAACGGCTGTCAGCGACCTCGAGCGTGGCTGCTGGCGATGCGCTGGAGGAGATCGACGTCGATACGCAGATCCTCTGGGAGCAGGCCGACACCTGCGTGGCCGGGCCGCTGTACGCCTGGGTGGCTGGCGAGGCGGGGGCGGTGATGGCGATCCGCCGCCACCTGGTGCGCGATTGCGGGCTGGACCGTCGCGCGATCACTTTCATGGGGTACTGGCGGCACGGCAAGGTGCTGGACTGACCGTCCTGGATCGAGCACGCGTGAAGCAGCGCTGCGGGCGGGGTGCGCTATCCTTGCGCCCCCCTTCGCAGCGGTACCGCACCATGTCCACCAGCTCCAAGACCCGCCGCGACCAGCGCCGTCGCCAGGAAAAGCAGGCCGCCAACAAGGCCGCTGCCCAGGCCTCGCCGGTGGAGCCGCATGCCGAACTGCGCGACGCGCAGCGCACCCTGCTGGCCGGTGTCGTGCGCCGTGATGGCGAATGGGTGCTGGGCATGGATGGTCGCATCGCGGGCCACAGCGAGAGTGCTGCGCAGGTGCTGGCGCTGATCATGCAGGCCGGTGAACTGCACGAGCGCAACGGCACGCCGGTGCGCCTGATGTACTCCGATGCGCTGCGCGACGCCGCGCAGGCCGAAGCAAAGGAGAAGGGCCAGACCTTCGAGGAATTCAAGGCCGAGCTGGCCGCAGCGATGGCCGCGAAGAAGAACAGCTGACAGGCCTTTCGGTAGGGCCGGCCGCTGGCCGGCTGCCCGTTGGGTCTTCATCGCGTAGTTGCCGGCCAGCGGCCGGCACTACCGGAAAGGGGCGGGTCCTCGCGGACCCGCCCCTTTTCTCATTTCGCCGCCGGGGCCGCGTTGGCCTGCCAGCCGCACATCTGGCCTTCGTTCTGCTGCTTCAGCCACTCGTTGACCGGGGTGAAGTACTCGATCATCGGGCCCGCATCGAGCTTGTCGGTACCGGTCAGCTCCTTCAGCGTGGCCTGCCACGGCTGGCTGGCACCCTTGCTCAGCATCGCCCAGTACTTCTGGCCGGCTTCCTTGTTGCCGTAGAAGGTGCACTCATGCAGCGGGCCCTTGTAGCCGGACGCGTCGCACAGGCCCTTGTAGAACTGGAACTGCAGGATGCGCGCCAGGAAGTAGCGGGTATACGGGGTGTTGCCCGGCACGTGGTACTTCGCGCCCGGATCGAAGAACTCTTCGCCACGGGTGCTGGCCGGCGCCACGCCCTGGTACTTGGCCTTCAGGTCCCACCACGCCTTGTTGTAGTTGTCGGCGGTGATCGAGCCATCGAACACGCCCCAGCGCCAGCGGTCGATCATCAGCCCGAACGGCAGGAACGACACGCCCGACAGCGCCATGCGCATCTGGTTGTTGATGACCGCTTCGCGGCTTTCGGTCGGCGCGTCGACCAGGCCGATCGAGCTGAGGTACTTGGGCGTCATCGCCAGCACGATGGTGTCGCCGATCGCCTCATGGAAGCCATCGTTGGCACCGCCCTGGAACAGCGGAGGAAGCGGGTTGTAGGCCAGGTCGTAATAGATGTGGCCCAGCTCGTGGTAGATGGTGGTGAAGTTCTCTTCGTTCGGCTTGATGCACATCTTGGTGCGCACGTCGCCTTCCATGTTCATGTCCCAGGCGCTGGCGTGGCAGACCACGTCGCGGTCATCGGGCTTGATGAACTGGGTCTTTTCCCAATACGACTGCGGCAGCGACGGCATGCCCAGCGACACGTAGAAGTCCTGTGCGCGCTCGGTCATCTGCTTGGCGGTACGCAGTTCGGCCTCGCGCTGTGCCTTGTACTGCGCCGCTACGTTGGCATCCTTGCCGGCCTTGGCCAGCGCCGCGCTCAGGTTGGTCTGGTACTGCTTTTCCAGCGCTGCGGTGATGTCCAGGCTGCCGGCACCCGGGTACGGTTCCAGCTGGTCCCACAGGTTCGACCAGTCCTGCTGCCACATGTTGCCGAGCAGGTGTGCGGCGATCAGGCCGTTGCCCACTTCGGCCTTGTCCTTGCCGTAGGTCTTGTCCAGCTTGCCGCGTGCGTAGCAGTGCAGCTGCTCGTACATCGGCTTGACCTGTTCCCACAGGCGATCGGTTTCCGGGCCGATCTGCTCCGGCGGCATGTCGTAGCCGCTGCGCCACATCTGGCCGGCATCGGTGAAGCCCATGCCCTTGGCACCTTCGTTCACCAGGCCGACAAACTTCTGGTAGTCGCCGCGCATGCTCTTGGTGGTGCTGTGCCAGCCCTGCCAGGCGTCGAGCTGCTTGTCGTAATCGCGGCTGCGCGCCAGCACCTGCTCCAGCTCGCCCAGCTGGCGGCAGGAGTTGGGATCGTTGGCATCGGTGCAGTACTTGCCAGCGCCGTAGCTGCCTTCCATGCGGGTGGCGATCTGGGTCAGCTCGGCCAGCTTGGCCGGGTCACGCGGTGCCGGCATCGAGGACATCAGCTTCAGCAGGTGGATTGCGCGCTTGCTGTCCTCGCTCATCGGCTTGCCGTCGAACTTGGCGGCCTGTTCGATCCAGCTGTTGAGCTGGGTCAGCGAGCGCTCGTTGGCCTTGGCCGCGATGCGTTCCGAATCACTGTTGATGTAGGTGGAAGACAGCCACTGCGCCGAGGTCATCTCCGGGTAGGCGGCCTTGAATTCGGCATTGATGCGGGCCACGAACTGGTCGGCGGTTTCGCCGGCCGGGGCGCTGCTGCTGGCGGTATCGGCGCCTGGGGCGGCTTCCTTCTTGCAGGCGGCCAGGGCCAGCGTGGCGGCGGCGATTGCCGAGGCCAGCAGGAGATGACGGTGTTTCACGGGCGGTCCTTGGGTGGTGAACGACGGCCGAAGGCTAGTGGGCCGTCGCTGCCACCGCAAGTGGCGGAAGTCGGCCGGGCGGCGCCCAGGGACCGCGACATCGCATGCGCGCTGTCGCTCCCACGCTTCGCTGCGCGAAACGTGGGCCCCACTTACCAGCTCCCAGACCCCCGCCGCTTCGCGGCCGCCCCCTGACTCAGGGGACTCTGCCCCAGACGCAATTCGGTGATGGCAGTAGATCCACGCCATGCGTGGATGAGATCTGTCAGAAATCGAGACTCAAATTCGGATCCGACCCCGTGCCGACCAACGTCGGCACCCACCAACAGCAGCGGAAATCTGTCGAAGGCGGGGTGGGTCCGGTTGCGGGGGCGTGAGCGCCATGGATGGCGCGACCGAGCCTCCATGGACGGATTTACGGCGTCCCCCGCAACCGGACCCACCCCGCCTACCCACAGGAACCCCGCTGTTGCTGTTGCTTCGGCCGTTGCCGTTGCCTCTGCGGGTGCAGGGCACAGCCCTGCCGACAAACCCTAACTCTCGCAGCCGGCGAACACGTCGCGATCGCGCTCGTACAGCGAGGTCTTCACCTGCATCAGGCCCAGTACCGACGGGAACAGGTTGTCATGGTCGGTGTAGGCCGCCGAACGCTTGCGCACGCATTGCAGGTCCAGCCCGCGGCTGCTGGCGAAGCCCTGCGAGAACCACATCGTCATCGGTACCCGCGTCTGCTCGGCCGGGGCGATGGCGTAGGGCACGCCGTGCAGGAACAGGCCCTTCTCGCCCAGCGACTCGCCGTGGTCGGACAGGTAGATCATCGCCGTGTCGTAGTCCTGCATGCCCTGCAGCGTGCCGATGGTCTTGGTCAGGAAGTGATCGGTGTACAGCACGGCGTTGTCGTAACTGTTGGTGATCTCTTCGCGCGAGCAGCGGCCGATGTCGCGGGTATCGCAGGTGGGGGTGAAGCGGCGGAACGCGGGCGGGTAGCGCTCGAAGTAGGCCGGGCCATGGTTGCCCAACTGGTGCAGCACCACCACCCGGTCGCCCGGCTTTGCACGTACCTGGGTGGCCAGGTCCTGCAGCAGGATTTCGTCCATGCAGCGGCCGTCAGCGCACAGGCCCGGGATGGTCGCATCGGACAATGACTGGAAGTCCAGGCCTTCGCACACGCCCTTGCAGCCAGACTGGTTGTCACGCCACAGCGGCGCGATACCGGCACGGTTCAATACGTGCAGCAGCGACTGGTGCGCGCGGATCTTCTTCTCGTCGTAGTCGTGCCGGCCCCATGGCGAGAACAGGCACGGCAGTGAAACCTCGGTGCTGGTGCCGCACGAATGCATGTCCGGGAAATTGACCACACTGGCCTGGCCCAGTTCCGGGGTGGTGTTGCGGCCACCGTTGAGGCCCCAGTTCTGCGCGCGCACGGTCTCGCCCATGACGATTACCAGCAGGCGCGGCTTGCTGGCCGGCGCGCGCGGGGTGGCCTTGGCATCGGTACCGATCGGCAGCTTCGGTGCGCGCTGCACCGGGTTGTCGCCACGCAGTGCACGCGGCATGCCCAGCAGCACATTGGCCGGGGTGGCGAGGTAACGCACTTCGCGCTGGTTGCGCATCAGTGCCGAAACATCCTGGAACGAGATCAATGCGCCGCCCACCGCGGTCACTGCCGCCACGACCAGGAAGCCGACGCGCCAGAGCAGGCTGCGGCCCCAGCTGCGGCGGCGCAGCTGCACGCGCCACAGCACCGCCATCGGCAGCACCGCCAGCAACAGCACCGGCCACACCAGCGACACTGTCATCAGCTCGCGGCTCTCCTTGGGGTCGGTCGCCAGCACGTTGCGCAGCATGTCCGCATCCAGGTAGATGTGGTAACGGCTCATGTAATGCGCAGCGAATGCGGTCACCAGCAGCAACAGGCTGATCACCACCTTGGCGTTCCAGCGCCAGACCAGGATGCCCAGCAGCACGCCGTGCGCACCGAGCAGCAACAGCAGCAGCGACAGCGCGTAGCGCAGGCTGCCCGGATGGCTGGCCATCGCGCTGTGCCAGAACAGGCCGTTGCCGGCCACTGCGAAGAACAGGCTGGTCAGTGCGATCAGTGCTTCGGTGGACAGCTGCGGCCGCCAGTGGCGAAGGTTCGCCAACGCGGAAAGGCGGGCGGGGCGTTGGACCGATGCACTCATGCGTTTGCCTCCTGGCGGTGGGGACGGTCCAGCTGACGGCGTGCCAGGACGCGTTTGACGACCATGTACAGGCCCAGCGAAAGCAGCCAGCAGATCAACGCAGTAGCAAGGTCATGCGAAAGGAAATGCGCGCCCCGCAGTTGCTGGCTCACGCCGAATACGAAGCCGGTGCCAAGGCCGATCCACAACCCGGCCCAGCGCCATGAAGGGCGCCACAGCAAGGCGAAAAAGTACAGGGACAACCATGCATAACCCGCGCTGGCGTGGCCCGCCGGGAAGCACGCCTGCGCGGCCATGCCTGCGGGGCGTGCCGTGAAAAGCCCGATGAACGGCTGGTGGCCGCCGTAGCGCAGCAGGTCCCAGGGGCATTCCATCGGCACCAGCGACTTCAGCAGGGAGATCACACCCGTGCCCAGGGCCATGGCGATTACGACATAAAGCAGCGCCCACCGCAGGGTGCGATCGCGACCCTTACGCCAGTGGTGGAAGCACAGCAGGATCGCCACGAGCGCAGCAGCCGTGCTCAGCCACTTGCCGGCCTTGTGCACCACCGTGCGGGTGACCCAGGCGTCCTGTAGCGCCCAATGATTACCCTCAAGGCGGAACAGGTGATCGGCCACCCATTGGTCGCCGCCGAAACCCATCAGCAGCGTAAACACGGGCAGACCGATTGCGACAGGTAGCCAGAGGTGAGTTACGGCGAATTTTGACGCCAGTGGCGATGTCGCAAGCGGCGCTACCGAATCAAGGGGACGGACGGGCATGCTGGGAAAGGGCGGGTCGGGAATCCGCGGCCATGCTCGTCACCTGGATGTCGGAGAAGGGTCGGACGCTCGTTCGTGCCGGGTTAATGCTTGCCCGGCACGTGTCAGCGTTCAGTCTTCTTCGGCGGTCGCGCCGGCCCGTTCGGCGTGGCATTCCGCGTCCCACGCGGTACCGGGAAGAAGCTGCCAGCGGTTCCTGTTGGCAATACCGATATCGATCACTTTGCTCGGGTCCACGCACGGGCTCATCGCATCGTCCAGCACCAGCAGCCAGCGCTTGTCCGGTGCCTCGGCCAGCCACGGGCCGGCGTCGTGCCACTGCTCGGCCCATGGCCGCTTGAAGCCGAACTCGCGCACCGGCCGGTCGGCCTGCAACAGGTTCTGCTCGCGCCAGGCCACCAGCGCCAGTTCGGCGTCGGGTCCGATCCGCGCGCCCACCCGGCGCATGAGTGCCGACGCCGAAGCGAAGGGGTCCAGTGCAGGCATCAGCACCAGGCCGTAGAGCATCCACAGCATGCCGTGGGTCAGAAGTACCAGCGTCGCGGCACGGCGTACCCGCAGCCACACGATCAGCGTGGCCAGGGCAATGGCGAAGGTCAGCAGGCCATCGCCCAGCACCGGCAGCAACGTCTCGGGCATGGCGCGGCGTTGCAGTTGCGCCAACGCCCATGGGTGCTCGGTCATCAGCATCACGCCGAGTACGCCGGTGGCCAGCATCAGCACCACGCTGTAGCCGAACAGGTAGCGGCGCACGCACACGCGGCGCAGCAGGCCGGGCAGCAGCGGCGCCACGGCCAGTGCCATCGCCGGCAGCATCGGCAGCAGGTACACCTCGCGCTTGCCCGGGCTGGCACTGAAGAACACCAGTACCAGTACGGCCCAGCCCAGCAGCAGCCACTGGCGTCGATCGCCACGACGGATGCGGCGCCACCAGGGCTTGAACAGCATCGGCAGCAGCAGGCTGCCCGGCAGCCACAGGGTCAGGATCACCTGCAGGTAGTACCAGGCCGGCTGCCGGTGGTGCCAGGCATTGGCGTAGCGGGTGCCGGTCTGCTTGAACAACAGCTCATGCGCGTAGGCCTGCAGTTCGGCGCTGGGCGTATGCAGCAGGGCCCAGCCCAGCGGCGCCAGCCACACGCCCACGCCCAGCAGGAACGCCGGGATCAGCCACAGCAGCGTTGCCGGGTGCGGACCCTCCACACGGTGCCCGCGACGGCGCTGGTACAGCCACCAGCCGAACCAGGGCAGCACCAGCAGCAGCGGCAGGAAACCCACGCCCTTGGTCACCGTGCCGACACCGGCGGCGAAACCGGCCAGCCACAGCGCGGGCAGGTTGCGACGTTCGCACAGGTGCCGCATCAAGCCCCACAGGGCGACGGTGGTCATCCCCACCAGCACCATGTCGATCTGCGCACGCTTGGCCATCAGCCCGAACTGCAGGGTGCAGAACAGCGCCGCGAGGGCATAGATGGAATGCCTCGGCGACCACAGCCGCCGTGCCAGATCCGACACCAGCCACAGACTCAGCAGGGCGCCCAGCAATGACGGCAGCAGGAACGACCACTGCCAGCTGCCGACCACCTCGTAGGCGGCCGCCTGCAGCCACATGAACACCGGTGGTTTCTCGGCATACAGCTCGCTGCCACGATGCGGCAGCAGCCATTGCCCGCTCTCGACCATGGTCCGCGCGGCCAGCACGAAGCGCGGCTCGTCCGGCGGCTGCGGCTGCCGAAGGCCGATGCCCGCTGCCAATGCAGCAATGATCAGCAGCCAAAACAGGGGCAGGCGCCAACGGCGGGGCAGGGCTACGGGCACGGCAGGCTCCGGGAGCAAAACGGCCATTCTGAGGTGGCAGGGGTGGGAAAAGCGTCAGAAGGGGGCGGGACGACCGCATTCCGACATGGGCGGCGCTACCATGGTACGAACTTCCGTGGATGTTTCGTGCATGCGTCTGTTGGTGATCGAGGACAACCGCCAGCTGGTGGCCAACCTGTTCGACTATTTCGAGTCGCGCGGGCATGTGCTGGACGTGGCCCCGGATGGCATCACCGGCCTGCACCTGGCCGGCAGCCACCCCTACGATGCGGTGATCCTGGACTGGATGCTGCCGCGCATGGAGGGACCGGAAGTGCTGCGCCGGCTGCGTTCCGAGCACGCGTCGGAGGTGCCGGTGATCATGCTGACCGCGCGCGATGAACTGCCGGACAAGATCGCCGGTTTCCGCGCCGGTGCCGACGACTACCTGACCAAGCCGTTCGCGCTGCCCGAGCTGGAGGTGCGGCTGGAAGCGCTGCTGCTGCGTGCGCAGGGCCGCAACCCGCGCAAGCGCCTGCAGGTGGGCGACCTGGTGCTGGACCTGGCGACGCTGGAGGCCCAGCGTGAGGGCCAGGTGCTGCACCTGTACCCGGCCTGCCGCAAACTGCTGGAAGTGCTGATGCGGGCCAGCCCGGGTGCGGTGACGCGACAGCAGCTGGAGTTCGCCCTGTGGGGTGACGAGCCGCCGGATGGCGACCTGCTGCGTTCGCATGTCTACGAGTTGCGTCGCAGCGTTGACGGCCCGTTTGCCGAGAAGCTGATCCACACCCTGCCGCGGGTGGGTTACCGGTTGGCGGTGATGGAGAGTGACGACGCCGGCAGGAATGCTGATGAGGGCGCGTAAGCCGGGCCCGTTGTACCGACGCGTGGTGTGGTGGTTGCTGGGCTATCTGGCGCTGCTGTCGATCGCGGTGTTCAGCGTCGGCAACTACGTGCACGAGCACGCCGAGCATGCTGCCTGGCGCGCGCTGCTCAACTCCGAGCTCGACAGCATCGTCGAGCATGTCGAGCACGAACCGCACTATCGCTGGCAGGATTCGGACACGCTGAGCCTGTACCGCTTCGACGCGGTCAACCTTCCCGATAGCCTGCGTACCCTGCATCCAGGGCTGCACGACGGCGTAATGGTCAAGGGCCGCGAGACGGCGGTGATGGTGCGTGAAACCCAGTCGATGGGACGGGTCGCGCTGGTACTGGACATCTCCGACTTCCATGACCTGGAACAGTTCGCCACCCGCTGGGTGATGCTGGCCGGGGTGATCATGATCTTCGTTACCGTGCTGATGGCTTCGTTCGGCATGGAGCGGATGGTGCGTCCGCTGAGCCTGCTGGCACAACACATCGCCGCGCTCAGGCCGGGCGTGCAGGGGCAGCGCATCGAGGTTGACCCGCGCGGCAGCTCAGAGCTGCACACCATTGCCAATTCGCTGAACGATTACCTGGACCGCAACGAGCAGTTCGTCGAACGCGAGCGGGTCTTCATCAGCACCGCCAGCCACGAATTGCGCACGCCGATCGCGGTGATGACCGGTGCCGCCGAACTGGCGCTGGAGCAACCGGGCCTGCCCGAGCGCGCGCGCCAGCAGATGCAGCGGGTACTGCGCACCGCGCAGAGCGTGGAGCAGCTGATCGAACTGCTGCTGGTGCTGGCGCGTGATCCGGCGCGACTGGCGGCGCGTGCCGAGCGCATCGCGCTGGACCAGCTGCTGCCGGAGATCGTCGACGATCATCGCCACCTGCTGGGCGACAAGGATCTGAGCATCGGCATCCAGGCCGCACCGGTGGATATCGTCGCGCCGCTGGCGGTGGTGCAGGCAGCGATCGGCAACCTGCTGCGCAACGCCATCGAGAACAGTGGCCGTGGTCACATCGAATTGCGCCTGGGTTCATCGGCGGTGCTGACCCTGCAGGACCCGGGACATGGCATGAGCCCGGAAGAGATCGCGGCGATCCATGCGCGGATGGCCCGTGGCGAACGCGCCGATCGTGGCGGCGGCATCGGACTGGATCTGATCGCGCGGCTGTGCGAGCACCTGGGCTGGACCCTGCAGCTGCAGCCCTGCGAGCCGCGTGGCACGCGTGTCACGCTCGATTTCAGTGCCTCGCGACCGCGCTGATCCGGCCGTTCGTGTAGATGCCAACCTTGGTTGGCATGCCGTTCGTCGACCAAGGTCGACGCCTGCCCACGGAATGGCAGTCCGCTTCAACGCCCGTTTGGTCGCGCCACGTGCTGGTCGATCAGGATCACGTTGCCGTCGGGATCGGCCAACTGCAGATAGCCCGTACCCTGGCCATCAGGATCGGTGCGGACCGCCAGTTCGATGCCCCTGGCATCCAGCTCTGCCTGCAGCTCACGCACATCCTGGAAGTGGAGCAGTTCCTGCTTGTGCTGGTCCCAGCCGGGGTTGAAGGTCAGCAGGTTGCCCTCGAACATGCCCTGGAACAGCCCGATCACCGTGCCGTTGCTGCGCATCACCAGCCAGTTCTGTGCCGCATCGCCACCGGTGACCGAGAAGCCCAGGGCTTCGTAGAAGGCACGGGAGGCCGCGAGATCCTTCACCGAGAGGCTGACCGAAAAGGCACCAAGCTGCATGAGTGGGTTCCCTGGCGGGATGGGGAGTGTCGGCACTGCAGCATGACCGGGCGTGAAGACAATGTTAATCTCGATCTGCGCCGCCTTATGCGGCGCTTTTTTTTCTCCGCTCTTTCGATCGACAGAGGATCCCATGCCGACCGAACCCGCTACTGCCCTGATCAGCAACGACATCGTTGGACTGGGCCTGATTGCCGCCACCCTGGCCCTGATCTTCTGGGCCGCCAGTGGTCCGACCGCGCTGCTGAAGAAGATCTTCGCCTGGGTGCCGGCCCTGCTGCTGTGCTATTTCATCCCCGCCATCTACAACACCGCCGGTGTCATCGATGGCCACAACACCTCGCTGTACAACCCGGTCGCGCGTGACGTGCTGCTGCCGGCCGCGCTGGTCCTGCTGACCCTGTCGATCGACCTGAAAGGCGTCATCAAGCTCGGCCCGAAACTGCTGATCGTGTTCTGTGCCGGTACCGCCGGCATCATGCTCGGCGCCATTGTCTCGTTCCAGCTGATGAAGCTGATCCATCCGGAAACCGTGGCCGGTGATACCTGGGCCGGCATGGCGGCGCTGGCCGGCAGCTGGATCGGTGGCGGCGCCAACATGGTCGCCATGCGCGAGGTGTTCGGCACCGATGCCACCACGTTCGGCCAGTTCGCGGTGGTTGACGTGGCCTGTGCCAGCCTGTGGATGGCGATCCTGCTGTTCCTGGCCAACCGCGCACAGCAGATCGACACCCGCAATGGTGCCGACACCCGTGCCATCGACGAGATGAAGGCGCGCATCAGTGCCTACGAGGCGCAGAACGCGCGCATTCCCAGCATGACCGACCTGATGGTGATCGTTGGCGTGGCACTGGGCGGCGTCGGCCTGGCCCATGCCATCGCCGCGCCGCTGGCGGGCTGGTTCAAGGCCAATGTCAGCTGGGCCAGCCAGTTCAGCCTGGACAGCCAGTTCGTCTGGGTGATCCTGCTGTCCACGGCGATGGGCCTGGGCCTGAGCTTCACCCGTGCGCGCCGGCTGGAAGCGGCTGGCGCTTCGCGGCTGGGCACGGTGTTCCTGTACTTCCTGATCGCCTGCATCGGCATGCAGATGAACCTGCTGTCGCTGCTGGATCGGCCGTGGCTGTTCCTGCTCGGCGCGATCTGGATGGCCACGCACGTGCTGGTGCTGTGGGTGGTGGCCAAGCTGCTGCGCGCGCCGCTGTTCTTCTTCGCCATTGGTTCGCAGGGCAACATCGGCGCAGCCGCTTCGGCCCCTGTGGTGGCGGCGGCGTTCCATCCGACGCTGGCGCCGGTGGGCGTGCTGCTGGGTACGGTGGGTTATGCCACCGGCACGGGCCTGGCCTACGTCACCGGTTTGATCCTGAAGTGGATGGCCACCGGCTGAGTTCTGACCGCCCTCGCGTCATGCTTCCGTAGATCCACGCCATGCGTGGATGCATTTCACGGGTATCCATGAACAAGGAAGGGGCCAGATCCGTTTCCCGGAGGAAACGGATCTGGCCCCGGATTCAACTCGATATCTGCCAGGTTTCATCCACGCATGGCGTGGATCTACTCAACGTCACTCGAGAGCTGTTGAGCCGAACCCTCAACAGCAGCGGCCACCGTTGCGTCCGCCGTAACGCGCTTCCTGGCGCTCGCGGAAGAACGTCTTGTAGTCCATAGGTTCCTGGTCCGGATGCTTTTCCAGCATGTGCCGGACGTAGTTGTCGTAATCAGGAATGCCACAGCACAGTCGTGCGGTCTGCACCAGGCGCCGCCAGATGCGGCGGTGCGCCTGGTACTGGCCGGCGGGAACCAGTTGGGTACTCATCACAGATCCACCATTTCATGCGGCTTCAGCGCCACGTACGGGGTCTCGCGGTCAGTGCGCTGCGGATTGCGGCGGGCCGCCAGGATGGTCTTGATCGAATACACCAGCACCGCCCCCACCACCAGCAGGAACAGCGCGGTCAGGCCGGTGTTGACGTAGGCGTTGACCACGATCTGCTTCATCTGCGCCACCGACTTGGCCGGTGCAGTGATGGTGTCGCTGGCGAGCGCGGCCTGGAACTTGTGTGCCTGCGCCAGGAAGCCCTGTGCCGGGTTGCTGTCGAAGATCTTGATGAAGCCGGCATAGGTGGTGCAGATCAGCAGCCATATGGCCGGAACCGCGGTGACCCACGCATAGCGGTCACGTTTCATCTTGAACAGCACCACCGTGCCCAGCATCAACGCGATGCCGGCCAGCATCTGGTTGGAGATGCCGAACAGCGGCCACAAGGTCTGGATGCCGCCGAACGGATCGACCACGCCGGTGTAGAGCAGGTAGCCCCACAGCGCCACGCAACCCGCGGTGCCGATGATGTTGGCGGTCCACGACTCGGTCTTCTTCAGGGCCGGCACGAAGTTGCCCAGCAGGTCCTGCAGCATGAAGCGGCCCGCACGGGTGCCGGCGTCCACCGCGGTGAGGATGAACAGCGCTTCGAACAGGATCGCGAAGTGGTACCAGAACGCCATCATCGCGTCGCTGCCACTGGGTATCGCCTCGTGCAGGATCTGTGCGATGCCCACCGCCAGCGTGGGCGCACCACCAGCGCGGTGCAGGATGGTCGGTTCACCGATGGCTGCCGCGGTCGCGGTCAGCTGCTCGGGGGTGATGGTGAAGCCCCAGGTGTTGGTGATGTAGTGCGCCGCCGAGGCCGCATCGGCACCGATCACGGCGGCCGGGCTGTTCATCGCGAAGTAGATGCCCGGGTCGATGATCGATGCGGCCACCAGCGCCATCACCGCCACGAACGATTCCATCAGCATGCCGCCGTAGCCGATGTAGCGCATGTGCGCTTCATTGGCCAGCAGCTTCGGCGTGGTGCCGGAGGAAATCAACGCGTGGAAGCCGGAGACCGCACCGCAGGCGATGGTGATGAACAGGAACGGGAACATGCCGCCCTTCCACACCGGGCCGTCGCCGCTGGCGGCGAACTGGGTCAGCGCCGGCATCTTCAGTTCCGGCATCACCACCAGGATGCCGATGGCCAGCGCGATGATGGTGCCGATCTTGAGGAAGGTCGACAGGTAATCACGCGGGGCCAGCAGCAGCCACACCGGCAGCACCGAGGCGACGAAGCCGTAGCCGATCAGCATCCAGGTGATCTGGGTGCCGGTGAAGGTGAACGCCGGGCCCCAGACCGGATCGGCGGCGACCTTGCCGCCGTACCAGATCGCGGCGAGCAGCAGGATCAGGCCAACCACGGAGATCTCGCCGATCTTGCCGGGGCGGATGTAGCGCATGTACACGCCCATCAGGATGGCGATCGGCATCGTTGCGATCACCGTGAACATGCCCCACGGACTTTCCGCCAGCGCCTTGACCACCACCATCGCCAGCACCGCCAGAATGATGATCATGATCAGGAACGCACCGAACAGCGCGATGGTGCCGGGCACCTGGCCCATCTCTTCTCTTACCAGGTCACCCAGCGAGCGGCCATTGCGGCGGCTGGACAGGAACAGGACCATGAAGTCCTGCACCGCGCCGGCCAATACCACGCCCACCACCAGCCACAGCAGGCCGGGCAGGTAGCCCATCTGCGCGGCCAGGACCGGGCCGACCAGCGGGCCGGCGCCGGCAATGGCGGCGAAGTGGTGGCCGAACAGCACGTGCTTGTTGGTCGGGACATAGTCCAGGCCATCGTTGTTGATCACCGCCGGGGTGGCCCGGGTCGGATCCAGCTGCATCACCTTGTTGGCGATGAACAGGCTGTAGAAGCGATAGGCTACGAGGTACAGCGACACCGCCGCGACGACGATCCACAGGGCATTGATGTGTTCGCCGCGGCGCAGCGCCACGGTGCCCAGACAGAACGCGCCGAGCAGAGCGAGTACCGCCCAGCCCAGTTTGGAAAACCCTTTCATGAGGTGCTCTCTCCCGGAAAGACAGACAAAGAGTCCTGCTTGCCCACGACAGGGTCAATTGGCACAGGACGAATCGGCGGTAGTACTTTGGTCGTACGGCGGCTGCGCTGACGTGCAGCGAACATCAGGGATGGAACAATCGGTTGCGGAGCCATCCATTGGCCTACGGCCGTGTGGCGTCCATCTTCAGTGGCACCCATCCAACAGGAGTCGCCATGAGCTTTCCCGAACCGGTCCGCGTACTGCGCACCATCCGTGGCATGCCCACCTCCGACGGTGCCGGCGTGCGCCTGACCCGCGTCATCGGCGGCCCCACGCTGCCCGACCTGGATCCGTTCCTGCTGCTTGATGAGTTCGGTACCGACCGTGCCGAAGACTACATCGCCGGCTTCCCGGAACACCCGCACCGTGGTTTCGAGACCGTCACCTACATGCTCGACGGGCGCATGCGGCATCGCGACAACCATGGCAACGAAGGCCTGCTCACCCCGGGCAGCGTGCAGTGGATGACCGCTGGCCGTGGCCTGGTGCATTCGGAGATGCCCGAGCAGGAAAGCGGGCAGATGCGCGGGTTCCAGCTGTGGGTGAACCTGCCGGCGAAGGAGAAGATGACCGACCCGAAGTACCAGGAATTCGCACCCGAGCGCATTCCCGTGGTGCACCCGGATGCCGGCGTGGAAGTGAAGGTGATTGCCGGCAGCGTGGACGGCACCGATGGCCCGATCGTGCAGCCGGCCACCGATCCGCTCTACCTGGACATCACGCTGGCCCCGGATCGCGCCTGGACCTATGCGTTGCCGGAAGGGCACAACGCCTTTGCATACGTGTTCGAAGGTGCGATGACCGTGGGTGAGCAGGACGCCGCGCGCGACGTTGCACGCCAGGAACTGGCGGTGCTGGGCGGTGGCGAGCAGTTGCACATCTCGGCCGGCAGCGAAGGTGCGCGGTTGATCCTGGTGGCCGGCCGTCCGCTGCGCGAGCCGGTGATGCGCCACGGCCCGTTCGTGATGAACACGCGGCAGGAACTGATGCAGGCCTTCGTCGATTTCCAGGAAGGCAAGTTCTGAGGGAGTGCCGGCCGCTGGCCGGCAGCAGCCTCGGACAAAGGCGGATCGGGGTGCCGGCCAGCGGCCGGCACTGCCGTCGGATCGGCTCGCATTGCGGGGATGCTGCCAGGCAGTCATCCCCGTCACCTTCAGCGCCCCGCGGCCACGGCCGACGGAGTCAGGCTCATGCCCTGCGCCAGCTGCTGCAGCGAGCCCAGTTCCTGCGCGCTGTCCGGATACAGCGAAATCTGCGCGTAACGCCCTTTGTCGAGCTTGACCACACTGATCCGACGCTCGGCATAGCCGGGCGGCTGCTGGCCTCCCAGATCGGGCTGGTACCAGTACAGCGATTCACCGCCGAAGCTGCCCTTTTCCTGGCGCAGCGAGCGGTTCAATGGAAGGTTGGGATCGCGCGCACTGAGCATCAGGCTCAGTACCTCGCGGCCATCGCCGGTGCTGGCGCGGCAGACCAGGAAATCGGCCTGTGCCTGCTGTTGCCACTGCAGGCCGCTGCTGGCCGGCAATGAAGGACATTCGGTGGGAGCCTGCGCGGCGGCCTGGGCCACCGCGAACAGCAGGCTCGACAACACTACAGGCGCGAACTTCATGCATCCCCCAAGGTGGTGTGTCGTTGGCTCTGCCGGATGGACCGGCAGCCTTGGCATCCCATCCCCGGATGCCGCCCCGGCCGGCATGTGCACGGACGGTCAACTCAACCTTAACGGAACGTGAGTGATCGCACAAATCGCGGTTACACGCGTAACCATTGCGGCCGATGGTCGGCCGCACTGGTCCGCACAGGCCTCAGCGGTCGTTGCCGATCCACTTGTAGATGATGCCGCCGATCGCGCCGCCCAGCAGCGGGGCGACCCAGAACAGCCACAGCTGGCTGACCGCGCCGCTGCCGGCGAAGAAGGCCACCGCCGTGGAACGGGCCGGGTTCACCGAGGTGTTGGTGACCGGAATGCTGATCAGGTGGATCAGGGTCAGCGACAGGCCGATCGCCAGCGGGGCGAACCCGGCCGGTGCCTTGCCGTGGGTGGCGCCCATGATCACGATCAGGAACACGGCGGTCAGCACTACTTCGCACAGGAAGGCCGCGGCCACGCTGTAGCCGCCGGGGGACAGTGCGCCGTAGCCGTTGCTGGCGAATGCACCTGCCTGGCTGCCATCAATGGCGAAGCCGCTGGCGCCCGATGCGATCTGCAGCAGGATGAAGCCGGCCAGCAGGCCGCCGGCGACCTGGGCGATGATGTACGGGATCAGGTCCTTGGTCGGGAAACGACCGCCGGCCCACAGGCCGAAACTGACCGCCGGATTGAAGTGCGCGCCGGAGATATGGCCGAACGCATAGGCGGCGGTCACCACGGTCAGGCCGAAGGCCAGCGCAACGCCGAGGAAACCGATACCCAGCGGATTGCCGTCACCACCGAACTTGGCGGCCAGCACCGCGCTGCCGCAGCCACCCAGAACCAGCCAGAACGTGCCGAGGAACTCGGCGGACAAGCGTTTACCCATGCTCATGTGTTGCACTCCTTTGACGGTCGAAAGTGTGATTTATGTCACATTTCAATGATCAGCGGGTGACTGTAGTGTCAACGCCGGGTGCAGGGATACACCTTCGGATGTGTGCAACACGCGATGTTCAGTACTGCGGCAGCGGGATGAATTCCTTGTCGTCCCCCGGGATGGTGCCGAAGCGGCCGGCTTCCCAGTCGTGCTTGGCCTGTTCGATACGTTCCTTCGAGCTGGACACGAAGTTCCACCACAGGTGACGCGGGCCATCCAGCGGCTCGCCACCGAACAACATCGCCTTCACCGGCGTCTTCGCACGCAGGCGGCCACGCGCACCAGCCTCGGGGATCACCAGGTGCTGGGCAGGGATGTCCACGCCATCCAGCTGCGCGTCGCCTTCGAGGATGTACAGCGCGCGCTCGCGGTGGCCGTTGTCGATATCGATTTCCGCATCCGGGTCGAGGTCGATCGCCACGTTGAGCGTATCGGCGAACACCTTCACCGGCGATTCTTCGCCGTAGGCGCGGCCGGCGATGACGCGCAGCCATGCGCCATTGCGGCGCTGCTCGGGCAGGGTGGCGGCGGCATGGTGGTAGAACGCCGGTTCGATTTCCTCATGCGATTTCGGCAGCGCCACCCAGGTCTGCATGCCGTGGATCGGGTTGTCGTGATCGCGGTCAGGTTGCGGCGTGCGCTCGGAATGGGCGATGCCGCGGCCGGCGGTCATCCAGTTGACGTCACCGGGACGGATCACCTGGTCCGAACCCAGCGTGTCGCGGTGGCCGATCGCGCCCGACCACAGGTAGGTGACGGTGGCCAGGCCGATATGCGGATGCGGGCGCACGTCGATGGCCGTGCCGGGATGCATGAGCGCCGGGCCCATCTGGTCGACGAACACGAACGAGCCGATGCTGCGCGCCTGCAGGGTGGGGACGGCGCGACGGACTTCGAGTCCGCCGATGTCGTGCACGCGCGGGGCGATGATGGTGGTCATGCGGGCGTTCTCGCTGGCAGGGATCAGGTGGTCAGCATCGCATGCAGCTGTGGCGGGCACATGCCCCGTATGGGTAACAGGTTGTTCCGTAGAGTCGAGCTTGCTCGACTGGGGTTCCAGCCAACGGCGAAGCCCCTCGTGGCTGTGGGGTTGGTCGCTGAAGGCAGAAGCAAGATCAAAAGCTGCGCTTGACCGGGCGGGGGGGGGGGGGGGGGGGGGGGGGGGGGGGGGCCGGGGGGGGGGGCGGGGGGGGGCCCCCGCCACGCGGGCCCCGCGCCCGCC
>NZ_JAWIRS010000017.1:66422-94447 GCF_036320005.1 Stenotrophomonas sp. SMYL11
GGGTGGGTGGCGCAGGGGACGCTGCAAGTACGTCCATGTAAGCTCGATCGCCGCATCCATGCGGCTCACGCCCCTGCGCCACCCACCCGCCCGGCCTCTGACAGTTTCCGTGTGCGTCCAGCCACGGAGAAGAAAAAAGAAAATCAAAATCAAAATCAAACGCCGGTCGCTTCGCTCGCATCCACGCATGGCGTGGACCAAGCGTGTCGACCAAGGTCGACACCTACCAGCTCCCGAAGGTCACTGACCGTCACCGGGAAACTGTCAGGGGTGGGGCGGTGTGGGCAGCCAGGACCGTTGGCGCCATGGGCCCGAGGCATGCCTCGGGCGGGTTGGGCAGGACGCCCAACCCCGGTCTTGCCGTGTGCGCAGGACAGCGCACACGAGCAAGGCGCCATCGAGCCCCCATGGATGGGTTTACGGCGTGTCCTGGCTGCCCACACCGCCCCTCCCAACAAACAGAAAAGCCAGAGCCGGCTGTTGCTCCGGCTCTGGCTCTGGCCTTTGCTTCGGCGGTTGCCTCTGCGGGTGCCGGGCCGCAGGCCCGGCCGATCAAATCACACCACCGGTTCGCGCAGGACGGGGTTGTCCCAGCCCGGGCGCGGAGCGAAGCGGTCGCCGTGGCGCTGCTGCAGCGCCTTCAACCGCTCGACGATCGCGTCGGCACCCACCGCGCGGATGTGCTGGATCGGGCCGCCACGGAACGGTGCGAAACCGGTACCGAAGATCACGCCGGCATCCAGCAGGTCCGCATCCGCCACCACGCCTTCGTGCAGGCAGGCCACCGCCTCGTTCAACAGCGGCAGGATCAGGCGGTCCTCCAGATCGGCCGGGGCCTGGTAGTCGCTGGCCACGTCCGGTTTCTTCGGCTTGCCGTTCTCCCAGGTGTAGATGCCCTGGCCGTCCTTCTTGCCACGCTTGTCCGGTTCCACCGTCTGCAGCGCGGCCGGAATCTGCAGGCCCAGGAACGGTGCCAGTTCGCGGCCGACGCCCGCGGCTACGTCCAGGCCCACGGTATCGATCAGTTCGATCGGGCCCATCGGCATGCCGAACTTTACTGCGGCCTTGTCGATCACCGGGCCCGGGATGCCTTCGGCGTAGGCAGTGGCGGCTTCCAGCATGTACGGGAACAGCACGCGGTTGACCAGGAAGCCCGGGCTGCCGGCCACCGGCACCGGGAACTTGCCCAGTGCCTTGCAGAACGCGGCCAGGCGACGTTCGGTCTCAGGCGCCATGCCGTCGTGATGGATGATTTCCACCAACGGCATCTGCGCGACCGGGTTGAAGTAGTGCAGGCCAGCGAACTGTGCCGGGCGCTGGATGTGGTCGCGCAGCTCCACCAGCGGAATCGACGAGGTGTTGGTGGTCAGCAGCGCATCCAGCTTCATCTTCGGTTCCAGCGTCTGGTACAGCGCACGCTTGGCTTCCGGGTTCTCGATGATCGCCTCGATCACCAGGTCGGCCTCGGCCACGCCGTTGCCTTCCAGGTCGGCACGCAGGCGCGCGGCCACGGCAGGGCGCTTGCTCTCGTCGCGCACCTTCTTGGCGAACAGCGCCTGCGCGCGTTCCATGGCCGGGTCGATGAAGCGCTGCTCGCGGTCCTGCAGGGTCACCTCGAAGCCCTTGTAGGCGGCCCACGCGGCGATATCGCCGCCCATCACGCCGGCGCCGACCACGTGAACGTGGCGGATGCCGGAATCACCACCGCCGAGTCCCTTCAGGCGCTCGGTCAGGAAGAAAATGCGGATCAGGTTGCGCGCGGTCGGCGTACTGGCCAGCTTCACCACGGCACGCCGCTCGGCATCCAGGCGTGCCTGGATCGGCTTGCCGCCACTGCGCTGCCAGGTGCTGATCAGCGCGTAGGGCGCCGGGTACTGGTCCTTCTTGGCCTTGCGTGCGACCTGCTTGACCATCTGCGGTGCCAGCAGCGTGCGTGCCAGCCAGGTGTTGGTTGCCCATGCCGTGGCGCGCTGCTTGAACGGACGGGTGGTGCCGGACAGCGCCAGCGCGACGGCGGTGTCGAGCACCACCGCCGGTGCCACAACCTTGTCGACCAGGCCGATGCCGCGCGCGGCCGAGGCCGACAGGGTGCGGCCGGTCAGCATCATGTCCATCGCCGCCGGTGCGCCGACCAACTGAGGCAGGCGCGCGCTGCCACCCCAGCCCGGGAAGATGCCCAGCTGGGTCTCCGGCAGGCCGATGCGGGTGCTGCTGTCATTGGAGGCCACTCGGTAGCGGCAGGCCAGCGCCAGCTCGGTGCCGCCGCCCAGGCAGTGGCCATGGATGGCCGCTACGGTCGGGCAGGGCAGCTCGGCCAGCTTCTGGTAAGTGGCCTGGCCGCGACGGATGGCGTCGTTGACGGTGCCGCGGCGGTCGAACTCCTGGAACTCCTTCAGGTCGGCACCGGCAATGAAGCCGGCCTTCTTCAGCGACTGGATCACCACGCCCTTGGGCGGGTCCAGTGCAATGCGCTCGAGCAGGTCGCCCAGTTCCAGCAGCACGTCCTGCGACATGGCGTTGACGCTGCTGTCCTGACGATCCAGGGAGAGAACCACCACGCCGTCGTCGCGGATCTCGGGGTGCCAGTGGCTGAAGCGGAGACCATCGAAGCCTGAGAGCATGGACGTTCCATCCGGTTGTGTATGGAGAAGCGGCTATGATCCAGAGGTTGTTTCCCCCGCGTCAAATCCCAATAGCAGGGGAGTGGCGACCCCGGATCCATGGCCGTGGACCGGAACGCTAACGGAACGGTGGTTAAAAGCTGGTGCGGCGCCAGGTGATCGGCGACTGAACTTTTCCCGGGATTGGCAGTCTCATTGCCCGACGTCGGTTGGGCTGACAGGAGTGCGGCCCCTCATGGCCGATGTTGATACACCTCAGGAGCTGGATCTGGAACTGGTCCGGCGCGTGCAGCACGGCGAGAGCGCCGCGTTCGATGTCCTGGTGCGCAAGTACCAGCATCGCGTGGTGGCCCTGGTCGGTCGCTACATCGCCGACTGGAGCGAATGTCAGGACGTCGCCCAGGACACTTTCATCCGTGCCTACCGCGCGATCGGAAGTTTCCGCGGCGATGCCCAGTTCTCAACCTGGTTGCATCGAATCGCCGTGAATACCGCCAAAAACTACCTGGCTTCACACAATCGCCGTCCGCCGACCGATGACATCGACATCGGTGACGCCGAACAGTTCGACAGCGGGACGCGCCTGCGCGACACAGACACGCCCGAACGCGAGTTGATGCGCCAGGAACTGGAACAGACGGTGATGAAGGCCGTCAATGCGCTGCCGGAAGAACTCCGGTTGGCGATCACCCTGCGCGAGGTGGAAGGCCTGAGTTACGAGGATATCGCGCAGAAAATGGGGTGCCCGATCGGCACCGTGCGCTCACGGATCTTCCGGGCGCGCGAGGCGATCGACACCGAACTCCGGCCGCTGTTGGACATCGGCAGCGCCACCCGTGAGAAGAGCCGCGTATGACCAGTAATCCGTTCAACGAATCGCAGAACCACCAATCGCCCGCCGGGCAGCGCCTGGACCAGCGCCATCGCGAACAGCTGTCGGCTCTGGTCGACGGCGAGCTGGGCGCCGACGAAGCGCGCTTCCTGCTGCGCCGGATGGAGCACGACCCCGAGCTGGCCGGCTGCCAGGAACGTTGGCAGCTGCTGGGCGACGTGATGCGCGGGCAGGCATCGGCGCTGGCGCCGGTCGGCTTCAGCGCGGCCGTGGCTGCCGCCATCGCAGCCGAACCGGCGCCGCAGGCCGAGCCGCGCCGCGAGGTGCGCCGCAGCGGTTGGCGGGCCTGGGGCGGTGGCGCCGCACTGGCCGCTTCGGTGGCGGCGGTGGCCCTGTTCATGGGCGGCGAGAAGCTGAAGGAAGCCACCCCGGGCGGGCCGTTGGCACCGCAGGTGATCGCCAGCCAGGCCGAACTGCCGCCCGCACCGGCGCCGACGACGCCGGCTCCGGTAACCGAAGCCTCGGTGGATACCGCCGCAATGGCCGCGGCCGGTGTACCTGCAGTGGCCATGGCCGCGGCCAGCCGACGCCAGGACACCCGTCGCGCCAGCGCTACCCGCAGCCAGCAGGCCGCGCGTGCCGCCCAGCGCGAGGACATGCCGCAACGCGCCGTGGCCGCCGCACAGGCGCCGCTGACCCCGACCGTGCCGGCCAATGCCAGCCGCAACATGCCGTTCGGTGAGGTTGGTGGCCTGCAGGCGCGACCGTGGCCGCGCTCCAGCCTGGCGCCCGCTGCCGGTGGCGCGCTCAATGCGAGTTTCCCGGCCCACGCCGGGGGCGCCGCGTTCTACCCGTTCGAGCCGCGCCTGCAGGACGACCTGCCGGTGCCGCCGCGCCCGCGCGACTGAGCCGGGCGCTTTCACGCCCCGCCGTCGGCGGGGCCCGTATTCCTCTTTCCATCCGATCCGGAGGTTGCCGTCCGATGACTCCCCGACTCCGCACGCAGGCCATGGGCCTGTTGGCCCTGACCCTGCCGTTGATGGCCTGCGCGCAGGCCCCGGCCCCGGCCGCCCAGACCCAGGCCGCGCCGGCCGCCGCGCCACGGGCGCCGGCCCAGCCGCTGGTCAGTGGGCTGCCCGACTTCACCCATCTGGTCGAACAGGTCGGGCCGGGCGTGGTCAACGTCGACACCACCATCGTCCGCAACAACCGCCAGGCCTCGCGGGGCCCGATGGGCGGCGATGACGACATGCCTGAGTTCTTCCGCCGCTTCTTCGGCCCGGATTTCCCGATGCCGGGGCAGGGCCCGGGCGGTCCGGACGGTGGCCCCAGCATCAAGGGCCGCGGCATGGGCTCGGGCTTCATCATCTCGCCCGATGGCTATGTGCTGACCAACTACCACGTGGTGGCAGATGCCAGCGAGGTGAAGGTCAAGCTGGGTGACCGCCGCGAGTTCACCGCGAAAGTGGTGGGCAGCGACCAGCAGTACGACGTGGCACTGCTGAAGATCGACGGCAAGAACCTGCCGACCGTGCGCGTAGGCGACTCCAACTCCCTCAAGCCGGGTCAGTGGGTGGTCGCGATCGGTTCGCCGTTCGGCCTTGATCACTCGGTCACTGCCGGCGTGGTCAGCGCCCTCGGCCGCAGCACCGGCGGCCCGGACCAGCGCTACGTGCCCTTCATCCAGACCGACGTGGCGATCAACCAGGGCAACTCCGGTGGCCCGCTGCTGAACACTCGTGGCGAAGTGGTCGGCATCAACTCGCAGATCTTCTCCGCCTCGGGCGGCTACATGGGCATCAGCTTCGCGATCCCGATCGACCTGGCGATGAGCGCGGTCGAGCAGATCAAGAAGACCGGCAAGGTCACCCGCGGCCAGCTCGGCGCGGTCGTGCAGGAAATCGATGGGCTGAAGGCGCAGGCGATGGGCCTGCCGGACAGCCGCGGCGCCCTGGTCAACCAGATCGTGCCGGACTCGGCTGCAGCCCGGGCCGGGGTGAAGATCGGCGATGTGATCCGTTCGGTGAACGGCGCGCCGGTCAACAGCTGGTCCGACCTGCCGCCGCTGATCGGCGCGATGGCACCGGGCAGCCGGGTCACCCTGGGCGTGATCCGTGATGGCAAGCCGCGCGACCTCAGCGCCACCCTGACCGCACTGACCGAAGACGGGCAGGCCGGTTCGCGTGGCCCGGCCACCGGCGACAGCGATGCGGCTCCGCAGGCCGGCGCCAATGCCCTGCTGGGGCTGGACGTCAGTGACCTGACCGCACCGCAGCGCAAGCAGCTGGGCCTGGAATCGGGCGAAGGCGTGCGCATCACCGGGGTCAAGGGCCAGGGCGCGCGTGATGCGGGCCTGTCTCCGGGCATGGTGATCCTGCAGGTGGCCAGCACCCAGGTCGGCAGCGTGGACGCGCTGAACCGTGCCCTTTCCAGCTACAAGAAGGGCGACGTGGTGATGCTGCTGGTGCGCACCGGCAGCGGCAACAGCGCGTTCGTCGCGGTCAAGGCCGGCCAGTAAGGCCTGCCGGGGCCGCTTCGGCGGCCCCGGCTTTTCCCCGAAGCCCCGCCCTGGCGGGGCTTCGGCCATTCCGGGCCCGGTCCGATGAGGCCGTTTTCGCGGGCGGGCGCCGGGCGTGCGATAATCGACCGTTACCCTGACGACGCCGCGCGCCGCCGCCACCTATGTCTTCTGATTCGATGCGGAACATCCGCAACTTCTCCATCATCGCCCATGTCGACCACGGCAAGTCCACGCTGGCCGACCGCATCATCCAGCTCTGTGGTGGCCTGCAGGCCCGCGAGATGGAAGCGCAGGTGCTCGACTCCAACCCGATCGAGCGCGAGCGTGGCATCACGATCAAGGCGCAGTCGGTGTCGCTGCCGTACCTGGCCAAGGACGGGCAGACCTACCATCTGAACTTCATCGACACCCCCGGCCACGTCGACTTCTCCTATGAAGTCAGCCGCTCGCTGGCCGCCTGCGAAGGCGCGCTGCTGGTGGTTGATGCGGCCCAGGGCGTGGAAGCGCAGTCGGTGGCCAACTGCTACACCGCCGTGGAGCAGGGCCTGGAAGTGGTGCCGGTGATCAACAAGATCGACCTGCCCACCGCCGACATCGAGCGCGCCAAGGCCGAGATCGAGGCCGTGATCGGCATCGACGCCTCCGACGCCGTACCGGTCAGTGCCAAGACCGGCCTGAACGTGCAGGACGTGCTGGAAGCGATCGTGCATCGCATCCCGCCGCCGAAGCCGCGCGACACCGACAAGCTGCAGGCGCTGATCATCGACTCCTGGTTCGACAACTACCTGGGCGTGGTCTCGCTGGTGCGCGTGATGCAGGGCGAGATCAAGGCCGGTGACAAGCTGCAGGTGATGTCCACCGGCCGCAACCACCAGGTCGACAACGTCGGCGTGTTCACTCCGAAGCGCAAGGTGCTGCCGGCGCTGCGTGCAGGTGAAGTGGGTTGGGTCACCGCCAGCATCAAGGACGTGCACGGTGCGCCGGTTGGCGACACCCTGACCCTGGCCGGCGACCCGGCACCGAAGCCGCTGCCGGGCTTCCAGGAAATGCAGCCCCGCGTGTTCGCCGGCCTGTTCCCGGTCGATGCCGAGGACTACCCGGACCTGCGCGAAGCGCTGGACAAGCTGCGCCTGAACGATGCCGCGCTGCGTTTCGAGCCCGAAAGCTCCGAGGCGATGGGCTTCGGCTTCCGTTGCGGCTTCCTCGGCATGCTGCACATGGAAATCGTGCAGGAGCGCCTGGAGCGCGAATACAACCTGGACCTGATCAGCACCGCGCCGACGGTGGTGTATGAAGTCCTGAAGACCGATGGCTCGATCATCAACATGGACAACCCGGCCAAGCTGCCGCCGGTGAACCAGGTCGAGGAGATCCGCGAGCCGATCATCCGTGCCAACGTGCTCACCCCCGAGGAGTACATCGGCAACATCATCAAGCTGTGCGAAGAGAAGCGCGGCAGCCAGATCGGCATCAACTACCTGGGCAGCCAGGTGCAGATCAGCTACGAGCTGCCGATGGCCGAGGTGGTGCTGGACTTCTTCGACAAGCTGAAGTCGGTCAGCCGTGGCTATGCCTCGCTGGACTACCACTTCGTGCGCTTCGACGCAGGCCCGTTCGTGCGCGTTGACGTACTGATCAACGGTGACAAGGTCGATGCACTGTCGCTGATCGTGCACCGCAGCCATGCCGACCGTCGCGGCCGCGAGCTGTGCGAAAAGATGAAGGACCTGATCCCGCGCCAGATGTTCGACGTGGCCATCCAGGCCGCCGTCGGCTCGCAGATCATCGCCCGTACCACGGTCAAGGCCATGCGCAAGAACGTGCTGGCCAAGTGCTATGGTGGCGACGTTTCGCGCAAGAAGAAGCTTCTGGAAAAGCAGAAGGAAGGCAAGAAGCGCATGAAGCAGGTCGGCCGCGTGGAGATCCCGCAGGAAGCGTTCCTGGCCGTGCTGCAGATGGACAACAAGTAAGCCCGCACCGGCCCCGCGGGGCCGGTCGTCTGGTGACGTTGCAAAGGACCCTGAATGAAACTGTTTGAGATCCTCCTGGTCGTGCTGACCCTGGCCTCGGGCCTGATCCTGCTCGCGGACAAGCTGTACCTCGCCAAGCGTCGCGCCCAGCGCGCGGGCCTGCTCGACACCGAGCCGGTGCTGGTGGACTACTCGCGTGCGTTCTTCCCGGTGCTGGCGATCGTGCTGATCGTGCGCAGTTTCATCGCCGAGCCGTACAAGATCCCGTCCAGCTCGATGATGCCGAACCTGCTGATCGGTGATTTCATCCTGGTCAACAAGTTCTCCTACGGCCTGCGCCTGCCGATCAGCAACACCAAGTTCGTGCCGGTTGGCGAGCCCTCGCGCGGTGACGTGGTGGTGTTCCACTTTCCCGGCCACAGCGACAACGACCCGGCCAAGGGCGAGAACTTCATCAAGCGCGTGATCGGCGTGCCGGGTGACACGGTGGTCTTCGAAGGCGACGGCGTGATCCTCAATGGCGAACCGCTGAAGTACGACAACAAGGGCATCTACGCCGGCCACAAGGGCCAGGGCGAGGGCGCCAACCTGCTGGTCGAGCACCTGCCGGGCCGTGCCCACACCGTGCTGGAGACCGACTACCCGCGTGGCCAGGGCCAGTGGACCGTGCCGGCCGGCAAGTACCTGGTGATGGGCGACAACCGCGACAACAGCGACGATGGCCGTTTCTGGGGCCTGCTGCCGGAAGAAAACCTGCGTGGCAAGGCGTTCCTGATCTGGCTGAACTGCCAGGGCTGGTTCTGCAAGGATGGCTTCGAGCCGTCGCGGATCGGCTCGAGCATCAACTGAGCGGGCACCAACTGAGTATTTTCACATCCAACGCGTATCTGGGGAGAACGCAATGAAGACGATGAACACGCAGCGTGGCATGACCCTGACCTCGTTCCTGACGGTCCTGATCGTGGTTGGCTTCTTCCTCTACATCGGCATGAAGCTGTTCCCGATGTACCAGGAGTACTACGCGGTGCGCTCGGCGATGAAGAGCCTGGCCAACGAGCCGGGCGTGGGCAGCATGGAGCCGGCGCGCATCCAGGACCTGTTCTTCAAGCGCCTGTACATCAACTATTCGGACAACGTGAAGCCGGCCAACGTGAAGTTCGATCGTCGCGACAATGGCTGGACCCTCAAGGTCAACTACGAAGTGCGTCGCCCGCTGATCGGCAACCTCGATGTGGTTGGCAAATTCGATTCTTCCCAGGACCTGACACGAAGCGGTGCCCAGTAAATTCATCCAACGTGGCGACCTGATCGGTCATCCTTTCCGCGATCCGGCCCTGCTCAAGCAGGCGCTGACGCATCGCAGTGCCGGTGCGCCGCACAACGAGCGCCTGGAGTTCCTCGGCGACAGCATCGTCAACATGATGGCGGCCGAGGCGTTGTACCGACGCTGGCCCAAGGCTGACGAAGGGGCGATGACCCGTGCCCGTGCCGAGCTGGTGCGTGAAGGCGCGCTGGCGGTGATCGGGCGCACCCTGGAACTTGGCGAGCGGCTGACCCTGGGCCCGGGCGAAATGAAGTCCGGCGGACATCGTCGCGACTCGATCCTGGCCGACGCGGTGGAAGCCGTGGTGGCCGCGATCTACCTGGATGCCGGCTTCGAGGCCTGCCGGGCGGTGGTGCTGCCCTGGTTCAGCGCTTCGATCGAGGCACTGCCGGCCTCTGGCCGGCCCGAGAAGGACCCCAAGACCCGCCTGCAGGAATGGCTGCAGGCCCGACAGAAGGCGTTGCCGCAGTATGAACTGGTGTCAGAATCCGGTGACGACCATGCCAAGCACTTCCGGGTACGCTGCATCGTAGCCGACCCGGCCGCCAGCACCGAGGGCGAAGGCGCCTCGCGGCGGCTTGCCGAACAACAGGCGGCTGCGGCCGTCCTAGAACAACTGGATTCCAAGTGAGCGAACAAACTTCCCATCATTGCGGCAGCGTGGCCGTCATCGGCCGCCCGAACGTGGGCAAATCGACCCTGACCAATGCCCTGGTCGGCGCCAAGGTCAGCATCGTTTCCAACCGCCCACAGACCACGCGCCATCGCCTGCTGGGCATCGCCACGTATCCGGAAGGCCAGTTGGTGCTGGTCGACACCCCCGGCCTGCACAAGGTGCAGAAGCGGGCGATGAACCGGGTGATGAACCGCGCCGCGCGCGGCTCGCTGGAAGGCGTCGATGCCGGCCTGCTGGTGATCGAAGCCGGTCGCTGGGACGAAGAAGACAGCCTGGCCTTCAATGTTCTGCGCGACGCCGGTATCCCGGTGGTGCTGGTGGTCAACAAGATCGACCGGCTGAAGGACAAGGGCGCGCTGCTGCCGTTCCTGCAGGAAGTCACGGCCGGCCGCGATTTCTCGTCCGTGCATCCGATCTCGGCGCAGAAGCGCAACGGCCTGGAAGCACTGGTGCGCGACGTGCTGGCGCTGTTGCCGGAAGCGCCGCCGATGTTCGGCGAAGACGAGATCACCGACCGCAGCCAGCGCTTCCTGGCCGGCGAGCTGGTGCGTGAACAGTTGATGCGCCAGTTGGGCGAAGAGCTGCCGTATGCCACCACCGTGGAAATCGAACGCTTCACCGAAGATGGCAACCTGCTGCGCATCGGTGCGGTGATCTGGGTCGAGCGCGAGGGCCAGAAGGCCATCGTGATCGGCAAGGGGGGGACCCGCCTGAAGGAGATCGGGGCCAAGTCCCGCCTGCAGATGGAGCGTCTGTTCGGGGCCAAGGTGTTCCTGGAGACCTGGGTGCGCGTGCGTGAAGGCTGGTCTGACGACGAGGCCGCGCTGAAGGCCTTCGGCTACGAGTAAGCCGGAACGGTCGCTTCGATGAAGATCGAGGACGACACCGGTTTCGTGCTGCACGCACGGGCCTACCGCGAGACCAGCCTGCTGGTCGAAGTGCTGAGCGCGCAGCATGGCCGCATTGGCCTGCTCGCGCGTGGCGTGTCCACTGCCAAGGGCCAGGTGCTGCGCGCCGCCTTGCAGCCGCTGCAGTGGATCCGCTTCAGTGCCCAGCAGCGGGGCGAGCTTGCCCAGCTGCGCGGCGCCGAGGCACTGGATGCTGCCCCGCGCCTGGTTGGCCAGGCGATACTGGCCGGCTTCTACCTGAGTGAATTGACCCTGCGCCTGGCCCCGCGCCAGGACCCGCTGCCGGAGCTGTACCTGGCCTACGGCGAGGCACGCGCGCGGCTGGCCTTGGGCGCCGGCCTGGCCTGGACCCTGCGCAGGTTTGAACGCGAGCTGCTGTCTGCGCTGGGCCTGGGCTTCGATCTGGACAGCGCCAGCGACGGCCAGCCGATCGACCCGGCCGCGCGCTACGAACTGGACCCACAGGAAGGCGCGCAGCGCCTGCTCAGCGAGCGCGGTGGGGAACGCAGGGCGGCCGCGACGGGTTCTGCGCTGCTGGCGCTGGCCGCCGATGAAGAGCCCGATGCCGCCGACCTGGCCAGCCTGCGCCTGCCGATGCGGCGCGTGCTGGCCCATCACCTGGGGCCGCGCGGCCTGAAGTCCTGGGAAATGCTCGAGCAGCTCGCTCCCAGGCGTTGAGGGGTGTTCGGCAGGGCTTGCAGCCCTGCACCTGCCGAGGCCAAGGCACGAGCAACAGCAACAGCGTGCATTCCGTGGGTAGGCGGGGTGGGTCCGATTGAGGGGGCGCTGCAAGTACGTCCATGTAAGCTCGGTCGCCGCGTGCTCGTGTGCGCAGTCCTGCGCACACGACCACGACCGGGGGTGGGGGTCCGGCCCCCCCCCGCCCCGGCGGGGCGCGAACCCGCCCGAGGCGTGCCTCGGGCCCATGCGGCTCACGCCCCCGCAACCGGACCCACCCCGCCTTCGACAGTTTCCCGCGATCTGTCGGAACGGCACTCTGCTCTGGTGGGTGTCGACCTTGGTCGACACAGTAGAGCCACGCGATGCGTGGATGCGTTTCGATTTCAATTCGAAATATTTGATTCTGATTGAGATTCATCCACGCATGGCGTGGATCTACCAGCCGTCACCGGAAATCTGTCGGGGGTGGGGGGGGGGGGGGGGGGGGGGGGGGGGGGGGGGGGGGGGGGGGGGGGGCGGCGCCCCCCCGCCGGGGGGGGGGGGGGGGGGGGCCCCCCCCCCCCCCCCCCCCCCCCCCCCCCGCCCAACAAGCAGAAAGCCAGAGCCGCTCTGGTTCTGGCCTTTGACGTTGCCCTGGCCTGAAGCTTCGGCGGGTGCAGGGCGCAGCCCTGCCGAACAACCCTCAATGCAGCAGGGCAGCTACCGCGTCGCGGAACCCCGCCTGGGCCTGCCCGGACTCGGGCGCATGATGCAACTGGCGCACCGCCCGGCCCAACCGCGCCGCGCCCACGAAGCCACAGCTCGCCTGCAGCCGATGCAACTGGCTGCGCAGCTGGCGCTCATCATGCTGGTCCACCGCCTGCTCGACCGCGTCACGTACGCCCGGCAGCTCGGCCAGGAACAGCTCGCGCAGCGCGATCAGGTGGTTGCGCTGGCCATTGAGCGCGGCCAGTGCCGCAGTCTCGTCCCAGTCCTGTACCTGCAGCTCGACCGCGGCCGGCGCCTGGGCCATGACGATCCCGGCCGGGCTGTTGACCAGGGCGCGGCGCACCGCTTTCAGCAGCTGGTCGCGGCCCAGCGGCTTGACCAGCGTGTCGCTGAAACCGGCCTCGCGCAGGCGCGCATGGATCGAGGTATCGCCGTCGGCGGTATGCGCCAACGCCGGGGTGTCGGGATGCGAACGGCGCAGTTCGCGCAGCAGCTGCGCGCCATTGCCGTCAGGCAGGTTGACGTCGATCAGCCACAGGTCATGCGCGCCGGGCTCGGCGCTGGCCAGGGCACTGGCCAATGAGTCTGCGGTGTCCACGTCCGCCGGTAACGTTTCCAACGCCGCCTTGAAAAAACCGCGGCTGATGATGTCGTCCTCGACAAGCAGGAAGCGGGGCCGGCTGGCCCGCGGGGTCATCTGCATCAGGGCTGCCTCCATGTCAGCTGTTGCAATCATCAAGCACAGCGGCGGCGGGCGCAAGCGGGTCCGGACCCTGCCGGTCAGGATCTGCGACAATACGCCCCCATTTTTGCCCGCAGCCTGTTGCCACGTGGCCCGATCCCGCTCCCGCATCGACCGTACCCCGTTCCAGACCGAGATCCTCGACCTCAGCCATGATGGTCGCGGTGTCGCCCGCCGTGAAGGCGAGGGCGGCAAGGTCACCTTCGTCAGCGGCGCCCTGCCGGGTGAGGTGGTCATGGCCGAACAGACCGCCCGCAGCCGCCATTTCGACGAAGCGCGTACGGTGGAAGTGCTGCAGGCCTCGCCGCAGCGCGTCACCCCGAAGTGCCCGCACTTCGGCACCTGCGCCGGCTGCGTGCTGCAGCACCTGGACGAAGACCAGCAGATCGTCGCCAAGCAGCGCGTGCTGATGGACAACCTGGAGCGCATCGGCCACGTGAAGCCGGGCACCGTGCTGGCGCCGCTGGTCGGCGAGAGCTGGGGCTACCGGCGCAAGGGCCGCTTCTCGGTGCGCCGGGTCGAGAAGAAGGACAAGACCCTGGTCGGCTTCCGTGAACAGGACCCGCGATTCGTCGCCGATCTCAGCCAGTGCCTGACCGTGATTCCGGAAATCGGCACCAAGGTCGAGGCGCTTTCCAGCTTCATCGAATCGCTCGATGGCAAGCGCGACATCCCGCAGATCGAGTTCATCGCCGGTGACCAGGCCGTGGTCCTGACCGTGCGCCACCTGCAGCCGCTCAGCGACGCTGATCGTGCGGCCTGGGCAGCTTTCGGCCAGCAGCATGGCTTCGTGATCTACCTGCAGTCCGGTGGCGTGGACACCGTGCAGCCGCTGGACGGGCAGGGCGTGCCGCTGTCGTTCCGTCTGGCGCCGTGGGACGTCGAACTGGCGTTCCGCCCGCTGGACTTCATCCAGGTCAATGCCAAGCTCAACGAGAAGATGATCGCCCACGCGCTGGACCTGCTGGAACCGGGTGAGGACGAGCGCGTGCTGGACCTGTTCTGCGGCCTGGGCAACTTCACCCTGCCGCTGGCGCGCCGCGTGCGCGAAGTGGTTGGTGTGGAAGGTGATGCTGGCCTCGTCGCGCGGGCCCGTGAGAATGCAGAGCGCAACGGCCTGACCAACGCCCAGTTCTTCAGCGCCGACCTCACCCAGGACCAGCGCAGCACGCCGTGGATGCGCCAGGGCTTCGACAAGCTGCTCTTGGATCCGCCGCGCTCGGGCGCGATCGAGGTGCTGCAGCAGCTGCCGCTGAAGCAGTTCAAGCGCATCGTCTACGTCAGCTGCCACCCGGGTTCGCTGGCACGCGATGCCGGCTATCTGGTCAACGAACAGGGCTTCACCCTGGTCAGTGCCGGTGCCATGGACATGTTCCCGCACACTGCACACGTGGAAAGCATCGCGGTGTTCGAGAAGCGCTGATCGGCTGTCATGCCCATCGCGCATAATGGCGCGATGGGCATCGAAATCGAACGCAAATTCCTCGTCAGCAGTGATGGCTGGCGCACCGCCGCGCACCGGGTGATCCCGATGGCGCAGGGCTACATCAACGACATGGGCGCGCTCGACCGCGGCACCCAGAACGCCTCGGTGCGCGTGCGCATCGAAGGCGACCACGCCGCGCTGAACCTGAAGTCGCGCACCATCGGCCACACCCGCCAGGAGTTCGACTATCCGATCCCGGTGGACGATGCGCGCGCACTGCTGGCGCTGTGCGTGGGCGGCCTGATCGACAAGCGCCGCCATCTGGTCGAGCACGCCGGCCTGACCTGGGAGGTGGACGAGTTCCTCGGCGACAACGCCGGTCTGGTCGTGGCCGAGGTCGAACTGGACAGCGCTGACCAGGCCATCGACCTGCCGGACTGGGTCGGTGCCGAAGTCACCGATGATGCCCGCTACTACAACGTCGCGCTCGCCAACAACCCCTATTCACAGTGGTGAAACCGCCCAAAGGGGGACGGAGGGGATTAAGTCGTCTTTACCTCATCTGTGCGGAAAGCGACTTAATCCCCTCCGTCCCCTTTTATCGAGGGTGTCGGCCCCCCATGTGGAAAGGATGAGAATCGATATCTACTCCGACGTGGTCTGCCCCTGGTGCTGGATCGGCAAGCATCGTTTCCAGCAGGGCGTGCAGTTGCTGGGCGCCAACGCGCCTGAACTCGATATCCACTGGCAGCCGTTCCAGCTCGACCCGGATGCTGACGCCACCCCGGTGCCGCTGCGCGAGGCTTATGTGCGCAAGTTCGGCGGCGTCGAGCGTACCGAACAGATCCTCGGCCAGACCCAGACCACCGCGCGGGCCGAGGGCCTGCCGATGGACTTCAGTCGGGGTCAGGTGCGGGTGACCACGCTGCCGGCGCACCGGGTGTTGTGGCTGGCGGGCGAGCACGGCGTGCAGGATGCGGTCGGCGAAGCATTGTTCCGCGCTCACTTCGAGCACGGCCACAACCTGGCGGACCCCTCGGTGCTGATCAAGGCGGGCGCGGCAGGCGGCCTCGATGCGGGTGAAATCGCGCAGATGCTGGCCTCCGACCGCGGCCTGGCCGAGGTCGAAGCCAAGCTGGCGCAGGCTCATGCATTGGGCGTTTCTTCGGTGCCGACTTTCGTCATCGATGAGAAGTGGGCCATTTCCGGGGCGCAGCCCCCCGAGGCCTTCGCCAACGCCCTGCGCCAGATCGCCGCCGAGCAGGGCGCGCCTGCGGCCCCGGCTGACGGCGACGAGGCCTGCGGCCCGGACGGCTGCAAGGTCTGACCGGATCCGAAAAGGGGACGGAGGGAGTTAAGACGTATCCAGCCCGCTGGGTCCGATTGCGGCTTAATCCCCTCCGTCCCCTTTTTCTGACCACTGCGCCTGTCGGCCGGTTCTGCGACAATGCGGCACTGCGCCATGCGGGCGCGCGTTGTGGAGATCGACCATGCTGCTGATCGGCGTCGCCGGCACCGAACTGACCGCCCAGGAACGTGACTGGCTGCAGCACGATGCCGTGGCCGGGGTGGTGCTGTTCAAGCGCAACTTCGCCTCGCGCCAGCAGGTGACCGATCTGAGCGCGGCGATCCGCGCTGCCGCGCCGCGCCCGCAGCTGATCTGCGTGGACCAGGAAGGCGGCCGCGTGCAGCGTTTCCGCGAGGGCTACAGCGAGCTGCCGCCGCTGCAGGACATCGGGGCGATGTACGCCACCGACCCGCAGCAGGCGTTGGCCCTGGCCGAGCAGCACGCCTGGCTGATGGCCAGCGAAGTGCGCGCCAGCGGCCTGGACCTGAGCTTTGCGCCGGTGGTCGATCTGGGCCGTGGCAACCGCGCCATCGGCAACCGCGCCTTCAGTGAAGATCCGCAGGTTGTGGCCGCGTTCACCGCCGCCTACGTGCGCGGCATGCATGCGGTCGGCATGGCCGCCACGCTCAAGCATTTCCCCGGCCACGGCACCGTGCTGGAAGATACCCACGTGGATACCGCGATCGACCCGCGCGCGCTGGACGCGCTGCGCGCCCAGGACCTGGTCCCGTTCCAGGCCGGCATCGCCGCCGGTGCCGACGCGGTGATGATGGCGCACGTGATCTATCCGCAGGTGGCACCGGAACCGGCCGGCTATTCGCCGCGCTGGATCCAGGACATCCTGCGCGGCGAGCTCGGGTTCCGCGGCGTGGTGTTCTCCGATGACATCGGCATGGCCGCTTCGCACAGTGCGGGCGGTGTGCCGGCGCGCGTGCACGCGCATCTGGATGCCGGCTGCGACGTGGTGCTGGTCTGCCACCCGGAACTGGTCGATGAAGCCCTGCACGCGGTGCAGGGACGCTCCCTCAATACTGCTGCGCTGCTGGGCCTGCTTGGCCGCGGCGCGCTCGGCTGGGACGGCCTGCTGGCCGATGCCCGCCATGGCGACACCCAATCCCGTCTGCTTGAAACCCTTGGAAGAACCGTCTGATGCCCAACCTCACCATTTCCCAGGCCCTGGCCCAGGCTGACCTGCTGGTCGACCGCCCCACCATCGACAAGGCCATCGCTGGTATCGCCGACGCCATCGCGCGCGATTACAAGGGCGAGGTGCCGCTGTTCCTGTCCATCATGCACGGTGCACTGCCGTTCGCCGGCCAGCTGGCGCTGGAGCTGGGCGCGCGCGGCCAGGACGTGCAGTTCGATTACCTGCACGCCACCCGTTACCGCGGTGAAACCACCGGCGGCGACCTGGTCTGGAAGCACAAGCCGGCCACTTCGCTGTTCGGTCGCCGCGTGCTGCTGGTCGACGACATTCTGGACGAGGGCTACACCCTGCAGGGCGTGCGCACCTGGTGCCTGGAACAGGGCGCGACCGACGTGCGGATCGCCGCGATGACGGTGAAGAAGCACGACCGCGCGCTGCCGGACGTGACGGCCGACTACGCCGGCATCGAACTGCCGGACCGTTACGTGTTCGGCTTCGGCATGGACGTCAACGAAACCCTGCGCTGCGTGCCGGCCATCTACGCGATGAAGGAATAACGGCGCAGCCGCCCGCGGCGCGTCTTCTTCTGCCGCCGGCATCCTCGGGTGCCGGCGTTCGTCTTTTCATGGAGTGCTTCGAATGCAACAGATCGCCCTGGCCGTGATCGGCGGTACCGGTGTCTATAACCTGGCCAAGCTTGACGACGTGCAGACTCATGAGGTCGACACCCGCTTCGGCCGTCCGTCGGGCCCGGTGCGCGTAGGTACGCTGCTCGGCCATCGCGTGGCGTTCCTGGCGCGGCATGGCGAAGGCCATTCGCTGCCGCCGCACAAGATCAACTACCGCGCCAACCTGGCCGCGCTGCAGCAGCTGGGAGCGCAGCGCGTGCTGGCGTTGAACACGGTCGGGGGCATCACCGAACACTTTGGTCCGCGCGTGCTGGCCTGCCCGGACCAGATCATCGACTACACCTGGGGCCGCATCAGCACGATCTGTGAAGAAGAAGGCACCGACGTGGTCCACGTTGATTTCGGCCACCCGTACACACCAATGCTGCGCAGCAAGATCCTGGCCGCGGCCAAAGTGACCGGCGTCACGGTCCATGACGGTGGCTGCTACGGCGCAACGCAGGGGCCGCGCCTGGAAACCATCGCTGAAATCGCCCGTATGCGCCGCGACGGCTGCGACCTGGTGGGCATGACCGGCATGCCGGAAGCCGCGCTGGCACGCGAGCTGGGGCTGGATTACGCCTGCCTGGCGATCATCGCCAACTGGGCTGCCGGCTGTGGTGATGGCGAGGAGATCACGATGGCCGAAGTGCTGGCCAACGTGCAGGCGGCCGGCAACGGACTTCCGGAACTGGTGGGCGAATTGGCACGGGGGTGATTGTCTTCCCCGAGCAAGCTTTGCATACTCAGCTTGTGCGCGGGTTCAGCGTACACCACCCATTCATTGCATAAGGTCTCGCATCACCATGCCGAACGGTACCGTCAAGTGGTTCAACGACGCCAAGGGATTTGGCTTCATCTCGCCGGAGGATGGCAGCGCCGACGTGTTCGCGCACTTCTCCGCCATCAACTCCAAGGGCTTCCGCAGCCTGCAGGAAGGCCAGCGTGTCACCTATGACGTGACCCAGGGCCCGAAGGGTGCCCAGGCTTCGAACATCACGCCGGCCGAGTGATCCACTCGACAGTGCGTTGAAAACCCCGCTTCGGCGGGGTTTTTTTTGCGCGGATTGCCCGCGACCCGCTCGCGATCCACCCGCCTCGGGCACAATGCGGCCATGACGGAACGACTGCGCATCGCCGTGATCGGCTACGGCACCGCTGGACAGGCAGTGTCCATCCTGCTCACCCGTGACGGCCACGAGGTGGAGATCTTCGAACGCGTGCCCACGCCGGGGCCGGTGGGTGCCGGCTTCCTGCTGCAGCCCAGCGGCCTGCAGGTACTGTGGCAGATGGGCCTGCTTGATTCCGTGCGCGCACATGCCGCGCCGGTGCACCGCCTGTATGGCGACACGCCGTGCGAGCGCGCGGTGATGGACATGCGCTACGAGGGACTGGATGCGCGCCTGCACGGCCTGGGCATGCAGCGCGGGGCCTTGTTCTCGCTGTTGGACGAGGCGCGCGCAGGCGAGGGCCAGCTGCATGCCGGTACCACCATTACCGAGGTGGATGCCGAACACGGCCGTCTGCGCGACAGCGACGGGCGCACGCATGGCCCGTTCGACCTGCTGGTGGCCGCCGACGGCGCTGCATCAACGCTGCGCGGCACGATCGCCGGTGGCGCCGGTCTGGACCGCGTGTATCCGTGGGGGGCGCTGTGGTGCCTGCTGCCGGCCGAGGACTGGCCGCACGTGCAGGAGTTGCGGCAGCGTTACGTGGCCGCGCGCAAGATGATCGGACTGCTGCCGGTCGGCACGCGCCCCGGTGATGACACGCCGCGCCTGAGTTTCTTCTGGAGCCTGCCACGCGCCGACTTCGAACGCTGGCAGGCCGATGGCATGACGCCTTGGCTGGATGAACTGCATGCACTGTGGCCGCAGGCCAGTGCGCGCTTCGCCCATCTGCGTGATGCCGGCCAGTTGGCGCGCGCGGTCTACCGTGATGCGGTGATGACGCGCTGGCACCACGGCCGCATGGTGCTGGCCGGTGATGCCGCGCATGCGATGAGCCCGCAGCTGGGGCAGGGCGTGAACATGGCGCTGCTTGATGCACTGGCGCTGCGCGATGCGGTGCGCACCTACGGCGGCAGCACGGTCGCGCTGCAGGCCTACCAGGCGCAACGCAGGGCACACGTTGCGGTGTACCAGCGCTGGAGTCGTTGGCTGACGCCGCTGTTCCAGTCCGACCGCGACGCCTGGGCGAAGGCGCGTGACGTGCTGCTGGGCCCGATGGGGCGCCTGCCCGGGGGCCGTGCCCACATGCTGCGCGTGCTCAGTGGCACGCAGCATGGCTGGTTCGGCTCGCTGGCACTGGATCCGGCCTTCATTGACGCGTTGGCAAGTGCCGCCGAACCGCCCCGCATCATCGCCGCAACCGCCGGCGCGTGAAGCTCGCTGTCACGTGAATTAACGATTGCCTCACTGCGGATATGCGACAAGAAGGGAGCACGCAAACGTCGCGTCGCCCGTTTTCTTTCCCGTGATCAATATCGCGCGTGGCCCGGGTGGCGCCGCCGTTGCGGCCTGCTGCGGCCCGGATGTGCCGCCTGTTGTTGAAGAGGAGGACGCCATGTTGTTCGCGGTCGAGGAGCTGGAATCGGAAATCTGCAAGCTGCGCGGATTGCTGCAGATGCTGCACGAGGACCAGCCCGACGTACTGGAGGACGTGTTCGAGTTCCATGTCGGCAGCCTGATCAGTCATGCTTCAGCGGAGCACCACGCGCGCATCCGCACCTGCGCGCAGGAAATGCTGGCGGCGATCCAGGCGTTGCCGCGACGGCGTGAGGGCGACACGCCTGATTTCCAGTTGATGCCGCAGCTGGGCATTCGTCCGGCCTGATTCAAGCCACCGGCAGTTGCACCAGGCCGTTTTCCACACAGGCGACCCTTTGCTCGCCGCGGGCGGGCACGGGCACGATGCCGGCAGTGAATGCGGAGAAGGCCGGCAGCACCGTCATCCGCTCACGCAGCCAGAACGCGGGGAAGCGCCGTCGCAATGGCGGCAAGGCGACCTGCGGATGCAGATGCCCGGCGATCACATGCAGCTCTGCATCGGGCATCGGCTCATGGCGAAGCAGGAACGGCTGCAGCCGTACTTCATCGTGGATCTGTACCTGCAGCTGAGCATGTGGCAGCTGGCGGTCGTGATTGCCGCGCAGGACATGCACGTCCAGCCAAGCATTGCGTTCGCGCCATGCCAGCCATTGCTGGTACCACGCAGCGCGATGCGCCGGTCCATGCAGGATGTCACCCAGGATCCACAGCTCGCGGCAGGCATGCCTGTCCAGCAGCCCCTGCAGGCGTTGCAGGTCTTCGCCGGTGCCGCCGCTGGGCAATGCGATGCCGGCGCGGCGGAATACATCGGCCTTGCCCAGGTGCAGGTCGGCGATCAGCAGTGCCTGCCGTGCGGGCCAGTACATGGCGCGCGCGCCAACCAGCATCATCGGCTCGCCGGCCAGCAGCAACGGCAGTTCATCGGCCATGGCGGCGCTCCAGCTGCTGGGCCGCGCGTTGCACGCGGGTGCGCCAGTCCTCGTTGCTGAACTGCCCGCGCAGGCGTTCGGCCCATAGCGGGAAGCCCAGTGGCGTGAGTGATGTCGGGTGCTGCACCGAGAGGACCTGCATGCCGATTCTTGCCAGTACCTGCTGCAGCCCTGGCAGGTCCAGGCTGTCGTGCAGCACTTCGCGTTCGGCCAATGCCAATAGCAGGTGGCCGGGGTCATGCTCGCGCAGTACGTCGTAAAGCAGGCCTGCCGAGGCCTGCAGCTGGCGCAGCGATCGCGGCATACCGCCTGGCAGGCTGGGGACCAGCAGGCCCGCTACGCGTGCGATGCCACGGAACTGGCGGCGCGCCAGTTCGCCCAGGTTCACCGCGGCACGCAGATCGTCCAGCAGCTGATCGGGGGTGAACATGGCGCGCCATTGCGCGGCATCCAGATCGATCGCCTGCGCCGGTGCCAGCACCAGGCCATGATCGTTCACCGCGTAGCCGATGCTGTTGCGCTGCCGGCGGGCACAGCGCAGTGCCAGCAGGGCGGCCAGCGCCTCGTGCACGTGGCGGCCGGCAAAAGGGTAGACGAACAGGAACTGGCCGTCGCGGCGCCGCACCTCTTCCACCAGCAGATGCTCTGGGCCGGGAAGCGCCGACAACTGCTGCTGCAGTGCCAGCAAGGGGGACAACCAGCGTGATTCGGCACTGTCGTCGGCGCCGGACAATACCCACTCCAGCTCGCGGCCGAGCGGCATCGACAGCGGCAACTGGCCTCCCTGCCAGCGCGGCACCACACCATCACCGCGCCCTCGTGCCAGCCGCACGAAGGCGGTCATGTCGCGCAACTGCACCAGTTCCAGCAGGCGCCCGGCGAACTGGAAGCGGTCCCCGCGACGCAGGCGGCTGGCGAACTGTTCCTCCACGGCGCCCAGGCTTCCTCCGCGCAGGAACTGCACGCGCACGCTGCCATCGCTGCTGATGGTACCGATCGACAGCCGATGTCGCAGCGCCTGGCGACGGTCATGCATGCGGTACCGGCCATCGGCATCACGCACGACCTTGTGGAAATCGGGGTACTGGGCCAGCGCCTGGCCGCCCTGCACGATGAACGTCAGCACGGCCTGCCATGCGTCGTCCCCGAGAGATGCGAAGGCATGGGTACGCCGTACCTGTGCCAGCAGCGCCGCGCTGTCGAAGCCGCCCGCCAGCGCGCGGCTGACCGCATGCTGGGCCAGCACATCCAGCGACAGCGTCGGTGGCCTGCGTGCTTCGACCACGCCTTCGGCCAATGCACGGCGCACCGCAGCGTACTCGGCCAGTTCCAGCGCATGGCTGGGCACGCACAGGATCGAGCCGCTGGCACCCGGGCGGTGGCGTGCACGTCCGGCGCGTTGGCGCAGGCGGGCCACGCCCTTCGGGCTGCCCAGCTGCAGTACCTGCTCAACCTCGGGGAAGTCCACGCCGAGGTCGAGGCTGGAGGTGGCAACCACGCAGCGCAGCGCACCCGCGCGCAGGCCATCCTCCACCTGCTGGCGCAGCGCCGGATCCAGCGAGCCGTGGTGCAGCGCAAGCGTGTCCGGGTCTTCCGGCCAGACCGCGGCCAGCGCCTGATGCCACAGTTCTGCCTGCGCACGGGTATTGGTGAACAACAGGCTGCTGCGTGCCCGCATCAACGCGTCCAGCACCCGCGGCAGCTGCGCCAGGCCCAGATGCCCGGCCCACGGAAAACGTTCGCCGGGTTCCGGCAGCAGGCTGCGCACGCTGATCGCGCGCGGGCGCACGCCCTGCACGATCGGCGCGTCGGGCTGTCCGGGCAGCAGCACGTCGCGCGCCTCATCCAGGTTGCCCAGTGTGGCCGAAAGCCCCCACAGCTGCGCTGCAGGCGCAGCTTCGCGCAACACCGCCAGGTTCAACTGCAGCAGCACACCGCGCTTGTTGCCCAGCAGCTCATGCCATTCGTCCACCACCATGCAGCGCAGCTGGCGCATGCGCGGCAACGTATCTGGATAGCTCAGCAGCAGCGCCAGTGATTCGGGCGTGGTTACCAGTACGTCGATGCGGCCTTCGCGGGCCTGGCGCCGCTCGCGGTTGCTGGCGTCACCGCTGCGCAGGCCGACACGCCACCCCAGTCCCAAGCCGTCGACGACGGCCTGGAGCGCGCGTGCGGTATCACTGGCCAACGCGCGCAAGGGCGTTACCCACAGCACCTGCAATGGGCGCACCGCACTGGCGCGGCGGGGCGAGGGCGGTGGATCGATCAGCGCCTGCAGCAACGGCCCGCCGAACATCGCCAGCGTCTTGCCGCTGCCCGTGGGCGTATGCAGCAACCCGGATTCGCCGGCCAGGTAGTGGCGCCACATCGCGCGCTGGAAGGGCAGTGAGCGCCAGCCACGTGCCGCGAACCAGTCTTCCAGCCGAAGCAGTGCCTGGCTGCGGGTCATCGCGCCAGCGCCTGCAGGCTGGCCAGCTGATCGGCCTCGCTGGCAGGCTTGTCGTGGCGCCAGCGCAGGATGCGCGGAAAGCGCACGGCGATACCCGACTTGTGCCGGCTGCTGCGGTTGACCGCTTCGAAACCCAGCTCGAACACCTGTTCGGCGCGCACGCTGCGCACCGGTCCGAAGCGCTCGCGGGTGTTGGCGCGGATCCAGCGGTCGAGCGCGAGGATTTCCTTGTCATCCAGGCCCGAATAGGCCTTGGCCACCGGTACCAGCGCGTCGCCGTCCCAGACGCCGAACGTGTAGTCGGTATACAGCGTGCTGCGCCGCCCATGGCCGGCCTGCGCATACAAGAGCACCGCATCGATGGTGAGCGGATCGACCTTCCATTTCCACCAGTCACCGCGGCGTCGCCCGGCCTGGTAGAGCGAGCCACGTCGTTTCAGCATCAGCCCTTCGACGCCGCGTTCGCGCGCTATTTCCCGCATCGCTGCAGCCTGCGGCCAGTCGTCGGCGGCAACGTCGGGCGACAGCTGGATCCGCACATCGTCCAGTGCACCGATGACCGCGGCAAGCCGCGTGCGCCGTTCCTGCAACGGCAGCTCACGCAGGTCCGCGCCATCGAGTTCCAGCAGGTCATAGGCGAGCACGCGTACCGGCGTGTTGCGCAGGGTGGCCGCACCGGGTTTGCGGCGCTGGATGCGGGTCTGCAGGGCGGTGAATGCACGCGGCAGGTTGGCGGTCTCGTCCCAGGCCAGCAGCTCGCCGTCCAGTACGCAGCCATCGGGAAGCGCCATCGCCGCCTGCTCGATCTCGGGGAAGCGGCCATCCAGTCGTTCCTCGCCACGGGACCACAGCGCGACTTCGCCACGCCGGCGCAGCAGCTGCAGGCGTATGCCATCCCATTTCCATTCCAGCAGCCAGTCGTCGATCGCGCCGAGGCGTTCGGCAGGATCGCTTTCCAATGGTGAGGCGAGGAAGAACGGGTAGGGTTGCTGCCGGTCCAGCGGCAGCTCATCCGGCGACAGCAGCTGGCCCAGCAGCCCGGGAGAGGGCACCCACTCGCCCAGCATGCGCTGGGCGATGCGTGCGATGTCCAGGCCGGACCACTCCGCCAGTGCCTGCTGCACCAGGCGCTGCGAGACGCCGACGCGCAAGGCGCCGGTCAGCAGCTTGTTGAACACAAGGCGTTCGCCGCTGCAAAGCTGCCGCCAGCCGGTGACGACCGCCGTACGGCGCACCGCTTCGGGCTGGTTGGCCACCGCCAGCAGGTGCTGTTCGATCCATTCGGCCAACGGGCGGTCGGGCGAAGGCTGTGGTGGATCATCCAGCAGCAGGGTCAGTGTCTCGGCGAGGTCACCGACCTGCGCATAGCTGTCTTCCACCAGCCACGGTGGCAGCCCCGATTCCTCGGCGATCCAGGTGCGCAGTTCGCCACTGGCGGCGATCTTCCGGCGTGCGCCGCCCACCTTGCCACCGCTGAGCAGGTACAGCGCCCACGCCGCATCATGCGCGCCTGCCTGGCGGAAGTAATCGACCAGCGCCGCACGCTTGTCCAGTGTCGCGGTGCTGCGGTCCAGGCGCTGGTAGAGCGCGGCGAAGGCCTTCATTCCTCGCTCCCGAAATCGGTACGGAAGGCTTCGGCCGCCACGCCGCGCTCGCGCAGGAAGGGAATCAACGCATCGGTATTGCCATGGGTGGCGATCACCCGCTGCGCGCCGGTCTGTTCGATGGTCTGCAGCAGTGCGGGCCAATCGGCGTGATCGGATATGACGAAGCCACGATCGACGTTGCGGCGACGCCGGTTGCCGCGCAGCTGCATCCAGCCCGAGGCGAAGCCCAGCTGGTGGCGGCCGAAGCGGCGCATCCACGGTGTGCCGGCAGCCGAGGGCGGGGCAAGGATCAGCTGGCCGGCGGCATCCGGCTGGCGGCCCTGCTCGGCCACGGTGAGCGTCTCCAGCATCGGCACGCCGGCCTGCCGGTACACCGCCACGCCATTGGCGATGGCGCCGTGCAGCCAGGCTGGGCGATCGTCCAGCGGCAGCAGCTCGGCCAGCACCCGCTGTGCCTTGCCCAGGGCGTAGCACAGCAGGATCGCGGCTTCGCCACGTTGTTCGCATTCGCGGCGCCACGCCACGATCTCTGCAGCCACCGCCGGCGTGTCCGGCCAGCGGTAGATCGGCAGTGCGAACGTAGCTTCAGTGATGAAGGTATCGCAGGGCACCACTTCGAACGGTGTGCAGGTCGGATCAGGCTGTCGCTTGTAGTCGCCCGAGGCGACCCATACCTGCTGCCCGTCGTCGATGCGTACCTGTGACGAACCGAGTACGTGGCCGGCGGGGTGCAGCGATACCTGCACCCGGCCAAGCTGGAATGCTGCACCCTCGGGATGCGCCTGCACCGGCACGTCACCCAGGCGCCAGCGCAGGATCGGCAGGCTGCCTTCGCTGCAGTGGTACTCCCCCATGCCCGGGCGGGCGTGGTCGCCGTGGCCATGGGTGATGACCGCGCGCGCTACCGGTCGCCACGGGTCGATATGGAAATCGCCGGCGGCGCAGTACAGCCCCTCCGGGCGCAGCACCACCAGATCGTCGTTGCCTGCCATGCGGTCACTGTGGCCTGCGTCTCGTGCAGAGGGTGAGAACCGGCCTGAACACGGGCTTGGCAGGTGATGCGGCACAATCGGGCCGCAGACCTCTTGCCGCCAGGATGGACCGGATGAGTGGACCCAGCTTCAGCAGCAACGCACCGTATGAAACCCATGTGGTGTTGAACCAGCCGCCGCCGTTCGCAGGGCGACAGTTGTGGACCGACGACGTGGCGCTGATGGAGGCCGTACAGCGCGAAGGCGCCGCCAGCTTCGCGCCGCGACTGGGTGTCTATGGTGCACTCGCCGGTGATGAACTGTACCGGCTCGGCTTCGATGCCAACCGTGATCGTCCGCGGCTGCGCACGTATGATGCACAGGGCCATCGCATCGACACCGTGGAGTTCCATCCGGCCTATCACCAGTTGATGGACACGGCAAAATCGCACGGCGTCGCTGGATTGTCCTGGCATGAGCCGCAGCCCGGCGCGCACGTGGCACGTGCGGTGTTGAGCTACCTGCATCACCAGGCCGAGGCGGGCACCAGCTGCCCGTTGACCATGACCCATGCGGCAGTGGCGGTACTGCATTCGCAGCCGCATCTGGCCGAGTGGGCGCGCAAGGCCGCTGCGCCGGTCTATGATCCGCGCGACGTGCCGGTGGCGGACAAGGCCGGCATCACCCTGGGCATGGGCATGACCGAGAAGCAGGGCGGCTCGGATGTCCGTGCCAACAGTACGCGCGCCGAACCGATCGATGGCGAGCGTTACCGTCTGGTGGGCCACAAGTGGTTCTTTTCCGCACCGATGTGCGATGGCTTCCTGGTGCTGGCGCAGGCGCCGGGAGGCCTGACCTGCCTGCTGATGCCGCGCCGGCTGGCCGATGGTGACCGCAATGCGTTCCGGTTGATGCGGCTGAAGGACAAGCTCGGCGATTGGGCCAACGCTTCCAGCGAGGTCGAGTTCTGCGGCGCACAGGCCTGGCGCGTGGGCGAAGAGGGGCGCGGCGTGGCCACCATCATCGGCATGGTGATGATGACCCGCCTGGACTGCATGCTGGGTGCAGCGGCGGAGATGCGCATGGCGCTGGCGCAGGCGCTGCACCACGCACGTCATCGACGTACCTTCGGCAAGCTGCTGGTCGAGCACCCGCTGATGACCAACGTGCTGGCTGATCTGGCGCTGGAGTCGGAAGCGGCCACGGTGTTGGCGATGCGGATCGCGTGCGCGGTGGATCGCGCCGGTGTGGATGCCAACGAAGCCGCGATGGCGCGGTTGGGAACGGCGCTGGGCAAGTACTGGCTGTGCAAGCGCGCGCCCGCCTTCGTCAATGAAGCGCAGGAATGCCTGGGCGGTGCGGGCTACGTGGAGGAGTCGATGCTGCCGCGCCTGTACCGGCAGGCACCGTTGAATTCGATCTGGGAGGGTAGCGGCAACATCCAGTGCCTGGATGTGCTGCGTGCGCTGGCGCGTGAACCGGAGGCGATGGCGGCGCTGCGCGGCGAGCTGGCATCGGTGGCTGACCGTGATGGGCGCTATGCAGCGGCATTGCAGCGTTGGGCAGCGGCACCGCCACCGGAAGAATCGCAGGCGCGGCTGTTCTGCGAGCGCACTGCGCTGCTGCTGCAGGCGGCGCTGCTGTTGCGTGCGCGCAGCCCGATGGCGGAGGCATTCGTGCGTAGCCGGCTGGAAGGGGAGCATGGGCTGGCATTCGGGACGCTGCCGGCGGGGCTGGAGCTGACGGCGATGATGGCGCGTGCGCTGCCGTAAGGGCGGCCAACGGCGGAGCCCCTCGTGGTGGGCGGCGCAAAGTCTGCGTCGTGAGCGGGGCGGGGGGGGGGGGGGGGGGCGGGGGGGGGGCGGGGGGGGGGCGCGCCCCCCCCCCCCCCCCCCCCCCCCCCCCGCCCCCCCCCCCCCCCCCCCCCCCCCCCCCCCCCCCCCCCCGC
>NZ_JAWIRS010000018.1:0-6213 GCF_036320005.1 Stenotrophomonas sp. SMYL11
CAATGGCTTTGACCGATGTGGAGGTCTTGCAGGCCTCCTTGGCGACCAGCAGTTTGAAACGCGCGTCGTATCTGTTCATGTATCCCTCGGGGTTGGATCTGGTGTCCAACTCCCGGGGGTCACTTCATGGATGGGTTTACGGCGTCTCCCGCAACCGGACCCACCCCGGCTACCCTCAGGAAACCAGCTTCTGCTGTTGCTTGGGCTCTTGCTGTGGCCGTTGCCTCTGCGGGTGCAGGGCGCCGCCCTGCCGAACTAAACTACCCGCCGTTGTCCCTGCAGGATTGCCCATGTTCGATACCTCGCCCCAGCTCGATTGCGCCGGCCGCATCCTGCGCCTGGACCGTGCCCGGGTTATGGGCATCGTCAACGTCACCCCGGATTCGTTCTCCGATGGCGGCGCGCACGACACCACCGAGACCGCGGTCGCACATGGCCTGAAGCTGGTCGAGGAGGGCGCGGACCTGCTCGATATCGGTGGCGAATCCACCCGCCCCGGCGCTGCCCCGGTATCGGTCGAGGACGAGCTGCGCCGGGTGCTTCCGGTGATCGAGCAGCTGGCCGCCCTCACCCAGGTGCCGATCAGCATCGACACCTTCAAGCCGGAGGTGATGCGCGCGGCGGTGGCCGCTGGCGCCGGCATGATCAACGACATCTACGGCCTGCGCCAGGAGGGGGCGCTGGATGCCGCCGCTGCAGCCGGCGTGCCGGTGGTGCTGATGCACATGCAGGGCGAGCCGGGCCACATGCAGGCCGATCCGCACTACGACGACGTGGTCGCCGAGGTGCACGGTTTCCTGGTGCAGCGCCTGTTCGCTGCCGAGATGGCGGGCATCGCGAAGAAAAACCTGCTGATCGACCTCGGCTTCGGCTTCGGCAAGACCACCGCCCACAACATGACCCTGCTGGCGCGTTCGGAGCGCTTCCTGGAACTGGGCGTGCCGATGCTGGCGGGCCTGTCACGCAAGCGCAGCCTCGGCGAACTGACCGGCCGCGACACGCCGTCCGAGCGCGTGGCGGCTTCGGTAGCCGCGCACCTGATCGCGGTCCAGCGTGGCGCGCGCATCGTGCGCGTGCATGACGTGGCGGCCACCGTCGATGCGCTGAAGATCTGGCAGGCGGTGGAAGCCGTGCCGACGCCGCGTGCCGACGCCACGCCGACGATCCGCTGGCCGGACGAAGACTGATGGGCATCGACCGGTGGCCACTGGCGATCGCCGTGATGGGGCCGACCGCCAGTGGCAAGACCGCCACCGCGATCGCCCTGGCACAGCAGTTGGATGGCGAAATCGTCAGCGTCGATTCGGCGCTGGTGTACCGCCACCTGGATATCGGTTCGGCCAAGCCCGATGCGGCAGAGCGTGCGCAGGCGCCGCACCATCTGCTGGACCTGCGCGATCCTTGGCAGACCTACTCGGCAGCCGAATTCGCCGCCGATGCCGGCCGGGTCGTGGCCGACATCGTGGCACGCGGCAAGATGCCGATCCTGGCCGGTGGCACTGGCCTGTACTTCCGCGCCTTGTTACAGGGCCTGTCCCCGATGCCGGAGGCCGATCCGGCGACGCGCGAAGCGCTCAGCGCGGAGGCAGCCGAGCGTGGATGGGCGGCGCTGCACGCAGAGCTGGCAAAGGTCGATCCAGCCGCGGCGGCACGCATCCATGCCACCGACCCGCAACGCATCCAGCGGGCGCTGGAGGTCTATCGCCTGACCGGCACGCCCATCACTGAATGGCAGCGCCGGCCGGGCTTGGCGCCGTTGCCGGTGCGCACCCTCAAGCTGATCCTGGCGCCGCGTGATCGCGCGGTGCTGCACCAGCGTATCGAGGCGCGCTTCGACGCCATGCTGGCGCAGGGCTTTCTCGACGAGGTGCGAGCGTTGCGCGCGATGCCGGAAATGGCCGCCGTGGAGGCGCCGCTGGACCTGCCGGCTGTGCGCGCGGTCGGCTATCGGCAGGCCTGGGAGTACCTGGACGGGGAGGGCGATGCCGCCCGCTTCCGTGACAAGGCGATCTTCGCCACCCGCCAGCTGGCCAAGCGCCAGCTGACCTGGCTGCGCGGCGAGCTTGATGCGCGCTGGTTCGACCCCCATATCGACCAGGAGCGCCTGGCCGGCGCGGTGTCGACCTTCGTCGCACGCTGAACCCCCGCCAGCCGTGTAACATCATCGGTCGGCGGGCGGCTCGGGGGCCGTGGCAACCGTCGGCAACCCAATAAGAACAATAATCAGGAGTGTGCAATGTCCAAGGGGCAATCGCTGCAGGATCCTTTCTTGAACGCACTGCGGCGCGAACGCGTGCCGGTTTCGGTGTACCTGGTCAACGGCATCAAGCTGCAGGGCACGATCGAGTCGTTCGACCAGTTCGTGGTCCTGCTGCGCAACACGGTCAGTCAGATGGTCTACAAGCACGCCATTTCCACGGTCGTTCCGGCACGCAATGTGAAGGTCGGTCCGGGCGGTGGTTACGTGCAGTCGGGTGAAGGTGGTCAGGCAGGTGATGAAGCAGACGAGTAATACCGGAGCGGTGAATGTTTGACCGCTCGAAAAAGGGCGAACACGCCCTGTTGATCCAGCCCCATTTCGGCAAGCTGGAAGACGATGTGCTGGAAGAATTCGGTGATCTGGCCCGCTCGGCTGGGGCCAGCATCGCCGCGACGATCACCGCGCGCCTGGACCGTCCGAATCCGTCGACCCTGATCGGCAGCGGCAAGCTGGACGAGATAAAGGCCGCGGCCGATGCCAGCGGTGCCGACCTGATCCTGGTCAACCATGCGTTGAGCCCGGGCCAGGAGCGCAACCTGGAACGCTTCCTCGAGCGCCGGGTGATCGACCGAACCGGCCTGATTCTGGACATCTTCGCCCAGCGTGCGCACAGCCACGAAGGCAAGCTGCAGGTCGAGCTGGCGCAGCTGCGTCACCTGGCCACGCGGCTGGTGCGCGGCTGGACCCACCTGGAGCGCCAGCGCGGCGGTTCCATCGGCCTGCGCGGCCCGGGTGAAACCCAGCTGGAAACCGACCGCCGCCTGTTGCAGAAGCGGGTCGAGCAGCTGCAGAAACGGCTGGAAAAGGTCGAGGTGCAGCGCACCCAGATGCGCCGTGCGCGCGTGCGCAGCGAGCTGCCGCGCGTGGCCCTGGTCGGCTATACCAACGCCGGCAAGTCGACCCTGTTCAATGCCATGACCGGCGCCGAGGCTTATGCCGCCGACCAGCTGTTTGCCACGCTGGACCCGACCGTGCGCCGCATCGCGGTGCCGGGCGGCAACGTGGTGCTGGCCGACACCGTCGGCTTCGTCCGCGACCTGCCGCATGACCTGGTCGCTGCGTTCCGCTCGACCCTGTCCGAGGCGCGCGAGGCTGATTTCCTCCTGCATGTGGTCGACGCCGCCGATCCGCACCGCGAGGAGCGCATCGCCCAGGTCGACGAGGTACTGACCGCAGTCGGTGCAGGTGACCTGCCGCAGTTGCTGGTGTTCAACAAGATCGACCGGATCGAGGGCGCCGACGTCCGCCACGATGGCCAGGACGGTATCCCGGACGAGTCGCGGCGCGAACGCGTATGGATATCCGCGCGTGACGGGCAGGGCCTGGAGCTGCTGCAGGCGGTGCTGGGCAAGCGCCTGGGCCTGCAGCATGTCACCGGCGAACTGCGCCTGCCGCCGGATGCCGGCCGCCTGCGTGCGCGCCTGCACCAGCTGGAAGTGATCCGCAGCGAGCAGGCCGACGAAGACGGCTGGCTGCTGCAGGTCGACCTGCCGATTGCCGAAGCCGAAAAACTGGCTGCCAGTGCCGACGGCGCGCCGATCCGGGCGCTGTTGCCGGAGAAACTGCCGGAGTGGTGAGGTAGCGGCCCATGCCCGGTAGTGCCGGCCGCTGGCCGGCAGCGCAACCATGCCGAGGGGCGCGACATCCGGCTGTCATCTGCGGTACAACGTGCAGGTTCTTCACCCCACCGTCATGCCGATGTCCATTCCCACCGACGTTGAACTCAACGCCCAGTCCGCCGCGCTCGGGCAGCGCCTGCAGCAGGCTTCGCTGCAGCTCGTGACCGCTGAAAGCTGCAGTGGTGGCTGGATCGCCAAGTGCATGACCGACATCGCCGGTTCCTCGGCGTTCTTCGACTGCGGCATGGTGGTCTACAGCTACGAGGCCAAGCAGCGCCTGCTGGGCGTGCGCGCGCAGACGCTGGAGCAGTTTGGTGCGGTCAGCCGCGAAACCGTGCTGGAGATGGTGTCCGGTGCGCTGGTCAATTCCGGCGCCGGTATCGCCGTGGCGGTGACCGGTATCGCCGGCCCCGGCGGTGGCAGTCCGGACAAGCCGGTCGGCAGTGTCTGGATCGGCTGGAAGCGCCGTGGGGGCTACGCCCGTGCCGAACTCTTCCAGTTCGACGGCGACCGCGAAGCCATCCGCCGGCAAACCGTGGCGGCGGCATTGCGCGGTATCGACGCCCAGCTGTGACATGCTGCTCCGGTAATCGTCCGGAGCACGCATGATGTGGGAAACGCTGGGCACGGTCCGTGACCTGGGCCGGCTGCAGGAAATCGCCGTCGTCCTGATCCGCTATGGCTTCGGCGACCTGGTGCGGCGCATCGGCCTGGCCACGGTGCTGGAGCGGGCAGGGCGCCTGCTGCACTGGAACGAAGAGCGACAGGAACTGCTGCGGATGACCGCGCCGGTACGCGTGCGCAGCGCCATGCAGGATCTCGGCCCGACCTTCGTCAAGCTTGGCCAGGTGCTGGCGACGCGCGTCGACCTGCTGCCGCCGGAATGGATCGCCGAGCTCTCTGAACTGCAGAATGCGGTGCCGGCGCTGCCGTACGCGGATATCCGCGAGCAGCTCGAGGCCGATCTTGGCGCATCGCCTTCAGAAGTGTTCGCCTTCCTTGATGAAATCCCGATGGCCGCCGCCTCGCTGGCGCAGGCCCATCGCGCGCGCCTGCATGACGGTAGCGAGGTGGTGCTGAAGGTGCGGCGGCCCGGCATCCGCGATGTGGTCGAAGCGGACCTGCGGCTGCTGGCCCGCCTGGCCGAAATCGTTGAAGCCCGGCTTCTGGATCTGCGCCGTTACCGCCCGGCCGAGGTGGTGCAGCAGTTCACAGTGTCGCTACGCCGCGAGCTGGATTTCGCCGCCGAATGCCGCAATGCCGAGCGCATCGCGTGCAACTTCAAGGGCCGCGACGATATCCTGATTCCCCGCGTGCACTGGCAGTGGACCTGCGAAAGCTTGAACGTGCAGGACTTCGTCGACGGCATTCCAGGGCGTGATCTGGCCGGCGTCGATGCGGCCGGGCTGGACCGGCGCGAACTGGCGCGGCGCGGTGCGGACATCGTGCTGAAGATGGTGCTGGAGGACGGCAGCTTCCACGCCGATCCGCACCCGGGCAACATCATCTACCTGCGTGATGGCCGCATCGGTGTGATCGATTTCGGCATGGTCGGTGCGTTGTCGGAGGTGCGGCGCTTCCAGGTCGCGCAGCTACTGCATGGCCTGGTCGAGCAGGACCCGCAGGGTGTGGCCGACGTTCTGCTGGATTGGGCGGGCGGCGTGGAAGTGGACGAGAACCGGCTGCAGCACGACATCAGCCAGTTCGTCGACCAGTACCGTGGCGTGCCGCTGAAGGACCTGCGCATCGGCCTGATGCTGGGCGACATCACCCAGCTGCTGCGCAGCTACAGCCTGACCCTGCCGGCCGACCTGGCGCTGATGATCAAGGCCTTCTTGACACTGGAAGGGATGGGGCGGCAGCTGGACCCGGATTTCGACATGGCCAGCGCCGCGCGCCCGTTCCTGGAACGGGTGGTACTGCAGCGCTATGCGCCCAAGGCCCTGCTCAAGCGCGGCCGCCGCAGCTTGTTGGGCCTGGTCGACTTCGCCGGCGAACTGCCCCGCGACCTGCGCAAGCTGGTCCAGGCCGCGCGCCGTGGGCGCCTGCAGCTGAAGGTGGAAACCAGCGCACTGCAGGGCTTCGGCGAGCAGGTCAACCGTGCGGCGAACCGGCTGGTGATGGGCATCGTCACTGCCGCCCTGATCATCGGCTCGTCGATCGTGATGCACAGCGTTGGCGGCGTCTCCAGCCGCTGGCTGCTGGCACTGGGTGTATGCGGTTTCATCGGCGCCGGCTTCTGCGGCGTGTGGATCCTGTTTTCGATATGGAGAAGCGGGGGGGACAGCGAGGGGTGTGGGCGCGGGGGCGACAGGCGGGGCCGCCAGCCGGTCA